>CAZWKY010000088.1:0-1577 GCA_964634095.1 uncultured Methanomassiliicoccales archaeon | reverse complement strand
TGACGACGAAACCCCTCTGTCTGATGTCCCTGTACACCATGTACTTGATGTCGAAACCGTCGTACATGGACGCCGAGTACCTGAAGAGCTCCTCGAAGGACATCCTCTCCCCCTGGTATTCGACCTCCAACCTCTTGCACTCCACGAGGTATGTGGCCTCCACCAGGTCCAGGTCGACACCGCCTCCGCTGCGGGGGTAACCGTAGTTGCCCTTGTTGTAGAGCTGGCTGCCCTCCTTCTGCTCCTTCACGGTAACGGTATCGTCCACAAGATGTCCGGTCATTGCTCCGAGTAGAGTCTTTTGGTATATAACGGGGTCATCTCCCGCCCATGGCCCCCGCCATACGGTAGTAGCATTGGAGATCACCAGTGGTGAAGTACCCGTACCACGCCTCTAGGACATCATCCTCGAAGACTCCGAGACGCCCGAGGATGAGCTTCGCCCACAAGAGCCCTCCGTGGGAACCGGCGGTGATCACACCTCCGTCGGAGACCGCCGGGGAATCGACATACAGTGGCTCGCCCCCGTAGTGCGGCGAGAACATGCCGAGGAATCCGGGGCCGTTGCTCGTGTGACGCCTGTCATCCAACATCCTGTGCTCGGCCAACGCCACGGTGGCACCGCATATCGCACATACCGTACCCCCTGCGGAAAGTATCCCCTCCGCCTTCCCCATCACCGGGGATGAGGTCAGCTCCTGCCACCTGTCCGAACCGGAGAGGATCAGCACAGAATCCCCGGAGATGCGGATGTCGTCCACACCTCCATCGGGAACGACCCTCAGTCCGCCCATGGTCCTGACTGCGGAACCGTCCGCAGACACGGCCCTGACCGTGACCTCCGGTGCATCCTTCCTGAAGAACCTGCCCGATGCCAACTCGGCGGTCACATATCCGATCTCCCAATCCGCCATGGTGTCCTGAATGTACAGGTAAACCTCTATCCTGCGAGCATCCCGATCTGTCATATCCATTTCATCCGCAACAGTGTATTTGAACAGAACCCGGAGAGGTCGCCGAAAGTACCGAACGTGCACATCATCCTGTAGGGGTCCCGACCGCCCCATCCGTGTGCTTTTTATCAAAACCCACCGATACGCTCGACGATTCACAATGAGCACTATCATGGACGTGGCCCGCAGGGGAGAGATCACCCCCCTCATGAAGAGGATCGCAGAGAAGGAGAAGGTCAGCGAGGAGTTCATCAGGAACGGGATCGCATCCGGTCGCATCTGTGCACCCCACAACCCCGTGCACGATGCCGAGCCCGCCGCCATCGGAGAGGGACTCTCCATCAAGATCAACGTGAACCTCGGAACATCCAGGGACATAGTGGACCTGGATGCCGAACTGGAGAAGCTCAAGGTGGCCATACAGTACAAGGCCGATGCGGTCATGGACCTGAGCACCGGAGGGGACATCGACGCCATAAGGGCGAGACTCCTCAAGGAATGCCCCGTGATGATGGGTTCCGTCCCCATATACCAGACCGGGCTCACCGCCGCCAGGAGGAACGCCGTGGTGGAGATGACCGAGGATGACATCTTCAACGGCATAGAGAAGCACGCCAAGGACGG
>CAZWKY010000087.1:0-1668 GCA_964634095.1 uncultured Methanomassiliicoccales archaeon | reverse complement strand
GTGGTCAAATATAGAGGCGGCAGTCAAAGAAGCCGAACGCATTAAAAGGTTAGGCTTTCACGGAGTGCTGCTCGCCGGCAGAGCGACAAGCGGCGATGCTTTTCTTGATGATAAACAATTTATACCTGTTTTGGAGGCGTGTGCCGAGCTCGAATTGCCGATTTACATACATCCTGCCGCTCCGCTTAATGCTGTGCAAGCGCCGTACTACGGCGGACTCGGGGAAGAAGTAAGCGCAAGACTCTCGTTGCACGGCTGGGGCTGGCATAACGAAGCGGGAATTCAAATTCTTCGCACTGTTTTGGCAGGTCGCTTTGATATGTTCCCGAAATTGCAATTTATTGCGGGGCATTGGGGCGAAATGCTACCGTTCTTTTTGTCAAGAATCGACCAATCTATGCCGCAATCGGTGACAAAGTTAAACCGTACCGTGACCGATACCTTTAAAGAAAATGTATATGTCACACCGAGTGGCATTTTTGATTATCCGCAGCTGAAATTCTGCGTCGAGGTATTAGGTGCCGATCGCATTATTCATTCGGTAGATTGCCCGTTTATAAGCAATGAGGGTGCAGTGCCGTTTATAGAAAATGCACCGCTTAGTGACACCGACAAAGAATTGATTGCATATAAAAACGCAGAAAAATTATTTAAACTTTAAAAAAGGAGAACTATTATGAACACTTTAGACACCATTTACAGCAGAAGAACTATCCGCAATTTTAACGGCAAAGCCATCAGCGAGCAAGAACTTTCGGAAATACTTAAATCGGCTTATGCCGCACCTGTGGGCAGAGCTATGTATGACAGCTTGAGTATGACTGTTGTGACAAATAAAGATTTACTTCTAAAATGGGAGCAGCATATGGCAAATGCAGTCGGCAATCCCGATATGCACCCGTTTTACGGTGCACCCACCGTTATTTTAGTTTCGTCTGCGGGAGACAGTAACGTGAATTATTCAAATGCCGCAACACTTGTGCAGAATATGGCACTTGCCGCAACCGATATGGGGATTGGGGCTTGTCATATTTGGGGCGCGGTCGGTGTTTTAAGCGGCAATGCCGAACTTGTAAAAGAGTTAAAAGTACCCGACGGTATGACACCCTGCTGCGCGATAGCGCTTGGATATTTTGACGGTGAATATGAAATTCGTGATATCCCCGAAAATCGCATCAAAACGGAATATGTAAAATAATTCAGAAGGGGAGCCGTTTTATGCAAGAAGTTAAGAATAAAGTTTTTGAACAAACATCGATCCCAAAAGCGGTGTTTTTCAATACTGTTCCTGCGATATGCAGTATGATAATGGTAATGATTTATAATCTTGCCGATACATTTTTTGTGGGCAGAACTGGGGATCCGTATATGGTAGCCGCCGTTTCCTATGCTTTGCCGATTTTTATGATTCCGTCTGCAATAGGCAATCTTTTCGGCATAGGCGGAACATCGGTGATATCAAGGGCTATGGGCAGAGGGGATACCGAATATGCCAAAAAAGTATCATCATTCTGTTTTTGGTCGGGAACGGCGGTTGGTATTGTTTGCACGGTAATTTTGATTTCACTTTCTGCACCTTTAAGCCGAATGTTAGGTGCTACAAGCGTTGAATCGTTTACCTATACAAAGGATTATCTTTCAACCGTTTCGTGGAGTGCGGTGTTTATA
>CAZWKY010000086.1:0-1844 GCA_964634095.1 uncultured Methanomassiliicoccales archaeon | reverse complement strand
ATCCTCCCTCAGTACCTCAGCGGTATGCCGATGATCCTCCCGTTGAAGTCGGGATGATGGTACCTTCCCCTGCCCCGGGTGGTGTCGCCGAACTCTATGGCCCCCTTGGGACAGAGGTTCAGGCATGACATGCACATGGAGCATCTGTCCTCGTCCCACACGGGCTTCCTGTGATAGATCCTGATGACCTGTTCGGGACAGACGTCCTCGCAGATCCTGCATTCGATGCACCTGTCGTTGATGGAGAAGGGCTCGGTGACCCTGGCATCGTCGTAGTGGGAGTACAGTTCGCGGGAGTTGTCGGGACCGGAGTGCTCCCTGTGGTCGCCGATATCACCGGACCCCAGCATACCGATGATGTCCTGTATCCTGAGGTCGGCCTCGGTGTTGATCCTCCCCTGTTCCCCGACGGACGGAGGATCCTGGTAGAACACGGCGTTGTCGGGCATGAGGATGTCGAACATGGAGTCGATGTGCAGCCTGTCACCGAGGCATTCGGAGAGCATCTCCCCTGCCATGCCGGAGTGTCCGCCGCAGGTGAGGATGCAGAACACCCTGCCGGGGTTGCGGACCTCCAGGTTCTCGGCGAAGACCTTCACCATATGGGGGAGTCCGAGGAAGTACACGGGGAACACGAAGCCCACATCCTCCCCCTTGGCGTCGTACAGGTAACGCCTGTAACGTACGGCCGCGGCGATGTCCACCTTCGGTATCCCCGTGGATTCCGATATGAGACGGGACACATGGTACGAGTTGCCGGTGGCGGAGAATGTGAATATCATGGGGAGGGGATGTCCCTGTGTCCGTTATTAAGGATTGACCGGGGACGGAAGAACGTTAAGATGTGTTCATCCCCTTCGGTCGGGGATGGGGGACCGGTCCCGCCGTGTCCTCACGGACGGGTGTACCGATCCGGGGAACCGGTTTCCCGGGTATGGTCATAAAAGATCATCCATCGGAACCGGTTTGAATGTTCCGCTGACCTTACCGTCGGGGTATATGCCCATCCTGACGAGGTCCACCTCGTCCCTGGGACGGGTCTTGAGGATCCTGCTGAGGTTGAGGACGACCTGGGTCACGAGGGCCCCGTAGTCGGTGAGCTCCACATCCCCGCGGGCGTTGCTGTTGCCCTCGTAGTTGTGGACGACTATCAGTCCCGCGTGATGGAGGCGTGTGAGCTTCTCCGGCATACGGGAGTTGAGGCTGATCCCCTTGTAGACGTCGGTCTTCTTGGAGCGTCCGTGGGTGTAGAGGTACATGAGGATGTCCATCATGTGCCTCTCCTCCAGGACCGGGAGGGGGTTGTCGGGGTCGTACTCGTAAGGGGTCGAGGTCAGCATCGAGTTCCTCTTCTTGTACAGCTTCCTCTCACCGCTGGTCTGTATGAGCTCTTGGTCGAGTGTCATCGTGATCTCCACCTTACTGTCCGTTGCGATATGGGCCTGACCGATGAGGACCTGGACCTCCGGAACGGAGTGGGTGTCCTCGATCGGGATCTCCATCCCGACCTCGGATCCCGTTCACCGTCCGGAGGCGGGCCCCTCTCCACTTCCACCTCATTCCAGTTGAGATTTCTTCATCTCGGTGGGAGGGGGAGAGGCCCCTTGTGCGGTGCGTCTTTCTCCGCACCGCCTATCCTCGTTCGGTTCGGTTGTGGGTTGGACCGTCATATGCCCCCGGGATCGTTTCCTCTCCCTTGGGGGATGTTCTCATCGATGGTCCTCCCGATGCCCATGGCACCGGTCTCTTCAGCTCCTCATCATCCTGATGGCGACCACGACAACCAGGATGGCTGCGAGGATGACCAGGACGATCAGAAGGTATTCGGTGATTCCCATGCTGTC
>CAZWKY010000085.1:0-1856 GCA_964634095.1 uncultured Methanomassiliicoccales archaeon | reverse complement strand
CCGCGGGCTGAAGTTTGACGTTCGAGATCTCTCAAGTTTGACAACACTCTCAAACACGAGTCCGGGCAGAAGATCGCCGTGGACTGTTCGAGATCTCTCAAGTTTGACAACACTCTCAAACGCGTCACGGGGTATATCTCTTTTTGGAATGGTTCGAGATCTCTCAAGTTTGACAACACTCTCAAACCTACTAGCTCGTCGCCGACCTCGAGCATCGGTTCGAGATCTCTCAAGTTTGACAACACTCTCAAACGCACAGGCGATTCTAGCGGGATTCAATCCCGTTCGAGATCTCTCAAGTTTGACAACACTCTCAAACAAGCTCCTCGTTGTGGAACATGACCTTGAAGTTCGAGATCTCTCAAGTTTGACAACACTCTCAAACATGTCCGCACGCTCTATCGTTGGAAGCGCGGTTCGAGATCTCTCAAGTTTGACAACACTCTCAAACGGGTCGAAGATCAGACGATTGAGGAAAGAAGTTCGAGATCTCTCAAGTTTGACAACACTCTCAAACTTCCACGGCATCCAAACGGTCGCTGTGGCTGTTCGAGATCTCTCAAGTTTGACAACACTCTCAAACCATAGCGTGACACGAAATTAGAGTATATCGGTTCGAGATCTCTCAAGTTTGACAACACTCTCAAACTACCCGACTCCGGCATGAACTCATCCTGGAGTTCGAGATCTCTCAAGTTTGACAACACTCTCAAACAAGGAGGCTTCAAGAGATACATCGAGGTCCGTTCGAGATCTCTCAAGTTTGACAACACTCTCAAACATGCCGTGCTCAGGGTAATCCCGAACGGCGGTTCGAGATCTCTCAAGTTTGACAACACTCTCAAACGTCAGTTTCATTCTATCAACCTCCAAAGGGGTTCGAGATCTCTCAAGTTTGACAACACTCTCAAACCCTTGCCATATCTGCTCATGTCCAGTGCGAGTTCGAGATCTCTCAAGTTTGACAACACTCTCAAACACAAAGCGAACTGCGTAAGGATGAACGATGGTTCGAGATCTCTCAAGTTTGACAACACTCTCAAACTCCATTATTGAAGAGCACGGGCTTGCAACCGT
This sequence comes from uncultured Methanomassiliicoccales archaeon, assembly GCA_964634095.1. Taxonomy (GTDB): domain Archaea; phylum Thermoplasmatota; class Thermoplasmata; order Methanomassiliicoccales; family Methanomethylophilaceae; genus Methanoprimaticola. Next base: position 779 of record CAZWKY010000085.1, on the reverse strand, counting down.
TCGAGATCTCTCAAGTTTGACAACACTCTCAAACGCAGGTGTCCGCATGGCACCTGGACAACCTGTTCGAGATCTCTCAAGTTTGACAACACTCTCAAACGCACGACCAAAGGCAAGCCCGAGGACTATCGTTCGAGATCTCTCAAGTTTGACAACACTCTCAAACACCCTTACTACGAGTATGCACAGGAATACAGTTCGAGATCTCTCAAGTTTGACAACACTCTCAAACGGTCGGCCATCAGGACCTGGAGCACGGGGTGTTCGAGATCTCTCAAGTTTGACAACACTCTCAAACGTACGACCACAAGGTCGACATCGCCAGCTCGTTCGAGATCTCTCAAGTTTGACAACACTCTCAAACCGACACCCCTACCGCGACATCCGAGCCGAAGTTCGAGATCTCTCAAGTTTGACAACACTCTCAAACTTTACGGCACCCCGACGGGCCATGGGAGGAGTTCGAGATCTCTCAAGTTTGACAACACTCTCAAACTGGATCCTGTAGAAACGGTTGAAATTCTCCGTTCGAGATCTCTCAAGTTTGACAACACTCTCAAACACGAGTGCAGGAGGAGGAGGTAGTGGCAATGTTCGAGATCTCTCAAGTTTGACAACACTCTCAAACCCAACGCTGCGAAGCTCACTCCCGTGGACAGTTCGAGATCTCTCAAGTTTGACAACACTCTCAAACCAACCGGCGAGCTCATCACACAGATCAGGAGTTCGAGATCTCTCAAGTTTGACAACACTCTCAAACACAACTTCCCCTTATAATA
>CAZWKY010000084.1:0-2017 GCA_964634095.1 uncultured Methanomassiliicoccales archaeon | reverse complement strand
AGTGCTCCCGACGGGATTTGAACCCGTGTCGAAGCCTCGAGAGGGCTTCATGATTGGCCGCTACACTACAGGAGCAACAAACCAGTCAATGAACGTATAATATTTAATGATTTCTATAACATTATTGTATAATCGCCATCAGAATCGATGAAAGAAGAATGAAAAGAGGTTTTATCGACCTGATCAGTAATCGCTGGGCCTGGCAGGGGGAAGCCTCTTATGCTCCATGGATTCGACCTGCCTGCGGATCTGTGCGACCTGGTCCTTGGAAAGACCTGTATCGGCGGATATCTGCGCGTCGGACCTGTCCTGCTCCATGTTGTACAGGATGGCATCCAGATCGGCGTACTTGATGCCCATGTCGGACTCATCGGTCTGACCCTCCCAGAGTCCTGCGGACGGGGGCTTCGAGATGACCTCCTCCGGGATCCCGATGAGCTTCGCAATCTGCCTGACCTCGGTCTTGTACATGTTGGCCAGAGGGATCATGTCGCACGCACCGTCCCCGAACTTCGTGAAGTACCCCATCATGAGCTCGCTCTGGTTGGATGTCCCCACGACTAGGTAGTTCCTCTTCTTGGCGAGGTTGTACAGCACGGCCATCCTGCATCTGGCGGATATGTTGCCCCTCTCGAGGGGGGTCTCCTCGCCGGACAGGAGGACCGCCACGAGCGCATCCACAGCGGGCTGGATGTCCACGACCCTGTACTCCGTGCCCCATGCCGTGCTCATCTCCTTGGTGACCTTGTAGTCCTCCGCAGGGGTGACACGGGAGGGCATGAAGACGTTCAGGACGGCATCCGAACCCAGTGCCTCCACACACAGCTTCGTCACGACGGCGGAATCAATCCCCCCGCTGAGTCCGATGACCACTCCGTCGCTGTGCGCATCCCGGACGGTCGTCCTAATGAAACCTATGAGCGACTCCACATCTTCCGCGGTTATGTTGGGGATCCTTACTCCTGCCATCATCACGGCATATCGGAGGGCGCGGATTTTAAACATTGCACGGAACATCCGGCGGACATGAAGGTCCGTGTGGCCCTGTGCCAACTCATGCCCGTGGTGGGTGATGTCGAATCGAACAAGGAGAGGATCGTGTCCTGCATGGAGTCCACCGATGCGGACGTCCTCATCCTCCCGGAGCTGTTCCTCACGGGATACGGCGCGGACTACGGCCCCCTGAGGGAGGATGTGGAGACCGCGATATCGGAGATCTCCGCCGTCTGCAGGAGGATGGACAAGGCCGTCGCGGTCGGATCTCCGAGGTACACGGAGAACGGGACCATGAACAGCCTGGCATTCCTCTCCCCCGACGGGGACACATGGTATGACAAGGCCCACCTGGCACGCTTCGGGGTCTATGCGGAGAACGGGTTCTCGGAAGGGGACGGCCCGGCCATCGGACGCTACCACGGGATGGGCTTCGGTATGTGCGTATGCTACGACATATTCTTCCCGGAGATCCTCCACGGATGTTCCCTCAACGGGGCATCCGTGAACATATGCGTCGCCGCATCCGCGGTGCAGTCGAAACCGTTCCTGGACAGGGTGATATCCGCCAGGGCCCTGGAGAACGTCACATACCTGGCATATGTGAACAACGTGGGCCCCCTGAACGGCCTGGAGATGCACGGATGTTCCAGAGGATTGGACCCGTTCGGCGAGGTGATCACTGGATGCGGCACATCCGAGGACATCTCCGTGTTCGTCGCGGACACGGAGGAGCTGGATAGGGCACGCGGCATCAGGAGGCACCTCACGGACTTCCGTTCGGACATAGATTGGACAGGATGATGACCGATACAGTAATGTAGACAAATCGTTAAATACAAGCACCCAATGCCTGTGTTACGAAGCCGAGATGGCCCAGCCCGGTAAGGCGCGAGCCTGGAAAGCTCGTGGGAACTTTCCCTCGGGAGTTCAAATCTCCCTCTCGGCGCCATTCATTCTCCATCACATACTTACGATACCGACCTCATCGTTCCGCCCATCTCCATATATAACGCATGCGTGC
>CAZWKY010000083.1:0-2039 GCA_964634095.1 uncultured Methanomassiliicoccales archaeon | reverse complement strand
TCTTGACCTCTGACGGTGATTTTCGGATATCGCTATTGTATAAAAATATGACTATTGACGTGAAAATAATGGTTTTGCCATAGTCAAGAACATATTAATTGCAATCGAAATGCTTCATAAATAGACTGATAATCATACTTTAACGTCAGATTGCTACCACATCGATTCCAATCCTGACAACTCTCTCAAACATCAGGATCTGGAGCTTCCTGGCGTGAGGGGTTCGAGATCTCTCAAGTTTGACAACACTCTCAAACCATTCAAAACCTCCGCCTCCGCCTCCGCCTGTTCGAGATCTCTCAAGTTTGACAACACTCTCAAACCACCCTCCACCGCACTGGCGGAGGGTCAGCGTTCGAGATCTCTCAAGTTTGACAACACTCTCAAACAGGGAAACGGATCAAGTCGCGTCTACTGGGGTTCGAGATCTCTCAAGTTTGACAACACTCTCAAACCTGGACTTTGAATTTAAGGAATTGGTTACGGTTCGAGATCTCTCAAGTTTGACAACACTCTCAAACATCGAACCGCCGTTGTCCCTGACACCGACGGTTCGAGATCTCTCAAGTTTGACAACACTCTCAAACCCGCCCTCTCCTCGGAGGTCATGTGGTCCCGTTCGAGATCTCTCAAGTTTGACAACACTCTCAAACATGTTTAACATCCGCACGCTCTATCGTTGGGTTCGAGATCTCTCAAGTTTGACAACACTCTCAAACCACCGAGAACAGCGACACCGCCGAGTAAGGGTTCGAGATCTCTCAAGTTTGACAACACTCTCAAACAGTTCCGCAGGGTGCGACCGATGCGATAATGTTCGAGATCTCTCAAGTTTGACAACACTCTCAAACACGCGAATGCATGTGCCAAGGAAGCGGGGGGTTCGAGATCTCTCAAGTTTGACAACACTCTCAAACGATTTCCCAGCTCATCTCCGAAACTGGAGCGTTCGAGATCTCTCAAGTTTGACAACACTCTCAAACTGCGCCGACTGGACGCGGCACATCTAGAGGGTTCGAGATCTCTCAAGTTTGACAACACTCTCAAACGCATCGACGCAGCGAGGGAATCCCTGAACGGTTCGAGATCTCTCAAGTTTGACAACACTCTCAAACGCTGTTTAGGTCTTCTAATCCTCTTGTCTAGTTCGAGATCTCTCAAGTTTGACAACACTCTCAAACAGTATGTGCCGGTGGATTCGCATGAGGACCGTTCGAGATCTCTCAAGTTTGACAACACTCTCAAACGCACGACCAAAGGCAAGCCCGAGGACTATCGTTCGAGATCTCTCAAGTTTGACAACACTCTCAAACCCAACGCCGCGAAGCTCACTCCCGTGGACAGTTCGAGATCTCTCAAGTTTGACAACACTCTCAAACGCGCACCCACAGTAACAACAGGATCCTGATGTTCGAGATCTCTCAAGTTTGACAACACTCTCAAACTGTAGCCGTAGTCGGTCTTCACTTTAACCTGTTCGAGATCTCTCAAGTTTGACAACACTCTCAAACTGGATTTGCACGCCTGCGCTATGCTTTCGAGTTCGAGATCTCTCAAGTTTGACAACACTCTCAAACTGCCAATGTCGGGGTTGAACACCAACACATGTTCGAGATCTCTCAAGTTTGACAACACTCTCAAACACAATCCGTCGAAGATCCTCGACGACCTCGGTTCGAGATCTCTCAAGTTTGACAACACTCTCAAACTGTTGAGACGATCGAATCGTAGGTTGCATTGTTCGAGATCTCTCAAGTTTGACAACACTCTCAAACGAGGACAACGAGGAATATGATACGGTTCCGGTTCGAGATCTCTCAAGTTTGACAACACTCTCAAACATCTGAATCACAAGATCGATACGCTGGAGGGTTCGAGATCTCTCAAGTTTGACAACACTCTCAAACCATTGAGTTTCAATTTCATTTAACTACCCCGTTCGAGATCTCTCAAGTTTGACAACACTCTCAAACACGGCGTTTGCCCGCGGGCTGAAGTTTGACGTTCGAGATCTCTCAAGTTTGACAACACTCTCAAAC
>CAZWKY010000082.1:0-2121 GCA_964634095.1 uncultured Methanomassiliicoccales archaeon | reverse complement strand
GCGGGGGGGGGGGTCGGGCAATCTTCACCGACCGTCGGCCCTTTTTCGGGACCGGACCCGTCCGTACAGGAGGGTTCGGATTGACACTCACCATATCCCGCAGGACGATGGCCCTTTGGCTCGTCGTGATCGTCGCAGTATCAGCGGTAGTGGGATATGTCGCCCACATCAACGGCGGGTCCCTGAACCTCTCCAACACCGAGGCGAGGGTCGTTGTCTCCGGTTCCATGGACGGTGAACCGAGGGATTACGACATACGTACCATCCCCACTGGGAGCCTGGTGCTGATCCGTCCCATTGACGATTACTCTTCTCTCAAGGTGGGAGATGTTCTCACCTTTGACTATATTCATCCAACCTCCTTCGAGTCCATGGTGGTGACCCACAGGATAGTCGGCATCGACGTCGACAACGGGGTCTACACCTACACACTGACCGGGGATTCCATAGCCGACGATCCCACCAACGGCTCTGTCCAGGTGGTGACATCGGATTCCGGTGATGTCCACGGGAAGGTCGTGGGGACCTCATTGCTGTTGGGACAGCTTGTCGTGTTCCTGTCCTCTTGGACGGGGAAGCTGTGCCTCATCGTCATCCCCTGTCTGATATTGGTGTTCTCCGAGATGGTGAACATCGTCAGGATCCTCAGGTCCGGAGGGGAGGAGGATGTTCCCGTGGAGACGGTATCCGAGGGGACGGGGGAGGTAACATTCATCGAAACCGTCGAGGTGCGCGAGGTGCCCGACGACGGATTGTTCAGGAGGTCCATCCGATGACCTCCGATATCACCGTATCATCGTTCTGGAGGTTTTTCTAATGGACCGTAAGGGAATAGCGGTTGCGATTGTCGTTGCGATCATTGTGGTCCTGGCGTTGTTTATTGTCATCCAACCGAAGTGGACTGTGGACGTGGAGGTCGTCGGAGGGGGTTCTGCGGACCCCTCGTCCGTCGAAGTGAGGGACGGGGATTCCGTCGACATCGTGTTCGCCGCCGATCCGGGTTGGCAGCTTGAAGGGGTGTGGCTCGACTGCGTCCAGGTTGTTTCGGACGGTGATGTCCTCACCATCGCCGACATACACGGGGACCATAAGGTCAGGGCCGTGTTCGTGCAGGTCGGTATGAAACTGACCGTTACCTCCGAGGGCAACGGCAGGACCGATCCGTCGGGTGAATCGTACCATGATGAAGGGGCGGAGGTCCCTCTGAGGATCGTCCCCGACGAGGGATACGTCATCGACGGCATCACCGTCGACGGGAACCCTGTGGGATCGGTGAACCTGTACAGGGTCGTCATGGATTCCGACCATGCGGTGGAGGTCACCTTCAGGGAGGCATCCGACGGAACGGAGACACAGCCCGCGGACCCCGTGGTGGACATCGATGTGGATGTCCGGGTCGAGACCATCGGATACGATTTTGGTACGGTGGACCCCTCGGGGAAGGTCAGGGTGGCCTACGGAGGTTCGCTGACCGTGGTTGTGGAATTGAACGACGGGTTCACGTTGACCTCGGTCGAGGTGGACGGGGAGGATATCGGGGCGGATCGGGAGTTCACCATCTCCGACATCGTCTCGGATGTGTCCGTGTCCATCACCGTCTCCCATCGTGTGGCCGTCGTGATGCACACGGTCACCTCGTCGGCATCCTACGGGGGGACCATAACCCCCTCCGGGGAGACCCTCGTGGAGCACGGAGGGACCATAACGTTCTCGATCAATCCGATCAGCGGGTGGAGACTGTCCCATCTGGATGTGGACGGGGGGTTCGCCGGTACCGGATTGACCAGGTACACGTTGCAGAACGTGACGAAGGACACCGCCGTTCGTGCGGTGTTCGAGAGGATCCCCGTGACTCCTTCTGGGATCACAGGTGATGTGGCCGTCTATCTGGAGAGGATCGAGGGGAACATGGTGGATGGCGGGGCCGTGCGCGACATCGTCCCCGAAGATTACACCACGGGCAGGATAACGGATCCCGAAGTGGACCTGTTCCTACTGGACAACATGGTCCCGGGCATTTCCCAGACGGCCATGGTGAAGGTGGAGAACCGGACGAACGGGACGATCGATGTTAAGCTCGTCCTGAAGGGGCTGTCCAGCACCTCCGAGGGTTATCTCGAG
>CAZWKY010000081.1:0-2273 GCA_964634095.1 uncultured Methanomassiliicoccales archaeon | reverse complement strand
GAAGCCGGCGGCGGCCTACTTTCCCGCTGGTCGCAGTATCATCGGCGCTGGGGCGCTTGACTTCCGTGTTCGGAACGGGAACGGGTATATCCGCCCCGCCATGGCCGCCGGCATAAAAAACAATGCCAAAGAAGGAGTGTGAGTCCGCGCTCTGCGCGGGAACAAGGATATGGCCAGGTCTCACGGCCTATTAGTACCGCTCGGCTGTGCGCGTCGCCGCGCCTGCACCTGCGGCCTATCAACCCCGTAGTCCGCGGGGGGCCTTCAGGGGATCCGGGATCCCTGGGAGACAGTGTCTTGAGGCCGGCTTCCCGCTTAGATGCTTTCAGCGGTTATCCGTTCCGGACTTAGCTACCCGGCGCCTGCTCCTGGCGGAACAACCGGCACGCCAGAGGTCCGTCCACCCCGGTCCTCTCGTACTAAGGGCAGATCCTCTCATGTCTCCGACACCCATAACAGATAGGGACCGAACTGTCTCGCGACGTTCTGAACCCAGCTCACGTACCGCTTTAATTGGCGAACAGCCAAACCCTTGGGACCTGCTCCAGCCCCAGGATGCGATGAGCCGACATCGAGGTGCCAAACTTTCCCGTCGATGTGAACTCTTGGGGAAAATCAGCCTGTTATCCCCGGAGTACCTTTTGTCCGTTAAGTGACGGCCCTTCCACTCAGCACCGCCAGATCACTAAGACCCGCTTTCGCGCCTGCCCGGGATGTCTCCCTCGCAGTCAGGCCTCCTTATGCCTTTGCACTTGATCCCCTGGTTTCCAACCAGGGCAAGGAGACCTTCGCGCGCCTCCGTTACAATTTGGGAGGCGACCGCCCCAGTCAAACCGCCCGCCTAACGCTGTCCGGACCCCGGCTTTACGGGCGCCCGTTAGAAACCCTGTCCGGCAGGGCTGGTATTTCACCGTTGGCTCCGCGCAGCCTGACGGCCGCGCCTCCTAGCCTCCCAGCTATCCTACACATGCCAGACAGAGTCCCAGCATTAGGTTGCGGTGAAGGTTCACGGGGTCTTTCCGTCTAATTATGGGCAGCCGGCTTCTTTACCGGCACATAAATTTCACCGAGCCCCGCGTTGAGACAGCGCCCAGAATCGTTACACCATTCGTGCGGGTCGGAACTTACCCGACAAGGAATTTCGCTACCTTAGGACCGTTATAGTTACGGCCGCCGTTTACCGGGGCTTCGGTTCAGGGCTTCGCCTTGCGGCCCACTCTTCCCCTTAACCTTCCGGCACCGGGCAGGTGTCACCACCTATACGTCCCATTGCTGGTTCGCAGATGGCTGTGTTTTTGATAAACAGTCGCCTGGGCCTGCTTTCTGCCGCTCATTTCATCTCTGCATGAGCCGCACTTCTCCCGAAGTTACGTGCGCATTTTGCCGAGTTCCTTAACGCGGGTTCTCTCGTGCGCCTTAGATTTCTCATCCCGCATACGTGTGTCCGTTTACGGTACGGTCGCCTGCAATTAGCCTAGCCGCTCTTTCCCGGCACCTTGACTCGTCCAGCTTCGGTCCGACTTTCTCTCGCCTCCCCGTAACGCGTCACCTCGGAGGGTCATTTAGCCCCCTCCTCAAAAGCTCCGCGCTTGGACAGGAACTACCGTTCTCCTGCCTGAATCCGCCTCATGCGTCGCGGCATCGTGTTGCAGCCGGTGCTGGAATCTTGACCAGCTTCCCATCGGCTACGCCTTCCGGCCTGGCCTTAGGGGCCGACTTACCCAGGGAAGATTGCCTTTACCCTGGAACCCTTATGCTTCCGGCGGACGGGAATCGCACCCGTCTTTTCGTTACTTATGCCTGCATTCTCTCTTCCGCTTCCTCCAGCGCCCCTCGCGGGTTCGCCTTCCCAGGTCGGCGGAATGCTCCCCTACCGCCCGCAGCTCAAGGCTGCGGGCCCGCGGCTTCGGCGCCATGCTTAGCCCCGTTTCATTGTCTGCGCAGAGCTGCTCGACCAGTGAGCTGTTACGCACTCTTTCAAGGAATGGCTGCTTCTGAGCCAACCTCCTGGCTGTCCTTGCAGCTCCACCTCATTTCACACTCAGCATGGCTTTGGGGCCTTGGCCGGCGGTCCGGGCTGTTTCCCTCTTGACTGCGGACCTTGTCGCTCGCAGTCTCACTCCCTGGCGCTGGCCCGCGGCATTCGCAGTTTGATCGCGCTCGGTAGGGTTTGACCCCCCCTCGCGCGTCCAGTGCTCTACCTCCGCGGGCTCTGCCAGAGGCTGTCCCTAAAGGCATTTCGGGGAGAGCCAGCTATCTCCAGGTTTGTTTAG
>CAZWKY010000080.1:0-2386 GCA_964634095.1 uncultured Methanomassiliicoccales archaeon | reverse complement strand
GAAAACCCGCCCGACCCACAACCGAGGCCGGACGGTAAGAGATGAACATAACATGAGCTGAGGGGAACATCCCCCCAGCGGTTTATGGGGTTCACTCCTTCATCAGGGTGACCAGGGCATCGACGGCCCAGCAGCCCTTGCCCTTGAGTCCCACGATGACGGGGTTGATCTCCAGCTCGTGGATCTCGGGGTTCTCGATGGCGATGAGGACGATCCTCTTGATGGTGTCCTTCATGGCCTCGATGTCCGCCTCGGGCAGTCCCCTTGCACCGGACATGAGCTTGTAGGCCTTGGTGGACTTGATCATCTCGTCCAGCTGCTGCTCGGTCATGGGCACGTGTGCCTGGGAGATCTCCCTGAGGATCTCGACATAGATTCCACCGAGTCCGAAGGACACGACGGGTCCGAACTGGACATCGCGGATCATGGACAGGATGACCTCCTGACCGGAGACCATCTGCTGGATGGAGACTCCGTCGATCCTCGCCTCGGGGACGTTCCTGGTGCAGGACTCCATGATCCTGCTGTATGCCGCGGCGGCCTCTGATGCGTCCTTGACACCGACGACGACACCACCGACATCGGTCTTGTGCTTGATGTCGGGGGACAGGATCTTCATGACCACGGGGTAGCCGATCTTGTCGCACTCCCTTGCGGCCTCCTCTGCGGACCTGACGGTGGCCTCTCCGGGGGTGGGGATACCGTATGCGGCGAAGATCTCCTTACCCTCCGCTTCCGTCAGGGAGTTCCTTCCCTCCTCCTTGGCCTTGTCCAGGACCTTCTTGGCGATCTCCCTTCCGGAGATTGCGGGCACCTGGAGGGGGTCCTGCTTCATCTCGTTGCGTACGGTGTACTTCCTGAGGATGGACAGCGCACGGACGGCCCTGTCGGGTGTGGGGTAGCAGGGGATCTTACCCTCCCTGAGGATCATGTTGGCCTTGTCGCACTTGTAACCGCCTGCGAAACAGCAGGTGGTGGGCACGGGGATGTCGTCCCTCATCTCGACGATGATCTTGGCGATGGACTCCAGGTCGGCGGTGTCCAGCGGGGATCCCATGATGACGAGTCCTCCCACGTTGGGGTCCTTTGTGACGATGTCGATGACCTCCTTGAAGTACTCGGCCTTGGCATCTCCCCTGACGTCGATGGGGTTGGTGAGTCCCGCGACGGTGGGGACGCGCCTCTTGATCTCGGCGATGGTCTCGTCGGAGAACTTGATGGCGTTGATGTAGGGTGCGTCGAAGGTGGCGTCGGCGGACATGACACCCAGTCCTCCGGCGTTGGTGATGATCGCGATACCGTCCTTCCTCATGGGGCTGCAGGTGGAGAAGACGCTGATGGCGTCGAACATCTCGTCCAGGTCCAATGCCCTGTGGATGTTGAGCTTGTTGAAGATGACGTTGTTGACCGCATCGGATCCCGCGAGGGAACCGGTGTGGGAGGATGCGGCTGCGGAACCCGCCTGGGTCCTTCCGGACTTGAAGACCACGATGGGCTTCTTCACGGGCATGTTCTCGACGGCGTTGACGAACTTCTCTCCGTCGCTGATACCCTCGCAGTACATTCCGATGACCTTGGTGTTGGGGTCGTTGGAGACCTCGGTCAGCAGGTCGGCCTCGTCCACGCATGCCTTGTTACCGAAGGTGACGAAGTTGCGGAGTCCCATCCTGTTGTAGTAGGCCCAGTCGATGATGGAGGAACCGACGGCTCCGGACTGGGAGAACATGGTGATGTTACCGGCCCTGGGGAGCAGGTGTGCGAATGTGGCGTTGACACCGAGGTCGGGGTTCATGAGACCGAAGCAGTTGGGTCCCAGGAACTGGACGTCGCTCTCCTTGGCGGCTGCGACGAGCTGCTTCTCGAGCTCGGCACCCTCGGGGCTGTCCTCCTTGAATCCGGCCGTGAGGATGGATGCGTACTTTATGCCCGCTTCCTTGAGCTTGGGCATCTCGCCGGGGACCAGGGGGGCCTTGACGGCGATGATGGCGAGGTCCACGGGTGCACCGATCTCGGTGACGGAGGTGTAGGCCTTCAGTCCCTGGATCTCCCCTCCCTTGGGGTTAATGGGGTAGATGGGGCCCTTGAAGCCTGCGTCGATCATGTTCTTTACGAGCATTCCGCCCAGCTTGGTCGGATCGTTGGACGCTCCGATGATGGCCACTGAGGTCGGGTTCAGAAGTGCTTTCATGGAGTCACCGTATCTGCTGGTGTTTAATAAATGTTGGTCTGGAATCCGTAGTTTTTTGCTTTATTCCGTAGAATCGATAACGAAATTCGTAGGAATCCGATGGTTATTCTCCGATTTCCGTTGATTGTTCGACAATCGACTAAGTTTTCATCGTACGTTATCGCGGAACGGAGGGATTCTTCGACGAATGACGGAAGA
>CAZWKY010000079.1:0-2400 GCA_964634095.1 uncultured Methanomassiliicoccales archaeon | reverse complement strand
GGTGTGATGCAGATCGCCAAGGAGAACCTCTTCTCCGGTCTGAACAACCTGTATACTGACAACATCTTTGACAATGAGTGCAACACCATGTTCGGTTTCACCGAATCCGAGGTATCGGAGATACTTACGAGATACGGGCATCCGGAGAAACTCGACGAGGTCAGGGAATGGTATGATGGGTACAGATTCGGTGATGCGGAGATATACAACCCATGGAGCATCATCTCATACATCGACAGGGGATTCGAGGCGGACACACACTGGATCAACACGGGAAATCCGGACCTCATATTGGAATCCATGAGTATGGTCGGCCCGGATGCCCTCAGGATCGTCACCGAACTCTACAACGACAACAAGGCCGAAGCAGAACTGAACATGAAGATGATCTTCACGGACCTGGGTTCGATGAACGGTTTCCTTTCGTTGCTCACCGGTTCAGGGTACCTCAAGGCCATACCCCTGGAGGAAAGGAGATGGGAACTCCTCCTCGTCAACAGAGAGGTCAGAGCCGGTCTCCTCGACCAGTTGGTCAGCGGACGTCGGGAGACCGATAACATCAACGAGATGTCCAGGGCCATACTATCCGGGTCCCCCGATGAGGTGAGAACACAGCTCTCCAAGAGCCTGGACGCCCATATGGACGGTAAACTCTGCAGAGATGAGAGGTACTATCAGGCATTCTACCTCGGATTGCTGAACTGCCTCACCAAAAGATACTATGTCAAATCCGAGTACGGCAGCGGCAAGGGTAACTCGGACATAGCGCTCATCCCCCGTGATGGAAAGGGTCCGTTCGCGATATTGGAACTGAAGGATGAACCCGGAAACACCGGTGATGAGAGGATGGTAAAGGTCGCCGAAGGTGCCCTGAACCAGATCTTCGACCTCCGTTACTTCGCCGACCTCCATGGCGAACTCCATCTGTACGGCATCGCAACACGTCAGAAGGATGTGTTCGTGACCTATCGGAAGATCATCCGCTGACACCACCTCGATCCGGGATGCTCCGAGAGGGGCGTCCTCCATTCCCATCCTTTAAGTGGAGCTCCATCAGAGGATCGGTGTTATCGGAGTCTTACCACCAGTAATCGATCCGACCGTCGAATCCATATGTCCGTAGAAAGCCTCCGCGCATCAGAGGATGGATCGACACCATCACCCCGTGATGACCATGACGACCGGACGGACGAAGAGAGCGGAGAGAAAGGGGTGTTTCATAAGGTGGGGGTACCGGGAAAGGTACCCCCGTTTCGATCATCAGTAGGAGACACCCTGCCAGAGCATGGCGTTGGCGACCTTCTCGAATCCCGCGATGTTGGCACCGGCCACGAGGTTGCCCTCCATACCGTACCTTGCAGCGGCCTCGGAGGCCTGCTTGTAGATGTTGACCATGATGCCCTGGAGCTTCTGGTCGACCTCCTCGAAGGACCAGGACAGCCTTGCGCTGTTCTGTGACATCTCGAGTGCGGAGGTTGCAACACCACCTGCGTTGGCGGCCTTGGCGGGTCCGAACAGGACACCTGCCTTCTGGAAGGCAGCGATGGCACCGGGTGTGCTGGGCATGTTGGCTCCCTCGGCGACAGCGAAGCATCCGTTCCTGATCAGGGTCTCGGCATCCTCCTCGTTCAGCTCGTTCTGAGTGGCACAGGGGAGTGCGATGTCACAGGGGATGGTCCAGATCCCCTTGCCCTCGAAGTACTTGGCGGTGGGGACGTAGTCGGTGTATGTCTTGATCCTGTCCCTCTTGACCTCCTTGATCTCCTTCAGGGTCCTGTAGTCGATACCGTCCTCGTCCAGGATGTATCCGTTGGAATCGGAGACGGCGATGACCTTGGCACCCAGCTGGGTGGCCTTCTGGCATGCGTAGGTGGCGACGTTTCCGGAACCGGAGATGACGACCCTCTTACCCTCGAAGGACTTGCCGTTGTGCTTGAGCATCTCATCAGTGAAGTAGCAGAGTCCGTATCCGGTGGCCTCGGTCCTTGCGAGGGATCCGCCGCATCCGATGGCCTTTCCGGTCAGGACACCGGTGAACTCGTTCTGGAGCCTCTTGTACTGTCCGAACATGTACCCGATCTCCCTGGATCCCACTCCGATGTCACCTGCGGGGACGTCGGTGTCGGGTCCGATGTGCTTCGCGAGCTCGGTCATGAAGGACTGGCAGAAGCGCATGATCTCGTTGTCGGACTTGCCCTTGGGGTCGAAGTCGGATCCTCCCTTTCCTCCTCCGATGGGGAGGGTGGTGAGGCTGTTCTTGAAGATCTGCTCGAATCCGAGGAACTTCAGGATGGACAGGTTGACGGAGGGGTGGAGCCTGAGTCCGCCCTTGTAGGGTCCGATGGCGGAGTTGAACTGAACACGGTATCCGCGGTTGACCTGGACCTTGCCCTGGTCGTC
>CAZWKY010000078.1:0-2531 GCA_964634095.1 uncultured Methanomassiliicoccales archaeon | reverse complement strand
GGGGGGGGGGTCGGGCAATCGTTGCCGACCGTCGGCCCTTTTTCGGGACCGGACCCGTTTCAAGACAGGTGGTCAGATGTTCCCCAGTGCGTCCCGCAGGACCGTTGCCCTATGGATGGTTGTCGTGGTTTCGGTAGCGGCGGCCCTGGGCTATGCGGCGCACATCAACGGAGGGTCGTTGGACTACTCCGACACCGAGGCGAGAGTTGTCGTTTCGGGGTCAATGGATGGTGAACCGAGGGATTACGATATACGTACCATCCCCACGGGGAGCCTGGTGCTGATCCGCCCCATTGACGATCACTCTTCTCTCAAGGTGGGAGATGTTCTCACCTTTGATTACATCCATCCAACATCCTTCGAATCGATGGTCGTCACCCATAGGATCATCTCAATCTCGGAGGCCGACGGTGTGTACACCTACACCCTGACCGGTGATTCCATCGCCGACGACCCCACGAACGGTTCCATACAGGTGGTGACCTCGGATTCCGGTGATATCCACGGGAAGGTGGTGGGTGTCGCACCGTTGTTGGGACAGCTCGTCGTGTTCCTATCCTCCTGGACCGGGAAGGTCTGTCTCATCCTGGTCCCGTGTCTGATCCTCATAGTGTCGGAGGTCCGGAATATCGTCCGCATCCTGAAGGGGGATCACGAAACATCATCACAATCATTCTCAGGCGGTCCGATCGACCGCACAATGTCCGGAGGGAAGGCGGAAACCGTCCCCTCAGAGGATTCCGGGCCTGATGGGCCTGTCTTCGTACATCTTGGCGAGGTCGATAGGGATGGATGACAGCGGTTTGAAGAGGCTTGTTGTTCCGATCGTACTGGTACTGCTCATCGTGGCAGGGGCGGTGCTCCTGTATGATGATGGCGGAGAGGAGTATTGGACAGTCGTTGTCCAGGTCGAGGGGGAGGGCATCGTGGATCCGATGGTCTCCGACGTGGTCGACGGAGGTTCGGTGTCTCTGAACCTGATGCCCGCAGAGGGTTGGGGGCCCTCCTCCGTATACTTGGACGGTGATCCCGTGGATATCACGGGTGATACTCTCACGATAGTGGACATCCACCGGAACCATCATGTCCGTGTGGTCTTCACCGAGGTCGCGGAGGTTTTCACCGTCTCCATCTCCTCGTCGACAGGGGGCAGCATCTCCCCTTCTGGGAAGGTCGATGTGGCCGAGGGGGGCAGTGTGGAGTTCTCCATCGTCGCGGATACTGGGTACAGGCTGTCCTCGCTGATGGTGGACGGCGTGTCCGTCGGTGGCGGGATGACCTCCTACGTCCTCGATGATGTCCGTAAGGATATGACCGTCCATGCGGTGTTCGTCCCTGTTTCACCAGGTCCCTCTCCGACACCTGTGCCCACGCCGACCCCTACTCCGGTGATGGCATCCATCACCGTCTCCGATCCCCCGACATCCGCGTTCGTCGGGGATCCTGTGGATCTGTCAGGTAAGGTGTATGCTATGTGGAGCGACGGTTCGAGGACACCCGTGTCCGGGTACACGGTGTCGCCAGAGGTGTTCTCATCGCCTGGACAGCAGACCGTGACCGTCTCGTACATGGGTATGACCGACCGGTTCACCGTCGATGTCTCCTATTACATGACCCTCGGGGTCACCACCCCTCCGACGACGGTGGTCTATGATGTCGGTGATGTGGTCGACATGACCGGTGCCGAGGTGACCGTCACATACCATGACGGCAGGGCCGCGGTCGTCACCCCTTCTGATGTGTCCGCGGACATGGGTTCCGAGGGTCCCGAGGATGTGCTTGTGACCTATCGCGAGAACGGATACTCTGCCACTGCAACATTCCCGATATACGTCGCCTCGGCCACCGGATTCTCCGCCTACGTCATATCCGGAAGCGCCCCGGTCGGGTTGAGTGACTATGACTTCAGGGACCCGATGGCCCCCGGCGAGTCCCGGGTTCTGACGATCGAGGTTAGGAATAACACGTCCGTGGATACCTCCGCGTACCTGATTCTGGAATATCTGTCCGGCTCGGACGATGTCGCATCTGCCATCACCGTCTCCTGCAACGGTTCCTCATTCTCCGTTCTTGAGATGGGGGATGAATCATCGGTTTCCCTGGACACCATTGGTTCCGGCACGTCATCGACGGTTGTCGTCACGATCTCGATGGATCCCGAAGCGGGGAACGGATTGATGGGGAAGGCCTTGAGCTTTAGACTGGGGATCTTCGCAGACGGCATCCCTCCGACTGGAGGTCCATGAGAAATCACACTCCGCGCCATGGCCCCTGAGAAGGGGATGGAGCCGTAAACGGTGACGGGACACCCTTGGAAACTGTGACGCCCCGCCGTTTCGGACATGGCATTCATCGCCCATAATACCTCCTTTCCGGAGGCGGGCAGTTCTCTCGGCAGGAGCCGAGGAGGAAGAAGAAATGAAAGCACAGACGAAAGCATTGCTCGCTTCGGTCGTTGTCATCGCCCTTGCGCTCTCTGCCGTGTCCGGTATCACGTATTCGTGGTGGTCGGATTCGGAGCAGACCGAGAT
>CAZWKY010000077.1:0-2603 GCA_964634095.1 uncultured Methanomassiliicoccales archaeon | reverse complement strand
AGGATGATGAGAAGCTGATCATCATCAGAAGAACCTTAAGCGAAGCATAAGAACCAGATCATAGAGAGAGGGATAACCAATAACCTAAAGCGGAGGGTCCCGCACGGGATCCTCCCAACCCTTGGTTGAAACCCCTATAGTCATCTCCTATGACACACTTATGTCTGAAACAATATCCTCGGCATAAGGATGGAACAGATAGTGACACCACTGGATGGAAGATCATCACGATACCATTATGTCAGCCTATGATATGGGAATGGTCATGGAAAAGGGGAGCCTCAGAATACCGATGGGTGTCGATGACTTCAAGAAGGTCCGCGAAGGGAACTACCTCTTCATCGACAAAACCGAACTGATATCCTACATCGTGGACACCGGGGCCGAGGCGTACCTCTTCACCAGACCGAGGAGGTTCGGAAAGAGCCTGAACCTCTCGATGATCGATTCGTTCTTCAATCTGAAGTACAAAGGCAACAGATGGTTCGACGGACTGAAGGTCATGGACCATCCAGAAGCCGTGTCCATGATGAACAGCCTCCCCGTCATCCGCATCGATATGAAGGACCTGCCCGCAACGGACTACGACTCGTTCATCTCGAAACTGTATGCGAAGATATCGAAACTGTACACGCAGTACAACTACCTCCTCGATTCCACCGCCCTGGACGATGTTCAGATGGACATCTTCATGAAGGGGCGCAGACGCGAACTCTCCGAGAACGACCTCCAGAGCTCCCTCGCAGACCTCTGCTGGATCCTCAACACCCACCACGGGGTCAAACCCATCGTCCTCATCGACGAGTACGACAGCACGATCAACAGGTCCCTCACCCATGACGGCCATGACAGGATCCTCGGATTCCTGAGAGGGCTCTACTCGGAGACACTGAAGAACAACGAGGACATGAGCTTCGGCCTCGTCACAGGCGTCATGCAGATCGCCAAGGAGAACCTGTTCTCCGGATTGAACCACTTCAAGATCAACAACATCCTCACCTCGAGATGCAGCACATCCTTCGGATTCACCGAATCGGAGGTGAGGGACATCCTCACACACTACGGCCACCCCGAGAAACTCGATGAGGTGAGGGAATGGTACGACGGATACCGCTTCGGTGACTCGGAGATATACAACCCCTGGAGCATCCTCAACTACATCGACGAGGGGTACAGGGCGGCACCGTACTGGCTCAACGAAGGGGACCCGGAGATAGTTTTGGAGTCCATGAGGTTGATCGGACCCGATGCACCGGAGACCATCACCAAACTGTACAACGACGGCACCATCGAGACCAAACTGAACATGAACATGGTTTTCTCGGACCTCTGCTCCATGACCAGTCTGCTGTCCCTACTCACCGGGTCCGGCTATCTCAAGGCGGCACCTATAGGAGGCGGGGAATGGAGGCTGAGCCTGGTCAACAGGGAGGTCAGGGACGGATTGCTGGACCAGCTGGTCCACGGCCGCTGGGATGCTGTCCACATGAACACATTGTCCAAGGCCATCCTGAGCGGTTCACCGGATGATCTGGAGAGGGAGCTCTCAAGATGCCTGGACATCCAGATGGACAACAAGGTCGGAAAGGATGAGAGATACTATCAGGCGTTCACCCTCGGACTACTCAACTGCCTCACCAAGGGACACTATGTCCGTTCGGAGTACGGTGGAGGCAAGGGCTATTCGGACATAGCCATCATCCCCCGCAACGGGAGGGGCCCCTCTGCGGTGCTGGAACTGAAGGATGAACCCCGGAACACGGATGACGGAACGATGGTCGAGGTGTCGAAAGCGGCCCTGAGGCAGATATTCGACCTCCGCTACTTCGCTGACCTCCATGGGGAACTCCATCTCTACGGGATCGCCACACGCCAGTCGGATGTGTTCGTGACCCATGAGAGGGTCGTCCGCTAACACAACTCAAATGTTGTTAGAGTTGATTCAGATTCTAAATATACTGCTGGATCATTGTGATTCCCAGGGTCGGACTGAACGACCGCCTCAACCGTGACCTCTTGGAGCTCCTCGAACTCCATTTCAAAGATGATGAACCCCTCACACTTTACGTGGCCTCGGTGATAAAGGCGGCCAAGAACGGGATCCCATACCGTCTTCTCCAGAGGGAATATGAGGAATCGTTCCTGACCGAGACCCTGCCTGTGGTGAACCTCAGAAGGACCCACATGTCGGATTTCCTAAGGAGGATCGGCAACAAGGTGAACTCCGTCAACGGATTCATGAGGATGATGGCCGGAAGGGTCGAAATGGGGGAACATGTGATCATCGACGGAACACTCCGTCAGGACCACAGCCGTGTGAACTCCCTGTCCGAGATCTCCAGGAAGACATCCAAACACGGATACAGAGAGGTCAGCATCATGTACGCCTATAGCCTGGAGCGTATGGAGCCGATCTGCAGCAAGGTGTATCCCGTGAACATGGTGGATCAGAGGGCCATAGGTGATTTCCTCGAGGAATTCGAGATCGTCAACGGCATCGTTGTCGCCGACAAGGGATTCCCTCCGGAATTCCTGAAAAAGCAGGTCGAGGAGAGCCCCGGACTCCATTATATCCTCCCGTTGAAGAGGGACAGAGCTATAAT
>CAZWKY010000076.1:0-2785 GCA_964634095.1 uncultured Methanomassiliicoccales archaeon | reverse complement strand
CGGCGCGGGCACGATACGGGCATATTTTCATGTGGTGCTGCCCGTGTGCCGCCCGGTGATCGGCGCGGCTGTGGCGCTGTCCTTTGCGGACTGATGGAATCTGGTGGAGCAGTCGATGACCTACCTTGCCCAGCGCACGGATCTGCAGCCGCTGTCGGTGATGTTCAACCAGCTCGTGGAGGAGAGCAGCGGCTTTGAGTTCGCCGGCGCGGCGATCTACATTCTGCCCGCGCTGTTTGTCTATCTGTATTTCCTGAAGGATATTCTCACGGGCATTCAGCTGACGGAACTGAAGTAAGAGGATGTGGGAGAGATGAATCTGAAAAAATTTGCGGTGCGCGCCCTGGCGGTGATGGCCGCCGTGGTGGCGCTGTGCATGTTCTTTTCCGGACCCATAAAGACGATCACCACCGCCAAGGTGAAGATCACCCGCGCAAAGAGCGGGCGGCTGGAGGAGCGGACGGAGCTGGCCGCGCGGCTGACCTTCGCCGCCTCCGATCCGGTTCGCTTCGAACTGGAGCAGGGGCAGACCCTGCAGATCACCCGAGTCAACGTTCGCCCCGGCTACGAGGTGAAGGCGGGGGATGTGATCCTAGAGGCGCGGGTGGCGGATTATGCCAGCAGCATGCAGGGCTATCAGGCGAGCTACGATGAGGCGCTGGATCAGCTGCTGATGCTGGAGAGCAAGAATTCGGGCCTGCGCATACGGCGCAGCGATGAAATATATGCGGAGGCCTACTTTGAATTGCGCGATCTGCAGAAGCAGAGCCTGGCGGCGCGAATCAATATGCAGGCGCTTCTGGCGCAGGAGAAGCTGGAACTTCCCGAGGAGGGAATGCCCGAGGGCGCGAGCAAGGAACTGCGGGAGGCAATTTCAGCCTACCGCGAATGCATGCGGAAAAGGCAGGCGGCGCAGGAGGCGCTGGACGGCGCGGCGCGCTATCTGCCGGAGGACGCGGTGTGGAGCTATATCTCCGGAAAACGGGATCTGGAGGAGAAGATGGCGGACGCCGAGGAAAAGATGCAGGCGCTGAGCAGCCTGAACGCCGAGGCGCGCGCGATTGTCGCGCCCCGGGACGGCTATGTGGTGGATGTGGCGGTGAAGGCGGGCGACGTCTATGACGGCAGCGGCGATCTCTTCTCCATGAGCCGCGAGGGCGAAGCGCCGGTGCTGCGCGCGGACATCTCTTCCATCAAAAAATCCGTCTCCGAGGGCATGAGCGTGAGCATGGAAACGGAGCGCTCCGGCAGCATCGAGACGAAGGTGCTGGAGACGGGGCTGGATTCCGAGGGCAAGCGATATGCCGACGTTGAGCTTTCGGAAGAGATCATCAGCGCGTTCAGCAGCGTGTATGCCATGACCATCGAGGATACGCCGCTGGTGCTCATCAACCGCGCCAAGCAGCAGACCACGCTGATTTCCGCCAGCGCGGTGCATGGAACGGGCGACGATCGCTATGTGTATACCGTGAATACCAGCTATTCGAATTTCGGCAATTCCAAGATGACCGTTCACAAAATGAACGTGACGGTGCTGGCGGAGGCGAGCGGTCTGGTTTCGATTGAAGAGGAGCTGGCTTATTACGACATTGCCTACATGGAGGATCGCCCGATCAGCGATGGCGATACCGTCATGCTGTACGTCGAATGACGCGGAGGCGGCCATGAAAAGAGGAAGATTGCGCGCAGTTCCCTGCGCACTGATCGTGCTCGGCTTGCTGGCAGCGGTGGTTTCGATGGCTGTGCTGTGCGCCGTGCCGGACGCGCTGCAGTTCGCCGTGGCTGCGTCGGAGGGTGAAGAGGATCTGCGCCGCGCGCTGACGGTAAAGGAAGAGACGGCGGAGCAGCTGGCGGACTGCACTTCGGCGGTGGCTGTGGGCGCGGTGACGGAAACGGCTTCCGTCAGTTCTGGTGATACGACGGGCTCGGCGACGGTCTATGCGGTCGGCGAAGGCTGGTTTGAAGTGCATCCCGTGTTTTTGAAGCAGGGTCGCAGGCTGACCGAGACGGAATTGCGTCAGGGCGACCGTGTGGCGCTGCTGGATGAAGATCTCGCTTTTTCGCTGTTTGGGTCGGAGCTTCCCGAGAGCGCGAAGGCGGAGATCGGCGGCGTCGAATTTCATGTGGTCGGAACGGTTCGGCATCGCCGAAGCGTCGGCGAACAGAGCGAGCATTGCGCATATGTGCCGCTGACTTCGCAGGCGGATGCGCCGCGCGACGTGCTGATGATCGTCGCCAAGCCCATCGCGAATTCCGGTGCCCGGACGATGTTTGAAAGCACTATGCGCTCGGCATGGCGCAGCGACGGCTGTTTTTACAGTCTGGAAAAGGAAACCATGCGCCAGATGATGCTGCCCCGTGTCATCCTGATGGTGTTTGGCATGAGCGCGATTCTGGCGCTTTTCAGAAGGATGAATCGCGCGGCGGCTTCGATGGCGGCGCGGTATCGTGAAAAGCTGCGCTGGAACTACTTTCAGCGCACGGCGCCGATGCTGGCGGGAATGATTCTGTGCGGCGTGCTGGGGTACGGCGCGCTGCTGGGACTTTTGTACGCGCTGGCTTCGTTTTCCATCCACCCGCTGACGGTGTTTACCGAATGGGTTCCGGAGAACATCGTCGAATGGTCTTCGCTGAAGGACGTGTTCTGGAACCTGACGGGCAGCGCTTCAAAACTGGTGAAGGTCGGCACGCGCGAGATGCGAACGGTGGAATTCTGGGGAAGAATTCTGCGCTGGGGCGTGCTGGCGGCGTTGTATGGCACGCTGCTGCCGAGAAAAAGAGAATC
>CAZWKY010000075.1:0-3102 GCA_964634095.1 uncultured Methanomassiliicoccales archaeon | reverse complement strand
CCTTGTACTTCAGGTTGAAGAAGCAATCGAGCATGGACAAATTCAGACTCTTTCCGAACCTCCTGGGTCTGGTGAAGAGGAATGCCTTTGACTTGTTCGCGATGATGTCCGATACGAGTTCCGTCTTGTCAACGTAGTAGAACCCATCATCACGGAATTCACTGAACTCCTCTGTCCCGATCGGGATCATAGGCCTGCCCCTGTCCATACGGATTCCGATACCATCTGTTCTGATAAGTGTATCGTATCCTCATCCCGTCCCAATGGAACGGTCGTCGATATCGTCTTCCTCCTTGTTCCTCTCATGTGAACCCCATAGGTGTGTCCCATATTATAACCCTGGCTTGTAATGTCTGTAATCTTTGTAATGATGGAAATATCGACAATCCCTGTAACGCTAATGTTCCCCGGAATCGATGGGGAATGGGCCTACATCGGACCGTGATCCCCTCTGATGCTATCTCCGGACCGAGGCATATGCCCCACAGGAGAACGTGTCCCTCCATCAGATCGGGATGATGTCCTCCTCGCAGATCTCCATGAGATCATGCACTCCGAGAGGTATCCTCGGCACATCACCGCCACACAGGTTCCCCGATTCAATCTTCTCTATATTACTCATCGGTTTCCATATTCAACACATACACACTTAACCATTGTTTGTTGAACACCATCATGGTAAGGGAATCATGAGAACCGCTCACACAGTCTGTTCGGTGAGGAAGTCCACGACGTTCACGATACGGATGCCGTCGACGTTGTCGTAAGGGTACCTGTCCATGGTGATCACAGCCTTGGGATAGTTGTCCCGGATCGCCCTGAGGGGCCGCAGCTCCCTCTCCATCGTGTTCGGATCGGTTATGCTGACGGATACCTGGAAGTACAGGGGCTCGCCCTTCGGATCGTATGAGACGAGGTCGACCTCCCTGCCGTCCACATCCATGACGGAGGCGTTCCCGTATCTGTGGATGAGCTCCATGAAGACGATGTTCTCCAACACCCCGTCGATATCCCTGTCATCATACCCCATGGCCACATTCCTCATGCCTATGTCCGTGACATAGAACTTGTCCGATGTGTGAAGGTATTCTTTCGTTTTGGAATCCATGCGCCTCGCGCGTGTGAACAGCCTCGCATCCTCCAGGAATCCGATGTAGGAATCTATTGTGTCTGTGGACGCCTTCATCCCCTTGCTGACGAGGAATCCGGAGGCGTTCCTGGGAGATGTCCTGTTCCCGATGTTCCCCATCATGAATCTGGATACATTGGATATCACCGCGGGGTTCCTGATCCTGTTCCTCTCGATAACGTCCTTGATGAACACGGTGTTGTATGTTCCGGAGATCATCATGGAAATCAGATCGGCCCTGGACCCGGACATCAGGGCCGTCACCGGAAGGCCGCCCCAACGGATGTACTCGGAGAACTTCCCTTCGGTCGTGGCCTCCGGACCGTATGATTCCCGGAACAGGAGATATTCGGAGAACGAGAGGGGGAGGACATCCACCTCCACATACCTCCCCGAGAGCTTCGTGGATATCTCCGAAGACAGCATACGGGAGTTCGACCCGGTCACGTACACATCGACGCCGCGTATGAACAGGGATTCGACGACACGCTCCCAACCATCGACGTTCTGTACCTCGTCCAGGAAGACGTATGTGCCCTTCTCCGGAACCAGATGTTCCTTGATCCCATCCATGAGCTCACGGGGTGTGGAGATCGTCATGTCGGTCTCATCTCCGAGGTTGATGTAGCAGGTGTTTCCGATATCGGTCCCCGATGCGACCACCTCTTCCCGGAACATCATCATCAGTGTGGATTTCCCGGTACGTCTCATACCGGTGATCACTTTGATCAGGGGCAGGTCCCTCAGTCCCCTGAGCTTTTCAAGATAGTTTTCGCGGGGGATGCAACCGTCCATATTCTGATCATGATCATTTGGTTATTTAAATGGATTGAAAAGTACCGATTACAATCCTAACTTTTCCGAAAATGACGATCATTCCAGAACATGGTCTGATAATGGATGGAATCAATGCCGTACATCCCGATGACGTACGGCACCGTTGTGAAGAAGGTTCAGAGGTCCAGTTCCTCGGAGAGGACCTTAGCCATCTTGTTGTTCATGGAGATGCCGTACAGCAGAGTGCGACCTCTGAGGCTGGCGAAGTACTGCCTCCTCTTGATCTGTCTCAGACCCTCTTCGGCCTCCTTGATGTGTTTTTCGGGATCCTCGGATTCGGATTTCTTGAACTCGATCACGATGTTCGGGACCGCGGGGGTGTTGCGTCTCATGAGCATGTCCGCCCTTCCGTTGCCATCCTGTCCCTCTGTTGTCACCGTGTACGATCCACAGAAGCACATGGCCGCAGCCGCGACGATCTGTCTGTACGATCTCTCGCCGACAAGGTCCCAATCCTGGAAGTTCCGGAATATCTTGAACGCATACTGCTCCATCTTCGCGATGTCATGCCTCTGTACGGCTCTGAGGAACGAGCGGAATGCGGCGGATTGGACCTTCACCCCCTTGGAGACGATGACGTCCATGAACACGTCGTACATCTCTTTGTTGGGTACGGACAGGACATACTCGCCGTCCGCATCGGGGACGGCGTTCAGATAACCGGACATGACGAGGACAGAGTACAGGTCATCGGGTTCCTCGGACAGATCGTTCATGGCCACCGTCGGCCGGATGGTCTTCCCTGTCACCGTTCCCCCGTTGCCAAGGATCTGCAGCTCATCGAAGGTACTGTCACTGGCGTCCGCTATGAGTGTGCCGATGATGTCGTTGCCGCTGGTCCCTGCCCAATAGGCCTCGGCTTTGAATCCGTTGACGAACTTCATGACACTCCAGGGGTTGTAGATCTCGGCATCACCGAACCTGTATCCGTCGTACCACTCCCTGGCGGTCTCGAAGGCATCGGGTCTGCCATAGTCCTCGCAGATCTTACGGACCTCGGATGCCGTGAATCCGAACCTCTCGTCACACTCGGTGGAGAGGACGTTGTCCACATTCAGATTGTTCAGACCTGAGAAGATGGTCTCCTTGGCGATCTGCATCACACCTGTCACGACCGCGAACTCAAGCGAGTCGTT
>CAZWKY010000074.1:0-3231 GCA_964634095.1 uncultured Methanomassiliicoccales archaeon | reverse complement strand
GGTCGCCGATTATCGGAAGATGCGAAAGCTCTTTCGAAATCGGAATTGCGCTTACATCAAATGTATTTCTTGTGGCTGTTTCATATGTACGTATACCTCTTTCGCAAAGGATAACATTTTCGTTGCCCTCCGACATGATATACTCAGCCGCCATGAACCATTCTTCCATTGTGCATGCAAGACCGCGCTTCAAAAGGATAGGCTTATTTTGTCTGCCCACTTCTCTCAAAAGCTGGAAGTTCTGCATATTTCTTGCACCGATTTGGATTATATCCGCATACGAAGCAACCAGTTCAACGTCACGTGTATCGACAACCTCGGTACAAATCGGCATATTAAGCTCTTTTCCGCTGTTGTACATAATTTTTAATCCGTCACCCTCAAGCCCCTGGAACGAATACGGGGATGAACGAGGCTTGAAAGCACCGCCTCTCAAAATGTTTGCACCCGCCGCCTTGACAGCTTTTGAAACCTCGGTAAACTGTTCCTGGCTCTCGATTGCGCACGGACCTGCGAATACCGCAAGCTGTTTGCCGCCGACGGTAACTCCGTGGCCGACATCTATCACAGACTGCTCCTTTTGCAATTCCTTGGAAGCAAGCTTATACGGCTTCATAATCGGAACGACATTTTCAACACCGCTCATGAGCAGAACTTCGTTCATGCTCAATAATCTTTTGTCGCCTATTGCACCGATTACGGTTTTTTTCTCACCGTGAATGGGGTGTGTCTGAAAGCCGAAAGAAGCCAGTCTTTTTTCAACATTTTCTATCTGCAATGCCGAAGCATTGTCTTTCATAATAATAATCATGCATGTTCACATCCTTAATATATATTTCCACTATATATTATAACAAAAAATATAAATTTTTCAAGTATTATGACAAAAAAACAATACTAAAGAAATCCCCAAAAAAAATCGGCGTAAAACGGCGAAAAATGTATAAAATTATGGAAAATAAAATATAATATTGACAAAGCGATTGTAATGTGTTATATTGTGACTGTAAGTGCGTTTGCCGAAGACGAGCTGTGAATCGGCGAACAGATGGTAAGCAAGAATGACATAACGAAAACGTCCGGGCAGCTCTTCGAAGATTAAGGGTTGTCCTTTATCTTTTTTGCGGAACGGTTACTTTACGGCAACAAATGAAACGGAGGAATTTATATAATGAAATTTGAAGAATGGGAAGGCTTTAATTTCGGAAAATGGAGTGACGGTGTAAACGTCAGAGATTTTATACAGAGAAACTATACGCTTTACGACGGCGACAGCAGCTTCCTTGAAGGACCTACCGAAGCAACAACAAAGCTTTGGGACGAGGTTATGGAGCTGTCCAAAAAGGAGAAGGAAGCCGGCGGCGTTTTGGATATGGATACAAAAATCGTATCAACAATCACCTCGCACGGTGCAGGCTATCTTGACAAAGACCTTGAACAGATAGTGGGCTTTCAGACGGACAAGCCTTTCAAGCGTTCACTTCAGCCTATCGGCGGAATAAGAATGGCACAGAATGCGTGCACTGCTTACGATTCCGAGGAAGACCCGGAGGTTGTTGACCTGTTCACAAAATATCGCAAAACACATAACCAGGGCGTTTTTGATGTATACACTCCCGAAATGCGTCTTGCAAGAAAATCCGCAATCATCACGGGACTTCCCGATGCATACGGAAGAGGAAGAATCATAGGCGACTACAGAAGAGTTGCTCTTTACGGTGTGGATTACCTTATCGAGGACAAAAAGCATCAGAAAGATACATCTCTTGTGAGAATGACTTCAAAGAATATCAGATTGAGAGAAGAATTGGCAGAACAGCTCCGAGCTTTGGAAGAGCTGAAAGAATTGGGTAAGATTTACGGCTGTGATATTTCCAGACCGGCAAAGAATGCCAAGGAAGCAATTCAGTGGCTCTACTTCGGTTATCTTGCGGCTGTTAAGGAGCAGAACGGTGCCGCAATGAGCTTGGGAAGAACATCGACCTTTATCGACATCTATATCGAACGTGACTTGAAGAACGGCGTTATAGACGAAAAGCAGGCACAGGAATATATCGACCACTTTATAATGAAGTTAAGACTTGTAAAATTTGCAAGAACTCCGGAATATAACGAATTGTTCTCGGGCGACCCGACATGGGTTACGGAATCAATAGGCGGTGTCGGCATTGACGGACGTCCGCTCGTAACAAAGACATCGTTCAGATATTTGCACACACTTGACAACCTCGGTACAGCACCGGAGCCGAACATGACAGTACTTTGGTCGGTAAATCTTCCGAGAGCGTTCAAAGAATATTGTGCCGAAATGTCGATAAAGACATCATCGATTCAGTACGAAAATGATGACCTTATGCGTTCGACACACGGTGACGACTATGCAATTGCATGCTGTGTTTCATCAATGCGTATAGGTAAAGAAATGCAGTTCTTCGGTGCAAGAGCAAACCTTGCAAAATGCTTGCTTTACGCAATCAACGGCGGTGTTGACGAAAGATTGAAAATTCAGGTAGGACCCAAGTACAGAAAGTGCGAGGGAGAATATCTCGATTTTGACGATGTAATGGAAAAATACGACGACATGATGGAATGGCTTGCCGGCTTGTATGTAAATACATTGAATGTAATCCATTACATGCATGACAAGTACTGCTATGAAAAAATCCAGATGGCACTTCATGACAGAGAGGTTAAGCGTTGGTTTGCAACAGGTATAGCCGGACTTTCGGTTGTTGCCGATTCGCTCAGTGCCATAAAGTATGCAAAGGTTAAGGCAATCCGTGACGAGGACGGCATAGTTGTCGATTACGAGGTTGAGGGTGATTTCCCGAAATACGGAAACAATGACGACAGAGCAGACGAGCTTGCGGTTATGATTGTAAAGACCTTTATGGACAAAATCAGAAAGCATCACACTTATCGTGACAGTGTTCCGACAATGTCAATACTGACAATCACTTCAAACGTTGTTTACGGTAAAAAGACGGGTAACACACCTGACGGCAGAAAAGCCGGAATCCCGTTAGCACCCGGTGCAAATCCGATGCACGGACGTGACAAGAACGGTGCGGTTGCATCGTTGGCTTCCGTTGCAAAGCTTCCGTTCATGGATGCGCAGGACGGTATTTCGAACACATTCTCGATAATCCCGAACGCACTCGGTAAGGACGACACAATATTTGTCGGAGATTTGGACTTGGAGCTTGACCTTGACAAAGGTTGCTGTGAGGA
>CAZWKY010000073.1:0-3478 GCA_964634095.1 uncultured Methanomassiliicoccales archaeon | reverse complement strand
GACGGCCATAGCGGCGGAGTCACACCCGGTCCCATTCCGAACCCGGCAGTAAAGCCCGCCCGCGTACCTGTCTGTACTGTATTGCGCAAGCGTACGGGAACTCAGGCACGCTGTCAACCACTTTTTCATTCTACTTGATGGCCGAAAGGCTTTTTCTTCCATCTACGTTTGTGATGATCCCAAAGACCGATCTCGATCGAAAGATCCTACAGAAGATGCCCTTGACAATCCCTGAACAAGGCACCTATTCCAAAAACAATGAACCGCCCCTCACATCGACGGGGCATGAGAAAAATTGATACGGGCACCCCGGGAAGACCCGGGGGAATGCCCTGGAAGTTTATACAGACCTTCAGAAGTCGGACAGCTTCACGAGTCTGTCCCACCTTCTGTCGACCTCGGCCTGGATGGACTCCACGACGGGTGCCCACTTCTCCTGCTGGAGGTGCTTGAACCTTCCCTGGGAGTTGATCCAGTCCGTGACGGGCTTCCTCTCGGCCTTTCCGGCCGCGATCCTTGCGGACTCCGCCGTGAGGCTGTACTGACCGTCGACGACCTCGTACAGGGGCCAGACACAGGTCTCCACCGCCAGCTTGGCTATGGAGATGGTCTCGTCGGAGGGGAACCTCCATCCCCTGGGGCAGGGCGAAATCGAGTTGATGAAACTGGGTCCGTTGACCGCGAATCCCTTCTGGGCCTTGGTGACGGTGTCCCTCCAGTTGTGGGGGGAGACCTGGGCTACGTATGGGATGTTGTGGGCGATCATGACCTCGGTCATGTCCTTGGAGAACTCCTTCTTACCGGGTGAGACGGATCCCGCCCAGGAGGTGGTGGTGGATGCTCCGGTGGGGGTCGCGGAGGACCTCTGGATACCGGTGTTCATGTACGCCTCGTTGTTGAGACAGACGTACATCATCCTGTGTCCTCTCTCCATCGCTCCGGACAGAGCCTGCAGACCGATGTCGTATGTGGCCCCGTCTCCGGCGAAGTTGACGAACCTGATCTCCTCCTCGACCTTGCCCTTCTTCTTCAGGGCGTTGTACGCGGTCTCGAGACCGGCACAGGTGGCCGCTCCGTTACCGAAGGCGGTGTGGATGAAGGATGTGTTCCAAGCGGTGTAGGGGAAGATCGTGGTGGAGACCTCGAAGCATCCGGTGGATGCGGAGACCGCCACGTGGTCCTCGGTTCCCATGAGGATCTGCTTGGCTATGATGGACTCCGCGCATCCGGCGCAGAGCCTGTGTCCGCTTGCGAGTCTTACAGGTATCTTGTTCAGGTCCTTGAGTGTGAGCGATGTCATGCCTTCACCCCCAGATAGGTGATCTTCTTGGCCTTCCCCTCGGAGATCTCCTCCATCATCCTCTTGAATCCGGCGACGGTGGCGTCTGCGCCTCCGAGACCGTAGATGACGTTGTACATCTTGGGGATCTGGTCGAGTTCCGCGGCCGCGGTGACGACCTCGGGGAACATGGGTCCGTACGATCCGATGCTCAGGTGCTTGTCGAATACGGCGACTCCCTTCTTGCCCTTCATGATCTTGGCGAGGGCCGCCTCGGGCCAGGGCCTGTACACACGGGGCATGGCGCAACCGACCTTGATGCCCTCTGCACGGAGGACGTCGACGGTGGCCTTCATGGTACCGTAGGACGAACCGAGGATGACCGCGACGTAGTCCGCATCCTCGCACATGTACTCGTCCACCAGGTGGTACTCCCTTCCGGTGAGCTCCTTGAACTCGGCGAAGACCTCCTCCGCGACCTCCAGTGCCCTGTCCATGGCCAGAACGGTCTGGTACTTGTGGGGGTAGTAGAAGTCGGGTCCGTCCATGTTACCGTGGGAGACGGGGTGCTTCACGTCGAGCAGGGGGAAGATGGGCTCGAACTCGCCGACGAATTTCTTCACATCGGCGGTCTCGATGACCGACATCCTCTCGATGGCGTGGGTCAGGATGAATCCGTCCAGGTTGACCATGACGGGCAGCTGGACATCGGGGTGCTCCGCGATCCTGGGGGCGATGATCGAGTTGTCGTAGGCCTCCTGGACGTTCTCGGAGAAGAGCATGACCCATCCGCAGTCACGTGCGGACATGGCGTCCCCGTGGTCGTTGTTGATGTTGATGGGTCCGCTGACGGCCCTGTTGGCGACGGCCATCACGAGGGGTGTCCTCATGGCGGATGTGATGGGGAGCATCTCCCACATGTATGCGAGTCCCTGGGATGCGGTGGCGGTGAACGTCCTCGCTCCGGCGGACTCGGATGCCGTACAGAGGGTCAGTGCGGAGTGCTCGGACTCCACGCAGACGAACTCGGTCGTGACCTCCCCGTTGGCGACGTACTCGGCGAACTTCTCGACGATGATGGTCTGGGGGGTGATGGGGTATGCTGCGCAGACATCGGGGTCCACCTGCTTCCATGCAAGTGCGACCGCGTTGTCACCGTTGATCGCTATGTCGTGTGCCATTCTCACTCCTCCTTCATTGTGATGGCCTTCTTGGGGCAGACCTTGGCGCAGATCCCGCATCCCTTGCAGTGGCTCATCTTGATACCGGACATCCTTCCGTCCCTGAACACGATGCTGTTGTCGGGACAGTAGATCCAGCAGGTCAGACAGTCGATGCACTTGTCCTGGTCCACGACCGGGACGAAACTCCTCCAGTCACCGGTGAAGAACTTCTCGGAGTTCCCCGCCTGGATGATGCGTCCTCCGATGACCAGGTCCTTGATGTTTGCCATTGCCATTCACTGCACCTCCTTGAATCCCCTCTTGAGGGCCGAAAGGTTCTTCACGATGACCTTGTCCGAGAGCTTCCCGGAGAACTTGGTCGTGATCTGGTCCTCGAGCATGTCGTAGGGGACCAGCTCCTTGATCTTGATCAGGGCACCGAGCATGACGGTGTTCACCATGGGCTTGCCGATCTCCTCCATGGAGATCTTGATGGCGTCCAGGGTGTGGCACTCGGCCTCGATGCCGAGGGCGTCCTGGAGCTCCTTGGGCGATCCCGCGTAGTTGGCGAGGATGACGGAGTCCTTCTTGATCCCCCTGGTGACATCGACCTTTCCGACGAGGGTACCGTCCATGATGATGACGATGTCGGGCTCGTAGACCTGGCTGTGGACCCTGACGGGGGTCTCGGAGATCCTGGTGAAACCCCTGATGGGGGCACCCATCCTCTCGGGTCCGAACTCCGGGAATGCCTTGACGTACTTTCCTGCGGCGATGGCGGTCTCGGCGAGGATCTCGTTAGCGGTGACGAGTCCCTGACCTCCCCTTCCGTGCCAACATATTTCAATGTCCATAAGTACCACTGAATCCCCGTATGGCTACGGTCATTTAAACCCTTGTGTTCTTTTTGAGCTCAAATTATCGGATATAGAAATCTAAGGGTCATTTTTTGCTGTGTTTCGAAAGATTTTCTACGGAATCCGTAGAAGAATTACGGAATCCGTAGAAACGGATGGATGCCATGACCATCATTCAC
>CAZWKY010000072.1:0-3491 GCA_964634095.1 uncultured Methanomassiliicoccales archaeon | reverse complement strand
AGAGAGCGAAGCGCTCAGACGGACCTCTTGTCCCCCCAGATGATCTTGTGCAACTGGGGCAGGACCCTCGCATCCACACCGGATCCCAGGACCTTCTCCACCAACCACTCCAACCTCACGGTGCCCCCGACGGGTCCGAAGATCACGTTGGTGTCCACCGGATGGTCCCTCAGAACACCCAGTGCGAAATCGAAGTCCGCATCATCGCGGACGATGAACTTCAGCTGGTCCTTCCCTGAGAGGAGGTCGAGGTTGGAGTACAGCATCCTGTCGCTCATACCCGATGACGGACACTTGATGTCCATGCTGATCAGCATCAGCGGATCATCCGGAACCTCCGACAGGTCCACGGAACCATTGGTCTCCAGGACCACCTGCCTCCCGTCGGACACCAGTCTCCTCAGGAGCTCGGGCATCTCCGGCTGGAGCATGGGCTCCCCTCCGGTGACACATACATGGGACACCTCTCCGATGCGGTCGATGATGTCCTCGACGGACATCTCCTCCCCTCCGTCCATGGAGTACTGCGTGTCGCACCACTCACAGCGGAGGTTGCAGCCGACGGTCCTGACGAACGTGGTGGGGACACCCATCATCAGGCCCTCGCCCTGTATGGAATGGAATATCTCACAGATTCTCATCGTGCTCATACCCGATCTCGTCGCGGTAACCGGCCTCTCTGAAGCCCTTCAACCTCAACCTGCATGAATCACAGTGTCCGCAGGCCTTCTCCCCGCCGTTGTAGCAGGACCAGCTGAGCTCCAGGGGAGCGCCCAGTTCCTTACCCAACCTGACGATGTCCGCCTTGGTGGAGTGCATGATGGGGGTCATGATCCTGATGGGATTGCCCTCGACACCCGCCTTCGTGCCCTTGTTGATCATGTTCTCGTAGGCCTCGAAGAACTCGGGGCGGCAATCGGGGTATCCGGAGTAGTCCACGGCATTGGCACCGATATATATCCTGTCGGCGTCGATGGACTCGCACAGACCCGCAGCTATGCTCAGGAAGATGATGTTCCTGGCGGGGACGTATGTGATCGGGATCTTCGCATCGAGCTCCCCCTCCCTGTCCATGGGCACGTCGATGTCCTCCCTGGTGAGGGCGGAACGGAACGAGCTCAGGTTCAGGTCGATGACCACATGGTCCACGTTGTAGTGTTTGCAGACGTTCTCCGCGGAGACCAGCTCCTTGGTGTGCCTCTGACCGTACCTGAAGCTTATGGCGGTGACCTCGCAGCCGTCGTCGATGGCCTTGGCCAATGTGGTGGTGGAGTCCAATCCCCCTGACAGCAGGACGACGGCCTTCGGCATCACAGCACCTCTGTGTACCAGGCGGTCTGTCCCCTCTCCTCATCCAGTCCGATGGAAACGGACCTCACGTTGGAGGGGAAGTCGATCTCCGCGACCATGCGCTTGGTCATCATCTTGGACATCTCCTCCGCGGTGGTGGTCGGGATATCCAGGAGGGTCACGTCCTCCCTGGGGAAGACGTACCTCTTGCAACATGACACCGCCTCCACGGAATCGTCCGTGACGGTCAGCCGGACATCCGGCGATGCTGTGGGCAGGAGCGTCTTGTGGTCGACCTCGTCGATCATCTGCTTGAGCTTCTTCTTGAGGACGACGAAATCCATGATCATCCCCTCCTCGCCTATGTCCCCCTCCAGTCTGAGGCGGACTATGTACGAGTGTCCGTGAAGTCTCGAGCACTTCTCGTGCCTGGGTATGAAATGGCATGCGGAGAACCTGATCCCCGAGTAGCCTCCGTCTATTTCCAAAAACATATGATCATTCCTCCGTCAGTCTCATCGCCAGGGCTATGGAGTCCCTGTAATCGGTTTTCACCCTGGACGTGTCGATGAACACCTTGTCCGTGTTGACCACCGGCGCCCCCAGTGCCTTGGCCCCTCCGATGAAGTGGAGGGTCCTGAATATGATGTTGCCCGTTATCCCCTCGGGCGCTATGATTATGTCCGCATCCCTGACCGCATCCTCGATGAGGATCTGGGAGTGGTAGGCATCGTAACCATCATCGGTCAGACGTTTGGCTATGGACCTGGCGCTCTCGATGGAGCGGTCCACCGCCTTGCACCTACCCATGTCCTCGCACCTTCCGCCGGACATTATGGCGATCCTGGTGCCCATCCCGACCTTCCTGGCCAGCTGTGCGGACCTTGCGGCCAGGTCGTACCTCTGGTCGTCGGTCCATCCCTCGTCTATCCCCACGGGTGCGAGGATGATCAGCTTCCCGCCCACGGGTTCCAGGAACGCGACCCTCTCCAGTGCGGGGAGGTTCAGTTTGGACCTCAGGATCGGCAGGAGCATGGACGATGACATGTCACCGCGGATGGCGGCATCTATGTTCCCCGATGCGAGGTCGTCGGTGAGCTCGTAGGGGTCGTCGTAGATGGTCACGTCGTGGCCCTCCATGGCCAGGACGCTCCTCTCCACATTGCCGTTGTCGGTTCCGCGTCCGATTCCCACGCGGACATCCGGCATATCGCCGCA
This sequence comes from uncultured Methanomassiliicoccales archaeon, assembly GCA_964634095.1. GTDB lineage: Archaea > Thermoplasmatota > Thermoplasmata > Methanomassiliicoccales > Methanomethylophilaceae > Methanoprimaticola. The sequence goes on along the minus strand of CAZWKY010000072.1, from coordinate 983 downwards.
GAGAAGCGTCTTCGAAGTGAACATGTTCACCGCCCATGCCATGAGCATATTTGAAGGGTTCCTTCAGACCCCTGGATGGGTCGGACGGTGATGGGAAAAGGTCCCGAAGCCGTTTGAGGATGCGGGGACCCCTCCCGGAGACACCCGCATCATCCCCCTTATCAGAGCACACCCATGTCGGTGAGCTTCTCGGGGAGGTAGTGATCGGTCACGTAGTCGAGACCGTACTTGGCCAACGCCTGCTGCTCAGATTTCTTCTTCATTGACAGCATGGCCTGGATCTCGTTCACCCAGAACTCGTCCTTGAACCTGGGATCGGACAGCTCCGCGTTCAGGGCGCCGATGTCCTTGTCGTTGAGGCTGTCGGTGGGCAGGTTGTAGTTCAGGATGTCCGATGCGGTGACACCGATGAACTGTGCCGTGGGCGTCGCCAGGTACTCGGAGATGTGTGCGGTCTTGATGGCACCATAGGCCACGGACGCATAGATCCTGAAGGACCAGGGGTCACCGTCGGTGAACACCGTCACCGGGAGGTTGTACTCCTCGTTCATCCTCTTGATGAGACGTCTCGTGGACCTCGCGGGCTGTCCGCTCAGATGCACCAGGATGCAGCCGTACTTCTCGGGGAAGCCGTTCTCTATCAGCCTGGCGTACATTCCTCCTGTCTCGATCGCCATGACGAACTTCGCGTTGCCGGGATCGATCTGGAAGGTGTCCTCCTCCACCTTGTAGGGGACGGCGAAACCCGCTTCGGACACATCGTCGATGCAGTTCAGGGTCTTCATCCCCTTCTTGGTCTGGGTGGTGAAGTTCACATCACCGTACACGTGGGCCCCGGACTCCTCCGGCCTGAGCTTGAAGTCCTCCCTCATGCAGCCGGTGACCGTCTCCAGGTCCTCGGCCAGGAGGTTGCTCTCATCCTGTGAGTGGAACTTGGCGTTGTGCCATCCCTCGGAGATGTAGTACATCTCCCTCAGGGTGGA
>CAZWKY010000071.1:0-3600 GCA_964634095.1 uncultured Methanomassiliicoccales archaeon | reverse complement strand
CTTTGGATAGCTTATACTCTATCCCATTGGAGATGTACACGGAAGATCTCTGTCCGTCCAAAAAAACCGAAGTGGATTTCACCGCCACCAGGGACGGTAAGGTCGAATACCATTAGGTCACGATGACCATGATATCCCTCGAGACGAGGGAAAGGGGGTTCGGACCCCTCACGGGGATCCGTAACAAATGGAGGAAGACCATCCTCACCATGGACCGCCTGGGGAAGGGTTCCGAGGATGGTGTGGATGTGGTCGACCTCTTCGATTGGCTTCTCGTGGGATCAGAAGTCCCTCTTCCTGAATATCACATAGGACAGGATATTGGTGACCGTACCCCAGACCACCATGACATAGGCGGACCTCCACAGGTCGGCGTCGGTGAAGACTTCGCCCAACTCCGCCGTGGCGAAATCACCCAGGGAATACAGAATGGAGTTCAGCGCCTCCTCGAAACCCCACCATGTGGGCAGGTTGGAGAACATGGCCACTATGGTCACGATGATGCTGATCATCAGGACCATCACGATCATGGTCATGATGGATGCCGTGCTCCCCCTCTTGAAGATGGAGCTCATCAGCATGCTCATACCGCAGACCGCGTAGAGTCCGGGGAACGTCAGGAGGAACGACTTCCACATCGTGTCCACGCATGCCCCCACCACCAGATGGGAGAACGCTATGGTGAACGCGTAGTAGAATATGCTGAAGACCACCATGACGATGACGGACGCCATCAGCTTGCCGATGAAGATAGACCTCTTCCTTATGGGTCTGGTGAATAGGATCAACGCCGTACGGTCCTCGTACTCCGAGACCAGCGATGTGGCCGTGAAGAGGATCCCCGCCAACTCGATGATCAGCGGAACGAAGGTGATGAACACGAAGGAGAGTGTCATCTCCTCCTGGTACCCCTCCCCCAGCAGATACGGGAGCGTGGTCAGCAGGATGAGCACGGCTGCGATGACCGCTCCGAACAGGAGCATCTTCTTCCCGCGGAGGAACTTCCTAAGCTCGTTGCGTGTGACGACCACGGACTGTCTCAGATCGTCCCTCAATCCCTGTTCCATATTACCTTGACTCCTTGATCAGTTCCAGATACCTGTTCTCCAGGGCGTTGTGGCTCTCGGACATCCCGCATACGGGGAAATCCAGGCCTGCGACCTGTTGGTAGAACGCCGCCACCAGGTCCATGTCACCCTTGAACCTCACATCGATGGAGTTGCCGTCGATCTCCGCGGACACCACGTTGGGGAGCGATGCGATCTCGTCGACCATACGTCCGTCGGGTTCGTTCAACGGTCTGACCACCAGGACCCTCGTGTCGGCATCCTTTAGCAGGGAATCGAAATCATCCTCCACGATCAGCCTCCCGTTGTTGACGATGGCGATCCTGTCGCAAAGGTCCGAGACCTCGTGCATCATATGGGAGCTCATGAGGATGGTCAGGTCCCTGTTCCCGTCCCTGATGTTCTTCAGGATGTCCCTGACCTCCACCACACCCCGCGGATCCAATCCGGAGGTGGGTTCGTCCAGGATGATGACGTTCGGAGAGTCCATGAGGGCCAATCCCAGAGCGACCCTCTGCCTCATACCCTTGGAGAAGGTGCATATCCTCTTGTCGGCCCAATCACCCATCTTCACCTTGTCCAGGATCTCGGTTATCTCATTGGATATGGACTCCCTGGACATGCCCAGGAGTCCGCCGATGTACTCGAACGTCTCGATCGGTGTCAGATAGGTGTAGAACTCGGGTGTCTCCACGACTGTGCCGACACCGTCCAATGCCCTCTTGGGATGGGCGGTGACGTCGATGTCGTTGAGGTAGACGTGACCGGATGTGGGGGATGTCAGGTTGGTGGCGATCTTGAGGGATGTGCTCTTCCCGGCACCGTTGGGTCCCAACAGTCCGGTGAAGCTGTTCCTCCTTATGTTGAGACACAGGTCGTCCACTGCGACGAAGTTCCTGAACTCCTTGCGGAGATGATCGAAGACAATGGGGCAATCGCTCATGATCCCGCCTCTGGCATCCTTTCCATGCATCTTCCTCCCTATGGGTGGGAACGTGTTCGCTGTACGGACGTATAAAATGGTATGTCGGAACCACCATCCGGACACGAAGCAACCGGCATCCCGTCATTCGATGAGCTGGGCGATCCATTCCCTCTCGGAGTCCGAGATCACGCCGTCCACGGCACAGACCATCATGCACACCAGGATGATGTCGTCCTTGAGCTCCTGGGACAGCAGTCCGAGGATGTCCACCATGAGGTCCACGGACCTCTTGTACTCCTCCGGATCCTCCAGACCCATCTCCCTGAACAGGGCGAGGGCCTCATCATAGGATATGTCCCTTCCGAACAGTGCGGCCAGGGAGGGTGCGATGAGCATGTACTCCTCCTCTGCCAGCCTCCCGTCGGCGGATATGGCGCATAGGATGAAATCCATGTAGATCGACATTCCGTCCATCCCGTCCTCGGTAATCGCGGTGAGTGCGGCCACTATGTCCAGGGACTTCTCTGTGATGATGTCGTTGTAGGTTGCGGGGTCCATCCTCTCCAGGACCTTGCAGAGAACATCGAAATGATCCATGTCACGGACGATTAAGTGCTGTTTATAAAACCATACCCGGAGATGGTTCGGAGGATATGGAAGGGTGTCGGAGGGGATGTCCCCTCCTGGTTTCAGTGTGCTCACTGCATCGAGGCCACGATGTCGTCGGCGAGCCTCTCCAGCTCCCCGGCCTGGTCCTCCTTCATGGCGGACCTGATGACGAAGGTCTCCCCGACCTTGGTCATGTCCTTGAGCGAGGACATGCGCTCCTCCATGATCCTCGGGGACTGGGGTGCCCAGGAACCGTTACCGATCAGGGAGTAGGACCTGTTCTGCACCGCCATGTTGGTCATGTCCTCGATCACAGATGACATGGACGGGTGGAGTGCGTTGTTGTAGGTGGGTGCCGCCAACACGATGTTGGTGAACCTGAAGGCATCGGAGACCACATAGGATGGATGGGTGCGGGTGACATCGTACATGTTCACCTTGGCCACACCCTTCTCCTTCAGGAGCATGGCCAACCTGTCCGCCACTGCGGCGGTGTTCCCGTACATGGACGAGTATGCGATTACCACTCCCTTCTCCTCGGGGACGTACCTGCTCCACAGATCGTATTTGCCGAGGATGTATCCGAAGTCCCTCCTCCAGATGGGTCCGTGGAGGGGGCAGATCATCTCGATCGGCACACCGTCCAGCTTCCTGAACACGGCCTGGACTTTGGATCCGTACTTCCCGACGATGTTGGAGTAGTACCTCCTGGCCTCGTCCAGGTATTCGGAGTCGAAATCCGTCTCGTCGGCGTAGAGTGCACCGGAGAGCGTCTTGAAGGTTCCGAAGGCGTCCGCGGAGAACAGCGTCCTGGATGTCGTGTCGTAGGCGAACATCACCTCGGGCCAGTGGACCATCACAGCGAACACGAACCTGAGGTTGTGCCTGCCCAGGTTCAGTTCGTCGCCCTCCTTGACCTCCAGCCTGTTCTTAGGCTCCAGTCCGTAGAAGTTGTACAGCATCTCGAAGGTCTTGGAGTTGCCAACGACGGTGACGTCG
>CAZWKY010000070.1:0-3613 GCA_964634095.1 uncultured Methanomassiliicoccales archaeon | reverse complement strand
TGGGTCTACGGCCTGGCGGAGGATGACACCTTCAGAGGCCTCGTCTTCCCCGAACGCTGCGAACCCATCCAGGTGGACGACCGTATCCTCCGTGACATCACCGTCTCCCATGTCCCGCTGACGTTCACCGTCTCGGACTATCACGGAACACCCTGGTTCAGGGATTCCTACGGCTACATGCTCATGTACGACCGGCGCGGACGCTACGTCATGATGGATAGGGACCCGAAGGTGCTCGGAACCTCTCAGAAGGTGATCTCCGGTCCCACGGAACTCCTCGGAGCCCTGGGTGGGACACAGCGATCGTAAAACTCATCTCTTCACGATGATGCATACGATGTCTTCGTCGGCGACCATGTGGTCCATTCCGACGGTCTGTCCCGGGAACTTGGCGCTCTTACCCCAGACCATAGCATATCTGAAGTTGTTCTTGAAGTCCCTGTGTATCAGCTCGCACACGTCACCGATGGTGTTCCCGCGCTTGACGATCAGGGGGATGTCCAGGTCCGCCTCCTGTCCCTGGGGCTTGAGGAAGATCCTGATCATGTCGATCGTGTCGTAGAGGGCCTGCTTCAGTTCGGGCATGCCCTGTCCCGTCGCCGCGGAGATCGGGACGGTGAAGTATTTCTTGTGCATCTCCTGCACAGCCTCGAGCTGTCCCGGTTTGGCGAGGTCGACCTTGTTGATCGCCATCACCGCCTTGATGTACACCCTGTTACCGGCCAGGACATCCAGCATCTGCTCCACGTCGATGTCCTCACGGACGACCACGGTCGCGTTCACGTGTCCGTATGCGGCGGTCATGTCCTTGATGGTCTCCACGGTGATCTTCGTCAGCTTCAGGGTGGGTTTGACCTGGATACCGCCGTGGTCGGAGTGGGTGATGACCACATCGGGCTTCGTCTGGTTCAGACGGATGGCCGCGTTGTACAGCTCCCTGAACAGGACGTCCATGTTGGGGTTGAAGATATCCACCACCAGCAGGATGACATCGGCGGACCTTGCGGCGGCGATGACCTCCCTCCCCCTTCCCTTACCGCGGGACGCATCCTTGATGAGTCCGGGCATGTCCAGGATCTGGATCTTGGCGTGATTGTACTCCATGACTCCGGGCACGACGTCGAGGGTGGTGAAATGGTACGCCCCCACCTCGGACTTGGCACCGGTGAGCTGGTTGAGGAGGGTGGATTTTCCCACGGACGGGAAACCGACGAGGGCGACGGTGGCGTTACCGGCCTTCTTGACGTAGAATCCCTTGGTGGGCCCTTTCGACGAGCGTCTCTTCTCCTCTTCCTCCGACAGACGTGCGATCTTGGCCTTCAGCTTACCGATGTGACCTTCGGTGGCCTTGTTGTACTTGGTCTTGGAGATCTGCTCCTCCAACTCCTTGATCTGCTCCTCTATCGACGCCATGGAACGCTCTTCCTCAGTTTGGGATGACCACCCCATATTAGACGGTTGTTATGTTCTTTGGCAGGTGTCGTCATGGTTGTCTGTTGTTCAGAACTTCGCATCCCATTTTGCTGATGCGATATCTTTGATTCTTGCTGCGGACAACATTGGGGATGGTACGCTCTACAAGGCCTTTTTCGAGGAGAGGTCTGATTTTCCGATCAAACACAGTCTTCGGTGATGCACCGAGATGTTCTGCAATCTCACGGGAACTCCATCCTGAACTGTTGTTGAGGTATTCGAGGAGGTTGTACTCATCGATGCAGAGGAGGATCGGCACAGGGGCAACGGAAGGTATCGACAATGATTTGTGTTCTGTTTCCTCCAATCTGTAGTTCACATTCCTCAATATCACTGTGAAGGAGAAATGGTCCACAATGAAATCAGGTTCGATGTCTTGGTATTTGTTGTAGCCTCTGATTATGCGACTAATCCCGCGACCCCATCCTTCGACGAATCCTGCCAGGAAGAATGCATGTGCCATGTTGGGATTGACAGGTATTGATCTATGTTCTTCCATCAGATCCCTGTAGTCCCATTGGTAAGGTATGCCTCCGCTATCATCCACTCTTATTCTGTTTTCCCAGACCCTGATCAGAATAGGAGAGCCCGAGCCGTAGTTGTTATGCATCACGGCATTGAGTATGGTTTCCCTGAGGCTTTCGTCCGGGAATGGTGCTGTTTCCACCATGTTCAGCCCTTCATAGGTTATCCTTCTCCGGGAGTATTTTGTGCTGATGAGATCGTAGAGGCGATCCGGCATGGTGATGAGCGGTCCGCCGACGTAGTCTTCGTACAATATTTCGGGGCTATCTGTGCCTTCGAACATTCCGACTTTTACAGATGCGCCCCGGATGATGTCCTCAGGATTGGGGTGGAACAGAAGGATCGCTGCACGTGTGGGTGTTCCATCAGGAGTCATCAGATGCAGTTTGACCAGTAATTCAGAATCTGGAATGTTCAGACTATCCTGACTGATGATTTTCTTCCTGAGGGCTTTTTTACGGAAATAGTCGATAGCACCCCTATCCAGACAGGTTATATCCACTCCTTCTAATGGCATGTCTGACCAAGAGATGTTTAGTCTCTGTGAGATCATCAGATCGTACACCCTGCCTGTTGCTTTTTGCGTGGTGTTGCCTGTGCGGATGTAATATTGTCCATCCAGGTCTACAGGTACAGAGGATCTCTGGACGGTTATGGTAATGACATTGGATGATTCATCAACATCTACCGATGGGTATATGGAGAGCTTGTTGGCGATAGTGTCTGTGATCTTCTTCATGTCGGATTTCGGATCTTTCACTCCGATGATGGACCCGTCATCGTCCACGCCTATCTTCAGAATGCCGCCTTCACTGTTGGCGAAACCGCAAACCTGTTTCAGGTATCTATCATCCCATTGTCTTTTCCATTCTTCTTTCTGCCTCTCCAATCGATCACCTGAAACAATCAGAGCGTATGGGCGGGATTATTCATATTGTTGTTGGATCGGGATAACTTGTCATATTCTTCATTTTTAATGTCTATGGCGAAGAAATGAGGGAGAAATGAGGGAGAAATGAGGGAGAAATGAGGGAGAAATGAGGGAGAATGGCCCTGGGTTCGGTTCGCATGTCTGATAATCGGCACCCACGGCTTCAGGACAAGGTGATATTCCGAGGGAAATGTCGTGATGGTGCCCGTATCGGAACGATCACACAACCCCTGCCGTTCATGCCCCTGGTACAAGAGAAAGATCATGTTTCTCCAGGGGGTGAACATCGAGATGCTGACACCTGTGCACCGGGACGGGGCGGGCAACCTATGTTCCGAATCGGACGGTACCGTGAGGGTCATCGAGATGGCCTCCATGCTGACGGGGATCCTGACCACCGACCTCTTCCGCAAGGACGGGATATGGTTCGTTCAGAAGGACAGGAGCTGTTCCCGTCTGGAGTCCCTGGACATGATGCCGGGGATCTACCACAACAAACGTCTGGAGAGGCTGTATCTGGAGGACAGGGTCCTGCCGGGTGTTCCGAACCACCACGATCCTGGCAGTTGACGGATTGGTCAGCTGTATCGGAGTGCTGTGTCAAAAACCGTATTAGCATGGCTTATCTTACTGTCAAAAATAGTATAAACATGCCTTAAATCACTGTCAAAAATTGTAGAAAAA
>CAZWKY010000069.1:0-3676 GCA_964634095.1 uncultured Methanomassiliicoccales archaeon | reverse complement strand
GACATCTCACGTTTCGGCGATGATATCGAGAGTCTGATCGAGGATAGAGCATACCTGAGATCCACGGCCAAATCGATCGAACTCATCGGTGAAAGGACCAAGGGACTCTCCGATGAGATGACATCCCGTTTCAACTCTAATTCCCGTCTGATGAGGTATATCTCCTCAGACGGGAATTAGAGTTAAAAGCGGTTTGAAGGTGGTTTAAAAAACGGTTTCACGAAGCGTCAACCTACAACCAAAGTTGTTGAGACGCGGGAAATCTCAGGCGATAGTGTTAACTAACAGGACACTATTTTGGCAAAACGCACACTGTTCGAACTGGTCGATATTTCAGAAAATTGAGGGGTGTGTGAAAATGCTGGCTGAAGGGGTTGTGAGTCCCCTCCTGTTCGCCATTCTTGTTTTTCTCCATCATCATCCCTGCGATTGATCTCATCGGTTATGGTTGCAACCTCAGCATAGAATTGAGGCCCGTATCAGATATGGTTCTCCGACCATCAGTACAACAGTTCATCCGGCCCTACGAGCACCACACCCTCACCCTGGGCCACCTCGGTCAGTTCATCAGTGAACCCAGATATCGAAAACAGGGCATAATGTTTCGTCAGATCCGTCCTTATCAGGGACACGTCATCCACCAACTCCCTGTAGACGGACAACGGCATACTGCGCCTGCGGAACCTGCATTCTCCGAAAAGAGCGTATGATGAGGAACCATCCTTCACCGTTGCCACCACATCGACCTCGCGGATCGTGCCCTCGTCGTCAGGGCCCCACCAGGACCCGACCGTCAGACAATCCCAGTTATCGACGACATACCGTCTGCAATGGTCCTCGAACCTGATCCCCAGGAAGGTGTCGATCCTCGACGAGATCACATCGTAGATATCCGACGGTTCCCTCAACCGATAGGCCTTGGACTCCCTGACCACCCCCTGGCAGAATGCCGTCATGGGGTCGGCGATCCTGTACACCGATCTCTTCGGGGCACCCATCATCGGCTCCACCGTGCCCAGTATACCAACTGAAACCAGTTCATCTATGCATCTGGAGCACGTGGTGCGCTGAATGCCCGTATGCTCGGATATGGTCTTCAATGATGTCGCACCGTCGGAGACGGCATTGACGATGGCCATGTACCTCCCCACGGGAGCGAACTCCGCCAAGACCATCGCCTCCCCCTCACCCGCCATATCCGCATCCGGCGACAGGAGATGCCTCTCGATGTACTCCCGATACGTCGCCGTGTCCCTGTCCAAATGGAACTTCGGGACGCCTCCCAGTGTGAGGTACAGCTTCATGGTATCGACGGGATCCATCCCCGGATGGAACGAACGGCATTCCCTGAAGGACAGTGGACCCACCTCCATCCTCTGCGGGAACCTCCCGTACAGGGGACGGTCGTAGTCCGTGGTCTCCCTCCTCATCACCGACATCGATGATCCGCAGACGATCACCATGGAATCCGTATCACGGACGATGGAATCCACGAAGTGCTGCAACGAGGACCCCACATGCTCCGCGACATCCAGGAGGTACGGGACCTCGTCGAATACGACCACGGTGCGCTCCCTCCTGCAGCATCCGAGGATGCCGTCCAATGCATCGTTGAGGTGGGTGGGTTCATCCCTGTCCGCCCCGTCAAGGGAGGAGACGGCACCGTGGATGATGTGTATGTTGTCGGCGAGGGAACCCATGACACACTCGATGTAGACCGAACGTTTGTCCGAGCAGAAGCGCCTGAGGAGTTCGGATTTGCCTATGCGACGGCGTCCGTAGACCGCAACGGCCCTGATGCCGTCCCCGTTCCATATGTCCTCCAGCCTGGAGAGCTCCCTCTCCCTCCCGATGAATACCCTCATGTGACGGCGATGTTGTTATAGGTATATAAACGGATTTAAATGTTCAAAATTTGAACATTTAATATTAATGTCCATATTCTGAACTTTGATTTGGAACTCATATCGATGATATGGGTAACGCGTAGACATCTGGGGTCAACGGATACGCACGGTCCGACAGGCAGATGAGACATGACAGCCCGACGTCATTATCCAACCCGTCCAACTTCGGGAACATCTCCACATCCGTCAGGTCGTACTCCGCCCATGTCCTGCACCTGACGGGTGTCAGCTTACCATCGTGTAGGATCACCAGGTCCGCCCCATGCCCTTCCGAATCACGGCAGTGATAGAATCCGGCCTCCTCAGTGTTGTTGGAGTATGATCTCAGGATCTCGTTGACGACGAACGTCTCCAACATGGGCCCTCCGAGATACCCCGCACGGAGCATGTCCGGGTCGGAGACCTTGGCGAGATAGCAGGCCAGCCCTGTATCGCAGAAGTACAGCTTCGGGCGCCTGACCACACGGCGGTTCCCGCATCCGAACGGATACGGTTGCAGGAGACGGACGATACCCTGGGACACAAGGACCTCCAGCCATGATTGGACCGTGCGGACGCTCACCCCGACCGCATGGGCGACGTCGTCGGGGACCAGTTCCATGCCGGTGCTAAGGGCGAGATGCTCCATGAACCGCCTGAACCTCATCCCGTCCCTGGGACGGATGACCTGGGGCACCACCCTGTCGATGTAATCGTCCACATAATCGGAATGGAACCCCAAGTGATCCCGATCGGATCCGTCATGGAGTCCGGGATACCCTCCACGGACGATCATCCCGTAGACGTCGTCCACGGACAGGGGATGCTCCATAGCACGTTCCGTGTTCCATTCCATATCGACCCTGAACGGAACCTCCTCACGGCCCAGGACCTCGCTCATGCTCAGCGGGGACATCCCGATGATACCGACCCTGCCGGCCATGGATTCAGTCACACCCTTCATCAGACCGAAGCACTGGTTGCCGATCAGGATGTACATCCCTGAGTTGGAGCCTGTTGTGTACTTCGCCTCGTCCACCCGGCCCCTGATGACATCGACAGGGTCTGAAGGGTGGGACAGGATTCCACCGCCCTGAACCTGTCCTATACGAACCTCTGGCGTAAGATGAAGTGGGGGACAAGACGAAGAACCGTGGTTAGCTCCATTTCCATGTCCTCGCAGACCTCGACACAGGCGAGATCATCGCATATGCGGTGACCGATGAATCTATCGGTGATGCACCACTTCTCAGACTCCTTGTCGACGAGGCCGTCGAAGTCGGTCACAGATTCAAGAAGATCTATGCCGATGGTGCTTACAGCACCAACGAGAATTGGATCCACCTCACCAGGGAGAATGACTATGAGTTCATCACAAGCTTCAGGTCGAACACGGTCGCCAAGAAGAACGGTTGCGAGGCCCGTGGTCTCGCATCGGATCTGCGGTGCAATCTGCCCTATCATCTTTGGACACTGAAAACCGGATACCATTTCAGATGGAAGAGTGAGACCGTCTTCAGTGATTACAAGGCGATGTTCCTCGAAACGGTGTCGGCAACATCCACGACCGGGATGATACTCGAGGTGGGATCAATGTCCGGTTGTTCAATGAATACAAGAAGGTCAGAGCAGGATTGATGAAGGTCACCGGCAATGGGGTTGTCGTCGCCAGACCTCTGTAAGGGCCAGGCGATGATGACCTTCTTCTTGCGTTCGTATTATCGAACAGAGTAGAATACTCCGATACGGTTTTACACCCCTAAGACTTTACAATCTCCTCATGATCATCT
>CAZWKY010000068.1:0-4026 GCA_964634095.1 uncultured Methanomassiliicoccales archaeon | reverse complement strand
GCCTTCGAGACCGCCAGGGAGTGGTACGACGGATACAGGTTCGGTGATGCCGAGATATACAATCCCTGGAGCCTTCTGAGCTTCATCGATGAAGGTTTCCTGGCAGGCACATACTGGGAGGGGACAAGTGGCAACGATATCATCGATACACTCATGGACCATGCGGACTCGGAGACATACGGACACCTTCTGAGTATGGCCAACGGCGATGAGGTCAGGATGTCCATCGACCCCCTGATCACAACCAACGACCTGATCGATCCGAAACCCTATGTCATATGCTCGGTCCTGGCCGTCTCCGGTTATCTGAACGCGGTTCCGGAGGACGACAGATATGCATTATCCGTGCCGAACAGGGAGATGATGAGCGTCTTCTCGACCATGATGGACCGCACCATACACTCCGATGCGCATGATGCGTTCGGGAACCTGTTCGGCGGTCTGGAGAACGGTGATGAGGACAAGGTCCGCGATGGGATGCAGCGCATCCTGGACAAGAACATCCCGTTCATCCTCCTGACCCGCGAGAGCGACTACCAGCTGATCATCGGTTCCGCGGCCATGGGACGTCTGGGCAGATACTCCATCGCCCTCGAGGCGGAGTCCGGCGGAGGACGGGCGGATATCATCATGACCCCCAACTCCCCGGGACATCCGACGATCATCCTGGAACTGAAACGTTCCAAGTCCTTCCTTCCCAGGTCCCTGAAGGCCGGTGCGAACGATGCCATCGTCCAGATCAAGAGGAAACACTACTGCCGCCAGATGAAGGGCCGTGTCCTCCTGTGGGGGATCTGCTTCCGTTCGAAGGAGTTCGAGACCGCCTTCGAGGAGATGACGGTCTGACATCGACACGGAACCCCGACTGTCGGAGCGGACGTACCTCGTGGACCTCCCCGCTCCGACCTTCACCAACTCCCCCGAATCACACATCCTTCTGAGCACACGGGAGACGGTGATCTCGGAGATCTCCGAGAACATGGAATGTGCACACCCTCAGGAACACTTCCAACGAATCGGACCCTTTGGACAGGGTCATCCTCTCTCCGACCAGAGGGTTCAGATCCCTGTAACATAAGAACAACTGACTCAAGAAATATGTGATGAACGGGGTGTAATCGCACCTGTTGTCGAACCATCCCGCCTGGGACTCCTCCAAGGCACGGTAATAGTCCATCCTACTGATACTGATCCCCTGTTCCATCGACATGTACCTGCAGATATCGTACCCGGACTGATACATCAGCAACGTGGTCAGGAGTCTCGACATACGGCCGTTCCCGTCACGGAACGGATGGATCCTGAGGAAATCCATTATGACACACGGAATCAGGAGGAGGTCGTTCACATCGTTGTCGTATCTGACCTCCCAGAATGCCCCGACCAACTGGTCGATGCAGTACTCGGTCTCCGATGCGGAGACAGTGGGATGCACCGCGACCACGGTATCGTCCGGACCCCGTTCCACGACCGCGTTGTCCACGGTCTTGAAGGATGTGTCCGCATCATCGTGATACCCTGTCATGATCCCGTGGATCCTCAGGATAGATTCCCTGTCGAACCTGATGTTGCGATGTTCCTCATGGATGTACCGGAGGGCGTCACGGTAACCCGCGATGGAACACCCATCATCTCCTCCGGGGGAGATGTTCCCTGATATCAGGGATACCGCCCTGTCCCCTTCGGTGCGTATGCCCTCGAGTCGTTGGAATCCACCACCGACCCCAGGAACGCGGTTCTCTCCAGAGCTGAGAACAGACGGTCGCCCCTGTCGAACTCCGACACGGATCTGATCCTCTCGATATTCACGACCCTCCTGAAGATGTCCGGATGCACGGGGGAATCACGGAGGAACCGATAGTCGAAGATGTGCATGTATATCATTCCGGACGTCCGGCATTTAATGTTCACCCCCTTTCCATATCACTTCACGGCGTTGATGATATGGAAAGGAGGTTGGAAGAACTCAGTTCCCGTGGAACAGGCACTTGGTCTGGTACTCGGGTTCGCTGGAGACGTACATCCCCAGTTTCTTGTATATGCCCTCGTCGACCTGCGATATCACCACTGAGGAATGCACATCGCATCCCCTCAGGGAGGGCAGCTTGGCGAAGGCCTTCTCCGCCAACGGGTCGGTGTTCGCGGCTATGGACAGCGCCACCAACATCTCGTCGATGTGGAGACGGGGGTTCCTGTTACCGAGATAGTCCACCTTCAGCCTCTGCATGGACCTGATGACCTCCGGAGAGATCAGCAGGACGGAGTCGTCGATCCTGGCGAGGATCTTCAGTGCGTTGAGGATCATAGCGGAGGATGCTGTCAGCAGGGGGGATGCCTTCCCCTCGACGATTATCCCGCATGGCATCTCCGCGGCCACCACCGGACGTTCGGTCTCGGCCATCCTCTCCCTGACCACCGAGACCACCTTCCTGTACTCCGGTGATATCCCCGCACGCTTCATCAGCAACTCGGTCTTGAAGACGGCCTCGTCATCGGCCTTCCCCTCCCTCCTGTCCCTGAGGGTTGCGAAGTACCTGCGGACGATCTCGTTGTTGGCGGCCCTGCGCACCGCATCATCGTCGACGATGCAGTTCCCGGCCATGTTGACACCCATGTCCGTAGGGGACCTGTACGGCGACTCACCGGATATCCCCTCCAAGATGGAGTTCAGGACGGGGAATATCTCCACATCCCTGTTGTAGTTCACCGCCGTCCTCCCGTAGGCCTCCAAGTGGAACGGGTCGATCATGTTGCTGTCGCTCAGGTCGGATGTGGCGGCCTCGTAGGCGATGTTCACCGGGTGACTGAGGGGGAGGTTCCATATGGGGAACGTCTCGAACTTCGCGTATCCCGCGGACACACCCCTCTTGTTCTCATGGTACAGCTGCGATAGGCAGACGGCCATCTTCCCGCTCCCGGGCCCGGGGGCGGTGACAACGACCAACGGCTTGGTGGTCTCCACGAACTCGTTCCTGCCGTAGCCCTCGTCGCTCGCGATCAACGGGATGTTCGAAGGGTATCCAGCGATGGGGTAGTGCCTGTAAACCTTCAGTCCCAGTGCCTCGGCCTTCCTCTGGAACCTGTCGGCAACCTCCTGTCCGGTGTAGTGGGTGATGACCAGTCCGCAGACGTGGATCCCCCTGTCGGTGAAGGAATCGACCAACCTGAAGACCTCGGAATCGTAACCTATGCCGATGTCCTTGCGGATCTTGTTCTTGACTATATCCTCGGCGTTGATGACGATGATCGCCTCCGCCTGGTTCCCGAACTCCATGAGCATGGAGATCTTGCTGTCGGGTCTGAACCCGGGGAGGACACGGGATGCGTGGTAGTCGTCGAAGAGCTTTCCTCCGAACTCCAGATAGAGTTTCCCGCCGAAGTGCTCTATGCGTTCCCTGATGTGCTCCGACTGCGTCCTGAGGTACATGTCGTTGTCAAATCCGCCGTTCATCATCCGAGCGAATCCGTTGGTTGTCTATAATGCCTTGGGTCGATCTGAGCTGAATCCAACATGTGTTCAGATAATCTGTGCTATATTAGACAAACATCCAATGACATTACCGTATCCAAAGATTGTGTCCAATCAATCGGCGAGTAACCAATCGGTGACGTTCACGACCGTGATACCGTTCCTGTCACCGGTTCCGAAGATGTCCAGGGTGAGGACGGCCTTCCTGTGGTCACTCCTGATGGCCGAGAGGGTGCCAATCCTCTCCTCATCCGTCGCCGGACACACCTGGTAGAACTCAGTCGAATCCGTACGGAACGCAACGAAGTCCACGTCCCCACACCCATGGGCCCCATGGACGACAGTGTATCCCCTGTTCAGAAGCTCCTGGAACACAGCGCTCCTCAGGGTCCTGTATATATCACCGTCATCTGGGCACATCACCCGCCTCAGACCCAGGTCCGATGCGTAGAACCTCCCCTTGGTCCTCATCATCCTCCTCTGGCGATGTCGTACCGTTCCACATGGTGGAACAGGAACGCCCGTGTGAGCTTCCGAAGGTAACGGTCCACAGTGTC
>CAZWKY010000067.1:0-4888 GCA_964634095.1 uncultured Methanomassiliicoccales archaeon | reverse complement strand
TTTAAATAATGATCAACCAATACCCGAACCATGGGCGAACTGATACGCCACGAATACCTTGAAAGACTGGATTCATTCCGCGATCGTCCGGATCTGATAAAAATAATGACCGGCGTCCGCAGATCTGGAAAATCCACAATCCTCTCCCAATTCCGCAGAAAATTGGAATCTGAAAGACAAGATGTAGTGTATCTGGATATGGAGACTATGAGTTTCTCAATAACATCTGATCGTGAAATGTATTACTACATCACTGAATTAATGCCATCAAAAAATACATATGTACTCCTTGACGAAGTCCAATTTGTAAAAGGATGGGAGAAGGTGGTCAACAATATCCGTGCCAATGGTGCAAACGTATATGTAACAGGCTCCAACGCAGGAGTCCTCTCCTCAGACTTCACCACAATTCTCGGTGGGAGATACGTGGAGATACACATTCTGCCCTTATCTTTCAATGAATTCCTTGAACGGTATCCCCCAAAAGGAAGCGATCGTACGGAAAAGAGATTCAACCAATATGTCAAAGAAGGCGGATTGCCCGTATTGGATTGGGATAAGGAAGATGCAACCAAACGTCAGATTCTGTTGGAGGGGGTATGTGATTCCGTCGTGTACAAAGATATAGGTGCCCGTTCCGACATGAACCTCGGAACTGTCAGAAGATTGACAGAATTCCTGTACTCGAATATAGGGAACATCACCACCTATGAATCACTGAGGAAGGGTTCTGGGATAACAGACCGCCGCACACTGGATAAGTATCTGAATGCGGTGGAAGACTCCTTTGTTTTCTACAAAGTCAACACGTATGACCTTATAGGAAAAAAGATGCTGAAGATCAAAGCTAAGTATTACGCTTCAGACACCGGGCTCAGGAACAGAGCACTTCAGAATAGAATGAATGATTCGTCGGGACTTCTGGAGAATGTTGTCTTCCTGGAATTGAAACGTAGAGGGTTTGACGTCGTAGTGGGTTCATACAGGGATTACGAGGTGGATTTCACTGCAAGAAAGGATGATGACACGGAGTTCATACAGGTGGTATCAACCCTTGAGGATCAGCATACCGTCATAAGAGAGGAACGTCCCCTCAGACTCCTGAAGGACATGGGGAGGAAACTCATCCTCACCCTAGACAGGGACCTCCCCGGGAATTCAGACGGAGTGGAGTACCTCAACCTCATCGACTGGCTGCAGAACGTCACCTGAGAACGGACCGGGAGAGGCAACAGTGCACGCACTCACCACCCTTTATATCGGTCCTCCCTTTAGCCGACACACCATGCAAGGACTGTTCTGTGAGAAATGCAAGAGCCTTATGCCTCCGGGGACCCAACGCTGCAGGGTATGCGGCAGTTCCATGGACGGAAGCTCCGTGAGCACCCAGTCCTGCCTCACAGAAGTCACCCCCCGTAAGAAGAGCGAACCGACCATCCTCTCACAGCCCAACAAGGACGCCCCCTACCTCCCGTACCCGCCCAGGGGATGCCAGCTGGACATCATCTCGGACATCAGGATCGCCCTTGACGAGGGACGTCACATCATAGTCGAATCAGGTACCGGAACTGGGAAGACCATCACATCCCTCGCCGCATCCCTGGAGCACGCCAGGTCCCGGGGCAAGAAGATCGTCTACCTCACCCGCACCATATCCCAGAGCGACCAGGTCATGAGGGAGCTCCGCGCCATATCGTCCATCAAGGACGTCTCCGGCATAGCCCTCACCGGTCGCAACAAGTCATGCCCCCTGTTCAGGGGCACCGAGGGATACGAGAACCTCCCTCCGAGGGTGCTCTCCATGATGTGCGAGGAGAAGCGCCAGAGGAGCATCAAGGGCCAGGGAGGGGGATGCAGGTACTACGACAGGGTCAAGACCGGCATAGATGAGATCGAATCCTACTGCCGTTCCGCCTTCCCCACATCCGACGACCTGGACCGCCACTGCGAGAAACTGGGGATATGTCCCTACGAGGCCAAGAAGGCCCTGATGAAGAGGGTGGACGTCGTCGCGGCACCCTATGTGCACATCCTGTCCAACGACATCCGCTCCAACCTCATGACCAACATGGACCTGGGCGACGACACCGGGAAGCTCCTGATGATCGTGGACGAGGCCCACAACCTCATCGACGCCGCCAGGGACCAGGAGAGCTTCGTCATCAACGCCAAGATGGTTGACAACGCCATCGACGAGTGCTCCACCATGAAGGAGCCGGAGGTCTTCGACGGCGTCCAGCTCAAGACGTTCCTGTCATACTTCAAGAACTGCATGCGTGCGGTCGCCACCGAGAAGCTCGGACTCAACGAGAAGGAGGTCATCCTCCAGGACGACTTCATCGAGCAGAGAATGATGGACAAGTTCATGTTCACCCGCAGGGACCTGGAATCCGCCATAGAGAGGGTCATCGAACTCGGTGAGGCCCGTACCGACATCCTCATGGAGAGGGGCGAGAACAGGGTCTCGGAGATACAGTCCCTGGGCGTGGCCATGAGGGACTGGTGCTCATCAGGCAACCAGAGGTTCGTCAGGGCCCTGAAGGTGGACATGGACGGGGAGTACCTGAGCGCCGCATGCATCGACCCCTACGAGATCACCAGCTTCCTGAACAGCCTCAACGGTGCCGTCCACATGTCCGGTACCCTCCAGCCCCTGGACCAGTACGCCCGCGTCCTGGGACTGTCTGGCAACCCCAGGTTCAGGGTGTACCCATCACCCTTCCCCCCGGACAACAAGTCCGTCATCTACGTGAAGGACGTGACCACCCAGCAGAAGGAGATGAGGGCCGATCCCACGATGCAGAACAGGATCGAGAGGCACATCGTCAACCTCTGCAACTCGGTGGACAAGAACACACTGGTGTTCTTCACATCCTATGCCAACATGCGCATGATGCGCCCCTATCTGGAGAGGCACATAGACAAGGACCTCTACTGGGAGGAGTCCAGGAACCTCAGGAGGACCATGGAGAACCTCACCAGGTTCCGCAACGGGAGGAACGGGGTGTTCTTCTCGGTGATGGGGGGGTCCGTCGCGGAGGGTATAGACTTCCCCGGTGACGAGCTGTGCTTCGCCATCATCGTGGGGATACCGTTCCCGCCGCCCACATCCGAACAGAAGGCCATGTCCGCCATGTTCGACCAGAGGTACGGACAGGGCAAGGGATGGCTGTACACCAGCGAGGTCCCTGCCATGAGGAAGATGAAGCAGGCCATCGGACGTCTGATCAGGACGGAGACCGACAGGGGAATGGCGGTGATCCTGGACAGCAGGGCCTCCAGGTATGCGAGACAGCTCGAGGCCAAGCCCACAGACGACCCTGCGGGGGATGCGGCCAGGTTCTTCAAGTGAGGATATCCGGTATATCGAAGACCTGGTTCGGGACCACGGGTTTGGGGATGTCGTAAGCACGATGGAACATCGCGTTACAGAGGGCCTCCCCCACGGCCACGGGAGGATAGCTGTATTCCCCCATCATCCTGACCCCGTCCGAGACCTCGGTCACCTGTCTGCAGATGAACAGATTCGAGATTGTAAGGGATGCCGTTTCGATCTGTCTATCCACCATACCTTCGGCCCGATCGTGCGTGTACCACCCTTCAGTGGAATCAGGGGTGTGGATGATATCGATGTATGAACCCGGGAAGAAGTCCTCAGGGTGATGGCTGAAGAACATCAGCCCCATGTTGACCGGATGTTCACCGCATCCGCTTCCCCTGACCACATCCAGCGCTCCGCCTAGGATCGAAAGGTCGTAATCGGATCTGTCACCACGCCCATTCAGATATCTCGTCATCAGGGCATGGTCGATGTCCTTGACTGTTGCGGATGTGCAGATCATGTTGTCGAAACGTGTATCATCCGACATCAACATCAGAATATGTTAATCACTTATTCAATTACAACGCTCACAAACATGAATCAAGACATAATTAGATGGTAAATTCGATAACGGGACAGTCAGCCGTAAATACGGAAACCTCTCATCGCGGTTCCAATGACGCTTCTGAACCTCCTCACAGATGTGAAGGCATGGGTCATCATCGGGATAATCCTGGGGATCACCGTGGGATTCGACAGCCCCGATTCTGCGACCATACTGATGGTCGTGCTGATCGTCCAGATGACGCTGTCCCTGGACGGGCTCTCCTTCGGCAGGGAAGATTTCAGAAGGGATGCAAAGGGCATAGCCATCAACGTCGCCTGCTGTTTCCTCGTCAACACAGGACTCACACTCATCACCGGACTCTTCTTCATAGACGACACCGCCCTCTGGTACGGTTGGGTCATGCTGTCTGCCGTCCCCTGCGGTGTGTCCGTGGTCTCGGCGGCACTGCTCATGAAGGGAGACACCAAGCTGGCGGTTCTGTCGCTCACAACCATCTACATCCTGGCGTTGGGGCTGACACCTCTGATCACCCACACCCTGATCGGGAGCGCGGTGAGCCCGTTGGAGGTCCTGAGGTACATCCTGATGTTCATCCTCATCCCGTTCATCCTGACCATCCCGTTGAAGAGACTCCATCTGCCGAGGGTCCCCAAGGTGATCGGCATCAACATCATGATGATGCTGATGATCTCCATCGGACTCGGTTCCAGAAGGGACTACATCTTCACGGAGCCGATGGTCGTGGTCTGGATCGTCATCGCCTGCCTGTTCAGGATCTTCGCGTTCAGCACGGTTCTGACCATCGCACTCAAGAGGATGGGTGCCGAGAGGGGTGCGGCTATAACGCACATATCCATGGCGTTCTGGAAGAACAGCGGTATGGCCGCATCCATGACCATGGCGCTGTTGGCCACTGTGTACCCCAGCGCGGTCCTCCCGTGCATCGTCTCGTTGGTGATGGAGGCCTCCTGGTTCGCCATCTTCAATGCGTTGGTTGG
>CAZWKY010000066.1:0-4941 GCA_964634095.1 uncultured Methanomassiliicoccales archaeon | reverse complement strand
GAGTACCTCCTGATCGTCCTCGTGGTCCTCGCGGCGATCCTCGTGATCATCGTGTCCATCAGGATGATGAGGAGCTGAGCTCAACGATAACGGCAGACGAACCGCCCTGAGGGGCAACCCGCCAAGAACCTCAACAAACCCTTTAATCCTTAGAGAGAGGGATCGAAACGCCTTGACAAACCGGGAGGGCAACCCTCCCATTACCCTTCTACAACAATGGAATATAGGAAGAACGGACCTGATCAGGGTCTGATCTGATCGAAAACGTACCCATCCCAGGTCCTCTCGCCCAGGACAATCTCCAACTCGGGGATTGTCAGCATCGGATGGTCGTACTTCGCGGAATCATCCATGGCGACCCTCGGACATGCTGTGTTCACATACGCATCCACACGGTATGACATCAGCGACATGGGGGTTATCTCCTCCATCACCACCCTGTACGCCCTCTTCCCGTGGGACCTTATCATGGAGCAGACCCTCTCCGCCTCGGCGGACCTGTTCTGACCGACCTTGCTGCAGACGATCACCAGGAAGGTCTCCGCATCCCTTGCACCCTGTATGGCGGCGAAACGCCTCCTCAGGATCCTGTCCCTCTTCTCGGCCATGTCCCTGACCTCGCCGGTCATGGGGTTCAGCACATAGACCCCCTTCTGGACACCGAAGGCCGCCGCCAGGGGATGGAAGTCCCCCTCACCCAGGAAGAGGAACGCATCCACATCGTCGATGACCTCCTCCGCGGCACTGCAGTTGCATCCCAGCACCTGTCCGGGATAACATATCCTGGAATCACCCCTTCCGACGAGGACGGTCCTTCCGGAGTCCTCCAGCATCCCCCTCATCACCGGGATCAGGTCCAGATACTGGATGGTGGCCAGCAGACCCACCCTCCCAGGGAGCATGTCCAATGAATCCATCACGGACGGGTCCAGGACGGCATCCGAACGTGACTCTATGTACAGGACATCCGGATCGTCCCCCTGTGAAGGGATCGGCGAATGTCCGAAATGGACCAACGCGTCGGTCAGTCCGTGATAATCAAAAAGGTCACAGGCCCCGTAGCACGGGAACCCGATGACCATGATGTCAACCCCTGTCCTCTCGGTCAGGTAATCAGATATCTCAGTCGCACGGATCTTCAATCCTTCCGGCAACTGGAGTGCGACGGAGGTGTAACCTCCGTCGGTAATCCACGCAACGATGCGGTCCAACTCGAAGTTGAACATTTACTGGATCAGTTCCTGTCCCTTCTCTACGTCGATGTAGCAGGGGGAGGGGAACTTCATGGATGCCCTCCAGAGGGCGTCCTTGGCGATGACCGCCTTCTCAGCGGGAACGCGGACGGTCAGGATGGCCTGGTTGCGCTCGAGCCTTGCTGCGGTTCCGACTGTCTTTCCGAATCCCTGGCGCATTCCGCTCGAAACACGGTCCGCTCCTGCTCCGGTAGCCAGCTTGTTCTCCCTGAGGACGACGTGGGGGAATGCCCTGACGGTCATGTGGTAGTTGGCGGTTCCGGCCTGTCCGTTGAGGACCTTGTTGGCTGCGATACGTCCTGCCTCGATGGATGTGTGCCTGATCTGGACACGGTTCTTGACCCTGAGGGTGAGAACTACGGGGAACTCCTCCTTGAGGTTTCCCATCTCATACTGGCTGACTCTGCTTGCGGGCACTCCACCCATGTATTCACGGCGGGTGTATGCCTGTCCTTTGATCTGTCTGTACATCGATGCGGGCTTTCTTACCATTTGCACCACCTAGATTGGAATGTGATGTGGGCGACAATCCGCAAATTGTATATAAGGACTGCTACCCGGTTCTAGAACTGCCCATTGATGTCACCGATATAAATCTTACGTCGGTTGCCAGGATATGCGCGCCCGCATGTCTGTTCTATAAGGGATATACGGCGGATGCCCCCGCAAAGCTAATTACCGTCCCGACGATACGGATGGTGATGCACTCGTTCGGATTCAAGGTGGTTCCCCCAGAGGGAGTGACCGCGGGGGTTCCCGTGGCCGTCGCAGGCCAGACCATGGTGGATGTACAGAATCTCCTGACCCACATAGGCTCCATGGCCGTCAGGATGGAGCTCAGGATCCAGAACGGGATGCCGACCCAACTATCATCGAAGTTCGACCTGCGCATCGGAGGCTCCACGTCCTCGGGGATCGGTTCCAACCCGCCCGAGGGGAGCGACGCCCTCATGGAGGATGCG
This sequence comes from uncultured Methanomassiliicoccales archaeon, assembly GCA_964634095.1. Lineage (GTDB taxonomy): Archaea > Thermoplasmatota > Thermoplasmata > Methanomassiliicoccales > Methanomethylophilaceae > Methanoprimaticola. The sequence continues at coordinate 2,726 of CAZWKY010000066.1, read as the reverse complement.
CTGAACACCCTCGCCGAGACCCTCGATTTCCTCGGCACCGGCGCAGTGGGATCATGGATGACCGACAACTTCCCCGAACCCCTCGGCAGGAGGGAGATCGCAAGGGACCTCATCGACCTGTCCGACCACATCTCCGGATTCACCCTGGTGTACGGTAACGGCGAGAGGACCGGGGAGTTCAGGGGACTCGACAGGGCCAAGATGCTCCGTTACGCCGAGGAGGACACATCCTCCGTGAACGCTGCCGTCATCGGGACCGTCTCCAGGGACCCCGTCAGGAAGAACCGCTGGAACATCTCCAACGGGACGAGGGACATCCCGATCACCTTCGGCGGCAACATCGCCCAATCCGACATCCCCTCGTTCGCATCCGCCGGACCCGTCATCGTCACCGGAACCGTGGTCAGGGACAGGGACTCGGAGGTCACCGAGGTCAGGAACGCGGACGGATGCTACTCATTCCCCACGGTGAAGTTCCACAGGATCGTCACCCATGACAGGGACATCGTCCTCCTCAACCCGGTGATGGCATCACCATCGGTGGACAAGAGAGGGAACTGGCACCTGGCCACCGACATCCTCGGCATCGACGTCTCCAAACCCGACTGGGACGGCTGCGTCGTATCGTACCACGAGTACTTCGCATTCCTCTGGGAGACCTACTGCGAGTCCGACGATGATTTCGAGGGCGAGGAGAGGGAGATCAGGGAGTACCTCCTGTCACTCGCGCCCGTGTTATAAGGGACCTCGAACACTTTTAATAGGACCCTTGCAGTCGGACGGCAAGGAGCACACATGTCGAAGAGGCGCATCTCGCAGAAGGACGTTTCCAGGATAGGGGCGGACCGCATAGCGAGGCTCATATCCCTGTCGGAACAGGCCGTCATAGACGGTCGCGAGGACAGGGCCCGCAGGTACGTGGACCTGGCGAGGCGCATCGGCATGAAGACCCGCACCGGGATCCCGAAGGATTGGAGGTACTGCAAGAACTGCCTCCTCCCCATGATGCCCGGAAGGACCTGCACCGTGAGGCTGTCCAAGCACAGGGTGTGCGTCACATGCGGATCGTGCGGAACCGTACGGCGTCAACCGTACCTAGAGGAGCAGAGAACATGACGGAGAAGGATGCAAGGAAGGAACTCATGAGGAGGGCCAACGAACTCAATCCGACTGTCCACATCGGCAAGGACGGTCTCGACCAGGGACTCTTCGATGAGATCACCAACCAGCTCAAGAAGAACCGTCTGATCAAGGTCAAGGTGCTGTCCAACTCGGACGACGGGGCCAAGGACGCCGCCGTCGCCATAGAGGAGGCCACGGGGGCTGTGGCGGTGGACGTCCGCGGAGGCGTCATCGTGCTGACCGACAAGAGGACCTGGACATCCCTCTCCCAGAAGAAGTTCTGAGCCGTGATACAATGCTCGACGTCAATGTCATCAGATCGAACCCTGACATGATCAGGACAATGCTTAGGAACAGGAACAAGGACGAGGCCATCCTCGACAGGTTCCTCGAGGCCGACTCCGAGTGGAGGTCCCTCACCGACGAGAACAACCGCCTCAGGAAGGTCAGGAACGAGGTCTCCCTGCAGATCTCCAAGATGCCCAAGGGCGAGGAGAAGGACGCCAGGATCGCCGAGATGCGCGAGGTGTCCGAGAAGGTCAAGGCCAACGACGAGAGGATGGCCGAGCTGGAGGAGATCAGGCAGGACTGCGTCCTGAACATCCCCAACATCCCCCACGAGTCCGTCCCCCTCGGGAAGGACGAGAACGACAACGTGGTCGTCTACGAGAGAGGTGAGAGGAGGGTCTTCGACTTCAAGCCCAAGGAGCACTGGGAGATCGCAGAGGACCTGGACATCATCGACTTCGAGAGGGGCACCAAGGTCGCCGGAAGCGGGTTCTACTGCCTGAAGGGCGACGGGGCCAGGCTCGAGAGGGCACTGATCAACTACTTCCTGGACACACACCAGGACCAGGGCTACACCGAGCTGTTCCCCCCTGTGGTCGTCAACAAGAACGCGGTGATCGGTACCGGACAGTACCCCAACCTGAAGGACGACATGTACTACCTCGAGAGGGACGACATGTTCCTCAACCCCACCGCAGAAGTCCCCATCACCAACCTGCTCCAGGACGAGATCCTCGAGAAGGAGCAGCTCCCGATCTACTACACCGCATACCTCCCCTCGTTCAGGAGGGAGGTCGGTAAGCACGCCGACACCAAGGGTATCATCAGGGTCCACGAGTTCAACAAGGTCGAGATGGTCAACTTCGTCCTGCCCGAGAACTCCTACGCCAGACTCGAGGAGCTGAGGCAGAACGCCGAGGACCTCATCATGGGACTGGGACTCCCCTACAGGGTCCTGCTGCTGTGCACCGGGGACATGAGCTTCTCCTGTTCCAAGTGCTACGACCTGGAGCTGTACGCACCCGGTAAGGACGCATGGCTCGAGGCATCCTCCTGTTCGAACTTCACCGACTTCCAGGCCAGACGCGCAAGGATCAAGTACAGGCCCGAGCCCCACCTGAAGAGCGAGTTCGTCCACACACTGAACGGATCCGGACTGGCCCTGCCCAGGACCATGGTGGCCATCCTCGAGAACTACCAGAACAAGGACGGAACCGTCACCATCCCCGAGGTCCTCAGACCCTACATGAGGGGACAGGAGACCATCGGCAGGCGCTGATGCAGATCAAGGGGCCGTTCGGCCCCACCCTTACATC
>CAZWKY010000065.1:0-5060 GCA_964634095.1 uncultured Methanomassiliicoccales archaeon | reverse complement strand
CCTGTCCGTCGCATTCAGGAAGAAGAGCTGTTCCGTGAGGTTCCCGACCCCATCGGAACAGCCGTTGGTTTGATCAGAAGTCCTTGGGCCTCTTGCTGTTGTACACCGCCAGGACGGCCTTGTACATCATGTAGATGTCCGCCTTGGAGGTGACCTCTATGGGTGCGTGCATGGACAGCACCGGCACACCGAAATCCACGGTGTCGATGTTGTGCACCGAGATCTCCGAGGCGATGGTACCCCCACCGCCCTGGTCGATCTTCCCCAGTTCACCGGTCTGCCACACGATGTCCGCATCCCTGAAGATGCCCATGATGTAGGCCATCATCTCCGCGGACGCATCGTTGGTGCTGTACTTGCCCCTGGACCCGTCGTACTTGGTGAGTATGGGTCCGCGGTTCAGATATGTGGTGTTGTTCCTCTCGAAGACCTCGCCGAAGGCGGGGTCGAAGGCCGCACCCACATCACAGGACAGACAGATGGAGTTGCGGAGCACGTCCCTGACGTTGCATCCCTCGTCCTGGGCCAGGTCCTCCACGAAGTCCCTGAAGAAGAAGGACCTCATACCGGTGACACCGTCCGATCCCGTCTCCTCCTTGTCGGCGAAGATGGTCATGGTGCCGAACTCCGGATCCACAGTGTCCAGTTCCGCCATGAACTCGGCGTATGCGCAGGAGCTGTCGTCCTGTCCGTATGCCGCTATCATGGACCTGTCCAGACCCATGTCCCTTGGCCTGAACGCGGGGACCGCACAGAGCTCGGCGGACTCGAAGTCGCCCTCCCTTATGCCGTACCTCTCGAACAGGATGTTCATCACCGCGAGCTTGACCTTCTTGGACACCTTCTCGTCGTCGAAGGGCCAGGATCCTATGAGGATGTTCAGCTGCTCCCCCTCGATGACCTCAGATGCGTTCTTCCTCATCTGGTTCTGGGCCAGGTGGATGAGCAGGTCGGTGATCATCAGTGCGGGCTCGTCATCACCCTCTCCGATCCTCACCGTGACGGACTCCCCGTTGGCCAGTTTCACGACACCGCGGATGGACAGGGGGATCGTGGTCCACTGGTACTTCTTGATACCACCGTAGTAATGGGTCTTGAAGTACGCCATGTCCGCATCCTCGAAGACCGGATGGGGCTTGAAGTCCAGCCTGGGGCTGTCGATGTGCGCCACGGTCACACGCAGTCCGTCGGAAACAGGCCTCCTACCCTTGGTGCACATGAGGATGGTCTTGTTGCGGTTGACCATGTAGAACTTGTCGCCCGGTTGGTACTGTGTTCCGCGGACGTACTCGGTGTACCCGTGCTCCCTCAGTATCGGGAGCACGTACTCCACGACCTCGCGTTCCGTCTTGTTCCCCAGGAACCTCTTGTAACCTTCGCAGAACTCCGCCGCCTCGGCGAGGATGCCGTTGTGTGTCTCCCCCAGGGTCTTGGGGTCCGACAGGATGTCCTCGGCCAGGAGCTGACCTTTGGTCTTCTCGTCTGTCATGGGCGAGAAGTTGTCTGCGTCGTACTTCAACGTTGGCATCCGGGATACGGTGATACGGGGATATCTCCGGGAGTGCGTGCGGATTGATGTGTTTAGAAAGACCCTACATCCCCAGGGAACATTATCTGGAACTGATCCGCGGTGCCAGGGACCTGCCGCTCATCAAGGTGATCACAGGCATCCGCAGATGCGGCAAGTCCACCCTGATGGAGATGTTCATCGATGAACTGCGCTCATCCGGCATCCCCGATGAGAGGATATTCCATATCAACCTCTATGACGCCGACAACGATGTGTCGGACCACCGTGACCTCCTGGAACTCGTGAGGTCCGAGGTTCCGCAGGTCGAAGGCTCCTACCTGTTCTTCGATGAGGTCCAGAACGTGGATGGATGGGAGAAGGCCATCGATTCATTCCACATCCACGGTGCCGACGTCTACATCACCGATTCCAACTCCAACATGCTGTCATCCGAACCGGCGACCCATCTGTCAGGTAGGACCCTGAAGATCACCGTGTTCCCCCCATCGTTCTCGGAATACACTGAATTCCGTCCCGGGATCGACACCGATACACTCCTCGATGACTACATCCGCTACGGGGGATTCCCTGCGGTGGCCCTGGCCATGGACCGCATGCCCCGCCAGGTCATGGACATACTGGATGGGATCTACAACACGGTCTTCAACAAGGATGTCACAAGACGTCACCGGATCAGAAACCCCTCCGTGATCCCACATGTGGCCGGATCCCTCATGAGGAACCTGGGGAACAGGACATCCGTGAGGAATCGGGATATATGACCAGCAGGGGAATCAAAACCCAACCGCAGACCGTGGACGAGTACATCCGCCATCTGGAGGAGGCGATGCTCTTCTCCCGTTCCAAGAGGATGGACCTGAAGACCAAGGAGTACCTCAGGACCACGGACAAGTTCTTCATCACGGACCTGGGCATAAGGAACAGTCAGATCCCCTTCCACATCGACGACATGGACGGAATCCTTGAGAACATCGTCTACAACGAACTCAGATACCGCTTCCGTGATGTGGCTGTGTGCGACCAGGGGAGATACAAGGTCGACTTCGTCGCCGATCCCGTCGGGTCCCCGTCGTACTACCAGGCGTCCATGAGCATACTCGATCCGGATACGAGGGAGAGGGAGATCCGGCCCCTGAGGATGATCGACGACAACCATCCGAAGACGGTGATAACCCTGGACGGATCCCCCGTGGATGATATCGACGGGATCAGGATCGTCCGGTTGAGGGATTGGCTCCTGGAGAGGCGTGTCACGAACGGGCCTTTATGAAATCCTCCACAACCATGACCGTGTTCTCTATGCACTGCCATTGGAGGGGCGGTTCCTCCAGGAACCCGAACACCCCGGATCTGTCGAAGAGTTCGATCGTCTCCGGGGCCGTGAGCCCATGGACGGAACGGTATCCCTCGATGCAGAGCACCTTGAGTCCCATCATGTCAGGCACGTTCAGTACATGTCCGGCCATACGGGTTCACCCTCCAACTCATCCTCGAACAGGAGATGCGAATGGTATGAACTGAGGTACCACGTCCTCGATTCCTCATCCTGGAGCCTGTCGTAGACCTCCGAGGTCGTGGATCTGCGGATAGCTTCGTCCTCTGACCATCCCTGCGCTCCATCAGATAGCGGGCCACATGGGTGACGTGGGGCACCTTCACAGGTTCGAACCGTTTCGCATTCATTATTAAATTTACTCCTTATTTAAACTGATAATCAATGTAACACATAAATATCATTATCACTGATGCCGATAATCAACTGTAAAAAAGTTACAGGAGGCTATCAATTGCTAAGGTCTTTCGAAGTTCAGAATTATAGAGGTCTAAAGGATCGCACCATATTGGATTTCTCTAAGACCAAGAAATATGGATTCAACACAGATCTTATCCGCAATGGATTAGTCAACAAGATGCTAATCGTTGGTAAAAATGGATGCGGAAAAACGAATCTTGGATTAGCTCTATTTGATATCGTCCTGACGCTGACCGATCGTAATGTTGACAATATGCAACGTAATGCTGTATCATTTCTAAATGGATACAGCGACATCTCATATGCCGAATTTAGACACGAATATCTGTTTGACAATGATATTGTCGCCTACACATATCGTAAGAACGCTCCCGACTCAATCGTATATGAAGAACTATCGATCAATGGGAAGCGTATTTTTCTTCGTGATGGTGCTATGTCAGATTTCTCGGGGTTGAAAGACTACAATGCTGGATCTCTGAGAATCAACCCGGAGAACAATAGAATCTCCGTCCTGAAATTCATTTGGAATAATACTGATCAAGATGAATCTTCACCCCTGTCCAAAGTGATGAAATTCGTTGAAGGGATGTTATATGTACGCTATGTTCAAGGTAATACATATTCTGGTCTAATGAAAGGTGCAGAATATGTTTCAGAATATATTGTTAAAAACAACCTAACAACGGAATTACAACAATTTCTAGCCGATACATCCGAATTATCTGTATTGTTGGACATAGGTAAGAACTCCGATGGAACTCCTGCACTTGTATTGAAAACAGATCATGGAACCATTCCATTCGATAGCATAGCATCCAGCGGAACAATGGCAGCTATGCTTTTCTTCTACTGGATGAAACACTTCGATGATGTTTCATTTGTATTCTTGGATGAATTTGATGCGTACTATCATTACAAACTATCTGAAAAGATCTTCAGAGAAGTTTGTTCATATGAAACGTTCCAGACCATATTTACATCGCATAATACAGCACTTGTTTCCAATAGAGTGACCAGACCAGATTGTTGCTCCATGATGATCGATGGATCGATAAAATCCTTTGCAGAAAGAACAGATCGCGAACTAAGAGAAGGCCACAATATAGAGAAATTAATGCGTGGAGGGGAATTTGATGAGTTCTAGACGGATCCTATTCATCACTGAAGGACGAAAGGATGAGCCTCGTTACCTTAATCGCATGTTCTCAATACTATTCGACACCAAACCCGAGAATATCTTCTATTATGAAGCCAACATACACCAGATGATGATCAACACACCTCCAGAAGATTATCTGAGAGGCGACTTAGATACTGCACAAATATTACGTGAGGATGCGCGTAGGCGTAATAAAACATTCCCAGACGGAGAATTCTCCGATATCTTTCTTATCTTCGACATGGACCCACATGATCAAATGTACGATGGGGGCGAACATCTCAAACACGCTTCGATGATATTCACAGAGTCATCAGAGTACGGTAAACTGTTCATCAACTATCCCATGATGCAATCATACAAACACATCGGTTCCGATGAAGAATACCTTAACAAAGTAGTGTTTTTAGAGGATATCAAAAGATACAAAGATGTTGTGGATTCGGAATGCCTAACTAATCTGAAACACCTGTCTAATTACAACGAAGACACATTTGTTCATATCATTGCCCTAAATCTTAGAAAAGCCATTTCGATAACCAACAGCAATGACGAAGAAACTCTCGATGAACCTCATAATAATCTGAATCTGACTGAGATCTTGTCTATTCAAA
>CAZWKY010000064.1:0-5279 GCA_964634095.1 uncultured Methanomassiliicoccales archaeon | reverse complement strand
CGGCTGACGATCATCTGGACCTTGGCGGCCGCATCCTCGACACGTCCGTTGTCCAGATCGTCCCTGATGGGATCGCAGTGCTTCCTGAACGAGAATATGGCGAAGGATATCTTGAATATGAACGCGGATGCGACTATCCACAGCACCTCGCCCACCTCCGGCGACACCAGATCGGACACATATATGCGGCAGAGGGTTGTGATCAGGATCCCCGCTCCGGAGAACAGGATGAACACCAGGAGATATGACAGGAATCCCAGGATGGATGTCATCTTCGATCCCCTGTTGCGGATCCTGCGGTCTATCGCACCGAGTATGTTGCCCATCCACCTGAGGGGATGGACCGAGTTCGGGACCTCGCCTATGAAACGGTCGATGAGGAGTGCGAGCACAACCACGAGGACCGCATCCACCCATAGCTGCATATGGGATCACCCGTTGATGACGGAGTCCACGGCGGCTATGAAGCGGCAGTTGCGTTCCCTGTCCTTGACACTGTATCTGACGTAACCTTTGAACTCATCACCGAAGGAAGAACAGTCCCTGACCATGATCCCGCGGCTGAGCATCTTCCTCTTGAACTCGGCACACTCCATGCCGAGGGGTTCGAGGGAGTTGAAATAGAAGAAGGAGTCCGAGACACCGCCCACAGGGAATCCCACCTCGCGCAATGCGGAGTTCATCACCTCGGATTCCTCTGCCATCACCGCCGCCGCATGGTCGACATAGTCCATATGGTCCCTCAGGAGGACGTTCGCGACGGTCTGTTCGATCTGACCCACGTTCCAGGTCATGCGGACCTTCTCCATCTCGGAGATGATGTCGGGGTTGGAGAATCCGAAACCGATCCTGATACCGGGTATGGCGAATGATTTCGTGAGGGATGATGCCACTATGAGGTTGGAGAACCTGTTGACCATCCCGGAGAGCGTGATGTCCACGTAACCGGGGACCAACTCCAGGAGGGTCTCGTCCAGGAACACCAGCACACCCCTCTCCTCGCACTCGCGGACGATGCTGATTATCTTCTCCCTGGGCTCCACCCTTCCGGTGGGGTTGTTGGGGTTGCATATGTACAGTGCCTTGACGCCCTCGTCCACACCGAACATCAGTGAATCGAGGTCTATGCGGAAATCGTCCTCGGGCCTGAGGTCGTTCCACACGATGTCGGCACCGACGATTCTGCACTGCTGTGCGTACTCCGCGAAGGAGGGGCGGTTGAGAACGACCTTGTCCCCGGGTCCGAAGAATGTGTTGGGGACGTTGCGGATTATATCGGAGGACCCCGCACCGATGGTGATGCAGTCCGGGTCCACATTGAATGTCTTGGAGATCGTGTCCTTCAGTTCCTCGCAGGAATCATCGGGATAGTGACCGAGGTCACCCACGGCGGACATGATGATCTCACCGATGTCCTCGGGGGGTCCGAACGGGTTCAGGTTGTGACTGTAGTCCTCTATCCCCTCAAGCTTCCAGGCCTGTCCTCCGTGAACGGTCTTAGGTAATCCGGCTAGTTCCTTCCTCGGAAGAATGCGACCTTTCATCATATCCTATTTGTATCCTTCTCTGGCTATATATTTGGTTGGTCGGATGTGACATCCATCTTGTCGGCCGGAACGGGCATTCCCGAGTGATGGGCGACAGATGGGATGACCTATCAACCTATGTCCGAAGAACGGAAACATGTCGGATGTACGGTGATACGGAAAACGTGAGCGGGCCCGTCGGGATTCGAACCCGAGTCCGAGGCTCCGGAGGCCCCTATGCTATCCAAGCTATACTACGGGCCCGTAGAATGATCAGGTTTCAGGGGTTTGAAGGTTGTTTGCCGGGGCCAGATACGCCCCGGCGATCCTGAGCCTCCATAGTTGAGAGGGAGGAGGCGAATGAAGATTAACCTTCTCAGTCCTTCTTGCTGAACTCGGTGTATCCGCAGTTACCGCAGGAAACTCTGTCCTTGTGGGTAGCCATGAAGACTCCGGGTCCGCATTTGGGGCAGACGGGTTTGGTCCTGACGACCTTGTCGCCCTCGACCTTGTATGCGTCTTTCTTTGCGATGGGTGCTTTCTTTGCGGGTGCTTTTGCCATTAGAATCACTCCTCTGCGGGTGCGTCTGCGGTCTCGGGCTTGGTTGCCTCGATTCCGTTCCTCTTGAGCAGGTACTCCTTCTCGAACTCGAGTGCGGCCTCTTTGGAGTCGTAGACCTTGGCGTATCCGTTGGACATGCCCTTTCCGTAGACGGACTCGATGGTGTCGACGACGACGCAGTCCCTCTTGGACTTCATCTGCTTGGCGACCTCCTCTGCGACAGCGTTCCTGCCGGGGGTGGACTCGCCTGCGTGGTCGAGCTTGAAGTACACTTCTACCCTTTTCTGTACGGGGTTCTCTTTCTTCTGGGTGATTTCCATCTTCATTCTTTTTCCTCCATTTTTGCCATGAGCTCCATGGCATGGATCCTGATGTCCTCGTCCGTGGTGACGAGCATCATGCATCTCCCGGGCCAGCCATAGACGATGTTGGTCCCGACAGGAGCCATGAGGATGCAAGGCAACAATGCCAGGTCCTCCTCGCCCTCCACCAGGATCAGTCCTCCCGACCCTTCGATGCATCCGCGGACAGTCGCGGCCAGTTCGGCCGTGATCTCCCCGGCGGGGTTGACAACCTCGGCCTTCGGCTCGTTCTCCACGAGCTTCGCGAACTCGGTCATCTCACGGCGTTCGGTCCTTCCGTCGTATATGGACAGGAAAGGCCTCAGTCCGTGTTTCCTGAATGTCAGGGATACCACGTCCCCGACGGTTATGAAAGACGTTTGAGCGTCAAACGAATCAAGCTCGCTGTCCGCCAGTTCCCTTCCGATGGGCTCCTTGAACGCCTGCCTGTCTGATTCGGGCAGTACAAGGTCCCTAGAGAACATGGTCTTCAGCGAACCTTGAGGGCATACTTTCCGTTGGCGGAGATGCCCATCCTCTTTGCGATCTCGGACTTCTCGAAGTCGATCACGGAGAGGAAACCCTGCCATTCCCTGGAGGTCTGACCTCCGCAGCGGGGACAGACGTCGTCCTCGGAGATGAAGCTGCACTGCTTGCAGGCCTTGAGCACGGGACCAGCCATCACTCATCACCTTCCTGCTTCTTCCTGTGGTCCTCTTCGATCCACTGGAGCTTTCCGAGTCCGGGCTGACGCATGGTCAGACCGATCTTGCTGTCCTGGGGGTTCTTCTCGTTGAGGTCGATGCTCACGACCCTGGCCCTGACGACATCGCCGACCGCGAGGAACCTTCCGCTCTCCTTTCCGACAAGCCTCTGATTGGCCTCGTCGATGTCGACGCGGTCATCCATGACCTGACTGATGTGCAGGAGTCCGTCGAGGGGACCGAATCTCACGAACGCACCGAACTTCAGGATCTCGACGACTTCGCCCTCGATGACCTCATTCTCCTTGGGCTTGAACACGATCTGATCGAACTTGACCGTCTGGTAGACAGCTCCGTCACCGTGGACGATGCGTCCCGGACCTACGGTCCTGACGTTCCTGATCAGCACTGTGAATGTCTTGTCCTCGCCGAGCCTGCCCTCATATGTCTCCCAGGTGAGGTTGTCGATCACCTGATCGATATCCTCTTTGAGCTCCACGGGAGGGATGCGGACGATTTTCTCGACCTCTGTAAGCATATACATGGTTGGTCCTCTCAGAACAGAGCATTAAACAGGTCCTATATAAGCGTGAGCCTGTCTGTTTACGCGCGCGTATTATATAATAAAGAGAAAGGGAAGATGTTTCGGATGGAGCGGGATCGGTGTCCCGCCCCGGGATCACATGTCGGGGAACTCCTTGTCGTACCTCTCCATGCAGACCTTGACCATGGCCTTGGCCTCATCGGCGTCCAGCATCTCCTTGGCCTCGGTGACCTTGCCCTCCAGTGCCTTGTACACGGAGAAGAAGTGCCTGATCTCCTCGATGAGGTGCTTGGGGAGCTGGTTGACGCTGTCGAAGTCCTTGAAGAAGCGGTCCTTGGTGGCGACGCAGATGACCTTGTCGTCCTGGTCCCCGCCGTCGATCATCTTCAGGAGTCCGATGGGCTTGCACTCCACCAGGCAGTTGGGGAGGAGGGTCTCTGAGGAGACGAGGAGGATGTCCAGGGGGTCTCCGTCGAAGGCGAAGGTCCTGGGGATGAAACCGTAGTTCCAAGGGTAGGCGACGGATGTGGACAGGACCCTGTCCAGGGCGAGGAGTCCGGTCTCCTCGTCGATCTCGTACTTGACCTTGGATCCCTTGGAGATCTCGATGACGGCTGTGAACTTCTCGGGGGTGACCCTGTCTTTTGAGAGCTCGTGCATAATCATTTCAAATCACTGAAACGGGGTAGATGCTCCGTTTATTTCATCTGTGCGGTCACCACGGGGACCCCTTCGGATGACAGGTATCCCGGACCCAGGGTGCACAGGGGTTCGACGATGTCCATATCGGTGTGCGTCCCGAGGATGTGGGATGATATGGAGCATGACAGGCACAGGATGGTGTCGCGACCGTCATCGGGGATCCTCCCGACCACCTTGTTCGCGATGCAGGATGCGGAAACGGAGACCACACCGGTGATGTCGACCCCATCGGACCTGAGGCGGTCGGCGAGCTCCATCGCCCTCTCCGTTCCGCCGACACCGCACAGCCTGGCACAGGTGTTGCATGTCCATATCAGCACCCTCCTCCCTGTCAGGGAACGGAGGATGTCGTCGTAATCCATGCGGGACTCCATGACCATCATGGGTGGTGGAAGGGCCATTGCGGATAAGTCCGTTTCCTCATGACGTCATACATGCCACCCTAATAACATATCTATATGTGTCAGATATTTGAATCCCTATTCATGGAAGGACACCATCCTGTGGTCTCGAGGGCTCGACGATCCTCTTCTCGAGGCCCGGATCCTTCGGGAAGACCCTCAACCTGTCGATGATCGACCGTTTCTTCAACATCGGATACATGGATGATGAGAACATCTTCGAAGATCTGAGGATAGGGGAGTGTCCGGAATGCGATGGACACCGAAACGCGTACCCTGTCATCAGGATGGACCTCAACGACCTCGGGACCTTTGGAACTGCATAGGAGCCTGTGCTCGATGGTCTCGGACATCGCCCGTTCGTTCCTGCACTCCGACTGTCATGTTGGTGAATGTGAGAGCCGTTTCCCGGAGGGATTCATTGACAGGGCTCTGAACGCCGTCGAACTCGAAGGATCCGTGCGCAGAATCCGCTCGGTTGTGGAGAGAATCCATGGAA
>CAZWKY010000063.1:0-6066 GCA_964634095.1 uncultured Methanomassiliicoccales archaeon | reverse complement strand
ATAGTCATATTTTTATACAATAGCGATATCCGAAAATCACCGTCAGAGGTCAAGAAATGATCTACAACATCCACGCTGATTCGATCCTTCTTCTTTGATCAGTGGATACTGTGACGGTTTGAGGTGTGTCTATGAATACTCAAACTAGTGAGAGCGTTAAACAGTTGCACGATTACCTGGCTGTCAGTCAATACAATCAGACCGCGCTCCCCGCCCTTCCGGAGGACCGTGGGAAGATTGAGATTTTCGACACCACACTTCGCGACGGAGAGCAGGCCCCCGGCATCGCACTGAGTCCCGAGGACAAGGTCAGGATAGCCTATGCCCTGGACGACCTGGGGGTCGACTACATCGAAGCCGGATTCGCCGTCTCATCCGCCGTCGAGAGCGAGACGATCAAGACGATCATGGACGCCGGCATGCACGCAACGGTGCTGAGCCTGGCCAGGTCCGTCCACAAGGACATCGATGCCGCCGCCGAGACCGGTGTGAAGTACATCCACACATTCATCGGGACCTCTCCCCTGCACAGGGAGTACAAGCTCAAGATGAGCAAGGAACAGATCATCGAGAAGGCCGTGGAATCCGTCGAGTACGCAAGGTCCAGGGGCATGGAGGTCCAGTTCTCCTGCGAGGACGCCACCCGTACCGAGCTGGACTACATGATCGAGGTCTACAAGGCGGTCGTGGACGCGGGCGCATGCGCCATCAACGTCCCGGATACCGTCGGAGTCATCGTCCCCCAGGGTATGAGGTACCTGGTGGGCGAGATCGCCAAAGAAGTGAAGGTCCCTATCAGCGTCCACTGCCACAACGACATGGGAATGGCCGTGGCCAACACACTGGCGGCGGTCGAGGCGGGTGCCACCATATGTCAGGCCACAGTCAACGGTATCGGCGAGCGTACAGGCAACGCCGCATTGGAGCAGGTGGCCGTCAACCTGTTCGCCAACTACAACGTGAACACCATCGACCTGCAGAAGATCGGTCAGACCTCCGCACTGATCCAGCGTCTGACCGGATTCCCCATGGGACTGAACCAGCCCGTCGTCGGCCGCAACGCCTTCGCACACGAGTCCGGTATCCATGTGCATGGTGTCATGGGCAACTCCGCCACATACGAGCCCTTCCGCCCCGAGATGGTCGGTGTCCAGAGGCACATCGTCATCGGGAAGCACTCCGGTGCCCACTCCGTCCACCAGCGTCTGGAGGCCCTGAACGTCGCCTTCCCCGAGGAGCGCATGGGCGAGCTGATGGAGACCATCAAGGCCACCGCCATCGGTGACAAGGAGATCGACGATGCGGAGCTGATCGCACTGGCGGACCATGTCCTCTACAAGAGCAGCATGGTGGAGCCCGCGGTCATACTGGACGGTGTCGCGGTGATGTCCGGAAAGGGCGTCACATCCACCGCCACGGTCAACATGAGGATCAACGGGGAGTCACGCACCTTCGCGGAGGTGGGAGTGGGTCCCGTGGACGCATCCCTCAGGGCCATTGCAGAGGCCGTCAACCCGGCCATCACCCTCGAGGAGTACAAGCTCGGGGCAATCAACGGTAACAGCGATTCGCTGTGCGAGGTCACCGTCATGGTGAAGAACGTCCAGGGCGACGGATTCTCCTCCGTCGGACGTGCGGTCGGACTCGATGTTGTCATGACCAGCGTCGACGCCATGATCGCGGCCATCAACAGGGATTTCGCACGTAAGACCACAATCAGGAACGAGTGATTAGAGATGACAGGAAAAACCATCGCAGAGAAGATCCTCTCGGAGAAATCCGGGACCGACGCACGCGCGGGACAGATCGTCATGGCCGACGTGGACTACGTTATGGTCAACGACGTCACCGGTCCCATCGCGTTCCGTGAGTACGACAAGCTCGGAACCCAGACCATGTTCAAGGACCGTATGGTCCTGATCCCCGACCACTATGTCCCCAACAAGGACATCGCCTCCGCGGAGCAGGCCAAGGAGATGAGGGATTTCGTGAAGAAGCACGAGCTCCCCAACTACTTCGAGGTCGGAAAGAGCGGGGTCTGCCACCAGCTGATGGTGGAGGAGGGTTTCGCCGCACCCGGAAGGCTCATCGTCGGGGCCGATTCCCACACATGCACGTACGGGGGTATCAACGCCCTCTCCACCGGTATCGGTTCCACCGAGGCCGCAGGTGCATTCGCCACCGGAAGGCTCTGGTTCAAGGTCCCCGAGACCATCAAGGTCGTCGTCAGGGGACACTTCAAACCCTATGTGGGCGGAAAGGACCTGATCATCAAGATCATCACGGACATCGGTGTGGACGGGGCCAACTACAAGGCCTTCGAGTTCCACGGCGACATCCAGAACATCCCCGTGGCGGACAGGCTCGCCGTCTCCAACATGGCCATCGAGGCCGGGGGCAAGGCAGGTATCTTCCCCTGCGACGACCTGACCCGCGAGTACATCAAGGACACCGTCAGAGGTGAGTACACACCCGTGGAGGCGGACCCCGATGCGGTGTACTGTCAGACACTGGAGTACAACCTGGACGAGCTGGAGCCCATGGTGGCGTTCCCCCACCTGCCCAGCAACGGACACGAGGTGAAGGACACCGATGTGAAGATCGACCAGGCGTACCTCGGATCCTGCACCAACGGTAGGATCGAGGACATGAGGATCGGAGCCGAGATCGTCAAGGGAAGGAAGGTCCATCCCGACGTCAGGTTCCTGGTCGTCCCCGCTTCCCAGAAGGTCTACCGCCAGATGGTGGAGGAGGGTCTGATGCAGATCTTCCTCGATGCCGGTGCGTTCATCTCCGGACCCACATGCGGTGCATGCCTCGGCGGATACATGGGTATCCTCGCCGCCGGCGAGAGGTCCGTGTCGTCCACCAACAGGAACTTCATCGGAAGGATGGGTGACAAGACCTCGGAGGTCTACCTCGCGGGACCCGCCGTCGTGGCGGCATCCGCCATCGCAGGGAAGATCGTCACACCCGATCAGCTGGAGGGACAGTGAATGGAGCAGTTCAAAGGAAAGGTATGGGTCTTCGGGGACAACGTCGACACCGATCAGATCATCCCCGCGGAGAGGCTGGTGGCATCCAATCTGGACCACCTCAACGACTACATCTTCGAGAAGGTCAGGCCGGGCTTCGCCCAGCAGGTCCAGAAGGGCGACATCCTGGTGGCCGGAAGGAACTTCGGTTGCGGATCATCCAGGGAGCATGCGCCCCTGTCCCTGATCGAGGCGGGATTCTCGTGCATCATCGCCGAGTCCTTCGCACGCATCTTCTACAGGAACTCCATGAACATCGGACTCCTGCTGGTCGAGTGCAAGGTCGATGCCCCCGAGGAGGGATGCGAGGCCGTTGTGGACCCCGACCACGGAAAGGTCACCGTCGACGGCAAGGAGTACAAGTTCCCCGAGTATCCCCCCTTCATCACCGAACTGATCAAGGAGGGCGGACTCATGAACCTGATCAAGGAGGGGAAGCTGTGAAGCAGTTGGCCATCATCCCCGGTGACGGTATCGGAAAGGAGGTCATCGCGGCCGGTATGGAGGTCCTCGATGCGGTCTCCGAGATCTCGTCCTTCCAGTTCGAGCCCGAGTACGTGGACATCGGATCCGACAGGTACCTGGAGACCGGGGAGCTCCTCACCGACGAGGACATCTCCCTCCTGAAGTCCAAGGATGCGATCTACTTCGGTGCCATCGGCGACCCCAGGGTCAAACCCGGTGTCCTGGAGCAGGGGATCCTCCTGAAGATGAGGGCGGTCTTCGACCAGTACATCAATCTCAGGCCCGTCACATCCTGGTTCCCCCTGGTCCCCCTCAAGAGGGAGGTGGATTTCGACATCCACTTCCTCAGGGAGAACACCGAGGACTTCTACATGGGAGCCAACGGTTTCTTCGGACCCAACAACGGCGGGAACAAGGCACATGTCCATGTGAAGAGGGAGCTCTACGACCTGGACATCGACATCGATGCCAGATCCTCCAACGACGATGATTTCGCATTCGAGATCGGACTCCTGTCCAAGAAGGCCGTCACCAGGTTCGCCGACTACTCCTGCAGGTACGCCCTCGCCAGGGGTGACAAGAAGATCACCCTCGTGGACAAGGCCAACGTCATCACCACAAACTACGGTATGCAGAGGCAGATCTTCCAGGAGAAGACCAAGGAGTACGGACTGGACCTGGAGTTCATGTTCGTGGATGCCATGGCCATGGCCATGATCGTCCGTCCCGAGACCTTCGGAACCGTCGCCGTCCCCAACCTGTTCGGAGACATCCTCACCGACCTGGGCGCACAGCTCCAGGGAGGACTCGGTATGGGCGGTAGCGGTAACATCAACCCCGAGGGGGTCAGCATGTTCGAGCCCATCCACGGTTCCGCACCCGACATCGCCGGACAGGGCAAGGCCAACCCCATCGCGGCCATCCTCGCAGCCCAGATGCTCCTGGAGAACCAGGGCTTCCCCGAGGAGGGAAGGATGCTGCACGATGCGGTCAGGAAGTCCCTCGACACCAACATGACCACCCCCGACCTGGGTGGAAAGCTCAGGACCGAGGAGGTCGGAAGGCACATCGCGGACTACGTCCGTTCACAGAAGAACTGATAACATGATAACCCTGGAGCTCCAGATCGACTACCCTGACGAGGCCACCGCATCGGCTGTGTTCGATGCCCTGCAGCCGGACAACGAGGGATATGTGGATTCGGAGCTCCAGGGGACGAAACTCCTTTTCAGGATCGGTGCCGAGAGGTCGGGTACCGTCCGTAACTCCGCAGACGACCTCATGGCCTGTATAAAGATCGCCGAGGAGGCGGTCGGAATCGGGTCCAAGGATTGATTTTCCACAGTATGCTTTGTTCAGTAAACTGAAGGTCATGGGTTCCACAATCGACCATCGGTCTGCATCAGAACACCATCTGCACCAGGACCATGTACAGGATCGTACCCGCTCCGATGCTCAGGAAGATGTTCCTCTTCCACACATGCAACGCGACGACGGTCAGTCCCGCGATGAGCTCGGGCAATCCATAGGGATAGGCCAATACAGAGGTGGACCTGAGGCAGTACACGACGAGCATTCCGATGATCGCCGGAGGCAGGACCCTTCCGATGAACAGGACCTTGGGTGGGATCTCCTTTCCCTTCGGGAAGACAATGAACGATGCCGCACGGGTGGCGAACGTCGCTATGGCGACGGCCAGGATCATGACCAACGATGACACCGTGTCAAGCATCCTTCACAGCCTCCTGTCCCTCTATCCTCTTCTTGCCCAGCATGATGACCGCTATGATCAGCAGCATCGTGGGCAGGACGAAGTTGTCCGCTCCGAATATGAGGAGACAGACCAATGATGCGGTGACTCCGATGAGCTCGGGCAGACGGTTGTTCCTGTGGCACCAGAGTTCCACGAACATCACTATGAACAGTGCGGTCATTGCGAACTCGATACCTTCGGAGTTGAACGGGAGTGTTCCGGCTATGACGGCTCCGATGACGGACCCCAGGATCCAATATAGCTGGTTGAGCAGTGTTATGGACAGGAGGAACTTCTCCTCGTCCACATCATCGGGGACCTTCGTCGTGCATATGAGCGAGTAGGTTTCGTCGGTCATACCGAATATGAGGTACCATCTCTTGGAACTGAAACGGTTGTACCTCTCCACCAGGGACAGTCCGTAGAAGACGTGTCTGATGTTGACCATCAGTGTCAGGAACACTGCCTGGAGGATGGAGAAGCCGGGTACGAAGAAGTTCACCGCCAGATACTGGCCGGAGCCGGCATAGACGAGAACACTCATCAGGATGGCCCACAGGACGTTGTATCCCTTGTCGGCGAACATGACCCCGAAGGCCAGGCCTATGAAGAGATATCCTGTGAGCACCGGAATGGTGTAGGGGAACGCCCTTTTCATGGCCTCCTTGTATGAACCCAACGTATCATGTCGGCCATCGAGTTCGGATATATGATGATGTCCGTCCCAGAGGTTCCGAAACCGCTGTCGTGGATGGGTGATCCAAGATCATCGGTCTTTTGATTGTTCGTGGATCTTCCGTTAACAGAAAATGT
>CAZWKY010000062.1:0-6195 GCA_964634095.1 uncultured Methanomassiliicoccales archaeon | reverse complement strand
CTCCCAGGTTCACAGATGAAACGGAGGGTGAATGACATGGGCGGGATGCTCTACTTCGAATGCCTCTCCGGGATAAGCGGGGACATGGCCGTGGCGGCCATGCTGGACCTGGGTGCGGACCAATCCAAACTGATGGATGTGCTGGACAGCCTCCCGTTGGACGGATACAGGGCGGAGGTCTCCAGGAAGGTCAGGTCCGGGCTGGATGTGGCCGATTTCGATGTCATCCTGGATGAGGACAATCATGATCACGACATGGAGTACCTGTACGGGGAGGGTCACCATCACGGTCACCATCACGGTCACCACCACAGGGGGATGGCAGAGATCAGGGACATCATCAACGGGGGGAGGATGACCGATGGGGCCAGGGATATTGCGTTGAGGATATTCTCAGTGCTGGCGGAGGCGGAGTCCGAGGCGCACGGCGTCCCGGTGGAGCAGGTGCACTTCCACGAGGTGGGTGCGGTGGACTCCATAGTGGATATAGTGGCGCTGGCGGTGTGTCTCGATGACCTCGGTCCGGACGATGTGTGCTTCTCCGACCTGTACGAGGGTACGGGGACGGTGAGGTGTCAGCACGGTGTGCTGCCGGTTCCGGTGCCCGCGGTGGCGAACATCGTCTCCTCGTACGGTTTGGGGATGAGGATCACATCGTCACAGGGGGAGTTCGTCACCCCCACCGGTGCCGCCTTCGCGGCCGCGGTGAGGACATGCGACCCTCCGAAGGGGACTTTCCGCATCGCGAAGGTGGGGATGGGCTCCGGGAAGAGGGAGACGGACAGGTCCGGGATACTGAGGGTGATGATCATCGACGTCCCCCATGACGGGACGGAGGTCTGCCAGATCGAATGCAACATCGACGACTGCTCCGGGGAGACCCTGGGGTACACCCTGGAGAGGCTGATGTCCGAGGGTGCCATGGACGTGTTCTTCACCCCCATAACCATGAAGAAGTCCCGTCCCGCCCAGAAGGTCACGGTGCTGTGCTCCGTGGGGGACGGCGACAGGATGACGGAGCTGCTGTTCAGGGAGACGACCACCATCGGTGTCCGCAGGACGGTGATGGAGAAGGTGGCCATGGACAGGGAGGTCGTCACCATGGACACGCCGGTCGGCAGGGTGGACGTGAAGGTCTGCAGGTACGGTGATGTCCTGAGGTACTATCCCGAATACGAGAGTCTGAGGATGGTGTGCTCGGAGACGGGTATGTCGTACCATGAGGCCTACGACACGGTGGTGTCATTCTGTAGGGAACACGGGATATGACATCGTACACGGTGGGCGGAAGGGAGCTGGATGCCCAGCAGACGGCCGCGGCCGTCGATGACTGTCCCACCAAGCTGGTGATAGCCGGTGCGGGGACCGGGAAGACCACGACATTGGTCGGGAGGTTGGAGCATCTGTCGGAGACGGGTGTGGACCCCGATGGTGTGCTGGTGATATCCCTGACCAACGCCAGCGTGGACGATCTGAAGAGGAAGATCTCTGCAGAGATGCCCGGGTTCCGTCCGGATGTGATGACGATACACGCACTGGGGAACAGGATCCTCAGGAAGAGGCCCATGGTGGGTGCCGAGAGGTCCGAGCTCCTTTGTGGGATCATCAACGATCTGGTGCAGGGTGACAGGAGGGCCGCCAGGGCCATGATGGCCCAGGTGGAGGCCATGAGGAGGTCCGGTGCCTCCGACCTGTCGTACAGCGGTGCCCCCATAAGGAACAGGGGTCTGCGCATGATGGCGGATGTTCTGTTCGAGGGGAGGGTGGGGTTCACCTACAATCCTCCCGATTACAGGGGACAGGATCCCATTCCCGCATCGTTGGATGTGGATGACGGAAAGGGTCACAGGTTCAGACTGTACTCGGATGATGTCCCGGTGTCGGCGGCGTCCAAGGACCCCGCCTCCGCCAGGGAGTACATCCAATCGAGGAACGTGGAGATGGATGCCCTCAACCCCAACGACCTGGCGTCGGAGGTGCTCAGGTGCTGGGGGCGCAGGATACCCGATGCGGTGGGTGCGGTGATCTCCAGGTGCAAGACCACCGGGATGACCGTGCATGAGCTCCTGAAACGGAACGGATCGAATCCCCCCGCCGTCAGGGATTCGGTGGAGGACAGGCTGTACCTGATCGACAGGGTGTGGGACCTCTACACCCTGGAGTGCATCGCAAAGGGGCTGTCGGATTACGATGACATGGTCATACAGAGCGCACAGGCGGTGAGGTCCGGATGCCATGTGAAAGGGTACACCCACGTGCTCATCGACGAGTATCAGGACGTCTCGAAGGTGCTGGTGGACCTTGTGATGGCGATGAGGGGGAGGATGGGCTTCGACCTGTTCTGCGTGGGGGACGATTGGCAGAGCATCTACGGTTTCTCCGGAGGGGATGTTTGGCAGATGGTGGATTTCACCGACATCTGGAAGGGGTTCGGGGAGGTGCACGTGCACAGGATAGAGCATACGTACCGTTCCCCGCAGCAGATAGTGGATGTGGCCTCCAAGTTCATCAGGGTCAATAGGAACCAGTTGGAGAAGGAGATCAAAGGCACATACTCCCCCGGGATGCCGCCCGTGATACTGCTGCCGTGCGCCGCGGACAGGGACATCCCGAAGATGATCGCCAACAGGATCGAGAACCTGGACCACTCGGAGAGTGTGTTCGTCATAGGGAGGACCAGGAACGACATATACGCACTGGGGAACGGCAACGGACAGTTCCTGTTCTCCATGGGCAGGGACTCCGGTTCCGCGGATGTGGTGTTCAGGGTGTGGGATGACAATCGCTCGGAGTGGAGGGAGGATAGGAAGCTGAGGTTCCTGACGGCACATTCATCCAAGGGTCTGGAGGCGGACAACGTGTTCGTGATCGCGGACAGGGAGCACGGGGGGTTCCCGTCCCAGACGTCCGATGACATCTCCGACCTGTTCCCGGTGAGGGACGAGGGGGTACCATTCGCGGAGGAGAGGAGGGTGTTCTACGTGGCGATGACCAGGGCGAAGAAGAGGCTGTTCCTGGTGAACATGATGGAGGAGGACCGCTACGGTCTGTCCTCGGTCGGACGGTTCATGTCCGAGATAATAACGGAGAACGGCCCGATACTCGTCAGGAGCACCGTACTGTGTGACGAGTGCGTCGGGCCGATGAGGATTGTAAAGGTGGGCGGACGCAGATTCCACGGTTGCTGCGACTACCCTTCATGCAGATGCACGAAACCGTTCTACGGTCTGTGAATCACTTTCTGAGTTCCTCGATGATGTCGTCGAGCTGAGCGGATATCTTCGATATCTGCTCCGTATCGTCGCCGTGTCCGTTCTCCAGGAGCCTCTGGGCGCGGGCCATCTTGTGCCATACCCTGCCCTTCTCGGTGAAGGAGTAGAGCATGACGAGCTTTCCTTTGGTCGTGTAGCTGACCTGGATGAGTCCCTGACCCTCGAGGATCTCCATGAGACCTCTGATCCTGCCCTGGTCTCCGATGCATTCCTTCAGGTCTGTCTGTGTCACGGTCTCCTTCTCGGCGACAAGGTCCATTGCCTTCGAGAGGAACAGTTCGTTGCTAACTCTGGGATTGACCATGGATGGAACACACAAACGATGTAGAAAAAGGTTGATGTTGTTACTCTAGATTACTTAGAGTTGAACCTTGTCACTTTTTAATTATGGATTTGATACTCTTAGTATCGAATAATATGGATTCAGAACATCGCGCAGTCATCGGGAGGATAGCTCCAATCGCCATTCTGGTCGTGGTAGTCGGAGCTTCCGTCGGGTACGCGTGGTCCCACAACGGGGGTTCCCTGGACTTCTCGGACACGGACTTCAAGATAGTCGTGACCGGGTCCATGGACGGGGAGCCCAGGGACCAGTACGACATCCCGACGATCCCCGTCGGCAGCCTGGTGTTCATCCAGAGGGTCCCCACCGGGGACGCCTCGGGGGAGTTCTATTCGTCCCTGGAGGTGGGCGACGTGCTCACCTTCGACTACACCCATCCCGTGAGCAGGGAGGACATGGTGGTCACCCACAGGATCATCGCGATCGATGAGGCCGACGGGGTGTACACCTACACCCTCAAGGGGGACTCCATAGCGGACGACCCCACCAACGGGTCCGTGCAGGTCGTGACGTCCCTCAGCGGGGATGTGATCGGCAAGGTCACGGGTGTGTCCCCCTGGTTGGGGAAGGCCGTGGTGTTCCTGTCCACATGGACGGGGAAGTTCTGTCTGATAGTCGTGCCCTGCCTGGTGCTGGTGGCATCGGAGATGCTGAACATCGTCAGGATCCTCAGGTCCGGGAAGGATGGGGGAGAGGGGTGCGAGATCGAGGCGGAGGGAGCGCCTTCGGTCGCCGATGGGACGGAGGATGTGGCGTTCACGGATTCCGTGGAGGTCCGCGAGGTCCCCGATGACGGATTGTTCAGGAGGTCCATCTGATGGCCTCCGACATCGTGGAATGAAAGGTTTCGGAGAGTGTTTGGATGGATAAAATGAGCGGTATAGGCATCGCGGCTGTCGTCATCGTGATTCTGGCGTTGGTCGCGGCCGCTGTCGTGATCATCACCGATGACGAACCCGAGTGGGATGTCAAGGTGGAGGTCATCGGAGAGGGGATGGTCGAGCCCTCCTCCGCTGTTGTGGATGACGGGGATTCCGTGGAGATCACCATGAACCCTGCGAAGGGATGGTATCTTGCGGAGGTCCTGCTCGACGGCGTCCCGGTGGATGTCACCGGGAACGTGCTGACCATCACGGATGTCCAAGAGGATCATTCCGTGAAGGTGGTGTTCGCCGAGATCGAGACGAAGCTCACTGTGACATCCGGGGGGAACGGAACGGTCACCCCTGCCGGAGTGACATACCATGACCTCGGAGAGGAGGTCACCGTGAGGATCGTACCCGATGAGGGGTACGTGATCGGGGATGTGACCGTGGACGGGAGGTCCGTCGGGTCCGTGAACCTGTACAGGGTCGTCATGGATTCGGATCATACCGTGGACGTTGTGTTCAGGGCGGTGTCCGACGGTTCCGCCGGCCAACCGGCGGACCCCGTGGTGGACATCGACATCGACGTCCAGGTTATGACGACGGGATACGACTTCGGAACGGTGGAGCCCAGCGGAAAGGTGAGGGTCGCATACGGAGGTTCGTTGACAGTGACTATTGCATTGAATCCGGGATTCAGTCTGGTGTCCGTCATGGTCGATGACGAGGACATGGGGGCATCTGAGGAGTTCACCATTGAGAACATAGTCGATGACAGGTCGGTGGCCATCTCCATAGCCCATGTGGTGGCCAAGACGTACACGGTCTCGTCCTCCGCCTCCTACGGAGGGACGATCACCCCTGCAGGGGAGACCGTCGTGGGTCCGGGGGAGAATCTGACCTTTGAGATGAGGCCGATCAGCGGATACAGACTGTCCGCTCTGATGGTGGACGGGGTCTCCGTGGGAACGGGCTTGTCCACATACACATTGGTCGACATCTGCAAGGATACGACCGTCTATGCGAAGTTCGACAGGATCCCCACTCCTACTCCCACTCCGGGACACACGGATAGGATCGATATAGAGACGGAACTTGTGGATCTTCAGGGGAAGATGGTCGAGGACGGGGTCCTCCGCGACATAACATCGGATGATTGGGACGGTTCCATCCAGAACGGGATATTCAAGATGAACGGGATCGTTCCTGGGATGGTTCAAACCGCCACAATCAAAGTGAAGAATGTAGGCAACACGGGTGTTTCGGTAGGTTTAGAACTGAACAGTCTGTCGGCCACCGAAGGATGGGAGGTTCTGGCGGATGCACTTAAGATTCGTGTCGATGGAACCGATGAGAAGACTTTGAAGGATTTGATCGATGGAGATTGGTTCGTGGTCATCGGGAATATCCCCTCCGGAGGAAACGGGACCTTTGGGATCACCATCGAGTTCCCCGAGGAGTCAGGGAATGCACTGATGGGCAAGGATCTGAGGTTCAAGCTCATCATAGGAGCATGCTGAACAGAAACTTATCATAAATCACGCTTCACCGCCGTGGGTCCGTCTTTGACGGATCTGGAGAACGATGAGGTGGCGGGGTTCCGGTGGAAACGATCCCCCTCGCCGAATCGGACACGGCATCATGCCCTTTAACACCTTCTGTCGGAAGGTGTGGGCTCTTTTTATATAAGAGGAATGAAAATGAAAGCACAGAC
>CAZWKY010000061.1:0-6323 GCA_964634095.1 uncultured Methanomassiliicoccales archaeon | reverse complement strand
ACATCCGCCTGTCCGTAGTTGTCCTCCTCCTTGTTCAGGTCCAGGAGGACGTGGCCGTCGGCCTTTCCGGCGGCGATGGCGGGGACGATGTCCCTCATGGGGATGCCCGCGTCTGCGAGTGCGACGGATGCGGCGGTCAGACCTGCGCACCTGGTACCGGCGTTGGCCTGGAGGATCTCGATGTACACATCGATGGATGCGCGGGGGTAGAGCTCGGTGAGGACGACCTTCTCGAGTGCCTCGGAGATGATCTTGGAGATTTCGATGGACCTTCTGTCGGGTCCGGGCCTCTTCCTGTCGCTGACGGAGAATGCCTGCATGTTGTATTTGCACTGGACAATCGCCTTGGTGGGGTTCTGCAGGTGCCTGGGGTGGCACTCCCTGGGTCCGTAGACCGCCGCCAGCACCTTGTTCTTTCCGATCTCCACGTATGCGGAACCGTCCGCGTTGTTGAGGACTCCAGCCTCGATCTTGATGGGCCTGTGTTCCTCGGCGGTCCTGCCGTCGATCCTCATGCCTTTCTCATCAACCAATACCATATCAGTGTGTCCGCTCATGGTCACTCCTCCCCCTCGTCGTCTTCGCTCTCGTTCTGAGGGAGCCTGTTCTCGATAAATTCCTTGACTTTGTCTGTGAGGTTGCCGGACTGGGCCTTCTCCTCGATAAGTTTGATGGCCTCCACGGCCACATCGGCGTTCTCGTCGTCGCCGTCGATCCAGATCATACCGTTCTGTCCGACCGTTATGCGGCAGTCGGTCATGTTCTTCAGCATGGAGATCATGGATCCGCTCTTTCCGATCACCCTCGACACCTTGGAGTGGGAGATCCTGACGAGCCTTCCGCCCTCGATCCTCCTCAGTCCGGAGTCCTTCATGGTGACCTGTATCTTCTTGCTCTCGTCCACGGACAGCACCTTGAGGAGCACCACGTATCCGATGCTCAGGTACCTGGACGTGTCCCCGAACTCGACCTTCCACGGAACCTCGTTCACATGGAGGGGTGCGGGATAGGGGGCACCGATGTCTACTAACCAGTTGGACGGTCCGATGTCCACGATGACTCCGATGACCGTGTCCCCGGAGGAGGGCATGTAGCAACCCCTCAGAGGGATGACGCCCACAGTGTTCTGGAAGACGTTCCTGACCCCCATGACGCTGGCGCGTACCTTGCCGTCGAGCACGTATGCGTTCTCTCCGGGTTTCATCCCCGATGCATCGAGGACGTCGCCGGGCACGACTATCTCACGTGTCTGTCTGGCGTTTCTCTTTTCCATATTATCACTCTCGCGAAATTCAGTTGATAAGTTTCACGGACGCGGAGCCCTTGGTCTTGTGCTTGAGCTTGTCCGTGATGTCGTTGATGAGGCCCGCGGGGATCTCCATGACCCCGATCCATGAGCCGTCGGCGGTCCACTCCTCCTTCTCCACCAATCCGTAGTGGATGATGTCGTCGTAGCAGCGGCCGTAGTCGGAACCGTTGAGCTTGATGGCGATATGGCTCTTCTCGAACCTTATGGGGAGGATGGGCCTCAGGAGTTTCATGGCCTCGTCGATCTCCTTCTCGAGGGGCTTGAACGGGTCCACATGGAACCTGGCCTCCTCCAGCGCCAGCTCTATCCTCAGCGGCGGGTGCGGTGTCTTGGTCTGGGGGTTGATCGCGTTCGCGGCAATGTATGTGATTATCTGATGTCTCTTCGCCTCGAGCATCTCCTTGCGCTGCTCAGCGGTGATCTGGATCTCGCCCTTCTCGACGATCTTCCTGGCGATCTCCCCGATATCCTCCGTTCCGAAGGCCTCTTTGATCTTGTCCTCGGCAGGTCTGGTCCCTTTACCGGCGTTCTTGAAGACATCCTCGACCGCCATGTACTCCACGATGTCGAACTGCTTTCCCTGTTTGACCATGTCGAACACTGCCGGGTCCAGGAGGATCTCGAACGTCTCCCCATGGCTCTCCAGCTTCGCCGTTATCGCATCATCGAGGTTGACCATGTTCCCACCTCACTCGGTCTCTGCGGGTGCGGACTTTCCGATCAGGGTGGAGATCTCCTCCTCGGAGAGTCTCCTGAACCTCCTGCCGACCTCTGCCACTCCGATCTCCACGGATTCGGCCTTGGGGGTCTCCTCTATGGCGGCGCCGAGGGCCTTCAGACCGAGGACCATGGCATCCTCGAAGGTCATGTCGTCCTGGAACTCCTTCTCGAACATCTCCATGACGGCGGGACGTCCGCTTCCGATACCGGTGGCCTTGTAGGAGACCAGGGCCCCGGAGGGGTCGGTCTCGAAGAGGTGGACACCCATGTCGTCGGTACCGGCCACGAGGAGTGCGGTTCCGAACGGGCGTGCCCCTCCGTACTGTGTGAAGTTCTGCTTCATGTCGCAGATCTTCTTCACGAGCATCTCGACGCCGATGTTCTCTCCGTAGTTGACCCTGTGGACCTGGGCGTTCTTCCTCGCCTCGTCCACAAGGACCCTTGCGTCCGCGACGAGTCCGGATGTGGCGCATCCGATGAAGTCGTCGATGTCGTGGATCTTCTCGGTGGACTTGGGCTCGAGGAGCCTGCTGACCGACCTCTTGTCGACGATGAGCGCGACTCCGTCTTTGTACTTCACACCGATGGTCGTGGAACCTTTCTTCACGGCCTCGCGTGCATACTCTACTTGGAAAAGCCTTCCATCGGGGGAGAAAACTGTGATCCCCCTGTCATAAGCCATTTGTCCGGGTTGCATAAATTGCCGCTCCTATATTACTTAACGCGACTGGAATCAACGTGCACTATAAAGACGTATGCCAGGGGTCCCGCGGAGCCTACGTTCATCCCTTCCTTCTGCGGCGGACCCTGAGTTCGGGGTATCTGTCGCGTATGGTCCTGAGTGTGCCCGATGTGATGATGGACTCCGTATCCGGCCATGTGGCCGCCATCCTCTGCCCGATGGCCTCCAATCCGTCGGGTTCCGTCCTGATCACCGCCCTCCCGGAGGAGCACGATATCACCTTGAGCTGCGGTGGCACGGGTTCCGCCGAAAGGGCCTCCAGGACCTCGTCCCATCTGGTGCCCTCGGGTACTGTGTACACGACGTAGCGGCGCCTTCCGCGTTCGGATTTCACGACCATGTGCGGGTCTAGCCGCTGATTCGTTATAACGTTTCTCCGCTCGGGGTACGGTGATGCCCCCGAGGATGTCCAAAAAACGGGTAGAGGTCGGAGAGGGTCGGGACGGGGATTCCGTCGAAGGGTCGGTGTTACGAATCATAAATTCGTAATAATTAGGGGATGGATGCGGAAATCTCCACCCATCGGAGGATAGCCAGATGCTCACACGGTACACGTTTTCCCCGCATTCCGATATAAAAGTCTATTCTCTATCCGACCGATTGGAATTGATCTCGGAAATCCTTCGTGTCCTAACGAAGTAAATGTGAATTTTCAACTTGAAAACATGTTGCATTATCCATCAGGATAAATCATTTTCAGAAGGTTGCGCGGATGTCTGGCTATTCAATTTTTAGCCTACCCTAAAATTTTTAGGTGATTTTTTAAATTTCAGATTCAGAAGACGTTAACATTAAACATATATAATATATAAATTTTCTTTACTATCTATTAATATACCATTCCCGTATTACTCCGAACCATTCCAAACACCATTTGGTAAACGGAGGCAATGATTTGAGTAAATCGGCATTGGTTATCGGTGGAGGAATTGCGGGAATCCAGGCTTCCCTGGATCTTGCAGACAGGGGCATTCACGTCTACCTGGTAGAGAAAGACGCTACCATCGGTGGAGTGATGTGCCGTCTGGACAAGACGTTCCCTACGAACGATTGTTCCGCATGTATCCTCTCGCCTAAAATGGCGGACTGTAACGGACACCCCAACATCACGACCCTGACCTACCACGAGGTCAAGAAGGTCGATGGAAAGGCGGGAGACTTCAAGGTGACTGTCCTCAAGAAGGCCAGGTACGTCAACCCCAAGGAGTGTACCGGATGCGGGGACTGTCTCGCAAAGTGTCCTGTCAAGAACATTCCTGACAAGTACGAGTACGGACTCACAACCAGGAAGGCAATCTACATCCCCCACGCACAGGCCGTTCCCCGTGTCGCAGTGATCGACAAGGATTACTGTAACATGGTGAAGAAAGGAAAGTGCGGAATCTGCGCCAAGAACTGCGGTAAGGGAGCCATCCACTACGATGACAAGGACGAGGAGATCGTCCTCGAGGTCGGATCCATCATCGCCGCACCCGGATTCAAGGTCTGGGACGCATCCGCGGCCACCGAGTACGGATACGGCAGGTTCCAGAACGTCGTTACCGCGATCGAGTACGAGAGGATCATGTGCGCATCCGGACCCCACAGAGGTCACATCGTCGTCCCCTCCTCCGGAGAGGACCCCAAGAAGATCGCATACATCCAGTGCTGCGGATCCAGGTCCGAGAAGAAAGGATGGAAGAAGTACTGCTCATCCGTGTGCTGTATGTACGCCACCAAGCAGGCCATGATCACCAAGGAGCACGGTGACCTCCAGGAGGACATCTTCTTCATGGACATCAGGTCCTACGGAAAGGAGTTCGAGGCCTACATCCACAGGGGAGAGGACGAGTACGGAATCAAGATGCACAGGGGAGCCCGTGTGTCCAACGTCGAGGAGGACCCCGTCACAAAGAAGCTCATCATCAACTACACCGACGATGAGAACAACGGAGTCTCCGAGGAGTTCGACATGGTCGTCCTGTCCGTCGGACTCGCACCCCCGGAGGGAGCAGAGGAGTTCGCCGAGACCCTCGGAATCGAGCTCAACGAGTACGGATTCTGTAAGACCACCGTTTACCACCCCCTCGAGACAACCAGAGAGGGTATCTTCGTGACCGGTGCCTTCGCAGCACCCAAGGACATCCCCACCTCCGTCGCCGAGGCATGCGGATCCTCCGCAAAGGCCGGAGCATGGATCGTCGATGAGAACTTCGAGCCCTGCGCACCCAAGGTGTACCCCGCAGAGAAAGAGGTCATCGGAAAGGAGCCCAGGGTCGGAGTTTGGGTCTGCCACTGCGGTATCAACATCGGAGCCGTCGTCGACGTCCCCGCTGTCGTCGAGTACGCGAAGACACTGCCCAACGTCGTCCTGTCCACCGAGTCCCAGTACGCATGCGCACAGGACTGTCTTGATGCCATCTCCAACGCAATCCAGGAGCACGACCTCAACAGGGTCGTCGTCGCATCCTGTACCCCCAGGACCCACGAGCCCCTCTTCAGGGAGGCCTGCAGGAACGGAGGACTGAACAAGTACCTCTGCAACATGGCCAACATCCGTGACCAGTGTTCCTGGATCCACATGCACGAGCACGAGGCCGCCACACTGAAGGCCAAGGACCTGCTGAGGATGGCAATCGCCAAGGCATGCCTGCTCGAGCCCCTCGTCGGATCCGAGATCCCCGTCACCAACTCCGCAGCGATCATCGGTGGAGGTATCACCGGAATGACCGCCGCACTGGACATCGCAGCCCAGGGCTACCCCGTCCACCTCGTCGAGAGGGAGAAGGAGCTCGGAGGATTCGCACGCAACTTCCGCCACAAGGAGGACGGAGTCAAGGTGTCCGACTTCCTCGCAGAGACCATCAAGAAGGTCGAGGAGAACAAGCTCATCACCGTCCACAAGGGAGTCACCGTCAAGGACATCCCCGGATACGTCGGTAACTTCAAACTCCAGCTGACCAACGGCGAGGAGTACCCCATCGGAGCCGTCCTGTTCGCAGTCGGAGCAGGAGCATACGAGCCCAAGGAGTACAACAACGGTGCAGACCCCAAGGTCATGACCCAGACCGTAGCCGAGAAGAAGATCGATGACGGAAGCTTCAACGCCGAGAACGTCGTCTTCATCCAGTGTGTCGGATCCAGGAACGACGAGGTCCACTACTGTTCCCGTGTCTGCTGTGCCGCATCCCTGCGCATGGCAATCCAGATCAAGATGAACAACCCCATGGCCAACGTGTCCATCGTCCACAAGGACATCAGGACCTACGGATTCCGTGAGGAGCTGTACACCAGGGCCTGCCAGATGGGAGTCAAGTTCCTCAGGTACCCTGTCAACAACGACATGCCCGCATACGACGGCAACGTCGTGAAGGCATTCGACTCCACCCTCGGAGCCGAGGTCGAGATCCCCGCAGACGCGGTCATCCTCGCCGCCGGTATCACCCCCATGAGGGAGGAGAAGGAGAACCTCGCCAAGATGGTCAAGGTCCCCATCTCCAAGGATGGATTCTACTTCGAGGCCCACCAGAAGCTCAGGCCCGTCGACTTCGCAACCGAGGGAGTCTACGTCGC
>CAZWKY010000060.1:0-6587 GCA_964634095.1 uncultured Methanomassiliicoccales archaeon | reverse complement strand
GGGACCACCTCTCCAGCGTCCTCCATGCCCCTCCCGCCGAGGGTGTGGAAATAATCCTTATATCCGCGGTCCAGGATGCCATATCCATGTCTGTGAACTCTGAGAACCTCGAGCGCGCAATCGTATCCGCAATCAGGAACGGCGTCGAGGACCAGGATATCGCCGTCGCCTTCTCCGGAGGCCTGGATTCCGGTCTCGTAGCCGCCATCGCAAAGGACTACGCAAGGTCCGTCACCCTCTACACATCCGGTAAGGAACAGTCATACGACGTGGTCATGGCCCAGGAGATGTCTGAGAGGCTCGGATTGCCCTGGCTGCACATCCCGATCACCGCAGACAACATCGAGTCCAGGCTCAGGGAGATGATCACCATCACCGGTACATCCAGTCCCCTGACCCTGTCCTTCGAGCTCCCCCTGTTCTTCGTGTGCAGGACCGTCCATGAGAAGCTGGTCCTGGGCGGACAGGGTTCCGACGAACTCTTCGCGGGTTACTCCAAGTATGTGGGCATGCCCGACGACGAGCTCGAGAGGGCCATGAAGTCCGACATGGGGAAGCTGATCACATCCACCATCCCCCACGAGACCAAGGTCGCGGACCACTTCGGTAAGAAGATCCTCTACCCCTACATGGACCCCATAGTCACCATGCAGGTCAACGCCATGGACCTGAAGGAGCTCAAGCCCGTGGACGCCGACTCCAGGAAGATGCTCCTGAAGCAGGTGGCCAGGAACCTCGGATACCCGTTCATCGCGGAGAAGAGGAAGAAGGCCGCCCAGTACGGATCCGGAACGATGGACCTGGTCCGTGAGGTCGCCAAGAACAAGGGCATGACCTACAGCGAACTCGTGGACTCAATCTACAGAGAGATCTTCGAGTGAGTCACGTACTCCATGTACATGAGGGCGGGGTCCAGGTCCGTGAGCTCGTAGAGCATCCGGGTGCCGACCACGTCCTCCATCTCGTTCAGGTAAACCCCTTCCCTCCCGAACACGAAGTCGATGCCCACGAAGTCGGGCATGAGCTCCGGGAGGATCCTTCTCACGATGTCCACGGCCTCCTCCGGAGGTTCGACGGGTTCCGCCCTGCCGCCGAGTTTGAAGTTCGCCCTGAAGTCCGTGTCACTGGACCTCAGGACCGAGGCGATGATCCTCCCGCCCAGGACGTACATCCTCATGTCCCTGCCCCTGACGGGGGCCATGGATTGGACCATCGGTCCCCTCCCCTCAAGTTCACCGAACAACCTCTCCACATCATCGGGCGAGGATGCCTTGAAGACCTCCGTTCCGCCGTGTCCGACGGATGATTTCACCACCCACGGAGGTCCGGGGGGAAGGATACGGTGATCCTGTGAAAACGGGAGGAACGGTATGCCCAGTCCCCTGGCGAAGGAGTACGTCATGGCCTTGTCGTTGCATATCCTGGATACTGATGGGCGGTTGTAGACGGTTGACCCGCAGTCCTCCAGGAGTGATGTGAGGCCATGGTCCCTCGTGCGTGATATCACGATGTCCGGAGCGTACTCCGGATCGACGGAGTCGGTGGTGACGATGGAGCAATCCAGCCCCGCCGCCTCCCCGCACTCCCTGAGCCTCTCGGCGAAGAAGCGGTTGATCTCCAGATCGGGTCTGTCATAGAGGATCCAGCAATCCCCCATTCAGAGCCTCCCGGTGATGTGACCGAGGATGATGTCCGAGACATCTGTCCCGGTGCAGTTCAGCAGGTTCCTCATGTGTGCGTTGGAGTTGACCTCGCACACCACCGGTGCACCGTTCATGTAGAGGATGTCCACACCGCAGAAGTCCGCTTTCACGGCCTTGGATGCCCTTATGGCCAGTTCCGTCTCCTCCCTGGTGGGGTCGTAGATGCCCATGACCCCTCCTATGGTGGTGTTGGCACGGAAGTCACCGTACGCACCCCTCCTGGAGACGGCGGCCACGACCTTCCCTCCGACCACCTCGAGACGGAGGTCCGATGAACAGCATTCGACGTACGGTTGGATGATACGGGGTCTGGCGTCATGGAACAGCCCCTCCAGTCCCTCCCTGTCACGGGCCAGGTGCACCTGCTGTCCGAAGGATCCGAAGCAGTCCTTCACCACCATCGGATATCCGAAGCGGCCCTCGGCACGGTCCAGGAACGACAGGTCCGTGTATCCTATGCTGTCGAAGGTCATGGGTGCGACCATGGTGGGTATGGAGGGGACCCGTGCCTTGGACAGTGCGATGTGCGTCAGTGATTTATCGTCGCATATGCGGATGCACTCCGATCCGTTGAACACGGGTGTCCCGGACATCTCCAGGAGCTCCGCTGCCCTGACGTCCTTGTCCCAGAAGATGACGAAGTCCGTGTCCATACGTTCGGAGCCGCCGACCATCAGCGGGAGGTCCCTGTTGGACATCACCGTGAGCTCGATCCCCATCCTGCGGGCGGCGGCGGACATCATGTCCGCCGGTTCATTGTATTTGCCTCCTGTCAGGAATCCGTTGACCACCATCGTTCCGTGCATGTCCAGGTCAGCTTTCGCAACCCCTTATATACTTTCACACATCATCGGCCGACCCGGAGATTGGATTGGACCCTGACGGGAATATGGCCTGGTTCGAAAACCTCGGATCCAGAGGGATAAAGCCGGGCCTCGACAACATCACTGAGCTTTTGGAACGCCTCGGCAACCCCCACGAGGATGTCAGGTACATACATGTGGCCGGGACCGACGGAAAGGGGTCGGTCTGCGCCATGATCGAATCCATACTGAACGCATCGGACATCCGTGCCGGGGCGTTCACGTCACCCCACATACAGAGGGTGAACGAGTGCATCCGGTTGGCGGGGGAGGACATCTCCGACGCGGACCTGGAGGACATCATGTCCAGGGTGAGGCCCTGTGCCGAGGATATGGCATCCGAGGGCAGGGTGTGTACATCGTTCGAGGTCCTGACGGCCTGTGCCCTCCTGTATTTCAACCTGGTGGCGGTGGAGGTCGCCGTGGTGGAGGTCGGTATGGGCGGGAGGCTGGATTCCACCAATGTGATAACACCCGAGGTGTCCGTGATCAACAACATCGGTGTGGAGCACACCGCGTACCTGGGTTCCACCATCGAGGAGATAGCCTTCGAGAAGGCCGGGATAATGAAGCCAGACGTCCCGTGCGTGACGATAAACGACGGTCCCGCTCTGGAGGTCCTGATGAGGAGGTCCGAGGAGGTCGGTGCCCCGTTGACACAGGTGTCCCCGTCGGAGGTGGAGGTCGTGAACAGCAGACCGGATGCGATAGAGATGATCTACCGCGGGGAGCTGTTCGAGGTCGCCCTCCCCGGAAGGCATCAGGCCGGTAACGCGGCGTTGGCCATAGGCGCCGTTTCCCTCCTGAACGATTACGAGGAGAGGATCCGCGAACATGTGGTGGACGGATTGGCGACGGTGTCGTGGCCCTGCAGGATGCAGAAGATGATGGCCATGCCCATAGTGGTGGATGTCACCCACACAAAGGAGGGGGCCAAGTGCCTCGCATCGGATGTCTCCGAGATCTACGGCAGGGTCATCCTGGTCATAGGGATGCTGAACGACAAGGACCTCGAAGGTGTCTCGAAGGAGTTGGCTCCGGTGGCGGAGAGGGTGTTCGTCACAGCTCCGGATTCGCCCAGGGCAGCCTCCCCAGAGGTCCTGGGGGAGGTGATGTCATCGTACCATGACGATGTCACGGTGATGCCCACGGTGGCCGATGCCATGGAGGCCGCCATGGAGTGCAGGGGCGACCTGAACATACTGGTGACAGGTTCCTTCCGTACCGCGGAGGATGTGCTGAGATGGTTCCAGGAGAGATTTGCGACATCCTGAACATCCTGTCCGAGGACTACAACCAGGGTGCGTATCCGGGAAGGAACTCCGAGGGATTGAATCCTGAATGGCCATGCGATCCGTTCCACGTGCTGATCGCGACGATATTATCTCAGAGGACCAAGGACGACAACACCAGGAAGGCGTCGGACAACCTGTTCCATAGATACGACTCCATAGAGGAGATCGCCGAGGCCGATCCCGAGGAGGTGGCCCAACTGGTCCGTCCCGCAGGGTTCCCCAAACAGAAGGGGAAGGCGATAGTCGATTGCTGCAGGATGCTCAGGGACGAGTTCGGCTGTGTCGTTCCGTCGGATACGGAGGAGATGATGAGGCTGCCGATGGTCGGGAGGAAGACCGCGGCATGCGTGAGGTCCTATGCGATGGACATCCCATCGGTATGTGTCGATACCCACGTCCACAGGATCGCGAACCTGATGGGACTGGTCGACACGAAGACCCCTGAGCAGACGGAGTTCGCCCTCATGGACATCACCCCCGAGGAGAGGTGGTCGGACATCAACAGGTACCTTGTCCGTCACGGACAGGTCGTGTGCATCCCGAACCATCCCAGATGCGACAGGTGCAGGGTGTCCGGACACTGCCGTCATTTCCTCGAGGGTTGACGGTTCTGTCCTCCAGAATCTGGCTCCGAGGTCTGATTCTTTTAACGTTTCTTAACGCATGTTATAAGAACAGGATGCGAATTTGACTGTTTCAAGTCATTTCGAAAGAACCCCCTTCCTCCCCCTTTGCACAAGGGGGGGGGGGAGCCGGGGTCATTTGATTCTGCTTTAGGTTCTGACGTATTGCCTTAGGAGGTATAACGTGCAGAGAAAATGGTTTGCCATTGTGTTGGCAGTGGCGGTTCTGAGCGTGGTCGTGGTCTCCATGGCCGAGGAGGAATCTGTTGCCGACAACAGTGCAGAAGATAACACTGTGATTTATCATGCCGCTGTAGGTTCGGAATATCGTAATATCGATATTATCATTAATGAGAACTATTTCAAGAAAGTTGATCCATCAAGTATTGTTAAATGGAGCTATTTGAACGGGGATCAGTACTCATCAATCACTATTGGTACGGGTATCGATACAGGTGATGTTTCCTTCATCCTGAAAGATGATGATCTCGGTATTGTGGGGAAATATGTACTCTCGTTGAAATCTGATATCTCAGAAGAGACAATGATTACTCTGAAACTGAGGTGTGATATTACAGTTCGTTACACTGGGAACAATGAGGTTACGACATACAATACTGAATCTTTGTTTGTTGAAGTCCAGATGTCACTCAATGGTGGGAATAACCTTCCCACAGTGTTGGAATACAACGATGGTAATACAGTTTATAGGTTTGATAGAATAACCGTTATGGAAGGTGTCCCAGTTGATTTGGAACCTTCAATAGGTTCGGGATCACATCCCCGTGATTTCAATTGGTATGCAATCAAGCTTCCCAAAGGAATGGCAATGACCAAAGATGGAACGATTTCAGGAGTTCCTGTGGAACATGGTTCTGAACCTGAAACATCGTATGCCTACATTGAGGATAGGTATGGAAATTCCACATTCTTCGAGTTGAAGATACTTGTACTAGACAGTCAACATAGAGTATCATTTTATCTGTATAACGGCGAGATAACTACAACAACTGATGAATCTGAATTGGTACATGAGCCGACGCAGTTTATAACTCAGAGAGACAGAGTTGTTACTCTGGCGATTGTAGGTAATGATGCGATGAAAATATCTGTTGTAGGGGTGAATGAGCAAGGAGAACCTAGTCGTGTAGAGTTGGGAACTCCACAGTTGGTAACAATTGGTGAAGGTTCCCAAGAAACTAACTATTACTGTTATAAGTTGCCAACGCAGGGTACAGGAATGTACAAGGTGGAGATTACAAATAATGATAATGTGAGGCAGGATGTGTTCGACCTCTACGTTATGTCGAAATTGTTGGCAGTAGAGTCTGAGATTATCGTAGGAAGCGATGGAATAAACTGATAGGATGACTATCAAGAAATGCATTGTCTGTTCCTTTGTGCTCTTGTCAGTTTTCGTGATTCTTGTTCCTATGGAACCGTCAGACGCAGATTGGACTCCCGAGGAAACTTGGTACTGCTATGGTAACATCATGACCCTGAAGTATCCGTACGATTCGACCGGTCTCACCATCACTTGGATTGTGGGGGGTTATTCAGACGAAGTTCCCGATGAGGTTCAGATAACCGAAGGGCCGAACGTCCTGATTGATGTCAGAGACTATGATATGGTCCATGTGACGCAGACCGTCACATCCACTGAAACCGGTGATACGGATAGTAAATCCATCGACGTCATCCCGATCGGACTGATGCCCGGTGAATCCATAGTTGTAAGATTCATGGACGGTACTCATGAGGTTGCAAGGGAGGAACTGAACAAGGACAATGCGGTCAGACTCGGCGACCCGTTCGTTGTGGTCCCCGAGGAGCCCTCGAAGACCAACTACCGTTTCACCGGATGGTTCCTCGACAAGGGGTGCACCCAGGCGTTCAACCCATTAATCCCCATTCTGCAAGACACCACTGTCTATGCAGGCTGGGCATCCACCGGAACCTCCGGCAGCACCACCGTCTCAGGATATGTGGTCACCTTCAACACCGCCCCCGGACTCACATATCAGGTGGTCGGGACAGGTGAGAGAGCAATATCCTTCACGGTCTCGGTGATGGATGGATACAGGTTCGACACCGACAGCATCC
>CAZWKY010000059.1:0-6735 GCA_964634095.1 uncultured Methanomassiliicoccales archaeon | reverse complement strand
AAAAAAGTACGACAAACTCGGACTTCCCACCTACTCGGCATTTTCGGGACTGGTTATACACTATTTAGAAGTTTGTATCTAGATATATTTGTATATTCGGTAATGGATATACGAATCATAATTTTTCAAATAACTAGTAAATATTAATGTATCTCATCATTCAATGGATATGCGATACAGAAATCATGAATGCAAAGGCAACAGATTCCGACGGTGAAAGGAACAGCCTCTCGGCCATCAAGGTAGTGATGAAAATGGTAGCCTCGCGCAGATTCGAACTGCGGTCGCAGGATCCAGAGTCCCGCATGATTGACCACTACACTACGAGGCTATCAAAATCCCTGATTTCGTTTTTGTTAATAAAACTTTCGTGACCTCTCTGGGCGACCCCCATCCGCATCTTATCTATAACCGCAGATGGGTTCGGGGACACGGGGCGAGCATACGCAGAACGAAGAGGTATCCAAGGCGATAGTGTGGAGTCCCTGGCACGGGTGCAGGAAGGTCAGTCCCGGTTGCAGGAACTGTTTCGTGTTCAAGATGGACCGGAGGTACGGCAGGGACACATCGGTGATCGGCAAGGGGAAGACCACTTACGAACTGAAGGACAGGGACTGTCCGCCCAACTCCCTGGTCAAACTGTGCTTCTCATCGGATTTCTTCATCGAGGAGGCCGATGAATGGCGCGACGGATGTTGGGACTTCATAAGACGCAGAAGGGACTGTATCTTCGTCACGACCACGAAACGTCCAGAGAGGATAGCACAATGCCTGCCTCCGGACTGGGGCGAGGGTTGGGAGCACTTCCATCTGAGCGTGTCCATAGAGAACCAGGAGATGGCGGACAGGCGCATCCCGTACTATCTCGATGCCCCTCTGAAGCATCGCGAGGTGTTCTGTTCGCCCTTGATCGGACCCATATCCCTCGGCAGGTATCTGGACACCGGCAAGATCCGCTGTGTGAACGTGGGTGGGGAGATGGCACCGAAATCCGAGGTCCGCCCCATCAGATACGAGTGGGTGGAGTCCCTGTTCCTGGAGGCCAGGGAGCGCAACATCGAGTTCTACTTCCATCAGTGCGGTTCATCGCTGATCAGGGACGGGGTGAACATCGGGAAATGGAACCTCAACGACCAGATCCAACGTGCAGAGGAGGTCCAGAGGGAGTTGGAGGCGAAGTATCCGTGTGTCACATCTCCCTGTCCTCATCCAAACTGCAGGCAAGACGTCTGAGTCCCTCTATGTCCCCTTTCTCTATGAGGTTCAGCAGCTCCTCGGGGAAGATCCTCCTATGGTCGAAGCTGCCCTGACCCAGGTCCTCCGCCATTTTGAGGAACGATGCGACGGCACCGCCCTTCGATGTCAGCTCCCAGTTCACCTTGGTCTGGACCCTGTCATCGGGGAAGCTCACCAGAAGTCCCATGGATTCCAGCTCCTTCGCCCTCAGGAGGGACATGTTGTACTTGCTGCCCACATCCATCAGTTCGCAGGATGATATCCGTCCCCGTCCGTGGATCAGGAGGATGATCTTGATCGAGCGAGGTTCCAGGAGGACATCCGTCTTCATGCCGGGATGTAGATGTCTTCGTTATTATGAATGTGATGTGATTGATGTGGTAATTTAGTCTAACAACATCAGAACGTCATACGTGGGACGGTGATATGGGGATAAACGATGGGAAAAGGGGAAATGTGGGGCCGGAGCCCCTGGATAAGGATGATTGACCTTCACTGGACGGCTTCTTTGACCTTGGCGAAGATGTCGTCGATGGAACCGACCCCTTTGATGGTCACCAGGGTTCCCTTGTCGCCGTAGTAGTCGATGAGGGGCATGGTGTTCTCGCGGTAGACCTTGAGCCTGTTCCTGACGGTCTCCTCCTTGTCATCGTCCCTCTGGTAGAGTGCGGATCCGCATTTGTCGCAGACACCCTCCGCCTTGGGGGCGTTGTAGATCAGGTGGTAGACGGCGTTGCACTGGGGGCAGGAGCGCCTCTTGGTGAGCCTGGTGATGAGCTCGTCATCGTCCACATCGAGGTTGAGCGCCAGGTCCACATCCAGCTGCTCGGCCAGGGCATCCGCCTGCTCCACGGTCCTGGGGAATCCGTCGAGGATGACCCCTCCCTCCGCCTGTGCGATCTTCTCCTTCATGAGGCCGATGATCAGGTCGTTGGGCACGAGTGCACCCGCGTCCATGAACTCCTTGGCCTTCTTCCCGAGCTCGGTCTGGTTCCTGACGGCCTCGCGGAGCATGTCTCCGGTGGAGAGCCTGACGTATCCGAGTTCTTCGCTGAGTTTCTCTCCCTGGGTTCCCTTTCCGGATCCCGGGGGTCCGAGGAGTACGATCGTGGATTTCATGGAGCGCTCCTAACGGCTCCCCATATTTATACGGGGCGGTGGTCGGAAGGACAGTCCGTCCCTATCCCCCTATCACAGGGGATGAACGGCGCTTCACATCGGAACGGTCAGACAAACCCATTATATCGGACCGTATCAATCGCACGCGCAGGTGTTCATTTTGGAACAGAGTATCATTGAGCAGATCGAGAAGGTCGTTGGGAAGGAGGGCTACTCAGTCGAGCCCGCGATCCTCTACACCTACGGTTTCGACGCTTCCATCTTCCACAACACGCCCGACATCGTGGTCCAGCCCAGGACCACCGAGCAGGTCTCCGAGATCATGAAGATCGCATCCGCCAACAAGATCCCCGTGGTCCCCAGGGGCGCCGGTACCGGACTCTGCGGATCCGCGGTCCCGATCAAGGGCGGTATCGTCCTCGCACTCCAGAGGATGAACAGGATCACCAACATCAGCGTGGCGGACCTGTGGGTCGATGTGGAGGCGGGATGCGTCTACAACGACCTGAACGCCGAGCTCGCCAAGTACGGTTTCTTCTTCCCCCCGTCCCCCGGTTCCGCCGAGGCCTGTCAGATCGGAGGGATGGTC
The DNA here is from genome assembly GCA_964634095.1 of uncultured Methanomassiliicoccales archaeon. Taxonomy (GTDB): domain Archaea; phylum Thermoplasmatota; class Thermoplasmata; order Methanomassiliicoccales; family Methanomethylophilaceae; genus Methanoprimaticola. The sequence goes on along the minus strand of CAZWKY010000059.1, from coordinate 3,791 downwards.
GCCACCAACGCGTCCGGTATGCGTGCGGTCAAGTACGGTGCCACCAGGGACTTCGTCCTGGGACTCACCTTCGTCAAGGCCGACGGGGAGATCGTCCGCTGCGGTACCAGGACCATCAAGGACGCGTCCGGATACCAGCTCGCCAGGCTGCTCTGCGGTTCCGAGGGTACACTGGGTGTCATCACCGAGGTCACGCTCAAGCTGACCACCAAGCCCAAGAAGTCCGCATCCTGCCTCTGCTGTTTCAAGACCGTCGAGGATGCCGGAAGGTGCATCTCCGCCATAATCGCCAAGCCCCTGATCCCGGCGTCCTGCGAGCTCATGGACAGCGTGAGCATCAACGCCGTCAACAAGGCACGCGGGAACCCCCTCCCCGACTGCGGTGCGCTGTGCATCGTGGAGGTGGACGGTGAGACCGACGAGGTCGTCGACAGGGACATAAGGATCGTCGAGGAGGTCGCGAACTCCATCGGGGCCGTCGAGGTCATCCCCACCAAGGACAAGAAGCTCATCGCACAGTGGACCGATGCCAGGAAGTCCGTCATGACGTCACTGTCCGCACTGAAGCCCGGATGCTCCTCCGTCTCCCTGGCGGACGACATGGGTGTGCCCGTGTCCCAGGTGCCCAAGGCGGTCAAGGCCTTCCAGGAGATCGCAGCCAAGTACAACGTCACGGTCGCGACATACGGTCACGCATCCGACGGTAACCTGCACACCAAGATGGTCATCGACCCCACCGACAAGGACGAGTGGGAGAGGGGCATCAAGGCCGTGGACGAGATCTTCGATGTCTGCATCGAACTCGGAGGAACGGTCACCGGTGAGCACGGTGTGGGTATCTCCAAGGCGCCCAACTACATGAAGGAGAGGGCCACGGAGCTCTCGTCCATCAGGGCCATCAAGAAGGCCATGGACCCCGACAACATCCTCAACCCCGGTAAGATGGACCAGTGGGAGGGGACCATCCTCAGGAACCTCAGGTATCCCTGCAAGGGATGCATGTGATCTTCAAAGGGAGAGGGTCATCCTCTCCCACCTTACCATATTCTTCATCGGATCGGAATCGTCGTGTCATGGGTGCTGATGTTCCATGCAGGATTCCTCCAGACCCTAGTTGCTTGATTGTGGATCATTTTTGAAATCAATCTGAGTTTAATCTGAGTTTAATCTGAGTTTAATCTGAGTTTAATCTGAGGTTATTTGTAGGCATTTGTCATTTATATCATCGTCATGACGGGCGTTGTTCACTTAGGTTCCGAAGATGAGGTTACAGAGTTCAAGAAGGATTTGGCCCAATTGGACAAGGGTATAATCGCACTTACGGCCATGGTTAATCGTCGTGGAAAGGGTGCGGTTTACTTCGGGGTGGATGACGACGGATATGTTGTCGGTATAAGGCCAGGTCCAGATACACTTGAGAAAATCCGCAACAGAATCAGGACATATGTCGATCCACAGTTATTGGCCGAGATACAGGTTTTGGAAACTTCTGATGGGTTGCAGTATGTACGTGTATTCGCAACCGGCAACGACACTCCATATTCTTTCGACGGTCGCTATTACGTAAGGAACGTATCCTCCAATGAACAGGCATCTTCCGCAATAGTCCGTAAGATGATGATGTGTGGTCACGTAGACATCATGGTTGGTGTTCGTTCCAAGATACAGGATCTTACATTCACCTCATACGTGGCATACACGATAGCTAAGAATCTTCATCCAAAGGGTACTCCCGAATACTATGACGGGATGGGGATGTTAACTGAATCGGGTGAGTACAATCTTGTGGCTTACCTGATGTCCGATCAGAATGACAATGCAATGCAGGTAGTGAAGTTCGAGGGAACAACGAAAGCATCCATGTCCAAGAGAACTGATTATGGCCATTGTTGTCTGCTCATGAGTGTTAGGGCAATTCAGGATTACATCGAATCATTGAATGAGACAAAGGTTGATCTCAGTACGGGTAAGAGAGTGGAAACGAATTTGTTCGACAAAGAGGCCTTTAGAGAGGCTTGGATAAACGCTTGCGTCCACAATAGTTGGAAGGACATGTTTCCACCATCCGTATTCATTTTCGATGACCATATTGAGATTCAATCCTATGGGGGCATCCCATATTCCCTGTCGGTGGATGATTTTTATGCAGGGCGGAGTATGCCCGTGAACGAGGCGTTGTTCAAGATATTCTCACTCATGGATTATAGTGAACAGAGTGGCCACGGAGTATCAACAATTGTCAGTAGTTATGGCAAGGGTGCGATAGAACTTAGCAATTTCATGGTTACAGTTACAATTCCATTTTCATTTCCTCCTGTATGGGTTTCTTCTAGGAACTCCGAGGCGACGTTTATCGGACTAACCGATAGGGGAAGAATCATCATAGACTATGTGAGTGTACATCCAAATGCTTCTCTAGCCGAGGTAGCTGAGGGGACAGGCTTCAGCAAAGCCTCGTGTGGAAGGGAGATTTCCTCATTGAAATCCAAGGGGTTGTTGGTCAACGACGGTAACACTCGCAGGAATGAGTGGAGGGTCATCAGATGACCTGTCTCCACTCATCTGTAGAAGACCTGGATTGAGGTTTGGTTCGGGTTCAGACCCAGTAGAGTGTGGGCATGAACTCCATGAGGTATACAAGTTCCAACACTGCAACGGCGATGGCCGCCACCCAGATGCCCTTGTTCCATCTGAAGATCTTGGATCCGTCGAGGGGAGGTACGGGCAGGAGGTTGAACACCGCCAGGAACGCGTTGAGGTTCGCCAGGAGCAGCATGGGGATGACCATCGAAGTGTGGTTGAACGCCAGACATCCGACGATCCCGACGGCCGCCAGGACGATGTTCACCGCAGGCCCTGCTATGCTGATCCTTCCGTTGGTCCTGTCGTCGAGGTTGCCTCTGATGTACACTGCGCCGGGTGATGCGAAGAGGAACCCGAGGAATGATGACACCAACGTTATGACCAGTCCCATGGGGAACATGCGGTACTCGGACCATAGTCCGGCCCTCTGGGCGGTGAACTTGTGTCCGAACTCATGTAGCAGGAAACTGAATATCACGAGGACGAAGCACATGGCGAACAGGCCGATGTACGCCATCGTCTCGGAGCCCGTCTTCATCTGGAAGAAGTAGAGGATGTTCCCGCTGCTGTACAGTATCGTGAACGCCAGGCTCAACACGAGCATGGAGATCAGGATGTCCCTAAGCTCGATCCTGCTGAACTTCGGTCTCCCGTATCCCGTGTTCACACGGTAGAGGCCGTCATCATAGTCGTCCATGACCGTTGCCACATGTTCATGGGTTATAAATGTGGAGGATGGTTGAACGGAATGGTACGAATCGTTCTGAAGGATACTATTTGATTGGAGAAGCAGAATAGTGCTTCAGTGATCATGGTTATAGACGTCAGTTTATAGTTGTGTTTAACAATATCATTCACAGAGTGGTCGCATGAATGTTCAACCTGGTTTCGAGGAACTAAGCAAGGTAGTATCTGAGATTGCACGTAGATATGGAGTACGTCGTGTAATCCTTTTCGGTTCTAGAGCTCGTGGAACTTCTGGCCCTGACAGCGACTATGATTTTTGTGTAACTCCTTCCGAAGGATCTTCTCTTCTTGAGATGGGAGGGTTTCTAATCGATGCGGAGGAGGAGTTGGGATGCGATGTCGATGTAGTCTCTGATAGGAATTTGGATCCAGGACTCGCTAGAAGGATCCTTAAGGACGGGAGGCTGTTGTATGAGGCCTGAGTCCGCAGAGGCAGGTTCTGTCGACGCATCTGGTAATAA
>CAZWKY010000058.1:0-6759 GCA_964634095.1 uncultured Methanomassiliicoccales archaeon | reverse complement strand
ACTGTCAAAAATAGTATAAACATGCCTTAAATCACTGTCAAAAATTGTAGAAAAACTGCAAAATACACAACAATGAAATACCGAAGAAGACATTTTTGACACCATGCGGAGGAGGATCTACGACCGTCTCGTCGAATGGAAGGACAGCCCCGACAGGAGGCCGCTCATACTGGAGGGCGTCCGTCAATGCGGCAAGACCTACATCATGAGGGAGTTCGGGAAGGAGAACTATAGGTCGGTGATCTACCTCAACTTCGAGAAGAACGAAGGTCTCGGAGAGCTCTTCGACGGTGAACTGGACCCGAAGGTCATAATCGGACACATCATCCGGCTCACATCCAGGAGGGTGACCGAAGGGGACACACTGATAATCTTCGATGAGGTCCAGGCGGTGCCACGTGCCCTCACATCCCTCAAGTACTTCTGTGAGGAGGCACCGGGGTACCACATCATCTGCGCCGGCTCCCTCCTGGGACTCCTGACATCCAGGCCGGACTCGTTCCCCGTGGGGAAGGTGGACCGTCTGAGGATGTATCCTATGGATTTCGGGGAGTTCCTCTGGGCGGAGGGCGAGGACGGATTGGCGGAGTTCATAGGGTCCTGGAGGCCCGGTGACAGGATACAGGGGATATTCCACAGTAGGTTGCGCGCCCATCTGGAGGACTATCTCTTCGTCGGCGGCATGCCTGCGGCCGTGAGGTCATGGACGGAGAGGCACGACCCATCCCATGTGACCGGGGTGCTGAAGGGGATCCTGGAGGATTATCGCAAGGACCTGTCGAAGCATGCGGGGGACATCCTCCCGAAGGTGGTCGCCGTGTGGGATGCGCTACCCGGCGAACTGGCGAAGGAGAACAGGAGGTTCATCTGCGGTCATGTGATGAGGGATGCACGTCCGAACGACCTGATGGGCGCGGTCCTGTGGATCGTGAACGCCGGATTGGCCCACAGGGTCTGTCGCGTGGAGGTTCCATCCGTCCCACTCAGGAGCAACTCCGACAGGACCTTCTTCAAACTGTACGCATCCGACGTGGGATTGCTGAGGGTCATGTCGGGGAGGAGGACCTACAGGACCGGCGATCCGGGGGATGACAGGATATACAGGGGTGCGGCAGCCGAGAACCTCGCGGTGTGCCAGCTCCTGTCCGCGGGTGCGGAGGAGCTGTTCTACTGGAGGGACGGACGGTACGAGGTCGACCTGCTGATCGACACGGATTCGGGCCCCGTTCCCGTGGAGGTGAAGTCCGGGGACAACACCAACGCGGTCAGCCTCAGGGCGTATTCGGAACGGTATTCCCCTGAGAAAATGTTCCTGACGTCGACGTCCGATGCATCCGGCGGGACATGGGGGCACGTTCCCCTGTACTGTTCGGGGACGATACCGTCATCATGCGGGGCCGAGGTCTCCAAGGATTCGGACCCTGTCGGTCCCGGTGAGAGGAGGAGGGACGTCTGGAGGATGTTCTTCGATGCCGGTGATTGGGAACCGTGCGGGGGCATCTGCACACTGACCGTACGCCGCAGAGCCCACGGCATAGCCCGTCCCAGATCCGTGAACGTCTACCGCAGGGCGGGGGACACCTACACCAGGGTGGAGGCGGAGACATCCGTGGACCTCGGAGGGAACGTGATGGTCGGCTCCGATGAACCGTATGATGGATTCGTCGAGATCTCCTGATATCACCGTATCCTCGGTTCGAGTACGGCGTCGGAGTTTACGCACCCTTTATATCATCCTCCGAATAGCGGAACGGTGATGAAAGACAGAGAGAAGGGCAAGGGGTCGTTCCTGGACGACTTCAAGGCCCTGTCAACCAAACAGATCGTCGCCATAGTCGCGTCGCTGATCATCGCCATAGTGCTCCAGGCCTACGGGTTCGCGGAGCAGTGCATGGGGTTCCTGATCATCGCGGCCGTGCTGTACATGGTCCCGCACGTGCTCGGGGTGTCCTCGGTCAAGGTCAAGGGTGTCCTGGGCATCGTGTTCGTCGTACTGGCGTTGCTGGTGTCCACGTTCTACTCCGGACCCAACCTCATCGCCGGTGTCGAGGACAACATCGACGTCGACACCGATGACTTCGGGAACATCACCTATGACATCGTCGACGACAACGTCACCATAACCATCGAATTCCACATCGACAACCTCGTGTCCGACAGTGTCGAACTGAATCACGGTGTGGTCAACAGCGTCAACTACCGGGCGTACAGCTACACGGCATACGAGACCACCGCCATGGTGCCCGTGTCCGAGGGCAGCAGTGTGTACACCGCTACCGTCCCGGTGACCATGGACAAGGTGTCCGGTTACCAGATCACCTACGACAAGATTGTCGCAGGGGACGGTGAGACCGAGACCGTCCAGGGGGGCATCATCTTCTTCAAGGACAACGGCGCCCCCAAGAGCGACCTGTGGTCCATCTCCCTTAACGGACTGTGGGTGTACGTGGCCTTCACCGCTGTGATGTTCTTCATGATCCTCATCTTCTCCGCGATGATGAGGAGGAGTGTCGAGAAGACCCGTTCCAAGATGGAGGCCGACGGCCGTCTGTACCCCCAGGGATACGGAAGGTGCAAGGAGTGCGGTGCGATGGTCCTCCCCGGAGAGGTCACCTGCAGGAAGTGCGGAACGTACATCGACGTCCCCGACGAGCTCAGGGCCCAGAAGAAGGACTACTTCGTCTGCGAGGAGTGCGGTGCCGAGGTCCCCAAGGATGCGGATGTCTGCCCCAAGTGCGGTGTCAGGTTCGATTCCGTGGAGAACGAGGTCGTCCATGCCGACGGTACCGTGGATGTGAGCGAGGAGACCTTCGAGTGCTCCGAGTGCGGTGCAGTGGTCCCCGCCAACGCCACCAGGTGTCCCAAGTGCGGTGCGAAGTTCGACGAGGATGATGAATGATTATCTCCTGACGGGGCCGTAGGCCCCTGATGGAGGCAAAACAAACAAGTGGAGGGTCGGAACCCACGTCCTCCGGACCTTGACGGGTCCGATCCTCCGTCACCTCGAATCCACTGACCGTGATTTAAGGTTATCCTAAATTGGATACGGGCGGTCATAACAGACATTATGGACACTTTCTGGGTGATGTTGTGGTATCATCCAACATGTTCCCGGAACGCTGGACGGGTTGGATGGGTCCAGGGGACGGTGATGCCATCACAACAACATCGGCACACGGCCCCCGATCCCGGTATCCTCTCAATGAATGGGTGTCAGCCCTTCCCGGAGATGTATCCTCTCAGACCTTCGGTCCTTTCTCTCAGTATGGATGTCATCTCCCTTCTGGCACCGTCCCCGACCCATGTGCACTCCGATATCATATCCTCCGCCACGGAGACGGCGGTGCCGATCGCATCCGGGTCGAAGGGTTCCCATGAGGACACCAGGTCCAGCTGTCCCAGGGGGTCGTCGGCGAACGCACAGTGTTCCGTAGGACCCACTCCGAGGCAGTCCGCGTTGTCGAACACAGGTGCCGGTCCCAACCACCTCAGGTCCACCGGGTCCCTGATGATACCGTAGTCCCTCCTGGCGCGGTCATGGGCGATGATGAAGTCCAGAACGATCATCCCGTCCAGGAACGGGACCACATCCAGTCCCATCATCCTGCAGGTGGAGGTGTAGTCCCTGTACCAGTGCTGCCCCCCGGTCTCCCTGAACATATCCGCGGAGACGAACTCCTCCCTGCCCACCACGAACCCGTTGCAGACGCAGCAGTGCCTGCCCATGTGCTCCAGGTACCTGTATCCGACATGGGGCACCCCCACGGCATCGGCGATGACGGATGCCACGATCTCGTTCAGGACCATCCTGGCACCATCACCTGACGCGGTCTTCACCAGTCCCCTCCTGCCGTCGACCACCGCCCATCTCTTCATCATCCTCCCGCCGGTGACCAGGTCGGGGGAGCGTACGGTGTCGGGCCTGTTCCTCATGTACCTGCCCATGAGCATGTCGCCGACCTCCGGACCGAACCTGTTGTGGAACACCTCCGTCTGCATCCACCTGTCATCATCCCCTTCGGGACGGACCCAGTAGCTGTCCGTGAGACTGACCGCACCGCCCGCGACCGCCAGCGGTTCGGCCCTGTCCGCCATCAGACGGTCCAGGAGGATCCACTGACCCTCCCTGTCAGGGGGTATGAGGCGCGATGCCCACCATCTGCGGAACGCATCCGCATCCAATCCTCCGCACATCGTGGTGCCGTAGGGCATGTGCTCAGGACACAGTATCCCGTCGGGATCGGGGACCAACCCGCTTCCCTCCACGGTCATGTCGCACACATGGACGTCCCTGTGCATCAGCTGGTAGCGCATGCCCCCCGTACCGTCGGGATGGTAGATGAAAATCGCCATGGCATCCGTAACTATGTCGGTCAAGGTTTAAGAGAAACCAACCCTTCGGGGTGCCCGGATGCCCTCTGAAGAAGTACCTAAGGAGACCGCCGCGCCAAAGGAGAGAAAGACGGCGATTGCGCACAAGCTTGCCACCAAGCAGCAGGAGATCTCGGTCACCGAGTTCTTCGAGAAGAACAAGCAGATCCTGGGTTTCGATTCCAGGTCCAAGTCGCTCCTGATGGGTATAAAGGAGGCTGTGGACAACTCCCTGGACGCATGCGAGGAGGCGGGGATCCTCCCGGATGTCTCCGTCAGGATAGACAGGCTCAACGAGGAGGATTATAAGATCTGCATAGAGGACAACGGACCCGGTATCGTCCACAAGATGATGCCCAACGTGTTCGGACGTCTGCTGTACGGATCGAGGTTCCACGCCCTGAGACAGTCCAGGGGACAGCAGGGTATCGGGATATCCGCGACGGTGATGTACGGGAACATCACCACCGGCAAACCCGCCCATGTGATATCCAAGATCGAGGGTGAGGACGAGGTCGCATGGGGCATGGACATCGTCATCGACACCAAGACCAACCGCCCCGTGGTCACCAACGACAAGGCCCTGCAGTGGGAGGGCCACGAGCACGGTACCAGCATCGAGTACACGATCAAGGGTAGGTACATCACCGGGAAGCAGTCCGTGTTCGAGTATCTGAAGAACACTGCCATTGTGAACCCTCATGCGCAGATCACATTCCACGACCCCGACGGGACCAGGACGGTCTTCGAGAGGGCCACCGACATCATGCCCCCGAAGCCGAAGGAGATCAAACCCCATCCCGAGGGGATGGAGATCGGTGACATCCTGAAGTACGCGGGGAACTCGTCACAGAAGACGATAAGGGCGTTCCTGAAGAACGACTTCTCCAGGATCACCGACAGACTGGCCACCGAGATACTGGAGAAATCCAAGGTGAACGGGGAGAAGAAGCCCGAGAAGCTCACCAGGGACGACGCCATAGCGATCCTCGGGGCCATCAAGACATCCAAGATTATGGCACCCCCTACCGACTGTCTCTCGCCCATCGGTGACACCCTGATCAAGAAGGGCCTGATGCACGTCCTGGACGGACTCAGGCCCGAGTACTACGCGACACCGGTCACCAGGTCGCCCAAGGCGGTCAACGGGAACCCGTTCATCGTGGAGGCCGGTATCGTCTACGGCGGTGACATACCCTCCGACGGACAGGTCCAGATCCTCAGGTTCGCCAACCGTGTCCCCCTGCTGTACCAGCAGGGTGCATGCGCCATAACCAAGGCCATCTCCGAGATGGACTGGAGGAGGTACGGACTGGAGCAGAGGGGAGGTAAGGGCATACCCTTCGGACCCGCCATCATCCTGGTCCATGTGGCATCCACCAAGGTCCCCTTCACATCCGAGGGCAAGGAGGCCGTCGCAGGGTTCCCCGAGCTCCAGAGCGAGATCGGTCTCGCACTGAGGCTCTGCGCCAGGAACCTCAAGAGCCATCTGAACAAGATGGAGAGGAAGAACAAGACCCATGCCAAGTTCGAGATCGTCCAGGAGATCCTCCCGGACATGGCCAAGAAGGCCGCGGACCATCTCGGAAGGCCGGTCCCCAACCTGGACAGGACCATCACCAGGATCATGAACGTGGTGTGGGTGGAACCGACGGTCAAGAAGGAGGGCAAGAAGCTCAGGAAGGTCACCTACACGGTGTACAACTACACCAGCCTGCCCAGGACCTTCCGTCTGCATGCGCAGATACCCAAGGAATCGGTGAATCTGTCTCTGTTCACCCAGGAGCACTTCCTGGACATGAACGAGGAGGGTAAGGCCAATTGGGAGGTCAGGGAACTGCCCCCGTCCACATCGACGAAGATAGAGTTCGAGCTGTCCGGCGACATGGCGGACACCTTTGACGCCGACGACATCTACTTCTCCGGACTGAACCCGGTGATGGTGATGGGTGCGGAGATGCTCCCCGGTGATTGGGGGATAAAGGGAATGGAGATCGTACAGACCGACGAATCCGATTTCGTCGATGAAGAGGAAGAGGAGAACACGGAGGTTGAAGACCTTGGCGACGAATGAGAGACAGCAGCTTGCACTCGACAGCCTGACGGGTGTCGTCGAGAGGATCTACGATCAGTTGGACGACGGACAGATCCCCACCATGGACCTGCCCATGAGGTCCAAGAAGAACATCGAGTTCGACCCCCAGCACAACGTCTGGAAGTACGGTGACCTCAGGACCACCCGTACCGCGAAGACGGTGAACGGTGCGGTCATGATGCTCAGGACCGTGTACACCTCGGATTTCATCAACGAGATGATCCGCGACAACAAATCATCCACCCTGAGGGAGATGTACTACATCTCCGAGGGATGGCACAACGCCAAGTTCC
>CAZWKY010000057.1:0-7479 GCA_964634095.1 uncultured Methanomassiliicoccales archaeon | reverse complement strand
TACGGTCAACGCCATCGCACCCCTGACATCCGTGCCCGGAATGATGGACAAGGTCAGGTCGGAAATCACACTCAATGGGAAGATGACCGTTTCCACAGTCGACTTCACCGCATATGACGGCGAACAGGTCGAACTCATCGCCAATGGCGAACTGACCTTCGACGAACTCACCCTCGGACCCTCCGTGAAATTCGTTGTGACTGACAACGTCAAGGTGAACGGTTCCATCGTTCTGGCCAACGGATCCGTCGATGTCAAGAACGTCGTAGGATTCTCCGCATACAACGAGACCGATGCAGAGGATGTCACCACATCATATTTCGTTGGAAACACCATCGCCCTCTACACAGATGAGGACGCCACGGTGAAGGGAAGCATCTCCTTCGACGGAGCTGTGACCCTCAAAGCCGATAACGTCGCTGTGCCCATGGACGTTCCCGAGGGAGCGACCGTGACCATTCAGTCCGGAGTCTACAACGGAGAGTTCACCGTTGGGGGAACAGTCGTCATCGATGGAACAGGTATCGAGTTCGGGGACCTGACCGTCTTCGGAACCGTCAGCGTGAAGGACGAGGGCGATTCTGCCGAAGCCGTCAGGCTCTTCGTCGGAGTCACTTCCGATGACTTCGCCAAAGCGGGAACCGGATCCGTCACCGGTGTCGAGATCGTGACCGGATTTACATTCAGAAGTGTGGACGCATCCCTCACAGGAGTTGCATACGTCTCTCCCAATGCCACTGTCGGAGAGGAGATCACCGATCTGGCCTCTACAGAATACTACGTCGATGGTGCACTCTATCTCACCGCATATGCGGCAGGTGAAACCATCCCGATCAACAAGGTACAGCTCACCCTTGAGGATGTCTGGTTCGGCGGATGGTCCGATGTCGATGAAACAAGCATAATTGGAGAACCTGCAAAGGTCGATGCCATTCTCGACTACAACATCTTCAGCGTCCAGGTCGTCGTCGATTCCGGAATCGGAACCGTCGCGATCGATGGAAACGTCCTCGTGAACGTCAGCGGCAACGTCTTCACGACCGCCGCACTCCTCAAGGCAGGACAGCACACCGTCACCTACACCCTCAAGTCCGGATACACCGGCGAGGCCGTGCTCTCCGTCAACGGCGATGGGGCAACGGTCTCCGGTATGAACTTCAGTGTCTCCGGAACCCCCGCGAGTGAGACTGATGACGAGGGTGATGAGGTTATGGTCCCCATAGAGGTCCAGCTCAGTCTCCTCGGAACCACCGTCTCCGACACCCCCTCCATCGTCATCCCCTCCCAGCCCGCTGAGAGCGACGACGACATGGGACTCACCGAGTACCTCCTGATCGTCCTGGTCATCCTCGCAGCCATCCTGGTCATCGTCGTGGCCGTCAGGATGATGAGGAGCTGAGTCCGGTTCCGATAACCGGCCTTCGAACTGACGCTCCAACAACCTAAAAAACGCCTTAAGTTCCAAAGAGAGAGGGAATTCAAAACTTCTTAAGCAGGGGAGGGAACCAACCTCCCCTGCAACCCTTTTATACGTCCCCCACAGAACCCCTCCATATCAGGAGAGGACAACGATGAAGGTAATGCTCATCAACGGAAGCCCCAGGAACAACGGATGCACCGCACGTGCGCTCAGAGAGGTCGCGGACACCCTCGAATCGGAGGGTATCGGGACGGAGACCGTCTTCATAGGCAACAAGCCCATGACCGACTGCCTCGCATGCTACAAGTGCAGGGAGACTGGGAAGTGCGTCATCGACGACATCGTAAACGAGATCGTGGAGAAGGCAAAGGATTGCGACGGGTTCGTCTTCGGGTCCCCCGTCTACTACGCCCACCCCAGCACCAGACTCCTCACGGTCATGGACCGTGCGTTCTACTCCGGCGGGAGGTACTTCGCATTCAAGCCCGCTGCCGCCGTCCTCAGCGCCAGGCGTGCAGGTTGCACCGCATCCATGGACGTCATCAACAAGCACTTCACAATCAACAACATGCCCGTGGTCTCGTCCACATACTGGAACCAGGTCTTCGGCAAGGACCCAGAGGAGGTCGAACAGGACGGGGAGGGTCTGCAGACCATGCGCACCATCGGTCACAACATGGCATGGCTGATCAAGTGCATCGATCTGGGGAAGCAGAACGGTGTGGAGCACGCGGTACCGCAGAAGGTGCTCACGAACTTCCACCGCTGAGAAACGAAACCGGGGGTCCGCACCCCCTACCCTTCAGAGGGACCTGTCGGTCTGGTCCCTCATGTAGTCGCTGGCGCCGTGGATGCCCAGGCTCATCGCCTTCACAAGATGTGCCTCGGCCTCCTCTATGCGGCCGTTCTTCATCAGCACGCCGGCGATGTCCTGGTGCAGTGTCACCAGCACCTCCGTGTCGTCGAGCCTGTTGAACCTCAGCATCTGCTCCATCAGCACCACCGCCGCATTGGCATCCGCCAGGTACATGTCGGTCAGGCCCAGCCCCTCCTCCGCCTCGGCCTTGGAGACGAAGGACATCACCAGCTCCTCCGGATCGTCAAGCTGCTCCACACCCAGGAGCTCCGTGCCCACGTCTATGGCACGTGCATATGACTCTATCGCCGACTGCGGATCATTCCTGGCATCCGCGGCCTCCGCCTCCAGGTTCAGCAGTTCGAGATGACGGTTCCTCGACCAGGCATCCATCTTTGTCATCACCATGGACATCCCCTTCGCAAGGAACGGTTCGGTGTCCTCCGGATACTCGGAATCTATCAGGTCCTCGGTAACCGCGATGCACATGCGGACGATGGAGCGGTGGTCGAAGTGCCTCGAGCGATCGTCCAACTTCGAAACCCTCAGTCCCGCACGGACATAGGCCTCCACCGGGTCGGCACCCTGCTCGAACAGCAGGTTCCCCATCTCGGTGTACGTCTTCACATATGTCCCGGGATCGACCTCGTCCCCGTCGGTCTCGAGCACCTCGATGAGTTCCGACGCGGAGTCAAGGTCCTCCATGGCGGATGTGCGGTACTCCATCATGGACAGGATGCACCCCCTGTTCACATAGGCCTCCAGAAGCTGTTCCGAAGGTCCCCGGCATTCGAGTACGTTGACCTTCTGGTTGTATTCCTCCAATGCCCTCTCGAGGTGTGCATCCGACATATCCATGGCTCCGGCTAAAATCCATCGGATATACATAGCCAGCGGGCAGGACCTGTCCTTCCGTTATAACGGCTTTATAAGGGTGTTCGCATCACGGGGATATGCAGCAGGAAAGGATCCTGGCCATACACGACGTGTCATGCGTGGGGAGATGCTCCCTCACGGTGGCGTTACCGATCATATCGTCCGTTGGGATAGAGTGCTCAGTGCTCCCCACGGCCGTACTGTCCACCCACACCGGCGGATTCACCGGTTTCACATACAGGGACCTCACGGAGGACATAATCCCCATAAGGGACCACTGGAGGACCTTGGACATCACCTTCGATGCGGTGTACACGGGATTCCTGGGGTCCTTCGAGCAGATCGACCTGGTCATGGACATGATCGACTCGGTTTCCAAGGACGGAACCAAGGTCTACGTGGACCCGGTGATGGGTGACAAGGGTAAACTGTACACCGTCTTCGGTCCCGATTTCCCCGCGGGGATGAGGAGGCTCTGCGAGAAGGCCGACGTCATCATGCCCAACCTGACCGAGCTTACACTGATGCTCGGTGAGGAGTACGTGGAAGCACCCTACACCAGGGAGTACATCGACGGCATCCTGGAGAGGGCGAGGGTCTTCGGTGCCGAGAGGATCATCATCACCGGCGTCAGTTTCCAGGAGGGCATGGTCGGTGCGGTGTACATGGACTGCACCACAGGCGAGAGGGGCGAGGTCATGAGGGCCGAGATCCCCGGTTACTACCACGGAACGGGGGATGTGTTCGGTTCCGCACTGGTCGGTGCCTGCGAGTCGGGACTGTCCCTCGGGAAGGCCGTTGAGGCCGCCGTGGACCTCACCGTCGGGAGCATCATCCGCACCAGGGATGCCGGCTCCGATGTCAGGTACGGTGTGAACTTCGAGGCCGGCCTCGGGGATTACATCATGGGGATCAGGAACGCACGATCGGTGCCGTCGTTGGTGCCGGTCACCACGGACGCACAGCTCGTAGAGCTGGAGGCCGTGGCCCGTACCGTCTGGAACGAGGCTTACGGCGACATCCTGTCACAGGATCAGATAGAATACATGCTGGACAGGTTCCAGAGCGCCGGTGCCATGAGGACGCAGATATCCGAGGGATACACCTACCTGGCCATCGTCCTGGACGGTGATGTCATCGGATACACCGGATACGTCCCCGATGGGAGGGGATTGTTCCTGTCCAAGCTGTACATATCGAAGGAGCACCGCGGGAGGGGATACGCCCGCATGGTGGTGGACCGTCTGAGGGATGTCGCATCATCCCTGGGATCGGGATGCATACACCTGACGGTGAACCGCGACAACACAGACGCCATCGGACTCTACGGACATCTGGGATTCCGTATCGTGGATTCGGTGGACACCCCCATAGGCGGGGGATTCGTGATGAACGACCATATCATGGAGTTGAGGATATGACTGACGCAGACTCATTGTTCGAGGAAGGATACAGACACTACACCGAGGCCGGTGATGAGAACGAGCTCAGGAGGGCCTTCGAGCTCCTCAGCCAGGCCGCAGGGATGGGACACGCCCTGGCACAGGATGTGCTTGGGAACATGTACGAGGACGGGGACGGTGCACCCCTTGACATAAAGACCGCCGCCGGGCTCTATAAGATGTCCGCGGAGCAGGACTGTCCCCCCGGACTGTACGACTACGGGATGCTGTTCCTGGACGGACACGGTGTTCCTCAGGATGCGGAGAGGGGTTTCGCCCTGATCTCCAAGGCGGTGTCCATAGGGAACGACCCGGAGCACATGTTCACCCTGTCCGTCCTCTATCTGAAGGGCGAGGGTGTCGGGAAGGACGAGGCCAAGTCCCTGGAGCTGCTGAGGAGGGCCGAGAGGCTCGGGAGCATCGACGCCAAGGCCAACCTCGGTGCGATGTACCTCACGGGTGAGGGACTCCCCAAGGACCAGGGCAAGGCATTCAGATTGCTGAAGGAGGCATCCGAGGAGCAGGACTGCAGCGCCATGTGCAACCTGGCCCTGATGTACGAGCAGGGCATCGTGGTCGGGAAGGACATGAGGACCGCCATCTCCTACTACAGACAGGCCGCCGACCTGGGATATCCCCCCGCGTTCTACCATCTGGGCGTGTTGGTGGGCGAGGGTGAGGCCGACCTGGGCGAGATCGATCCGGTGGGCCTCCTGGAGACCGCAGGCGCCGAGGGCAACATCGACGCCCTGTACAAGCTCGGTGTGATGTACTACGACGGCGAGGGTGTGGAGAGGGACCTCGACATGGCCTCCCAGTACTTCCGTGCCGGTGCCGAGTTCGAGAACCCCGAGTGCATGTACAACCTGGGTGTCATGATCATCCGCGAGGAGGCCGAGGCCGCCTACGAGGACGAGGAGTACGACATGATCATCGCAGCGGCGGACGGGGGATACGGTCCCGCCAAGGAGCTCCTGGAGAAGAGCGGGGAAGAGTGAGATGTTCATCCCCACCACCATGGACGAGGTCCGTGCCCGGGGCTGGAGGGCCCTGGACATCATCCTCGTGTCCGGTGACACCTACACGGACAACAGCTACAACGGAACCGCACTGATCGGTCACTGGATGATCGACCACGGGTTCAGGGTGGGCATCATCGCCCAGCCCCGTGTGGATTCGGGTGACGACATCACCCGTCTCGGTGTCCCGGAGCTGTTCTGGTCCGTGTCCGCAGGGTGCGTGGACTCCATGGTGGCCAACTACACCCCGTCCAAAAAGTTCCGCAAGGACGACGACTTCACACCCGGCGGGGTCAACGACAGGCGTCCGGACAGGGCCTGCATCGCATACACAAACCTGATCAAGAAACACGCCAAGGGCAGACCCATAATCCTGGCGGGCGTGGAGGCCAGTCTGAGGAGGATGGCCCACTACGACTTCTGGTCCGATTCTGTCAGGAGGTCCATCCTGTTGGATTCCAAGGCCGATGCCGTCATCTACGGGATGGCAGAGCTCTCCACCCTGGAGATGGCAGAGAGGATGAGGTCCGGGGCGGACTGGAGGGACATCCCCGGGATCTGCCATGTCCAATCCGAACGTCCGTCGGATGCCGTCGAACTGCCATCCTACGAGGAGTGCAGGGACGACAGGTCCGCATACGCCAGGTCGTTCAGGATCTTCTATTCGAACTGCGACCACATCACCGGCCGGGACCTTTGTCAGAGGCACGGTGAGAGGTACCTCGTCCAGAACCGTCCCCAGCGTCCCATGACCACAGAGGAGTTGGATTCGGTGTACGGTTCAGATTACGAGAACGCCGTCCACCCGTACTATGCGAAGGACGGTCCCGTCAGGGCCATGGAGACCGTAAGGAACTCGATCACCACCCATCGCGGATGCTACGGGGCCTGTTCGTTCTGTGCGATCGCGGTGCACCAGGGGAGGACGGTGGTCTCAAGGAGCGAGGACTCCATCGTCCGGGAGGTGGAGCGCATGGCATCGAAACCGTCATTCAACGGGACGATACAGGATGTGGGCGGACCCACGGCCAACATGTACGGCATAGAATGTCCGAAGAAGCTGAGGGACGGGATATGCACAGACCGCAGGTGTCTCGGATCCAAACCATGTCCGAGGATGCCCATCGACCACTCCCGTCAGATCTCGCTCCTGAGGAGGATATCCTCGGTCCCGGGTGTGAGGAAGGTGTTCGTGAACTCCGGTATCAGATACGACATGATCCTGGCCGACAGGGGACACGGTGATGACTACCTGAGGGAACTCGTGTCCCGTCACGTGTCCGGACAGATGAAGGTGGCCCCGGAGCACATCTCCGACAGGGTCCTCAGACTGATGGGCAAACCCCCGTCCGACAGACTCATCGAATTCAGATCACGTTACGACTCCCTGAACAGGGAGATGGGGAGGAAACAGTACCTCACATACTATTTCATGGCCGCCCACCCCGGTTGCACCGAGGACGACATGAGGGAGCTGTCCAGGTTCTGCAGGGACAGGTTGCACACGAATCCCGAACAGGTCCAGACCTTCACCCCCACACCGTCCACCGTATCCACCATGATGTATCACTGCGGCGAGGACATGGACGGCAGGAAGGTGTTCTGCGAACACTCCCAGCAGAGGAGGCAGGGTCAGAAGGACATCGTGGTGGGGAGGAAGGATGCCAGAGGGCGCAGACGTTGACATCCCTCCGATCTGCCACCTTCATTTCGGTGACGTCACCGCGGAGTACGTCCGGAGGAAGGAGTTCTACTACTCATGGAGGGTCAGGGGCGACTCCATCCACATGCAGATCTCCGATTACATGATGGGATGTCCGGATGATGTGCTCTCGGACATGTGCGATATGATCTGCCGCAGGGCGA
>CAZWKY010000056.1:0-7805 GCA_964634095.1 uncultured Methanomassiliicoccales archaeon | reverse complement strand
CCGTGGGCAACGATGTCGTGCCCGTGTGCAACTGCGGACAGAGGCGCTTCTGAACCACAGTATCATCTATCCCATACCGTTTCACCGGTCACATGAAGGCCGTCATCAAGGGAACCGTACAGGGGGTCGGATTCAGACCCGCAGTATACCGCTCCGCGATCAGGGTCGGTGCATCGGGTACGGTCCGCAACGACGGCTCCCATGTCACGATAGACAGCGACGACATCGATGGCATCCTCGATGACCTGTTGGAGAACCTCCCCCCGTTGGCGGAGATAGCATCCATCGAAAGGATGGACACGCCCTACACCGGACCGAAGGGTTCGTTCTCGATAGACGGATCCGGTGATGGTGGGAACGGTGCGTCCATCCCCACCGACAGCTGCATCTGCGAACACTGTCTGAGGGAGATGACAACACCCGGGAGACGCTACGGCTATCCCTTCACCACCTGCACGGACTGCGGACCGCGCTTCACACTCCTGAGGAAGGTCCCCTACGACAGACCGAACACGTCCATGGACGGTTTCCCCATGTGCCCCATGTGCAGACGGGAGTTCTCCGATCCGTCGGACAGGAGGTTCCACCATCAGACGGTGTGCTGTCCGTTCTGCGGACCCAGATACCACCTGAGGGACGGTGACGGAGAGGTCGTGGACACCGACAACCCCATCGGATATCTTGCGCGGAGGTTGGATGAGGGGTGCATAGCCGTCCTCAAGGGATGGGGCGGGATGCACATCTGCTGCAACCTCGACGTCCTGGAGAGGATGAGGGAGTGGTACGGCAGGAGGAACAAGCCCTTCGCGATCATGTGCAGGGACGAGGACGCCCTCCGCAGGTATGCCGACCCCACCGACGCCGAACTCAGTATGGTCACCTCACCCCACAGGCCCATTGTCCTGATGCGGAAGATACCGTCGGACATCACCGAACTCGCATCCCCGGGATTGGACAACATCGGGATGTTCCTCCCCTATACGGGGATGCACCACATCCTGTTCTCCGAAATGGGACATGATGCCCTGGTGATGACCTCCGCCAACGTCCCGGGGGAACCGATGATGACCGACAACGAGAGGGTCACCGAACTCGGTGCGGATTTCTACCTCCTCCACGACCAACCCATAATCAACAGGGCGGACGACTCCGTGGTCAGGTTCCTGGACGACAGGACCCAGTTCATCCGCAGGTCCAGGGGGAACATGCCCTACCACATAGACGTCCCTCTGAAAGGACATGCCGTCGCCCTGGGGGCGCAGGAGAACCTCACCGGCTCCGTTGCGGCCGACGGCAGGATATGGCCCACACAGTACATCGGGAACGGTGAGAAGGTGGGCGTACCCGAATATCTCGAGGAGGCTGTCAGGATGCAGATGTCCCTCGTGGGATGCACCCCTCAGATCGTGGCCACCGACCTCCACCCCGGCTACTCCAACAGGAGGTTCGCCAAGGTGCTGTGCGAGGAGTACGGTGCGGAGAGGATCGAGGTCCAGCACCACTGGGCCCATGCGGCGTCCCTCATGGCCGACAACGGGATAGAGGAATGCGTGGCCCTCACCCTGGACGGAACGGGACACGGTGATGACGGCACGGCATGGGGCGGGGAGGTGCTCTACGCTGATTTCGACCACTATGAGAGGGTCGGCCATCTGGAGACCATACCGCTCCTCGGATCCGAGAAAGCGCTCTACGACCTCAGAAGGCTCAGGTTCGCGATAGACACGATGAACGGTCGGGAGAACGGTGATTTCACCGACAACGAGGCGATGGTCCTGAGGAAGATCATGGACCGCAGCGTCAGGACATCATCCTTCGGAAGGGTCCTGGATGCACTGTCCTTCTCATTGGGTCTGTGCAGAGAACGCACCTACGACGGCGAACCCGCCATGAGGTTGGAGCCCCTTTTGGCGAAGGGAAAGCTGATCGAAGGGTTCGAAACGGTCACCGGGAACGGTGTCGTCGGGACCGCGGAACTGTTCTCAAGGATCGACGGGAGGGCAGACCCCGCGGACGTGGCATACTCCATCGTATATAATCTGGTAGGAGGGTTGGTAGATACAGCCATCTCGAAGGCGGACTCCGCCGGGACCAAGTATATAGGTCTTACGGGTGGGGTATCGTACAACTCGAGCATAGCCAGCATGTTCAGGGATATGGTTATATCATCCGACCATAATCCAATCATCCATAGGGATGTTCCCAACGGGGACGCCGGCATCTCGGTCGGACAGGCCGCGATATCATTGAGGAGGATATGATGAGCAACACCCTTTTCGTGCTCCTGGACGGGGCCGAAGACCACCCGAACCCGCAGATGGACGGGAAGAAACCGCTGGAAGTGGCCAGAATGCCTTTCCTTGAGAGGAGGGCCCCCAACAGGATCCGCACCACCGGCAGGGGTTACACACATCTTTTCCTCAACGAGTTCTTCACGGGTCATCCACCGGAGATCCCACGTGCCGCATTGGAGGCCATGGGACTCGGGATGTCCATCAAGGATGACAGGAGGACCGCATACAGGCTCAGCCCCGCCGAGATCAGGGACGGGATGATCCGCTGGTCCTATCATTCCGGTGAATTCTGTGATAGGCTCATATCATCCGTCAGGGACAACATGGGGGTCCTGGATTCCTACGACCCCGAGATAGAGTTCTTCATCGGCGGCAGAGCGGTGCTCACCATGGAATGCGACGAGGTACCGGACCTCCCCGCACCCCCGGTGGATTCACCGTACGTGGAGGTCCCCGGTGTCCTCGGCAGGATGGTCACATCCGTCATGGAGGACATGGGCGGGATCACCGACTACCCCTGGGGTTGCGGTAAGTTCGGACACCAGTACGACCCCGTGCCCGGGATCAACAGGCTCACCGCCATATCCGACAGCCCCACATCCCTCGGGATATGCTCATCCCTGGGATTCGACATCAGACTCATAGACGACCTGGACGAGAGGTTCCCCATCGCGAGGGAGGCCCTCGACCACGGCGACGTCTTCCTCCATGTGGACGAGGTGGATGAGTACAGCCACCAGAAGGACCCTCAGAAGAAGAAGTGGGTCCTCGAACACACCGACGAGATGATGGAGGAGTACTTCTCCGACGTGGAGAACATAATCTACTTCGTGGACCACGGCACCTCATGCGTGACCGGGGAGCACATCCTCATGGACGTGCCCATGTGGACGAGCATCGATGCGGGATTCGAGCGCGACCAGCTCGTACCCCTCGACACCGTCCTGACAACACTCTTAGAGAACAAATGGTGAGATAATGGAAGGTTTCGAACTGCCGCCGTCACTCAGCGTGTACGGGAACGAAGATATCGCAAAGGACATCGTATCGAGGATCTGGGGGAAGAGGGGTGTGTTCACATGCACCGTGGCCAACACCCGCACATCCACCATCCCCGGGGTCTCCGATGCGGGGGACACACCGGAGCTCACCATGTTCACACCCGCCGCGGATGCGGAGATCCTCATCAGCGGGAAGACCACCTGCATGAAGGGGATACCGATCAACCCCGGAGGGATACCCACCCCCGCGACACTCACAAAGGCCGCACTGTCCCTGTCGGACATGCCGTACTACATCGTCAACGGAGGATGCGAGGTCATCCCCTACGTCCCGTACTTCGACATGGGAGGCAGATGCGGGGAGAAGATCACCACCGGACACGCCGTGGAGAACGTCAGGGAGATCTACGAGAAAGGATACATGCTGGGGGAGATGCTCGCAAGGGCATACGATTTCGTGATCATCAGCGAGAGCTGCGCCGGAGGCACCACCACCGCATTGGCTGTGATGATGGCCATGGGCGTCCTGAAGGAGAACCTGGTCAGCAGCAGTTCCCCCAACAACCCCAAGGAGCTCAAGAGCAGACTCGTCGCCGAGGCGTTGGAGGCCGCCGGCATAAAACCCGGAGACCTGGCGGACGACCCCCTGAAGGCGATAGAATGTGTCGGTGACCCCATGATGCCCGCCAACATAGGGATCCTCTGCGGAGCCGCCAAATCGGTGCCGGTGATCGTCGGAGGAGGGACACAGCTGGCCGCGGTCATGGCCGGTGCGGTGAAGCTCCATCCCGAGATAGTCGGTAACTTCTTCCAGGGGACCACGAGATGGCTCATGGGGGATCCGAACTCCAACATGAAGAGGATCATCGACTCCATATCCCCGGACATCCCGATAGTCTATGTGAACGTGGACTACAGCGACAGTCCATATGAGGGACTCCAGGCGTATGAATGGGGATTCATCAAAGAGGGTGTCGGATGCGGAGGTTCCTCCGTGGGGGCGATCATAGAATCGTCCGGAAGGATCACCTGCAAGGATCTCGAGGACAGGGTCCATGAGATCTACAGGAATATCATGGGCCTCGAATAAGGCCCTTCCAAACCATTTCATTCTTTTTCAGAACACTATCTCAAAAGCACCTTCTTGACAGGGGGTCTGTACGGGGTTCCTAACACCCCGTACAGGAGGCAAGTAAATATGGTACTTACCTTGAGGGAGATTCTAATCAGGATTTCACTGATTGTAATCACCATCGAACTTAAGTTCGAACGGTGACAAACCCCTTAGCCGACCCATTGCCCTGGGTCGGCACCTCCAACGATTGAACATCATCGAACGGCCTTTAATAACTTTCTGAATAACATTGAATGTAACCACATCTATGAACCGATCATTCCCTGAAGTACGACCTAGCCAGATCCAACTCCTTGGGAGTGTTCATATTCACAGCAAGTTCCGGCCAATTGGTCTCGAAGAGATACTCATCGAGGTAATCACCCCTCAGTGTCCCCTCACGGTTCATGATGCACAATCCAGACAGCACCCAGTTCCTGCCCCCGGACTCACGGGTGTACGACGGAGTGATACCCACCTGCCTCACCGTGACCTCATCCACAACGGCGATCGCGGATTGCATCGTACCCGGAACGAAGTACTCGATGAAGGTGTCGACGACCTCTGTGGTGAGGAGCGGGAGGTCCGAAGGACATGTGAGGATGTAATCCCCCTCCATCTGCATGAACGCATCATGGATGTCGTCCATGAAACTCTCCCCCGATGTACGGATGGTCTCCACACCGATGTCCCTGAGATACCTCTCGGTCTCCAAGGTGTTGTCACTCACCGATACCAGGACACGGTCGATATGGGACGAACCGGAGAGGGCATCGATCACCCTCTCCACGGTGTGCTTGTCACCGACCATGTGCATTGGCTTCTCGATACCGCATCTCCCCATACGGGTCCCTTTTCCGCCTGCATTTATCAACGCCTGCATCGGGATCACCAGTAGAATATGAACATCAGCATCATGACGAACATGACGACGGGCCTTGCGATCTCGTTGGTCGCCCCGAGGATATCACCGTTGACCATCCCGAAGTTCCTGTTGGCGGTCCTCGCCATGATCCATCCCACAACGGATGATGCTATCAATCCCACGATGAGCATGAAGAACCCTGCGGACAACATCATACGGAGATCCGTATCCCATACACCGTGGCAGACAAACGCGCCAAGGATGAACAGGAGACCTCCGCAGAGGACACTGACCACGATGGACCTCACAGCCGAATCGCGTGTGGTCATGGCCACCTGCCTTCCGGCCATACCGTTACCGGGCTCACCGAACGCGGCCGCGAACACCATGCCGTTCTTCACAAGCACCTCCGTCAGAGGGGCGGCCAGGAACAGACAGAACAATCCCGCAATGGAGTACATGGAATAGGATGTCAACACCACGATCAGGGCGACACCGATGCCCCCTGCACCGACAAGGGTGTCCTTCAGGGCACGTACATGGTCCTCCCTCTGGCCGGAGACGATCATCCCGTCCCCGAAATCGGTCAGTCCGTCGAAGTGGATGAACTTGCTTCCGATGTATACGGTAAGCAGGATGGCGATCGCATTGAGCGCCCCCGAACCCATTCCACAATGGATCATGAGTTCGGAGAGCAGGAACAGCTCCAGTATAATCAGTACACCGAACAGCACCCCTACCACAGGGATGGCATGGAACCTCTGTTCCATCGAATCCATATCCCTCTGGGTGATGTCCAGATGCCAAAGGGTGAAGAACGAGACCATTCCCCGCAGTGCGGAGAAGGTGTCGACACCCTCCGTCCTCTCATCGGTCAATTATGATTCCTCCTTATCAGTGATGCCAGTACCTCCACGTAGGCATCCATGAGACCCCCTTCATCCGGCAGCCCGATGCCGAAGAGGTCCTTGGTGACCGATCCCAGCACCTTCCTGGCGCGGAGGTCACCGTCAGCGGACATGGAGTCCGTGCGGGCGGACATGTGCATGAACATGTCGAAGGAGGATGACACGTCATCCTCGGACAACATCTTCCTGACTGTGATTTCGGGATCGGAACATCCGACCTCGGCGGCGACGGCCGTGAGACGGTCGATGTGACCCATTCCCTTCAGGACCCTGTACGGATCATCTATTACCGGGTGCTCACCGCGTGCATACAATGCATATCCGACGGCGGCCCTGACGGCCCTCGCCGCGGCGATGCCGATGTCGGACCCTGTCCCGGTGTATGATATGCGGTCATCCCCGATGGGGGAGAACACCGCCATGGAGTCGGATGTGGTCCCGGTCTCCCTGTAACCCGCATCGGCCAGAGCTGCGGACTTGGCCTCCACCAGGGGGATCATCATATTGACCTTTCCCTCCATGGTGAGCGGATCGGACGAGATCACGGCGATGTTGATGGTTCCGGCCAGCATCTTTGCGGCCCTCCTCATGGACAGTTCGTGACGCTCCGCCCAGTTCTCCAGGACCTCCCCTGCCACAACATGGTTGCTCAGTCCGGCCGTGGCCACCGCATACATACGGTGATCGGACATGACCGAATCCTGCATGTTGAACACGTGGTCCACCTCGGCGGCGGTCATCATGCCCACCGAATCCTCCGGCAACCCCAGAGCATCCCTGACGGATGCGGCGTGTAATGTGGGATCGTCATGACAGTAATCCTTGGGGACCTGCATGATGAACAACGCGGATGCGACTGAATCCCCTCCGTTGAGTATTGCGGAACTCAGAACCTCCATAGGGGAATCGAACCTGACGATACCCACGGGCATCCCCTCGTAGGTGACGACTTCCGTCCTCATCATGACAGAAGACCTCCGAACCATTGGATGAGGGAATCCATGATCCCCTCTGCGAAGAGCTGGACGTGGACACCCAGGAGGACATACAGGATCAATCCCACTGTGAGCAGGAACAGCATCGACGACAGCTCCACGAGACGGCAGCATCTCCGAACATCGTCGCTGGTGGGCATCGGACCCTTCCCCATGACGTAGACATCCTTCTTCTCCATGCTGATCCCGAGTACGGCAGACACCGCGGTCATCGACCATCCGCTGTTGGGACTGGGGGTCTTGGTGTGCTCGGCCTTGGCCGCAGGTACGGCGGCCCTCCAATCCATATGCAGGACCAGACCTGCCAACGCAACGAAATACGGTGATACCCTGGACGTAAGGAACCCCAGGACATCGTCGAACTTCGCGGGGAAGAATCCCAACCTCCCATACTTGTCGTTGAGGTACCCCCACATGGCATCCATGAGATTGGCACAACGGAACATCACCGCTCCCGGCAATCCGAACAATCCGAAGTAGAACACGGGGGAGTACACTGAATCCACAAGGTTCTCGGACACTGTCTCACAGCATGATGATGCGATATGCTCCGCATCCATCCCCTTGGTGTTACGGCTGACGATCATCTGGACCTTGGCGGCCGCATCCTCGACACGTCCGTTGTCCA
>CAZWKY010000055.1:0-8124 GCA_964634095.1 uncultured Methanomassiliicoccales archaeon | reverse complement strand
ACTTACGATACCGACCTCATCGTTCCGCCCATCTCCATATATAACGCATGCGTGCGAGATTTTATTATATCACATCGGGAGATAACCGACCGAATCGGTGCTCACCATGATAGTGAACGCAGAACTATATGTCAAAGACCTCCCCGGACAGCTCGTCGGATCCCTGGAACCCATATCCCTCGTGGACGGGAACATCATGGGAGTGGTCCACAACCGCGAGCAGATCGTCAACCACAGGATCTGCATCAACGTGACGTTCGAGGTGGACGACAACACCCAGCTGGAGAAGCTCACGGAGATCTGGAAATCCAAGGATATGATCATCTCCAGGATGGGGTCCGTCTACGAGACGTTCACCATGGAGTACATGCTCATCGGCGAGTTCGACGCCAACTACCTGGAGGGGCTCATCAACGAGGCATCGGAGATGATGACCATGGACTCCATGGACATGAGGTACTCCTCGAAGACGACCACATCATCCAAACGCACCGGAATGATCGCGGTGAAGACCCGCAGCGAGGAGGACCTGGACAGGATGGACAGGTTCCTCAGCGAGAAATGCAGGGAATCCAACATCACCTATGTGAGGGGTGTCTGAGATGAGGGTGTTCATCTGCGGATTCGGAACCGTCGGACAGGGCTTCGCGGAGGTCCTGGCCTCAAGGCGGCAGTTCTTCATGGACAGGTTCGGACAGGACGTCCGTATCGTCGGGGTGATGGACTCCAGGTCGTACAGGGTGGACCCCGATGGCATCGACCCCATGGACCTCATCTCGGTCAAACGGTCAACCCGCAGGGTCGGGGAGGACGCATACACGGACTCCACTGAGGTCCTGGACAAGGTGGATTATGACATCCTCGTGGAGGTCAGCCCGACCGATGTGAAGACCGGCGGCGTGGGACTTGTCAACATCCGCCATGCCCTGGACAAAGGGAAGGATGTCATCACCGTCAACAAGGGCCCCCTCGCACTGAGGTTCAGGGAACTCACCGAACTCGCGAGGGACAACGGATGCCTCTTCAGGTTCGAGGGCTCCGTGGGCGGTGCCATGCCGATCATCAACCTCTGCTGCGACAACCTCGCGGGGGAGAACATCAGGTCGATCAGAGGTATCTTCAACGGTACCTGCAACTTCATACTCAGCAAGATGGACAAGGGTCAGCCCTTCGAACAGGCCCTGAAGGAGGCCCAGCAGATGGGATATGCCGAAACGGACCCCACCAATGACATCGAGGGTTACGACAGCGCATGCAAGGTCGTCATCCTCGCGAACTCGGTCTTCGGAAGGGACGTCACATTCGATGACGTCGACATCACAGGTATAACATCCATCACCGAGGAGGCCATCGCCATGGCCGCATCACGCAACATGGTCATAAGGCTCATCGGAGAGGTGTCGGAGAACAAACTGGAGGTTGGCCCCAGGCTCATACCCAAGGGACATCCCCTCAGCATATCAGGCACCCTGAACACGGCACAGATCCATTCGGACCTGGCCGGACCCGTCACCGTGTCCGGACGCGGAGCGGGACGCCTGGAGACCGCCTCGGCGGTCCTCAGCGACCTGATAGCGATCATGGACGAGAGGGTAAGAGAGGCCTGAGATGCCCGAGAAGGTCCTGATCTACGACACGACCCTCAGGGACGGGGCACAGACCGAGGGGATCTCGTTCTCCTGCGAGGACAAACTCGACATCCTGCGCAGATTGGATGATTTCGGAGTGGACTTCGTGGAGGGAGGATGGCCCGGTTCCAACCCCCGGGACGACGAGTTCTTCGATAGGGCCGGGAAACTGAAGCTCGACAAGAGCAGGCTGACCGCGTTCGGAAGCACCCGCCGCCATGGCATCAGGGCGGACGACGACCCCAATCTGAGGGCCCTCGCCTCATGCCCCGCGGAATGGTGCTGCATCTTCGGCAAATCATGGGACTTCCAGGTCACCGACGCACTGAGGATCGGCCTGGACGAGAACCTCGACCTTGTGGAGGACAGCGTCCGCTTCCTGGTGGAATCAGGGAAGAGGGTCATGTTCGATGCCGAACATTTCTTCGACGGATACAGGTCCAACAGGAGATACGCCCTGAACGTGCTGAGGGCCGCCGAGAGCGGAGGCGCGGAATGGCTGGTCCTGTGCGACACCAACGGGGGGTCCATGCCCTCGGAGATATCCGAGGCCGTGGAGGAGGCCCTGCTGTCGGTGAGCGTACCGCTGGGGATACACTG
The DNA here is from genome assembly GCA_964634095.1 of uncultured Methanomassiliicoccales archaeon. Classification (GTDB taxonomy): domain Archaea; phylum Thermoplasmatota; class Thermoplasmata; order Methanomassiliicoccales; family Methanomethylophilaceae; genus Methanoprimaticola. The sequence continues at coordinate 5,896 of CAZWKY010000055.1, read as the reverse complement.
CCACAACGATTCCGATGTGGCCACAGCATGCTCCCTCGCGGCGGTGGAATCTGGTTGCTCCATGATACAGGGTACGGTGAACGGACTGGGCGAGAGATGCGGCAACGCCAACCTCTGCACGGTCATCCCGAACCTGGCGTTCAAGACTGGGAACGAACTGACGGAGATGGACCTGTCCAAACTCACGTCCCTGTCGAAGTACGTTGGGGAGATGGCCAACATGCCCCCTGTGGGCAACATGCCCTATGTCGGATCCAGTGCCTTCGCCCACAAGGGCGGGATGCACATATCCGCCCTGGTCAGAGACACCCGCACATACGAGCATGTGGACCCGGCATCCGTCGGCAACGGCAGGAGGCTCCTGGTCTCAGACATGGCCGGGAAGGCCAGCATCTCGGAGAAGCTCAGGGAGCTGGGCCTGGACATAGGCGAGGACAGCCCATACATCACGGACAAGATCAAGGACATGGAGTCCAAGGGATACCAGTTCGAGGGGGCGGACGCCAGCTTCGAACTCCTTGTCAGGAGGCTCAGGGACGATATGGAGCCCATGTTCACCGTCTCCGGATACAGGATATTCATGGACGAGCGCGGAGAGCACGAGGCGAGCATCAAGGTGTGCGACAGGGATGGCAACATCGAGCACACCGCCGCAGACGGCAACGGACCCGTGAACGCACTCGACAACGCATTGAGGAAGGCCCTCACACGTTTCTACCCGGAACTGAGGGATGTGAGGCTCACGGACTACAAGGTCCGTGTGCTGGATGAGAAATCGGCAACCGCGGCGAGCGTACGCGTCCTGATAAGGTCCACTGATGGATCGGAGAGCTGGACGACCGTCGGAGTGTCGGAGAACGTCATAGAGGCGAGTCTGATCGCCCTGGTGGACTCCATAGAGTACGCACTTATGATACAAGCAGACATGAGGGAATGACAATGAGCAGAGTTATCGTCACACTGGTAGGAAAGGACCACCCGGGGATCATCGCGGCGGTCTGCAACTATTTCGCAGAGAATGAGATCAACATCCTGGACATCAAACAGACCACGGTCCAGGAGTTCATCAACATGATGATGATCGTCGATGTATCGAAGTTCACCGGAACCTTCGACCTCCTGGCAGAGGACCTGGACAAGGTCGGAGAGAAGGTCGAATGCATCATCAAGGCACAGCACGAAGAGATCTTCGACATGATGCACAGGATCTGAGGGATTTCCTTGGTAGAGATGAAAGAGGTGTTCGAGACCATCGACATGGTCTCACACGAGAACCTGGACGTCAGGACCATCACCATGGGGATCAGCCTACTGGACTGTATCGATCCCGACCTCGATGCCCTGTGCGGGAAGATCTACGACAAGATCACGGAATCCGCCAAGGACCTGGTGAGGGTCGGGGACGAGATCGGACTCATGTACGGCGTCCCGGTGATCAACAAGAGGATCTCCATCACACCCGCCGCACTGGTGGGAGGTGCCGCATGCAGGTGTCCCGAGGATTTCGTCAGGATCGCCAAGACATTGGACGAGGCCGCGAAGGAGGTCGGTGTCAACTTCATAGGAGGATACTCCGCACTTGTCCAGAAGGGCATGACGCAGGCGGACAGATACCTCATAGAATCCATCCCCCAGGCGTTGGCGGAGACCGAGCGCGTATGCTCATCCATCAGCCTCGGATCCACCAGGACAGGAATCAACATGGATGCAGTCAGACTCATGGGCGACATCGTCGTGAGAACGGCGGAGATGACCAAGGAGGCGGATTCGATAGGATGCGCCAAGCTCGTCGTCTTCTGCAACCCCCCTGACGACAATCCGTTCATGGCAGGCGCATTCCATGGCGTGACCGAGTCCGACCGCATCATCAACGTTGGGGTCAGTGGACCTGGCGTGGTCAAGAACGCCCTGTCCAAGGTCCGCGGACAGGATTTCGAGGTCCTATGCGAGACCATAAAGAAGACCGCATTCAAGGTCACCAGGGTGGGCCAGCTGTTCGCCAAGGAGGCATCCAAGAGGCTGGGCGTCCCGTTCGGCATAGTGGACCTATCATTGGCACCCACACCTGCCGTCGGCGACAGTATCGCGGACATCATGCACGAGATGGGACTCGAGTATGCGGGAGCACCCGGGACCACAGCTGCCCTGGCCATCCTCAACGACCAGGTCAAGAAGGGCGGAGTGATGGCATCCTCCTACGTGGGTGGATTGAGCGGTGCGTTCATCCCGGTCACAGAGGACCGCTCCATGGCCGAGGCGGCGGAGATCGGTGCTCTGACCCTCGAGAAACTAGAGGCCATGACCTGCGTCTGCTCCGTCGGACTGGACATGATAGCCATCCCCGGGAACACACCTGCGACCACGATCGCCGGCATCATCGCCGACGAGATGGCCATAGGTATGGTGAACCAGAAGACCACGGCCGTGAGGCTCATCCCGGTCATCGGAAAGGACGTCGGGGACTTTGCGGAGTTCGGGGGCCTGCTGGGAGAGGCGAAGATCATGCCTGTGAACAGATTCGGCTGTGCGGACTTCGTCAACCGCGGTGGCAGGATCCCCGCACCTATCCACAGCTTCAAAAACTGATTATACACGCCGGGGGAAACCCCGGTACCATTCTGAGATTCCGATCACGGGATCACCACGATAGAACATCGACGATGGAACAAGAATCCGTAAGTTGATGGGAATAAAAGATGAGAGAAATAAAAAGATTTTACGGCACACGAGGTGCCCAAGAGAATCAGTAAAGATACGCAAGGTGGGGGCAGAGGGATTTGAACCCCCGTCAGCGGGTTTCCACTACGGGAGGAGCTACCTCCCGCGGAATCAATGAGTCATCGCTCCAGTTAGTCATCAACCACTGTCAGCAAACCCATTTACAATCACGCTCAATAACTGGAGCCCGCCAGTCTGCCAGGTTAGCCTATACCCCCTGGAGTGTGATAGCGAGAGCAATCACTTCTTGCGCATCTTTGCTGCTCTCTTTCTTCTTCTCATTTTCTTCTTGCGCCATTTCCAACGCTGGTTACCGCGTTTCTTCCAGGCGCGTGAGCCTCTCTTCATGGTGTTTCCTTCCTTGAATGCGTCATCACCGAGGGTGATGCATCCTTGGCGGGCCCGCCGGGATTCGAACCCGGGGCGTCTGGCTTAGAAGGCCAGCGCTATATCCTGGCTAAGCCACGAGCCCACACTTCCCCTCCATCTACTACTATGATTTAAAGGTTTGGCTGTATTCAAAAATGTATAGTAAGGTTGGCAGGCATCTGGATGATCCAGATCCTGCCTTTTGAAAGAACATTGCATCAAAGGGAACTGATATAGTCCGCTATCGAACCGTTTCCAGTGAGCATCAACCCGGCTTCCACGATACAGAGAAGACCCAGGACGAACAGGATCGGCCAGAAGTTGAGAAGCTTCCCGAACATCTTGACGATCCCCTCTGCGAAATTCGTGATCATATATACGAACGCACCGGCGATGAAGGCCACGATGATCCTGGGCCATCCTTCGGACAAAACGGTCAGATCGATCTCGTCGAAGAGCATGTAGCCTGCGAACTGCCCCATGGCCAGATAGATTATCACCATCACCAGGAAAGACAGGATGATGGCGAAATGCACCTCACGGAAGGGACGTATCAGAAGAGCGAATGCGGCAACCGCCACGAAGACGGACGTTGCCAGACGCCATTCCCCATAGGTGGCAATGGCCTCCACGGCCATCAGGATACCGAATAGGAATCCTAGGAACATCATCCCCTTGTATTTCCACGAACTCTTGTTCTTGACGTAGAAGAGAGCGATCAGGATAGCCAATACGCCCCCTATCAAAAGGATGGTCTCCGGGAGGTTCGCATCGACCCACGATGTGATATCACTCGAATCCATGGATGCGCATCGACACAAGGAGGATAAAATGATACCCGTCGAAACGACGGGCAATGGTTTCAATCGACCGAATCAAGCGATCTTCGAACCGGCCTCGGGAACGGCACCCTCGTTATAGACCTCTGCCACATCGAATGCCCAGAGTGCCCTGGCCTGAAGGTGGACCTTGGCAAGGTTCTCGTTCATCTGATCCAGCATGGGCCCCTCTGCGATGCGGACGGGATTGGACAGGACGATCTCATAAGACTCCGGTCCGACAGTGACGAGCACTGCGGCCTTGGGGTTGGACTGGAGGTTGGCGGAGGCCCTCTTCATCAGAACCTCACCTACGACAATCTTGTCCGCAGAGGGTGCGATGATGCTCCCGCAGACGATTGCATGGGGCATCCCATCGGCAGATGCGGTTACAAGGGTCTTGACAGCGGTTTGCTCTGCCAACTTGGCAAGTACATTCTCAGGTATCTGAACCATGATATTCACCTGAACACCAGATAGCCGTGGAGACTATTTGAGCTGGAGCTATCATGAGTGATACTCGACACATATGATGCCGAAAACACCGCATCAGTTTTTCCAGTGGAAACAACCACATCTTACACCATCCGATGAATTGGCTTAAGAAAGAACATCCTGAGAATCATCATGGCCTCGTCCGAATCGTTCACATCGGTGATACAGGATCTTACTTTCAGAACTGCGGAAGCAATGGTAAAGAAATCTCTGGGGCCGACACGGTTCGGTGAACTGCCTCTTAGGACCGAGGAGGGGCTCTACAACAATTTCGCACTGATGATCTCCGATCAATGCCCCTGGTCATTTGAGATCGTATCAGACCTATATGGTGAGGTCTACAGATGTACGGGGTCGATCCTCGAACAGGTGGATGATGTACTGAAGGTCATGGACAGTATCAATCCGCGTGTCAGGATCAAAGGTCGTACGGGACTTCTGAGGAAGTTCCCGAAGAAGGCATTGGAAGAGGGAGTTCTCAATGCGGCAATCCACTTCGACATCTCTTGGATGAGGGATGTGACCATTGAACTTGGGAACAGATGTCTGACCGTGATATCTCCCGGAGGCATGATCGAACCGGAGAGATGGGATATGGGTGCAACGACCAGCCCCCGCAATAAGAGGTTAGCCAACCTACTGAGGGATCTGGGCAGAGTTCATCTCCACTTCTGCGGAGTCAGGGCGATAAAGGACTCATATCTCCGCACAGGTCAGATTCCCCTGATGTGCAAGACTGATGATTTCTTCCTCGTGTTCTGCCCATCGGTGATCCAAGATGGCAGAGACCATGAGGACCTGCCAAGACGCATTGCAGAGGTCCTTGCAGCCCGTCCTGGAGCCAATCTACCCCTGATATCGGAGAGGCTCCTGGTATCACCTACTGTAGCACTACGTGCCCTAATTCATATGGAGGAAGAAGGAACGGTGTTCGAGATGGGGACCAATAACAGTCGCAGATTCTACCTATACAACGTCAGGAAGCAGTTCAGAGACAAAAGATGGCACTGAAACATACAGATACCATGGAATGAGGTCGTTGAAATACAACGATTGAAATCAAAGAATGGTGGACAGGGCGAGATTCGAACTCGCGGCCTCTACCATGCCAAGGTAACGATCTTCCAACTGATCTACCTGCCCAACAAAATCTTTGATATCTTTATAGTATATAAACATTCCTAACATGCCACATGTCACTTTGTAGTCATCCTACAACAGAATCCACAGGAATGATCGAAACGACACACCATGGAACCATCCAGACATTGTTTGAATGGACAGGATCATCACCTGAACTGCAAACAACACCAGATGTGGAGGATGAGATAAGTTGCGTGTCCAACACGACACGATCGACGATGATCTATACAGATACCTTACCGGAAAGATAGGAAAGTTATCCGTATCAGAAAATCACCGATAATCTGAAAGAATGAATGAAAAAGGAAAGGATTTTGCGAAGGATGAGATTTTGGTTCATACGAAACCTGTTT
>CAZWKY010000054.1:0-8234 GCA_964634095.1 uncultured Methanomassiliicoccales archaeon | reverse complement strand
ATATCCTTCACGGTCTCGGTGATGGATGGATACAGGTTCGACACCGACAGCATCCAGGCATCCGCAGGTACAACCAAGATCCCACCTGTCAACGGTGTCTACACCCTGTCGGGGATAAGCAGGGACACCGTCATCGAGATCACCGGTGACAGACTCTACAATGTGTCCTACGACCTGAGCAGGGTGGACATCTCATCCGAGTTTCTGGACAGGGATTCCATCTCGGTCTCCTTCTCCCCCGTGTTCGGATGGAGCGGTGTCTCCCTGAAGGTCATCATGGGCGGGGCGGATGTCACATCACAGTATGTCGACGGGTCCTCCGTGGAGATAGATGAGTTGACCGGCGATGTGATAATCATCGCCCAGGCGGACTTCCCCTGGATCTACATCGTCATCGCCGCGGTCCTGATCGCGATAGCGGTCGTCATCTTCCTTGTGAGGGGAAGGGCAGACTGATCCCACCAACAACCTAAAACCCTCCCGGGACACCGATCCCGGGAGGCCAACCCGATTACACGTTGCTTTGTGTCTGTCTTTGCTTTTTATATTCTTTGAAGATTTTGTTTATTTCTTCTGCATCTGGGGCAGGCGGTATGTTTTCTATCGTCTTCGGTTCCATCAGGCCGAAGGCGTAAATTGGTAGGTGGACGATTCCGTTATCTTCTGTCAGGACGTTTCCTATCATGACCTTGAATCCTCTTCTGTGATCGATTCTTTGTTCTATGAGTGTTTTTAGGGATTTAGCACGTTTGTTGATCCCTGATTTGACTTCAATCAGATCGATCTTGTTGTTTCTGCTGATGACGAAATCGATTTCTAGAGTACTATCCTTTTTGGAGTAGAAAAATGGTTTGTACCCCTTTTTCAGAATGTCAGATAATACTGCATTTTCCATTATTGCCCCGTGATTTATGTAAGGGTCTCCGAGAGCAACTGCTGCGGGTTCTACGTCATCCATAAGGTGGATTAGGATGCCTGTGTCATTCAGATAGACCTTGAAACTACTCTCTTTAACCCTTGCAGATAGCGGGAGAGCAGGTTCTGTAACGTTGTAGCAACGATATATTATGCCTGCATTCTCCAACCAATCGAGGGAACTGCCATATACTTTTTTTCCGACATTTTTCTTTTTCTCTATTTCGGAATAGGTAAATTCTTTCTTTTCATGAGATAACTGTGCAGGGATGGAGTCTATGCACGCATTTATTTTTGTGCGACCAGTTTTTGTCGAATAACGGCCTGCATCTTTCTTCAGGATGTTGACAATCTCATCAAGTGCATGATGTGTCTGGGCGTAGTCCTTTGTCTCAGAGTAGATTCTGACGGCTTCTGGCATTCCTCCTACGATGATAAACCTCCTGTAGTGGTCTATTAGGATTCTGTTAAAATATTCGTCCACTGCCGTATGGTTTTTGATATCATCTTTGACGATGTTGATTAATTCTTTATCCACACCCATTGCCCATAGATATTCTTCGAAGTCAAGTGGATACATGCGTTCAATGTTGACGTAGCCTAACGGAGAAATCCTGCTATCGTCATCATCCAGATTTACTCCGAGAAATGAGCCTAATGCTATTATATCGATTTTTTTACCGAATGATAATGGTTTCAGAGCGGAATATGCATTACCACAGTCTTGGATTTCATCAAATATGATGATGGAATTGCATTCTATGAATCCGACCTTTTCTGACAACGATATCTTGGGGATGAGATCATCATATTCTAGAGATCCGTCGAACAGTTTTTTCTTTTCAGGGTTTGTTTCAAAGTTGATGTATGCATAGCTACTGTAGTGTGTTTTTGCGAATTCTAAAGCGGAGTATGTTTTTCCGATTTGACGACAACCGGTCAGGATGAGTGGTTTATGATTTGGGTTCTCTTTCCATTCTTCCAGTTTTTTTGTAATCTTTCGCTCCATGCTTCTCTATCTGTTGAGTTCTATATATCAATTTTTACAGGGGGAATTAATTGATTATTATCAATTTTTACGGGGTGTTTTTATTGTTGAAAATCAATTTTTACATGGGATTAAAAATGATAGAGGATAATCTGGGCATTATTATCCATCTGATATTGTCAAGCAAACATCGCCCGCCCCCTTCCGTTCCATTCCCATGGTTTAAGTGAGGGTGCTGGATACCCTACTCCGATGCACGAGGTATCGGTGGTAACCAGCCTGGTAGACGCAGTGATCGCGGAACTGGGGAGATATAGAGTGGAGAAGGTCAACAGCGTCACGGCCGTGATCGGCGACCTCACCAACCTGGGTGAGGAGCAGATGGCCTTCGCCTACGAGATAGTCACCAGAGGGACCATACTGGAGGGATCCGAGTTCATCGTGGAACACGAGCCCATAGAGCTCAGATGCGATTCATGCGGGTACTGGGGACCTGCCAAGGTCCTCACCGACCCGGATTTCGACACCCATTCCATACCTGTACTGGCCTGTCCCGAATGCGGGGGCCATGTGCAGATCACGAAGGGGCAGTCATGCACCATCAAGTGCATGGACATAGAGGAGGCAGACTGATGTTCAAGTACAGAGACGAGGAGACGGCCAAGAAGATCCTCAACGGGATCCGTGACATGGACCTCAAGGTGAAGTTCATGCACATCTGCGGAACGCACCAGGACACCATAGTCCGTTTCGGCCTGGAGGAGATGCTCAACGATGTGGGCGTGGAGATCGCCCAGGGCCCCGGATGCCCCGTGTGCGTCACCACCAGCCACGAGATCGCCGATGCGATCACACTCGCCAGGAACGGTGTGACGGTGACGGCGTTCGGTGACATGATGAGGGTGCCCACCACCATCGGTTCCCTGTTCCAGGCAAAGGCCGAGGGTGCCGACGTGAGGATCGTCTACTCCATCGACGATGCCGTGGCCATGGCAAGGGAGCAGCCGGAGAAGCCCCTGGTGTTCGTGGGTGTGGGTTTCGAGACCACCGCCCCGTCCACCTGCGTGCCCCTGCACAAGGACGACTGTCCCGAGAACTTCAGCGTCTACAGCTGCCACAGGATCTGTCCCCCCATCCTGGACACCATATTCAGTCTGGGGGAGACCAAGCTGGACGGTATAATCCAGCCCGGTCACGTGGCGGTCATCACCGGCACCGGTATGTTCAACGAGTTCTGCAAGGTCCACGCCGTGCCCCAGGTCATAGCCGGGTTCGAGCCCCTTGACATCCTCATGTCCTGCTACATGCTCTGCAAGCAGATCAGGGACGGCAGGGCCGAGGTGGAGAACGAGTACACCCGTCTGGTCAGGCCCGAGGGCAACCCCAAGGCCATGGAGCTCCTGGACGACACCTTCACGCCCGTGGACCGTTCGTGGAGGGGATTCCCCGTGATCCCCAAGAGCGCACTGGCCCTGAAGCCCAAGTTCCAGGACCACGATGCCACCAAGGTCCACGAGGACATCCTCAGGCTCACCCCCGAGGTGGAGGCCGAGGCCAAGGGATGCAGGTGCGGAGACGTCCTCAGGGGACTCATAAGGTCCGAGCAGTGCCCCATGTTCGGGAAGGTCTGCAAGCCCATGAACCCCATGGGACCCTGCATGGTGTCCGCCGAAGGTAACTGCAGCATAGCCTACAGGCTCGGTTCGAAGAGGCTCTGACATGACTGTGAAACTCAGGACGGAGACGGTGATCAGCAAGAGGATCCTGATCGTCACCAACGATTCGACCGTGTTCACCGACAAGAACAGGTTGCGCACGGCGTTCGAGATGTTCGAGGGCAGGATGACCGAGGTCAAGAAGCTGGTGGCACGTCTCGACACCGCCGTGAAGGACAACGGCGACAAGCTCTGCGATGTGTCCTTCGGTGTCATCACCACCAAGTACGGTTTCGTCCCCGGTAACTACAACATCACCGGATACGACGAGGTCATGTCCGACAAGGCCGGATATCAGGACTGCGAGGAGAGGAAACAGTTCGTGGAGCAGGTGTCCTATCTGACCCAGCCCTTCGACAAGACCATCTTCTGTGTCCCCAAGGACATGTTCGCCATGTTCCTCGAGGCCGACCTGATCAGGGACGGTGCCGTCATCGCGGTGACCAGTCCCGACTTCAGGGAAGAGGTCGAGAGGCGCGGTTGGGCCTTCCTCGAGAGGAAGGGCGCACGTGTCGGCAACGAGAACGCCGACGAGATCGAGAGGCTCATCAGGGAGCTCTGCGCCTGAGGGCGCTCAGCTCCTCCTTCACCTCCGCGGGTACGCGGAGGGACTCCCTTATCTTCTGAATGGACTTGTTGCGGGTCCAGACCTCCAGACGGTCGGACTCCAACAGTCCCCTTGTCTCCTCCGGATACTTCACGAAGCACACGGACACGGCCCATGCCGCACCCATCCTGTAATAGTATCCGGGATGGTCGTGGGCGGCGATGTCCTCCAACAGCCGGCCGATGTGGTCGTCATCGATGAAGTGGGACATCCTCATCACGACGGACACCCTCATCCTGAACTCGTCATCGGTGTCCATCAGTCCGGAGAAGTACTCCCACACCCTGTCGGACTCCTTCTTGGAGAATTTCCACGAGGTGCAGAATATGTCGCAGGTGGCCCAGTTGTCGATGTACCGGAGGAAATCCTCCGTGAGTGCGATCCTCTCCTCCACATCGGTCTTGGCGGCGGCTATCACCAATCCCCTGAGCACCTCCTCCTCGTAACATTCGGGGACATCCGAGAGGAACGACCTCCAATCATCCTTGATGATGAGTTTGGAGATCCTCCTGAGCTCCGGGATCCTCACTCCGAGCACCCTCTCCTTCCCGGGCATCAGTTTGCCCGAGAACTCTGCGTACTTTCCATCGACGGCGGCATCGATCATCCGTCTGTAGTCTATCATCCCATCGTCCTCTCATGGTCCAGGAGGCGTCTCTTCAACGACGCACCTCCGGAATAGCTCCCCAATCCGCCCGATGACGGAACCACCCTGTGGCAGGGGACCACGATCGGCAGGGGGTTCGTGGAACACACGGTTCCCACGGCACGGAACGCGTTGGGTGAACCGGCCATCTCCGCCACCTCCCTGTACGTACGGACCTCGCCGTAGGGTATCCCCCTCAGAGCATCCATCACCGCGGTGCGGAATTCCGATCCCCCATAGGACAGTTCGAGTTCGAACGTCCTGCGTTTGCCCGACAGGTACTCCCCGATCTGCCCCGCGGCTTCGGCTATCGCATCGGTCTCCCTGTCCTCCATGGCCGGGAGGTTGCTGTTGGGGAGGTATATCCCTGTGATACCGCCGTCTCCGTCGTCGGATATGCTGACGGTCCCGATGAGTGTGATGTAGGAGAAGATGTGCGGGGTGCTCATCATCACACCATCCCCCTCGGGGGTATAAAGACTTCCGACGACCGCCCATGACGCGGACTGCTGGTTTCACATAAACGGTCATCATTATCTGAGGTATGATCATCTGCGCCAGCCGCCGTACGGACATCCCCGCGTTCCATTCGGAGTGGTTCATGAACCGCCTGAGGGCCGGGAGCGTGCTGGTCAGGAACCCCATGAGCAGGAACCTGGTGCACAGGGTGGATCTCTCCAGGTCCAATGTGGACTGCATAGTCTTCGTGACCAAGGACCCCGGACCGATGGTCCAGCATCTGAGGGAGATAGGGTCAATGGGGCACATGTACATCTTCCAGGTCACACTCACGCCATACGGGAGGTCGATCGAACCCAACATGAGACCGAAGGGTGACATCAACGACTCCTGTATCGGGATATCCGACAGGATAGGCAGGGACAGGATGACCTGGAGGTACGATCCGGTGATATTCAACGGGTCCATGGGTCTCGACTACCACCGCAGGAAGTTCGACATGCTCTGTGGGGAGGCATCCCAATGGACCGACAGGTGCATCTTCAGTTTCGTGGACACCTATGGAAAGCTGAGCAGGTTCCAGGAGCAGGGTCTCATCCGTCCGGTCTCTAAGCAGGAGATGCTGGATTTCGCCAGGATGGCATCGAAGGTCGCGGAGGACCACGGCATCACACTCACCCATTGCTGTTCGAAGCTGGACCTGGAGGGGTTCGGGATACAGCGCAGGGGCTGTCTCGACAAGGAGATGATGCGCTCCCTGAACATCCCGTATGAGACAATGGACACCCCGTTGAGGGACGGTTGCAGATGCGTGAAGAGCATCGACATCGGTGAATACGACACCTGCGACCACGGGTGCATCTACTGCTACGCCAACCGTTCCGACCCCACGGCCAGGATGGGGCGTGCATACGATCCCGATTCCGAGATGCTCTGGGGTGAGATATCCTCAAGGGACACGGTCAAGGAGCTGTCCTCGAGGGCGGCCTCCCGTCTCGGTGATTTCTTCTGACACCACGACAGTTTTATCCCTATGACCGGAATCAGGTGTCATGGAAGTCATCACCGTACTCCTCCTCGCCATAGGATTGGCCATGGATGCCTTCGCGGTGTCCATATGCAAAGGTCTCGCCCTGAGGAGGATCACTGTGAGGGCCGCACTCATCATCGGGCTGTGGTTCGGTATCTTCCAGGGTGTGATGCCCGTGATAGGATATGTCGCGGGTTCCGCGTTCTACGACCTGATCGCCGATTACGACCATTGGATCGCCTTCATCCTGCTGTTCCTGATCGGTGCGAACATGGTTCGCGAATCCCTCTCCGATGAGGACGAGGGTGTCGATGACGACCTCGGTTTCAGGACGATGCTGCTCCTGGCGGTGGCCACCAGCATCGATGCGTTGGCCGTGGGCATATCCCTGGCGATGACCGGTGGGGGTATAGTCGGACCCGCAGTCGTCATCGGTGTCATCACCATGCTGATATCGATGTTCGGCGTGTGGATCGGTAGCAGGTTCGGTGACAGGTACGGAAGCAGGGCCGAACTGGTCGGAGGGCTGATACTGATCCTCATCGGGGTGAAGATAGTCCTGGACCACACGGGGATGCTCTGATCCCTGTATGTCGTCCGTGAGAAAGGATCACTGGAGCATCTTGACGATGTCCGAGGGGTCCCCATCGAGGGCGAGATATGTCTTCACATAGTCGTTGACCGCATATGTGAGGTCCTCACACTTGTCGTCCCCGGTGCTCCTGAGGAGCTTGAACTTGTTGAACATGGACGGGTCCACGACGCACGAGGCGATCATCTCGAACTGGTCCGCCAGCTCCTTCATGTTGCTGTCGTTCCAGTGGAGCATGATCCTGTCCACGTCCTCCTCCGTGAAGTCCTTGGTGTATGCCTCTATGTAGAGTCTGACCAGGTTGTAGAGGTGGCACTCGTAGTTGTCGTCCTCCTCATAGGTCTCGTCGCTGTACTCCATCCTGGAGAGGAATCCGTCGATGAGACCGATCAGAACGGGATAGTTCCTGCAGTACTCGATGATCCTGCGGAACATTCCGGGCACGATGTCCAGGAAGAGGGAGTCATCGCATCCGATCTCCATGGAATCCAGGGTCTGTGTGTAGATCTTGAATATCGTGTAGTACAGGATCATCCTGCAGGAATCACCGGTGCACTCGTACAGGATCTCCCCGACGCGGTCGATGAACTTGATCTGCTCGAAGGTGATGAACTCCTGTTCCTTGTACAGGATCAGGTCCGAGATGCTCCTCCCGATGAGGCACACATACGCATCGATGTTGCAGAACGTGTCCATCAGTTCCAGACCCTTCTTCCAATCGATGAGGGCCTTCCCGTCCTCGCCCATCTTGGACCAGACCAATCCCCTGACGAAGTACGCATCCCTGTCCTCGGGGTTCTCCTCGAGGATGGTGTTGATGGTCGTCAGGGCCTTGGGGACGTTGTCATCGCTGATCATGTCGATGATCGGGCCGAAATCCTCACCCCTGTCGACGGCGCGGGCGAACGTCATGAGGTCGGAACGGGATTTGTAGATTCTCTTCCCGCAACTCTGACAGATGTCCGATCCGTCATCGTAGGGTTCGGTAGCCCCACCACAATAGGAACAGGGCATGATAGCGAATGCCATGAAGGTCTGTTACCTCTCATGAGTATATCAGGATTGCCACTTTCCAGGCCGAATACGTGATACAATTAAAGGTGATAGCATAACTTCATGGGAAACGACCGGATGGATGGGATATACGGTCAGAACTGACGGTTTGATACGCCCCTCCATATCATCTCCATGTTCAGGGATTGATGTTGGATGTTCATAAGAATGATAAGCTAAGAACGGGATCATGACCACGGCGATACGGATGGTGAACGACGTTTCGAAC
>CAZWKY010000053.1:0-8271 GCA_964634095.1 uncultured Methanomassiliicoccales archaeon | reverse complement strand
GTAAGGTCTCCAGATGCTGGCCCTCCACAAGGGTACCAGCTACCGAAATGGGGAATCTGGAGAAGCGTGGAATACTTAGAAAAGAATGGAGCACATCATCAACATGATGACGGAAGAAGAGGTACAGACATCTGTCGGGAGAATGGTCGATTTCGATAAGATATGTGAGGATTTCGGGAACTACGACCTCCTGATCGCCTCTGATATCTCCCTGACCACGTCCTTGAACAGACGCAATCCCGGACCGACCTTGGGGCGGTTATGTGTCACTCCCCGTCAACTCGCAACCCGTTTCTTCCCCCAGTTCTACGGAAGACGTCCAGCCGACGATGTCGAACTCATCGACATGATCTCCCGTGACACCGGCATCACCGACCTCCGCTATATCCACGGCGAGGTCACCGCCATCCGGGACATGCTCCGTCACACCTCCGAACCCGACAGGTTCCTCCATACGAAACGTTCCAAGGCCGTATGGAACTCCTTCAGGAAGTGTCCGGTGATCGAGAACCTCATGAACGGGTTCCCCGCCGACACCTTCCCCTTCTTCCAAGGAAAGAGGATCGGCGTCATCGGCATCGACCTCTTCGACAACCTGGACAAGAACATGGTGTCCCAATCCATGGACATCATCGACATCGGACCCTCCGGTCCCCCCATCATAGATAACATATACGCGGTCGGCAACGACCGCCAACTCGCAGTCAACGCCGTGGACCTCATCGATCCCTGTAAGGCGGAATCCTTCGCCATCGTTCTCGCCCCCGGTTCCCCAATCCTCGACTCCGTCCGCTCCGAACTCTACCGTAAGGGGATACCCTTCGTCAACAGGATGGAGACCAGACAGCTGGTCCGTGTCAGGGACTTCCTCCGTTTGATAGAACTCTCACTGGATTATGATATCATCCGTGTGCGCAGCGTCACCGAGACCATAACAGCATTCGGCGGGACCATCCGCGAGGGTAATGAGAACTACCTGTTCTCCAAGATCCCCGGGGCATACGTCTACGGCGCATCCATGGACGGACGTGCCGACGACCTCCGCAACGTGATGAGGGACATCCGCACATTCGCCTTCGGTTCCCTCATGGAGATCCTCTTCCATGACAGGCCCGACCCCCATCTGAGGAGGGTCCTGGAGAGGTCCCGCATGATGGGCTCCACCATAACCCGGGCATCCTACGGCAACCTCCTCTATCTGATCGACAACGTCGACCTCGCGGAACCGGACGTCCCCGAGGATGAACGTTACGGGGTGCTCCTGGCCGACTGCTCTAACTCGGCGTACATCGACCGCTCCGTGGTCATCTATCTCGGGATGGGTCGTGATTGGGACCTGGACGTGGCCGGCAAGGACTACCTGGACCCCCAGGATGAACTGGACAGGGAGGCCTACAGGATGTCGATCCTCCTGCAGCAGGGGGATGTGAGGTTCTACCTCGTGAACAGGTCCAGGAACGGGAAGGATCCGGAACCCTGCTCCACATTCGCCAAGGTCTTCGGACTCAAGGGGACACCGAAGAGCTTCAGGGACATCCTGCCGGATGGCGGGAAGCCGAAGGAGGTCATGTGGGCCGGAGGAACCTCCGGCGGAGGTCTGGGGAGGGACGACAGTCTCAGGTCCCTTGCCGCACCCTATGACAGGGACTTCTCCGCCACCTCGTTCAACCAGTACGCGTTCTGTCCCAAGAGGTTCATGTTCGGCAGGCTCATCGGATCGTCCGACGAGGACAACCTCCTGTTCGGGGACCTCATCCACGACTTCGCCGAACTCTGCGCCACACACAGGGACCTTGTCAGGGCGGAGGACATCCCCCGTTACGCGGAGAGGGTCAACGGCATCTACTCCGGAATATCCTCCCCCGTCCTGGAGGAACTCGATTCCTGCCGTATGGTCCTGGAGATGGACATGATCCGCCGTTTCATGGAGCATCTGGATGTCAGGGTTCCGTTGGACCGTCCCATAACCAAGGGTGACAACCCCCTGATGGACGAACTGGGCGTGACCGAATCCAGCACATGCTGCGAATCCAAGCACCAATCCGTCGACAGACCGATGGAGGGACGTTTCGACCTGGTGTGGAACGGTCGTGTCTACGACCACAAGACAGGAAGGAGGATGAAGACCCCCTCCGATGTCATAAAGGGGTTCGAGATAGGAAAGAGGTTGAAACGTCACGAATACTACGACTGCCAGGCCCTGTTCTACCTGTACATGGCATCGGAGCATTCCGACGGTACCGAACCCATCACCGAGTTCGACCTGTTCTATCCAATGGCCAACGACACCGAGTGCTCCGATCCGGATTACGACATCTCAAGGAGCATCCTGAGGATCCGTATCATGCCCGGGACCAGTGACGATTACATCCGCGGAAGGGTGGAGGATGCACAGGTCGATGAGGGCGGGGCGATGTTCGACGATCTTCAGTATGCAGCGATGGAACGTGCGGTGGAGGAGATCCAAGGTCACAAGTCCAAAAGGGATTGGTTGAACAACAAACAGCTCCGTGCCAAGGTGATCAAGGGTCTGCCGATCCTCACGGACAAGGCCGTGGACACATACATCGCACTGAGGAAATCCGAATGCACATCACCCTACTTCGAGAACTCGCGGACCGTGGACATCCCCCGTTCCTCCCTGGAGCGGTTCGTCTCCGTCGTGGCGGAGATGCACTGCACAATGACGGAGCAATCACACACCTCCTTCCCACGCAGTCCCATGGGTGAATGCAAGGGGTGCGAGTACCGTTCCCTGTGCACCAGGTCCGCCGTGCAGGCGGAGGAGGGAGGTGACGGTGATGAGTGAATGGACACCGAACGATGAACAGAGGGACATCGCCGAGGACATCGACGGCATGATGGTTGTGGATGCCGGACCCGGTACCGGGAAGACCGAGACCATGATCCACCGTTATGCGAACATCATCGCCTCGGGTGTGCCTCCGGAGGATGTGCTGATGGTCACCTTCACCAACGGTGCCGCCGAGGAGATGGCGGGCCGTCTCGGAAGGTTGGTTCCGTCGGAGCATTCGGACAGGATCCTTGCCAGGACCTTCGACTCCCTCTGTCTCGCCATAGTCATGGAGTTCGCGGGTGAGGTCGGAAGGTTCTTCGGCATCGAGGACACAGGCCTATCCAGGAGCGTCAGGTTGGTCGAGAGCGATTCCGTCAATCTGGAGCACTTCACCCGTTTCCTCGATGACTTCCTGTTGAACCGTGGGGATGATTATCCCAAGGTGTCACCGCTGATGGCCAACCGTGCCGACAGCATCTACGACCTCCTGTCCGATCTGATGTGCCGCGGGATCGTCCCCGTCGCAGGGGGATGGTTCGGGTACCGTTGCGACGAGGTCATGAACGGTGATGCGGAGAGGACCCTGGAGATGTTGGAGCCCCTCAACGACACCATGGGTTCCAAAGGCATCAACTCCAGACAGTCCGCCCTCTTCGCCGCCTACAGGAATGGGGACAAGGACTGGATACGCAGGGAGCTCCCCGCGGGAATGAAAGGTCTCCCCCCTGAGATGGTCGAGGAGGCGGTCCGCACCGACAGGTCGGAGCTCATATCCTTCATCCACGACCTCTATCTGGCGTACATCCGCAGGTCCCTCTCCGACAACCGTCTGACCTTCGGCCTCGCCGAGGTCCTGGCGTTCACAGTACTCCACAACAGCAGGGAGCTGAGGGAGGCCAACAGGTACCGTTACATGATCATCGACGAGTTCCAGGACACCAACGCACTCCAGATGATGATCTCCCTGATGCTCCTGTCCGAACCCAATCTGTGTGTGGTCGGTGATTGGAAGCAGGGTATCTACGGTTTCAGGTACTCCGACGTGGACAACATCCTCCGTTTCGGTGAGAGGGTGAGGTGTTTCAGGGACTTCCTCAACGACGACGATGTCAGGATCCCCTTCGCCATCCCGGAGATCAAGGAGAGGGCCTTCAGGAGGAACTACCGTTCCTCGGACAGGGTCCTCGATGCGTCATACCAATCCCTGTTCCTGAGGGGTTCGGAATCGGAGTACATCGACCCGGGTTTCCTGTTCATGGGCACCGGCATGGGGGATGATGAGATCGACGAGGCCCTCGGGGATCCGGAGACGATGTCCCGTCTCAGGAGGGACTTCGTCATCGACGGACGTCCGGAACTGACCTCATCGGACACGCATGTGAGGTTCATCCACACCGCCACCAAGGAACTGGAGGCCGGTGCCGTCGTGTCGGTCATCAGGGATTACCTCTCCGAGGGACGTTATCATGTCAAATCCTCCGAGGGAAAGCTAAAGAAGTTGGAACCCTCGGACATCGCCGTCCTGTGCAGGACCAACAACAACTGCCGTGCGATACTCAGAGCCCTGAAGGGTGAGGTCCCGGTCCATCTAACCGGTGAGGTGGAGGTCATGTCCACCCGCGAGGGGAAACTGGCCCTCGCCTGGTTGAGATATGTCCTTAACGAATCCAACAGGCTGGGGTACATCACCATCCTGGACGACCTCGGATACTCCATGGAGGAGATGAGGGGCATCGGACATCATTCCCAGGTGCCCGCCATCATCAGGGAGAGGAGGGAACTGCTCTGCGGATGCACCCGCAGGTTCACCGAGCTCCTGACAACGTTGTTCTCATTCTATGACGGTCTGGATCCCGACATAGTGAACACTATCATCACCCATTACTCCGGGATGCATGAGGCCTCCATGATGTCCATAGCGGACATCATCACCGTGATGGAGGCGGACATCCTGGCGGAGAGGACCTGCGAGGTGGATTCCGCCGAAGATAGTGGATCGGTGAGGGTGATGACCATCCACAAGGCCAAGGGCAGGGAGTTCCCGGTGGTCATCATCCCGTACGTGACCCATAAGACCATCCCCTTCATCTCCGGAGGGAACCCGCTCTTCACGTTGAACGAACCCGCCGGTCTGCGTTGTAAGAAGGAGATCGTGGATGTGGGCAACGGCTATTCGAGGGAGTTCGACTCCTGGAGCACCGCCCTGTGCGGGTTGGTCAGGTCCACTGATTACAGTGAGGAGCGCAGGCTCCTGTTCGTGGCACTCTCCCGTGCCAAGCAGTACATCACAATGGTCTGCGACGGGGACAGGCACAGGTTCGTGGATGAGATGATGGACCATCTCGGTGCGGGGTTCTCGGAGGTCCCCGAACCCGGGAGGATCGAGTTAGGGAGAGCGGAGGTCCTGGTGGACCGTCCGGAGTTCGAGGTCCCCCCGATGGAGAGGAGGGTCATAGGTGTGCATTCGATCATGTCCTTCCCCGAGGAACCATCCGATGAGGAGGGCCACGGTGTGGACTACGGCAACGACATCCACCTGGTGGCCGAGGACATGGTCTGGGGCATAAACACCGACACCTCCAGATGCAGGTACGGTGAGACGGAGAGGATATCCCAGGTCCTGGAGGGGCTGAAGGGTGCCCGGACAGAGACGGAACTGGAATGCAGGCTGCCCGTTGAGGGCACCGGATGCATCCTGTCGGGGAGGATCGACCTCTATGCCGAGTTCGACGACCATGTGGAGGTCCACGATTGGAAGACCGATGCCACCGACCGTCTGAGGGACGAGTATGCTGTCCAACTGTCGGTCTACGCATATGCGGCGGAGGCCGCCACAGGAAAGCCTGTGAGGTGTTTCATCCAGTACCTCTCCAACGGTGTCGGCACCGTGGAGGTGGACAGGGTCCCGATGGAGGAGATCGTCCGCAGGGTGGAGGCTCTTATGAACGGATCCTGATGTACATTCATCCTTGGACTTAGGATATTAGATATATACTTCTAATTCCTAATTCCATCTATGTTGACCAAGAAGGCCTTGGCAGGCATAGCGGTATTGGCCGTCATCGCATTGGTGGCGGTCTTCGCATTCTCGGGATCAGACGGTCCCGACGCACGTTACAACTACGACATCGAACTCACGGACACCTTCGTCAACGACAACGGGTTCAACGAGAGGCCCACCGATGGGATGCAGTGGGCCCTGCTCACCTACACCGTGACCAACGACGGATACTACTCCGATGTGAGCACCAACCCGATGACCTGGGAGTGGGACCTCTATGTCAACGGTATCACCTACACATACACCATGGACACCTACAGTCACCCCGGATACGTACTATCCGAGGTGGAGAAGGGTGAGACAGGTTCCCAGACACTGGTCTACAGCATCCCCTCATCTGTCATCCTCTCTGACATCACCGTCTCCCAGGAATACACCATCGGCAGCCCCGACCTGGTCAGGGACGACACCGTGAAGGTGGAGAAGGTCACCAAGTCGCCCCAATCCTACCGTTACGACTACACCATCGAGTTCGTCAGCGACTCCCAGGTGGGACAGTACGTCGATGCGGACAAGGGCATGAGGTTCCTGAAGGTCACCTACAGGGTGGCCAACGATTCCGTGGCGGGCGGCGTCTCGCTGGGAAGTTCGGACTTCGACTGGAAGGCCCGTATCGGAGGGCTCCTCTACGATCAGTCGTCATACTACTCGACCCTCGTCACAGGATACTCCGAGGCCACCGTCACCCAGGGGGCCACAGGATCATCCGCATGTGTCATCCAGGTCCCGACCGGTTCGGACATCGATGACATCGAGGTGATGTTCGAGTACGAACCCTACAACGAACCCCTTGCGGTCCACGATGATTCACTTCTCTGAACACGTCGGCAAACCGATTACCGCTCTTCGGGGCGGGTTCCCTCAATGCCGTTAACATCGCAGAACCTAAACCGCCGGTCCATCTTGATATTCCGACCGGACAATGGAGTGACCATGGCATACGAATCAGGACTCATCAGACTCCACGGGGAGAGGATAACCGTGGTCTCCTCGGAACTCACACGCAGGGGAGAGCCCAAGATAGACGGAACCCCCTCCAAGATCGATTACGCCCGCATCAGGTACGAATGGGCCGGCAACCTCCACAATGACACGGTCACCTTCGACAATGCGCTGTACGTCCACGAGAGGGTCAATCGTCTCGGACCATCGGACTTCCTGGTCGATGTGTGCGACGGCCGTCTGGGACCCAACCCGGTCCTCAAACCCGTGGAGCCCAGGAAGGGGTGCAACGTCACCGCCAGGATCGCCTCCATCGTGCCTCCCAAGGGAGGGTACGTCCGGATGTCCCTTGTGAAGGATGTCGTCACCGATGATGGTGTCATCACCGTACCCCCTTCACTCAGGTCCGATGTGGTCGGTCAATGCGTCCAGTACTACGCAACGTTCCTGTACACCGGTGATGCCTCCAAGGCCACCGAGGTCTCCAGGATGGGGTTGGTGAGGATGACCGAACAGCAGAGGGAGGACTATCTGGACCTCTGCAACCGTCTCAGGACCGAAGGGGATGAGAGGAGGCGCATCGGCATCATGTACGCCATATCATCCTACGACGAGCTCTTCCGCTCCGGACGCTTCCCCCACGGACCGGCCGACCCGGACATCTCCGATGATGAGGCGGACATCCTGTTGGAGGCATCCAAGAGGACGGTGGCATTCATGGCCCGCCATCCGGTCACGGACATCGAGGTCTGTTTCCCCGGAGCGTACACAGACTGCATCTGCAAGGGGGATGCGGACGTCCTCTGCACCGACAGGCTGTGGGACATCAAAGTATCCAAGTATCCTCCCACCAGGGACAACCTGCTCCAGGTCCTGGTGTACTATCTCATGGGCATGCACTCCAACGAACGCTCCAGGTACGAAGGGGTGGAGGGCATCGGGATCTACAACCCCCTCCTCGGGAGGGAGTACACCGTGGACCTGTCATCCATATCCGAGGAGGTGCTGGATGAGGTCCGTACGAAGGTGATCGGATATCCGGGGGACTAAACCCTCCTTATCATCAGACGGGAAATTAACAACGTTTATAATACGGTGATATCTCCCATCCCACATGACTTTGACCCGCGATTCGGAGGTCATGATCTCCGAGGACATCTACTGGATCGGCGGAGACGACCGTACCGCGAACATCTTCGAGGGGGCGTTCCCCATCCCCGAGGGTGTGTCATACAACTCCTACGTGATCATGGATGAGAAGACGGCCCTCCTGGACACCTGCGACATCTCCGTGTCCGCCGTGTTCTGGAGGAAGCTCCGCAGCACCCTGGCCGGAAGGCCCCTGGACTACTTCGTGATCGATCACATGGAGCCCGACCACGGTGCCGCCATCACCCAGGTCTTGGAGATGTACCCCGACGTCACCGTCGTTGGCAACTCCAAGACCTTCGAGATGCTGTACAACTTCTAC
>CAZWKY010000052.1:0-8535 GCA_964634095.1 uncultured Methanomassiliicoccales archaeon | reverse complement strand
AGGCCCACCAGAAGCTCAGGCCCGTCGACTTCGCAACCGAGGGAGTCTACGTCGCAGGAGCCGCACACTGGCCCAAGTTCATGGATGAGTGTATCGCACAGGCATCCGGAGCCGCCTCCAGGATGCTCACCGTCATCTCCAAGGACAAGCTCATCTCCGAGGGTATCGTCGCATGCGCCAACTGGGACATGTGCGACGGATGCGGAGTCTGTGTCGGATGCTGTGATTACAACGCCATCACCCTGGTCGAGCAGCCCAACGGAACCCTCAAGAGCAACGTCAACGCCGGTCTCTGTAAGGGATGCGGATGCTGTGTCGCATCCTGTCCCGCAGGTGCCATGGAGCAGAGAGGATTCAGGAGCAAGCAGATCATCGCAGAGATCGATGCTTGTCTGGACTACCCCGTAGGAGGAGAGTGATTACAATGGCAGACTTTGAACCTAGAATCGTCGCATTCTGCTGCAACTGGTGTTCCTATGCGGGAGCCGATGGAGCAGGTGTCGCAAGACTTCAGATGCCCACCAACTTCCGTATCATCAGGACCATGTGCTCCGCACGTGTCGATCCCGAGTTCGTCCTCAGGGCGTTCGCCAAGGGAGCCGACGGAGTCGTCGTCCTCGGATGCCACCCTGCGGACTGCCACTACATCGGTGGAAACTACAGGGCCAGGAGGAGGATTGCACTTCTGAGGATGGTCCTCGAGCAGTACGGATTCGACCCCAAGAGGCTCAAGCTCGAGTGGGTTTCCGCTTCCGAGGGAGAGAAATTCCAGAAGACCATCGTCGAGTTCATCGACACGATCAAAGCACTCGGACCCACCCCCCTGCAGAAGGAGGCGAACTAAATGGGATTCTTTGACAAGCTGTTCAAGAAAGATGAGAAGGGAGCCGCACCCGCAGCCCCCGCCGAGAAGAAGGAGCCCGTCTCCACGAAGGCCTCCTTCAAAGCAGAGCCCGCACCCGCAGCCGCACCCGCAGCAGAGGCCCCCAAGGCCTGTGCATGCGCCTGTGCCGACAAGAAGGTCGACGAGACCGTCGGACTCGCCGCAGCTGACCTGGGAGAGCTCCTGCCCGGTGCACCCAAGAACGGAAAGATCAAGCTCGCGATCTACTGGGCGGCAGCCTGCGGTGGATGCGACGTCTCCCTTCTGGACACCAACGAGAGGATCCTCACCATCGGTGACATGGCCGACATCGTCATGTGGCCCATCGCAGCCGACGGAAAAGAGAAGGACATCGAGGCAATGGACGACGGTTCCATCACCGTCTCCATCATCTCCGGAGCGGTCAGGAACTCCGAGAACGAGCACATGGTCAAACTTCTGAGGAAGAAGTCCAAGATCGTCGTGTGCTACGGAACCTGCGCATGCTTCGGTGGAAGCCCCGCCCTCGCGAACCTCGTCCCCGGCGGAGCAGAGGAGATCCTGGACTACGTCTACGCAAAGACCACGTCCTCCGCGAGCTTCCAGGCAGATTACCACGCTGACAAGCCCGTGATCCCTCAGACATCCTACGCAGCCCCTGAGGGAGAGCTCACAATCCCCACACTGTACAACACCGTCAGGACCCTTGACCAGGTCATCGACGTGGACTACTATGTGCCCGGATGCCCTCCCCTCCCCGAGACCATCAGTCACATGCTGAAGGCCGTCATGGACTTCGCATACAACGATGTGCCTCTTCCCCCCAAGGGAACCATGATCGGGGTCACCACCAAGACCCTGTGCGAGGAGTGCCCCAGGAAGAAGGAGAACGCAAGGATCACCAAGATCTGCGAGCCCCACGAGGTCGACGTCAAAGATGGCCTGTGCCTCATGGACCAGGGAATCCTCTGCCTCGGACCCGCAACCGTCGGAGGATGCGGCGGAAGGTGTACCAGCGTCGGGCAGCCCTGCCGCGGATGCTACGGACCCACCGAGCATGTTCAGGAGCAGGGAGCAAGCATGTTCACAGCAGTCGCTTCGCTCTTCCCCGTTCTGGACCAGGATCCCACCTGCGGTGAGGACGAGATCATCAAGATCATGAGCGAGATCAAGGATCCCCTCGGATACTTCTACGCATTCACCCTGGGCAAGTCCCTGATCAAGAAGGCAGTTAAGGAGACAGGAGGTCAGTAAATGGCAGCACCTATCATTTGGGATGACAAGAAGAAAGTCACAGAGAAGCGCGTGACCGTCGACCCCATCACCCGTCTCGAGGGACATGGAAAGATCGAGATCTTCCTCGACGACAAGGGAGACGTCACCAACGCATACTGGCAGGTCCCCGAGCTGAGAGGCTTCGAGAGATTCTGCATCGGAAGGAAAGTAACCGAGCTGAACCAGATCACCGCAAGGCTCTGCGGTGTGTGCCCTGGAGCACACCACCTCGCAGCCACCAAGGCGATCGACGGATGCTACAACACGAAGCCCACCGAGACCGCGTTCCTCATCAGGGACACGTTCTACAACGCACACTTCGTCCACAGCCACATCGCGCACTTCTACGCACTGGCAGCACCCGACTTCGTCTGCGGACCCGGTGCCCCCGCCGCCGAGAGAAACGTCCTCGGTGTCGTCGGACACGTTGGACTGGAGCTCGGAAGCGCGGTCCTCAAGACCCGTAAAGAGGCCCAGGCCGTTCAGGCCATCATCGGTGGAAAGGCGACACACCCCCTCATGGGAGTCCCCGGAGGAGTGTCCAAGGCCGTCAGCAAAGAGGAGCAGAAGGAGATCATCGGCTACGCCGAGAACATGGTCGAGTTCGCCAAGACCTCTCTGCAGGTCTTCAAGGACGTCGTCCTCGCCAACAAGGAGTACATGGACATCGTCCTGAACCCCGACCTCTACTACCACGAGACCTACCACATGGGACTCGTCAACGAGAAGGGACAGTTCGAGATCCACGACGGAAAGGTCAAGGTCATCGACCAGAAGGGTGCCGACGTCGTCAGCTACGAGCCCTTCGACTACCTCGACTACATCGCCGAGGCCGTCGAGCCCTGGTCCTACGAGAAGTTCCCCTACCTGAAGAAACCCGGGTACAAGGGACTCGTCGACGGACCCGACAGCGGATTGTACAGGGCCACACCCCTCTCCAGGCTCAACGTCGCCAAGGAGATGCCCACTCCCCTCGCACAGGATGCGCTCGTGGAGTACCGCGGTGTCCTCAAGGACGCAGGTGTCGAGGGACCCTGCCAGCACACCCTTGTCACCCACTGGGCAAGGATCATCGAGATGCTCTGCTGTGCTGAGAAGTGTCTCCAGGACGCTCAGAACCCCGATCTCGTCAACGGCGACATCAAACAGAAGGATGTCGTTGCCGGCGGACGCGGAGTCGGATGTGTCGAGGCCCCCAGGGGAACACTCACACACGACTACACCTGCGATGAGAACGGAATCGTCACAGCCTGTAACATGGTCGTCGGAACCACCAACAACAACGGACCCATCTGTATGGACGTTGCCAAGGTGGCAAAGGCACTCATCCACAACTTCGAGGTCTCTCCCGGTCTGCTGAACATGGTTGAGATGGCGTTCAGGGCATACGACCCCTGCAACTCCTGTGCAACCCACAGCCTGCCCGGACAGATGCCTCTGACCGCGGTCATCAAGAACGCGGACGGATCCGTCTACGACACCATCTCCCGCAACTGAAGGTGAAAACCGAGGGGGCAACCCCTCATCTTACACAAATCATTTCCATGACGTCCCCTTCGGGCTTTAGTCGGGGACGTCAACTGTGTTTTGCCCTGCTCTTCGGAGAGGGCTTGAAGCGATTGTTCTCGCGACCCTGTATCATCAGATCCGAACGTTTTCCGAGATCTATCCCGTCAAGGAGATACAGGTGTGCATTGTCCAAATCCAGCAGTCCGCTGTTCAACACGGGGCCGAGCAGATCCTCACCTATGACATTGACCGGGGATCCTCCGAGCATCCTGTTGAATGCAGGGATGACTAGGAACCTCTCGGGGATGACAGGATATCTTTCATCGGAAGTGGCGTTGAACGACCCTCTGAACCAACACGGTTCGGTGGTCCTGCGTCCGACACCGTCACAGAACATCACAGCAGGATGATTGTGGGCCAGGACCAATGTCCTACAATCCATGACCTCTGCGGACGGCCATGTGTGTCCATGGATGAATCCTGTATCTCCGATCTTCAGTCCGGATGCAGGGCGGATCTTCACTCTGGATGGGAGGAACTCCTCGATCTGCGTATCGTGGTTACCACGGACGACATCGATGATATCGAAGCGTTCGAATAGCCTTTCAAAGAAATTCGGGATCTCGGCATATTCCTGTTTGGTGGATCCGGGAACAGAATCCTTCACATCACCGATGACGATGAGTCTGTTCACATCATCCTCTGCGGCCTCGATGAGGGAATCATACATCTTGGATGTGTGTGATATGAGGTGGAATCCTTTGGACCTCAGATGGGATTCCACACCTATATGGAGGTCGCCAACGATGAGGTTGGTATCTGCCTTCAATGCAGGGATCCCATAAACAGGCTGGAGGTCCATCATTCACCCCAGGTGTCTTCTGAGGACCGAAGGTATGTGGTCTATGACGTCCGTGGCGATCAATCCATACGATCTCTCCTCAAATGCCATCTCCCCCGCTCTACCTGTGATGAATGCACCCAGACATGCGGCATCGAAGGGATCCATACCCTTGGATAGCAATCCTGCGACGGTACCTGCCAGGACATCACCCGTTCCGGCACCGGTCATGGCAGATGTGCCTGTGCGATTCCATCTGATGCGTCCACGGCCTGTGATGGTGTCCGTCTTCCCCTTTCTGAGGATGGTCGCATTGATCGTTGCCGACAGTGTCTGTTGATCCAGATCCTGTGGATTGAGTCTCAGATATTCTCCGGAATGCGGCGTCACAATGGTGTTATCAGGCAAGATCATGTCTGTGATGGCCGTGATGCCATCTGCATCGATGACCATCGGAATCCTGCATTCCTTAACGAATCCACGCACGGCGGAAACCGTATCGGGATTCGTCCCGAGTCCGGGGCCGATTAGTACGGCATCGAACCTTTCGGATTCTCCCAGGAGAGCATCTGTATGCTCTGGCAGGAGGTGGTCGCCCTGAAGGGGGGAGATCATGAGTACAGGTGATGAATGGGAGATCGCGTTGGCAGACGATTCCGGTGTGAACACACGTACGATATCGGTACCAACACGGAGTGCGGCCATGGCGGCCATGATCGGTGCTCCGAAGTACGGTCCTCCGGCAATGACCATCAGTCTCCCGTTCTGTCCTTTGTGGCTGTCCTCTGAAGGGCGCGGATATCTGATCATGTCACCAGGGCCTAGGATATTGGAGGCATCATCGGGGATCCCAATGTCCGCAATCACGATCTCTCCACAGTTGGACCCATCCATGCCGGTTTTGGTGTCATGGAATGTTATCGTGTGTTGTGGTTTGATCGCAAGGTCTGTACCGAAACCAGAGGGGATGTCCACAGACACAATCGTCTTCTCTGACGCGTTCGCATCGGTAATGAACTGTCTGTAAGGGTCCCTCACAGTGCCGGATATGCCTGTGCCGAGAGCACAATCCACAATGATGTCGCATCCTTCGATGCAATCTTCAGAATACTGTGAGATGTCACATTCCAGGAGGGAGTATCTTTCCCTGGCGACATCCGTGTGGATCTCTGATGCCTTCTTCAGAAGGGCCACTTTCACGCGGGATGGGTCCATGCGCAATGCGGCTGCAAAGCCATCGCCTCCATTATTACCTGGGCCGCAGACAAACAGGATTCTCTCAGAAGGGTAACGGAATCCGAGAAAGTCTGCGACCGCTCTCCCCGCATTGTCCATGAGGGATGCCACAGGGACGCCGAGGGCCTCCGAGTTCGCATCAAGGACCCTGGAGTCGATGGCTGAGATCATGGGCTCACTTCTTACAGTTCTGAACCAGGATCTCTCCGATCTTCGGCAGGAGTTCCGTTTTGGACATGACGCCTCTCTCCACGCGGACGCAACCGTTGCGGTCGCGGGGAGATTTGGGATACGACATGTTCTCCAGCACCTCGTATTCCAGATCCAGTATCATCGCACCTTTTGCGATGATGTCCAGATCGGGATTCTCGACGCAGAGGTTTTTGGGAAGCCTTCTTCCCTCAGCTCTGGTGCGATTGATGTCGAAATATTCGGGCCAGAGCGTTATCGCAACGTCTGCATCATAGGTCATGGGGGTGCATCAGAATCGTCTAGATAAAGTCTTGCCGAATGGATGTTGAAAAAGTGGGTCCATCCCCGAAGGGATGGAAATGGTTTGTGTCAATGTGATTACTCAAGCAGGACTGCGTTGATTGCCCCATCCTGGCCAGGCCTGGATGTGACGATGGCGTCACCGATCTCTGTGGTGATGGTGGCACCTTTGTTCATGATGTTACGCTGAACGTAGTTAGGATCAGCGGGGTTCGTCTTAACGGTCAGGATCTTGACCTTCTTGACGGTGTTCGTCTTTTTATCGACGACATTTGCGTACTCTGCGCTGAGCATACCAACCTTGACACTTCCGCCGGCTCCGCGATACTGCTTGAGGCTCTGTGCACCGATCTTGGTGAACTGCTTCTCTCTGCCGATCTCGAACTTTCTCTTACCCTTGTTGGCGACAAGCCTGCCGCCAGTGGGCTTCCTGTTGGATTTACCCTGCCAAAGTGCCATTGTAATCGAGCATGCTAATCATGGTTCCCTATTTAAAACTAACTATATGGTAAGAGGTTTGTTGGAATGGTTTCAAGCATCAAGAGGTCCTTTCAGTACGACTTTCACATCTCTGTCTACGATTTCAACGATAGCACAGTATCCATCCTTGGCCGGGCCGGGGTTGACGAAGATCGTTCCTCCGACGGCCTTCACGCCGATGGCCTCGTGTACATGTCCCGACAGGGCGAGGATGGGATGGAATTCATCTACGATCTCTTTGACAGCGGGGCTGCCCACATTGAGTCCGGAAGGGATCTCATCAAGGATACCATATGAGGGAACATGTGTCATCAGGATCATTCCGTTCTCTGAGTTCTTACGTAATCCGTCACGGAGTTCATCCTCTGTCAGTTCGAACGTTGTGTTGAAGATCGTGATGTTGGATCCGCCGAGACCTACCAGGCGGTATCCATCGATATCGACAGCCTTGCCATGCATGTCGACTGCAACCGATGAGATTCTCTCGGGCATATCACGGGGGTCACAGTTTCCAGGGATGACATAGGTTTTGGATCTGATGCTGGAGATGATGTCCACAGCATCATCCGATGTTCCGAAATCGGTGACGTCCCCCAGGCAGAGTACGAATTCCGTTCCGTTTTTCTCAATCTGGTTGTTGATCCACTCGATCGCAGAACGTTTCTGATGGAGATCTGTGATGACCAGGAATTTCATGAAGACCAAATCCAGAGGATGATAGATAACTTCTTCCGAAGCGGAATCCGATCAATAGGTCGTATGATGGAATGTGTTTGTAGGTGATGAACAGAAGAATGGATGGCGTGGAGAGGGGGATTCGAACCCCCGGGTCGCATAGCGACATAGGATTAGCAGTCCTACGCCTTACCAGGCTGGGCCATCTCCACAAATTATACGCCTACAAAGGCATTTGACTAATAAATGTTTGTATCGGGAGTTTTTCCACGCCCAAGGGTCGTAATGGTTGCCGTCGCAGTATTCATCAGACTATGTTGTGGGGCGTTCGATTCTGAATCGGGAGATTCATTCATTCGATCAGTTCTGGTTGTCCGATTCATTGCAGTATGTTCGTCGTCATCGGCTGGATTCAACGGATGTATGCTATGGTGCATCATCCTCACCTATGATCATTTCAGCAGAATGGTGGGTGTGCTAACCGAGACGATCCTCAGGTTCGGCGGAGTTCGGATGCATCTCCAATCATTTCCCCGACGAAGCATTCCGGGACCAGTAGCGTTCTCATTATATAATAATAAATTAAACATCTATATTATAATAAAAACGGCCTCGGGCGTATGTCGTTCCGGCGGTCTCCGGCACCCCTAGGGATGTCGTCGTGGTGCAAGGGTGCATTTTCTGTGTGGAAAATGTCATTTTTTGCAAGAACATTGTGAAAAATGTAAGATTTCCAGGTAATCACTTTTCTGAATTATAGAAAACTTTAAATAAAACTTGTGTGTACACGGATTTGCGCGATGCGTCGGGGCGAGTCGGAAAGACAAGCCCTGGGACAAGTCACGATACCAAAAATTCCCTAGGAAGTTTGGGCCCAATCACAAGGCTTATATACTTCTGTGGAATGCAGGGAAATGCGCAAGTCGCGAAGACTTGCACAACATGGAGATTCATGATCTCCGCCTACGGGCGTGCACTCATGAAATCTGACGTTCGATGCTACGAATGTTCCGTTAGACGGATCATTCGATTGAGTGTGCCGTTTAGCGGGACAGCGGTGAAACATGGTAAACTGCCAGTTTCAATTTCATCCATCAGAGACGAAAAGTCAAAGATTTGACTCCGGTTGATCCTGCCGGCGGCCACCGCTATAGGAATTCGATTA
>CAZWKY010000051.1:0-8558 GCA_964634095.1 uncultured Methanomassiliicoccales archaeon | reverse complement strand
GATGGCTCCCTCGACAGGTCGAGGATGATGGATGTCCTGTAGTTTCATCCACGAATCCCCTGACAACGGTGGTCTTGCCCACTCCGGGGGCCCCTTCGACCACTGCGGCCGTCCTTCCGTCGCGGTTCTCCTTCCACCACCTCAGTTCCTCCGTGATATTCCTCTTGAACAGCACAGCAGATACAATACAGATGATGGTATATGAAAGGTTCACCGTTATGGAAGGAGACGGTGATACCGACCGAAAAAGGGAACAGGGTTGTGGTGGGATGCCGGCGATGATGACCGTCGGCACCCCGGAAGGATGGAATGACGGTTTGTGGAGGGGTGTCGTACCCCTCCGGGATCACTTCTTCCTCTTGCGGAAGGTGACCTTGGAATCCTTCATGTTGATGAC
Source organism: uncultured Methanomassiliicoccales archaeon (assembly GCA_964634095.1). Classification (GTDB taxonomy): domain Archaea; phylum Thermoplasmatota; class Thermoplasmata; order Methanomassiliicoccales; family Methanomethylophilaceae; genus Methanoprimaticola. The sequence continues at coordinate 8,161 of CAZWKY010000051.1, read as the reverse complement.
CTGGTCCTCCATCTTGGAGATGAGGTCACCGGCCGTCTTCGTCAGGTCCCATCCCACCTCCTTGGAGATGATGGCGGTACCGTTGATGAACAGCCTCGCACTGATGCTGTACTTGGGATTGCCCCCGACGTCGTTGTACCTGGAGACGTGCATGGTGAAGGACTCGGGCTTGTAGATCTTGGAGACCTTGTTGACCATGGCCTCTATGTCCGCGTAGATGGCGTCCGTGTAGTCCTTCTCGTCGTCCTCCAGACCGCTGATCTGCACGAAGAGCATGTCCCTCTCCCTGCATGCGGATATGAGCTCGAGGATGTCGTACTCGGTGATGATACCGACGAGGTCCTTGCCCTCCAACACAGGCAGTGTGGAGAACCTGTTCTCGACCATGATGTCCACGGCCTCGGCCACATCGGCGTCCCATGAGATGGTCTTCGCCGAGGTTGTGGCGATGGACTCCACCGTGATCTGGGACCTGGCGCTCTTCTCCAGATCGCCGATGGTCTTGTTCTCCTTCTTCCAGTTGTTGTCGATGATCTCCCTCATGCCCACGATGCCGATGACGTTGTTGGCCTCGTTGACCACGGGGATGGTCCTGTAGTCCTCTCTGATCATCAGTTCCAGTGCATCGTCCATCAGGTCGTTGGCCCTGACGGACTCCACGGGATTACTCATGATCTCCCAGACACCGATCTCCTTCAGGGCCCTGATGTCCCTGGCGATATCGATGAGTCTGTTCCTCTCGATCACACCGATGACCTTCTTCCCGTTGAGGATCGGGAGCTGTCTGCAGTTGCTGGAGACCATCATCTCCGCCACCTTGGTGATCTCCATGTCCATGGACACTGTGGGGAGGTTGCGTACCAGGTTCCTGACCTTGGCGTCGAGCGTGACGCTCTTCTTCCTGAGGATCGAAGCATAACTCACCATTCCGACGAACTCGCTGCCGTCCACCACCGGGACATCCTGGTAGTTGCTCTGCTTCATGACCGCCAATGCATCTGCGATGCGGTCATCCACGGAGACTGTCGGGAAATCTGCGGACATGATGGATTCGACGGAGATGCCGTCTATCTGTGATCTAAGCATGGAAAGCTTCTTCAGATCTTCTAGGTCCTTTACACCCATAATACACCTCTGACGATAACATCGCTGCGGAAAGGATATAAGGATATCCCAATGGTTGATGGAATCCGTAGGAAAACTACGGAATCCGTAGAAATCAGGGTTGTAAAATGTTACCGCCGGCATCCAACTGTCTGGATACCGGCGGATGGATAGAATGTTTTAAATATTCAGAGCTCGGAGAACGGCCTGCCCGAGAGCAGTTCGTCCACGATTCTCGCAGCGTCGTCCTTGGGGATGCGCTTCTGCTCGGTGGTGTCCCTGTCCCTTATGGTGACGGTTCCGTTCTCGAGGGTGTCGTAGTCCACGGTGATGCACCAGGGGGTTCCGACCTCGTCCATACGGGCGTACCTCTTACCGATTGTACCGGATCCGTCGTAGTAGGCCTCGACCCTGTGGGTGTGGATGCCCTCGTAGATGGACCTGGCCACATCGTCCAGTCCGTCCTTCTCCATCAGGGGGAAGACACCGACCTTGATGGGTGCCACCACGGGTGCCAGGTGCAGGACGGTGTAGTCCTTCTCGGCATCGTACTCGTAGGCGTGCTCCAGGACGGAGTAGAAAATCCTGTCCAGTCCGTGGGAGGGCTCGATGACGTGGGGGACGACACGCTCCCCTGCGACCTTCTCCCTTACGGTGACGACCTCGAAGAACTCCTCTCCGAACTCCTTCGCCTCACCGTCGACCTCCAACGTGATCTTCCCGTCGACGACGTCACCGGGGACCAGCGACTCGATCGCCGCTGCGATCTCCTTGGCCTTGCCCTTGAAGAGGGGTCCCAGGGCCTTGTGCTTGGCACGGACCTTCGTGACCTCCATCTCGCGGGGCTCGTCGAACTTCTTGAAGTGTGTGAGCTCGGTTCCAGAGAACTGTGCATGCCTGGAGAGGTCCCAGCATCCCCTGTCGGCGATACCGGTGATCTCCGTCCATCCGTATGACAAAAGGACCTCCGCATCCCAGCAGTCGGCGGCGTAGTGGGCCATCTCATCGTCCAGGTGCTGTCTGAACCTGAGCTTCTGGGGGTCGACACCGAGCCTCAGCAGGAGCTGTTTGGTGGTGTTGACGAAGTAGGCCAGAACACGGTTGGCGATGATGCCCTTCTCCACGGCGTCCCCGATGGTCATCTCCACCAGCTCGCCGGTGGTGTTGGGGACGAGCCTGATCGTCTCATCCTTGATGTCGTCGAACCTGGACCAGTCCTTGTCCTCGGGGTCCACGAAGAGCTCCACCTCCATCTGGTTGAACTCCCTGAGACGGATCATACCCTGCCTGGGGGCGATCTCGTTCCTGTAGCTCCTTCCGGTCTGGATGACACCGAGGGGCAGCTTCTCCCTGTTGTACCTGTAGAGGTTGGGGAAGTTGACGAAGATACCCTGGGCGGTCTCGGGCCTGAGGTATCCGATACGCGCGGAACCGGGTCCGATGTTGGTCTTGAACATGAGGTTGAACTCGTCCACGGGTCCGAGTTCCCCGCCGCACTCGGGGCAGCGGATGTCATGCTTGACGAAGGCCTCCTCCAACTGCTTGGGGGAGAGGATGTCGGGGTTGTCGTAGTAGTCCTTGACCATGTGGTCGGCCCTGAAGGGTGCCTGACACTCCTTGCAGTAGGTGATCAGGTCCGCGAACTCGTCCACGTGTCCGGAGGCCTTGAAGACCTCACGGGGGTTGACGACATCGGAGTCGATCTCGACGAACCCCTCCCTTCCCTTGTAGATGGACCTCCAAACCTCGACGATGTTGTTCCTGAGGGAGCATCCCAGGGGGCCGTAGTCGTACATACCGGCGACCCCACCGTAGAGCTCGAATGAGGGCCAGATGAAGCCCCTGCGTTTGCAGAGGGCCATCAGGTCTGCTGAATTGATCTCACTCATCTGAATTACCTGAGAGGGCGCATAGGACATCTACATCATAAATCATGCCGATGAGCTCGTCCTTGGTACCGTGGACCGGGATCTGACCGAAGTCGTTGGCGATCATGATCCTGGCGACCTCCGAGAGGTTCGTCTTCTTGAAGACGGTCATGGGGTTCTCGACCATGAAGTCCCTGACCTTCTTGTCCTCGGACAGGTACTTGTCCGTGACGGAGTAGAACAGCGGCAGGACGTTCCTGTATCCGGCGAGGTTCTCGGCATCGTTGATGCCCAGTGCCTTCAGTGCCTCCAGGTCCTTCACCTGGTCGCTGAACAGGTCACGGTCGGTGAGGATACCGACCAGGTTCCCCTGTGCGTCCAGGACGGGGTTGGCGGCGGAGTCGCTGATCCTCATGGCGGGGACGGTGTACGACAGCGGTTCGTCCACATAGGATGTGACGCAGGTGGTCCTGATGACGTCCTCGGCCATCATAGTGGTCTTCATGTCCTTGACCAGTGACAGGAGGTCGGTGGGTGTGATTATACCGACCAGCTTCCCGTCCTCGACGACGGGCAGCCTGTGGATCCTCATCCTGCTGAAGATCTCCGCGGCCTCCTCGACGGTGGTGTCGGGGGTGATGGTCACGATGTTCTTCTTCATGATCAGGGACAGCTGGTCCTCGTCGAACTTGCGGAAGATGTCCCTCCTGGAGACTATCCCCATGAGCTTCCCGTCCGATGCACGGATGACCGGGAGTCCGGTGAGCTTGTTCCTCACCATGATGTTGATCGCGTCGTTGCGGCTTCCGGGCACCTCGACCACGATGGGTGCGGGTACCATGATGTCTGCTACTGTCCTGCTCATTTTATTCCCTGACCTCTGATGCCCTCACGACCATGACCGGACACTGGGAGGCTCTTACGACCCTCTCGGCGACGCTCCCCATGAGGAGCTTGGACATTCCGGTCCTTCCCAAGGTGCCCATGACTATGATATCGTAATTGGGGGACTCGTCCAGGATCACCTTCACGGGTGTGCCCTCCTTGATGGACACATCCGTCTCCACACCCTCGGACGCTCCGAGTTCCGAGACGAAATCCAATGCCTCCTTACCCTCCTTCTCCAACGTGTTGTAGACGTTCATGACCGCGGTGTCCATGGGCATGTTGGTCAGTATCGTCTGATCGAGCACGTACAGGGCGGTTATCCTCCCTCCGGACAGCTTGGCCAGCTCCATGGCCTTCCTGATGGCGGCCTTCGTGTATTCGCTTCCGTCGGTGGGTACCAGGATGTTCTTGAATCCCATTTGAGCTCCTCCTCATACTTCTCTGAGTTCCAGACCGAACCCTCCGCCCCCGTATCCCCTGAGGGATGACAGCGGGTCTCCACCATCCATGGGGATGACTGTCAGACGGTCCGTTCCGGTCGGATGAACTATCTCTTTCTGGCGATATAATAGCTTTCCCAGGACATTGGACATAGAACCCCATACCCCGTCACCGTCCCCTCCCTGGGACTCCAGGAGGCTTAACAGACATGATGCCTCCATGGCCATGTCGGGTGATGCCAGCATCCCGTTGTCGGTGCCCAGACATATGTCCGCTCCGCAAGACTGCATGCGTGCGACGGGGGGAACCTTGCCGAAATATGCGTTGGACCTGGGGCAGACGACGATGGGGACCTCTGCCTCGGCGCATTTCAAGAGGTCGTCGTCGGTGGCCTCGCACATGTGGACCACGAATGCGGGGTCCAGGGACAGGACCCTGTCGATGTCCTCCCTGACCCTCTCGCTCACGTGTATTGCGAATATCCGCCTGCGGGAACGGACCTCGTCGGCCACGGCCTCGATGTAGTCGAAGGGCATGTCCGATATCGATGGGATGCCGATCCCGTCGGCGATGTCCAGGATCGCGGAGACCTCCCCGGGGTCGAACTCCGGTGATATGGGACGTCCCAGGACCAGCGCGTCCGATGACGATTCCCTCAGCATGCGGCATCCGTTCAGACCCCCTTCCCTGAAGTCCACGAAGTACTCCGTACCGTGGGATGCGGAATCCTCCGAGAAGGATGACATGGAGGCCCTCAGGACATCCTCGGACGATCCGGACAGGTACCTGTGCTTGAGTCCGTCCGGGGGTGCGACCAGTTCCTCCAGGGACATCCCCGGGGGTATCCTGAGGCCGTGGTCTGCGCAGTGGGTGTGGCCGTTCACCACGCCCCTGACCATCACCGCACGGAAATCGGCGTCCTCCGCCTCACCCTCGTGTACGGATGTCACGATGCCGTCCTCAACCACCACGTGTCCGGGGCGGATCCCCTTGCGGTCGGATATGTGACCGGATATGACGTGCACACCGGTCGGGAGATCTTCATGTTTCACGGAGAGGGTGATGGGGATTCAGATAGAGAATGATGACGGATGCCCCTCACCGGAGGCACTTCCGACACATGGAAAACGGAAATGGCAACCTATATAATCCTCATGGAAAAATCAGGGTGGTATGCTTCAGGTAGTTGCAAGCGACTGTGTCGCATGCGGTGCATGCGCCGATGTCTGCCCCCAGGATGCGATCGCCATCGAGGATGTGGCAGTGATCGACGCCGACAAATGCGTCGACTGCGGAGCCTGTGTGGACGAGTGCCCCGCTGGCGCCATCACCGAGTGATCTCCAAAACGGCGGGACATCCGCCGTCTTACCATTTCTCAAAAAAAATAGAACCTACCCCCATCGGCATGACACGGTGATGGGGAAGGGATAGGGGTTTCAGGCCCAGTAGGGCTTCTTGGCGAACTTGTACGCCATGAACACCGCGGTCGTGGCCTCGCCGCATGCGGTGGTGATCTGCTTGTACTTCCCGGGGTAGCTGACGGCATCGCCGCAGGCGAAGATACCGGGACGGTTGGTGGACATGTCGAATCCGACCTTCACGAGTCCCTCCTCGGTGAGCTCCAGACCCCAGTGCCTGAGGTCCTCCAGGTCGGCGGAGATACCGATGTTGATGACCACCAGGTCTGTGGGCACATCGAACTCCTTGTCATCCTGCTTCAGTGTGACGGACTCCACCTTGTCGGTACCGTTGATGGACACGAGGTTGGCGCTCATGATCGTCCTCACGGCGCTCTTCTTCAGGTCCTGGAGTGTGCTCTCGTCGGCCCTGAACTCCGCCCTCCTGTGCACCAGGGCGGTGTCCGTGACGGAATCGGCGACCAGTGCCATGTCGATGGCCGAGTTGCCGCCTCCGAACATTGTGACCTTCTTCCCCACGAGGTTCTCCTTGGCGGGGAGGATGTAGGAGACTCCCTTGCCCTCGAGCTCGTCCTCTCCGGGACAGCCCATCCTCTTGGGCTTGAAGCTGCCCATTCCGATCGCGACGATGACGGACTTGGTGTGGTACTCGCCCTTGGTGGTGGTGACCACAAGCTCGTTGTCCCCGTTGAGGATGTCGATGGCCTTCTCGTTCTCCTTGATGATGCAGCCCATGGACTCGGCCTGGGCGTAGAGCTTGTCGGACAGCTTCCTGGCCTGGATGGTCTCGAACCCGGGGTAGTTGTGTATACCCTTCTCGGGGTAGAGGCTGACCAGCTGTCCGCCGACGCGTCCCGCATCCAGGATGAGGGTCTCCATCATCTTGGACCTTGCGTAAATACCAGCAGTGAGCCCTCCGGGCCCAGCACCTATTATGACGACATCGTAGCACATTGGAGGCTCGGTATTTCATTACCGTATATAAACCATTAAGTCTGGTTCCTTCGATTTATATCTCTTTTACGACATAGAACATCGGAAAACCGTCATTTATCTACGGATTTCGTAGGATTCCTACGTTATCCGACAGGAGTTCACGGAGGTTTACTCCAACCTCCCCTCGGCTTCCCTATAAATACATATGAAACAGCTGACGGGATGAGGCCGGACTATGGATAAAACCGATATCTACACCGAGAAGCTCATGAACATGATCCTTGACGCCATCGACGACATCATCGTCATCCATGATTCGGAGCACACGATCATCTGGATGAACAGGGCGGGGGAGAAGGCCTTCGGACTGTCCGTGGAGGAGATCATCGGAAGGAAGTGCTTCACGCTCTTCGGGAACACCGTGTCCTGCAACGACTGTCTGGTGAACATCACCGGTGTCGGATCCCCGGTGAACACGACCAAGCGCAGGGTGATCCCCAACACCAACATCCAGTGCGACTGCTCCGCCATCCCGTACTTCGAGAACGGCAGACTGGAGCTCGTGGTGCAGCATCTGCGTCCGGTCCAGCCGAAGGAATAAAATAAAAACCAAAGGATGGAGGAGCCATGATATCAATCTCGAGTTTCCTCGGAGTACTCATCTGCGGTGCGGCATACCTCATCATCCTCGGAGCCCTGAACATCAAGAGGGCCGAGCAGGAGTGAAGCGGGAGCGTGCGGACACATGGTCCAACTGCCCGAACCCGTCGTGAGGATGGTCAGACATCCCGATACGAAGAAGGTCATGGCCACCGTCTCACCCGACGGGGAGCCCCACATGATAGTGTGCGGCAGCCTGATGGTCACCGAACCCGACACGATCGTCGTGGGTGAGGTGTTCATGCACAGGGCGGCGGCATACCTCGCCGAGAACCCCGCCACGGAGTTCATGGTCTGGCAGGGCCGTGACGCATACTCGATCAAAGCGGTCGCCAAAGAACGCCTGGAGTCCGGTCCCGTCTTCGACAGGATGGCCCAGCAGCTGGAGAAGATGAACATGGTCCTATCGGCCGTGTGGACCTTCGAGGCCCTGGAGGTCTGGGACGAGAGCGCGACCGGCAACGCCGGGACCAAGGTGGTCTGAGATGGATGTCGGAGGCGGGAAGCGCCTGGCGAGGGTGATGTTCTACATCGCCGCCATGCTGGTGTGCTTCGGTCTCGGACTCCACCTCATGGAGATGGAACCCGTGGGGATCATCCTGATAGTCATCGGGGTGGCCCTGCTGGTCATCTCCTTCAGCATGCTGAGGTTCATGATGCTGCTGTCGATGCGGAAGAAGTGACATTCTCGGATTGAACTTCTGTTCGACACGCACAATCCCTTACCACCACATCCTTTTCTCCCCCTCTTTGATTTGAGAATAAAAACTAGCGAGTCTGCGGATCCCCCACTCATACCTGCCCCACAGTACAGAATCAAAGGGACATCTCACCTCACTCAATCC
>CAZWKY010000050.1:0-10458 GCA_964634095.1 uncultured Methanomassiliicoccales archaeon | reverse complement strand
ATGTAATCTGGCAGGACTCAATCAGACCATCTTGAGAATCAAAAGGCCTATTCACAGTATTTCTGCGTGAATCTGCAGCCGTTCGGGTAACCCGTGCATCCATAGAATCTGCCGTAACGACCCTCTCTGAGGACAAGGTCTCTTCCGCAAAGAGGACAGACCATCAAAACTTTCATAGGCGTATCGTTCTCCGCAGTGGTTCCTATGATCTTCTGCATCTCGGATATGAACTGTGATTCCCGTCCCTTCTCCGTGACGAGGTAGGCACCTTTCCTCGCCCTGGTGATGGCCACATAGAACAGACGGCGTTCCTCGTCCGTCCTGTCACCACCCTCCATCAGGAGCGGCATGACCGGTGATTCCGATGTCGGATCGGGGAAGACGCCACGGATGTTACCGATGACGAACACATGGTCGGCCTCCAGGCCTTTGGAACCATGGATCGTCATGTACACGATCCTCCTCCCCGGTAGGTCCGGGTCGGTGATACGGTACATCTTCCCGTTGGTCATGGGCGACCACCTCAGTCCGCCGCTCTCCAACATGACCACATCATGATGATGTCTTCCGAGGATGAGTATGTCCTCCCCATCCGGGATGTTCCTCATGATGCTGCGCATACGTGTGGTCCCATCCTTCCGGTCTTTGGCATCGATCACCTTCAGTACGGTGGCTTGTCCGCTGTCGCATACCATGTCCTTGGGTATCTGGTTGGGGGCGGAGTTCATGAAACCGCAGCTTGCGGAGAGGAGGTCATCGGAGTATCTGTAGGTCCTGTCGAGGCGGCAGATCTCCGATGGGCCCCAGTGCTCCTCGAAACCGAGGATGAATCCCACATCGCATCCGGTGAAGCGGTATATGCTCTGCCAGTCATCACCGACACAGAACAGCCTGTAGTCCCGGTCCCTGCGCATTGCCTTTAAGAGGTCGACCCTCGACCGGGAGGTGTCCTGATACTCGTCGACGATCACATAGTCATACCTGTGGTGCCACCCTCCGTTCCCGATCACCTTTGATGCGGAGGTCAGCATGTCCTCGAAATCTATCTCCCCTCTTGAAGAGAGGAGTCCATCATAGTCCCTGTGGATGGGATCCAGTATCCTGCGGAAGGATTGTGCCCTCTCATCGGCACCGGTGAAAACGTCATCGAACGACCTGCCTGAACCCTTCATCAACAGGATCGACGAGGCGATCTGTTCCGAGATGCGTTTCAGTACCCTCCCATCGGAGGAGACCTCAGCGAATAGTTGATTGTCATCCATCGGTTTCGGGGTTATTCCGGCCGATTCGAGACAGTCCATCAGGACCCTCTCCAGTGTGCCCTCCCAGAATTGGTACGCGTACAGTTCGATCAAGCGGGTTCCGTTGGATGCGTGGATGGATCTCTTCCACTTCATGGACTCTCCGTACCTTTTGGATGCATGGGGTGTCCTCCCCTTCATGAACGGGGCGACCTCTCCGTTCCTGTCGACCCCGAAGTACTCTATGTAGACATCCGTTCCATCGATGTGGAAGTCCGGTATGTACTGCGCATGGTCTATGTCGCGGGTATCTTTGGGATAGGGTTCCTCATAGGTGTATTCGATGCCGTTGATGTGGAGGATGTCGGCAATCGATGCCTCACCGCGGCTCTTGACCGATTCACCGTTCAGTGTTATCAGAGGGTTCTCCTTCAGGAACCTCTCGTGGTCCTCACGGTTCCGGGAGGGGTCGCGGTACGAACCGTATCTGTAATGGAGTGACAGGTAGATCGCCAGGTCGTGCATGTACTCCGGATCGTTCATGCGGATGGTCACAAGGTCCATCACGGTCGATGGCAGGTCGTCATTGAATATCCTCGGTTTCCTCCCTCCGGAGGATGCGAGCACCCTCAGGCCGAGGCGGTGGAATGTGCATATGTCAGGACGGGCCCCGATCTCCTTCCCGATCCTGTCCCCGAGTTCATCCACGGCGGAGTTGGTGAAGGATAGGAACAGTATCCTGTCGATGGGGATGTCACGGACCTTGACGAGGTATTTGGCGAGTCCTGTTATGGTGGCCGTCTTCCCGGTCCCCGCACCGGCTATGAGCAGACGGGTGCGTACGTCCATGCAGATGGAGGTCAGCTGTTGATGGTTCAGGTCCCTGCAATTGACCGGGTTGATCGAATCGGACATGAGTTCGGCGGTCCGTTCGGCAAGTTGCATGTTGTGCCTATGTCCTTTCTCAACGATCCGTTCCCTGGTTCTGAGGAAGGTTTCGGCATCATCCTTCAGCCATGACGGCCTGATCCCGATACGGTACAGGAGTTTTCCACGTCTGGTCTGAACGTCCTCGGATAATCTCTCTGTGGAATCCACCCATTCCGCCACATCAGATGGTTCGCAGAAGTGACTATCTCTGATCATGGAGGATGATCTTGCCAGTGCACGGTCTATACGGGATCTCAGGACGGTATCAGACCTTTTACTCATCGTCATAGGAATGCATCATTCCATACAAAAACACGGTGTATCGGGGCATCTCAGCCCCTTGGATGATCGGTCTGATCGATAAAAAGGTGACATGTGTATGAAGAAGGTAAGGCGGGAGGGCCTCCCCTCCCTGTTTTAATCACCACGGTCAGTTCGCGGGTACGAACTTGTAACCGTAGTGGATGACACCGCTGGCGCCGTCGGCGTCGAGCTTGCGCAGGACGGCCCTCACGGGCATTCCGATCTCGATCTTGTCGAGGTCCACATCCACGAGCTGTGCGGTGATCATGACGCCGTCATCGGTCTGCACCATTGCGACGGCGTAGGGTTTCAGCTTGTTGTTGCAGTCGGGTGCCTCGTGGACGATCGAGTAGGTGTACACCTTTCCGGTCCTGCAGACCTTGTAGTCCTCGATCTTCCCGATGGACGCCCTGCGGCAGACGGGACAGAAGTCACGTCTGGGGAAGAAGATCTTCCCGCAGTTGCAGCATTTGGATCCCTCGAGGTTGTACCTTCCGGGGATCTCCCTCCACTCCCTTGCTACGGATGACATCAGATCGCCTCCAGGATGCTGACGGTGACGGCGGAGCCCATACCTCCGGAGCTCTGTGCGAGTCCGTACTTGGCGTTCTCCACCTGCCTCTTGTCGGCGGAGCCCCTGAGCTGTTCGGTGATCTCCACGATCTGTGCGACACCGGTGGCTCCGATGGGGTGCCCGCGTGCCTTGAGTCCTCCGGAGGTGTTGACGGCGATGTCCCCTCCGATGTGGCACCTCTCCTCCAGGACCGCCTTTCCGGCCTCTCCCCTCTTGTAGAACCCGAGGTCCTGCAGGGCCATGATACCGGCGACGGTGTACGTGTCGTGCACCTCCGCGACCTGGATGTCCTTGGGGGTGATGCCCGCCTGTTTGTAGGCCTGCTGGGATGCGGCGACGGTTGCGCCGTATGTGGTGATGTCCTCCCTCTGGAACAGGGCGAGGCTGTCGCTGGCCTGTGTGACGGCGGAGACCTTCACGTAGGAATCGGTGTATTTCTTGGCGTCCTCCAGGGGGCACAGCACAAGTGATGCGGCACCGTCGGAGATGGGGGCGCAGTCGAACACACCGAGGGGTGTGGCGACGGGTCCGGACCTGAGGACGGTGTCCAGTGTGATGGCCTTCCTGAACTGGGCGTTGGGGTTGAGTGCGCCGTGGTAGTGGCTGTTGACGGCGAAGGATGCGATCTCCTCCCTAGTGGCGATGCCGTCGTGGATCATCCTCTGGGCGATCATGGCGTGGAGTCCCGCGAAGGTAACTCCCATTCCCGCCTCCCACTCCGCATCTGCGGTGGCGTCCAGGACCGAGTTGATGGATGCGTCGTCCAGATCGGTCATCTTCTCAGCACCTCCCACGAGAACGATGTCGTTCATCCCGGATGCGACGGCCATGACGGCCTGCCTGAATGCGACACCTCCGGATGCTCCCCCTGCCTCGACCCTGGTTGCGGGTATGTGGCGGGTGGCCATCCCCGAGTAATCGGCGATCAGCGCATCGATGTGCTGCTGGTTGATGAAGCGTCCTGCGGACATGTTCCCGACGAAGATCCCGTCCACCTCGCTTCCCGAGAGGTTGGCATCCTCCATCGCCTTCATTCCGGCCTCGATACCGATGGCCCTGAAGGATTTGTTCCAGAGTTCACCGAACTTGGTGACCCCGACTCCTATGATTGCTACGTCCCTCATCCTATCACTCCGACATGACGATCTTGCCCTTGAACTTGGCATATGTCCCGTAGTCCACGTAGACCGGGTCGGCCATTATCTTCTCGAGCACGGGTGCGTTGTCCCTCTTGTAGTTCAGTATCTCGTCCGTGACGGTGATGTCGAATGCATCGCTTCCAGCTCCGGAGCCGTAGGATGTCACGAAGATCCTGTCGCCGGGTTCGGCGTGGTCCAGGGTGTTGGCCAGTCCCAGGGGGACGGCACCGCTGTAGGTGTTCCCGATCTGGGGTGTGAGGAGACCGTGCTCGATCTGCTCGGGTGTGAATCCCAGCTGTGCGGCGACCCTGGTGGGGAACTTGCCGTTGGGCTGGTGGAACACCGCGTACTTGTAATCCTGGGGTGTGGTGCCCATGGCCTCCATCAGCATCTTGGCGGCGGAGGTGATGTGCCTGAAGTATGCGGGCTCACCGGTGAACCTGCCTCCGTGCAGGGGGTAGGGCTGTCCCTCCCTCCTCCAGAAGTCGGGGGTGTCGGTGGTGAAGCTCATGGTCCTGTTGATCCTCGCTATGATCTTCTCGGTACCGATGAGGTATGCCGCGCCTCCTGCGGATGCGGAGTACTCGAGTGCATCCCCGGGTGCTCCCTGGGATGTGTCGGCACCGATGGCGACACCGTATCTCACCATGCCGGAACCGACTAGACCCATGCATGCCTGGATGCCGGCGGTTCCCGCCTTGCATGCGAACTCCATGTCCGCGGCGGTCATGGCGGGTGTGGCCTCGATGGCCTCTGCGACGATGGTGGCGGTGGGTTTGACCGCATAGGGGTGGGATTCGGATCCCACGTAGATGGCACCGATGTCCTTGGGGTCCACCTCGGGCACCCTGTCCATCATGTACCTGGCGGCCTCGGTGGCGATGGTGACGACGTCCTCGTCCGGAGAAGGGACCGATTTCTGATAGATCATCAGACCCTTTCCCATCCCCTTCCCGTCGACACCCCAGATCCTCCCGATCTCCTCGGGTTTGATCCTGTATCTGGGAACATATGCTCCGTAACTTACGATTCCTACATCCATCAAATCTCCTCCTTGAGGGAGTCCATCCTGGCGACGAACTCGTCCACATCCAGGTCGGTGACCACCAGAGGTATCCCCTCGAGGCGGGCGAGCTTTATGGCAAGCGGGTCCGTCTGGTCGGGGCTCTGGTATACGACCATCGCCGGTGTGAGCGGGTGTGCGCGGATGGCGACCATGGGGGAACGTCCCAGGTGCACGTTGGTGAAGACCAGTGCACGTTCGATGTTCCATCCGTAGATCTTAAGGTAGTCCTCCGAACTGAGGCTGAGAATGGCCTTGACCGAGTCCACGATGGTGTAACCGTAGATGCTCTTGGCCGGACCCCTGTCGGGATTCATGTTTCTCCCGGACACGGCGGCGATGAACCTGTCCATCTCCACCCCTCCGGGGAACTCGTCCATGGCGATGATGCAATCCAGTTTGATGTCGGGATTGTATTTGGATATCACCGGCGAGCCGTTCTGTCTGTCGAGTTCGATCAGTGCATCCACCATCTTCTTGACGACGGACACACCCGGGGACTTGCGTCTGCCGGACTCGTAGTCGCTCACGACCGAGTGGGAGACGCCCATGGCGTCTGCGAGCTGGTTCTGTGAGAGACCGAACTCCTCCCTCCATTTCCTTATGGTCCTGCCCGGGTCCGGCGAGAGTGCTATCTCTCCGGCGATCTTCTGTTTGAACTCATCGACCATTGTTCCCGGTGTAGCAGGGGACGCTATATAATTATGTCGAAATCAATCCTCGTCAATCGACGTATTGCATATCATCGGCGGAGTTCCCGTTCCAGGGTCTCCACAACGGTCCTGAGGACCTTCAGGCGTCCGTACTTCTTGTCCTCGGATTCAACGACCACCCATGGTGCCCTGTCCGTGTTGGTGGAGGAGATCATCCTGTCGATGTATCCTTCATAGACGGACCATTTCCCGCGGTTGCGCCAGTCCTCGTCGGTGATCTTCCAGGATTTGAGGGGGTTGTTCCGTCTCTCCTCGAAGCGTCTGAGCTGTTCGTCCGGGGAGACCTCCATCCAGAACTTGATGACGATACCTCCGGCATCCGTTATGGTGTCCTCGAAACCACGGATCTCCGATGCGGAGCGGTCGTATTCAGATTGGTCGCAGAATCCCTCTATGGGTTCGACCATCATCCTGCCGTACCAGGACCTGTCGAAGATGACGATGTGGCCTCTGTCGGGCATGTGCTTGGCGAACCTCCACAGGTACGTGTGCACCCTCTCGTCACCCACGGGTGCGGCAACGGGGATGGCACGGTATCCCCTGGGGTTCAGGGCACGGGTGAGCCTCCTGATGCTCCCGCCCTTCCCTGCGGCGTCCCACCCCTCGAAGACCAGGACGAGGGACCTGTCGGATGCGGCCAGTCTGTTCTGGAGTTGGGAGAGCCTTCCGGAGAGTTCCTCGAGTTCGGACCTGTACCCCTTGGCCTTCCTGGTGAGGTCGGCATCGGTGCGGGGGTTGGGGTACGGTGTGCTCAGGGGGATGTCGGGTTGTTGGACAGGTTCCCCGATGCGGGGGCAGACCCTGTCGAGGAACGTCCTGATCAGTCCGGCCATGGTGTGCTCCGGTTCGTCGGCGTTGATGATATCCCAGGGGGAGTACAGGGTGTCGGTCCTCTCCATGACCTTCCTGAAGTACCTCCTATCGAACCCCTTGGTCCCGATGTGGTCGTCGGTGAGGAACGTGGACGGTTGGTCCTTCCGTTTCTTGGAGAAGATCTCCGCCACATCCTCCAGCTCATCCTCCTTGATGTCCAGGAAGACCTTGACCAGGATCACGCCGTTGTATGTCATGTACCTCTCAAAGGAGAGGGAGTTGTCGCAGAATCCGCTTGTGTCCTTACCGTCCATGTGGGCGGCCATCATATCGGAGTACCATGACCTGTCGTAGATGGCGATGGTTCCGTCAGCGGGTTCGCAGGTGATGTAGGACATGACCTGGGATGGACTGTCCGCCTTTTTCCTGGGGATGAAGTGTGTGTATGTGGTCCCCCTGGGTTCCAGCATGTTCATGAACTCGTTGGCGACCCTGCCGATGACCCTTCCGCTCCTGCCCTCGAAGACCAGGAGGACCTTGGAACCGGTGTCCACTATCCTGCGTTGGAGTGTCGTTAGTTGGTCTGAGAGCTCATCGGGTACGGATCCTGACATGGTCCGGTGGATGGGGGCGGACGGTGATAATCATAGCGATTGGGGAGACGGTGATGTGTGGATCGGCGGGGATACGTCCTACAGTAAACGAAGAAAACCCATTCAGCTTGTGTTGAAACGTGAGCGGTGTCAGAACATTGTCCTGTCATCTATTCTGATCGATAGGAACCGCTCTGAAGTATCCTCGTGGGAGTCGAATCCTGAACGGAATCTGTCGAACGCCTATCCGGAGAGGTGTTCACCATCCTCCATATCGGGGTGGGATGGGGGTGGATCACGGCTTTAGGGTACTGCAGGCGTTCATAGGGATGTGTATCCTCCGTTCCCATCACCGTCCCCATGCGGGGCGGTATGATTATTGTTATAGAAATGTATCCATAAAATTCTGAAACGAATCATTCGGTAATAATAATCCAGATACATTGAAATGGTCAGTCGGTGATAAGATATACGGGCCAGGCGGTATCAGACGGCTTTGGGGTTCAAAGGGACAGGTCCCACAGGATCCCATATCAACAGGCGTATCATGACTCACCTCCTACGGGTTCCGTCGCCCGGGCCCCCTTCCCCCGACAACGATAACTATCCCCGTTCGATGGGGAATCCGTGCTCCAGGATATCGAGGACATCGTCAGGATGTCGGGAAGACGCGTCGCCGAGGCGCATGGTTTCACCGTAGAGAACAAGGGTGCCAGGGAGAACCTGGTGACGTCCATGGATGTTGAGAACGAGGCGTTCCTCAGATCGGAACTGACGTCCCTCATACCCGGTTCTGTGTTCGTCGGGGAGGAGGGTGACGAGGCCGAGATCCTGGATACAGGATACACATGGATCGTGGACCCCATCGATGGGACCACCAACTTCTCCAGGGGGATACCCATGGTGGGGATATCCGTCGCACTTTTCAGGGATGGTGAACCCTACATCGGTGTTGTGTACAACCCTTTCACCGACACACTTTGGAAGGCGGAGAGGGGAATGGGCGCCTTCAGGAACGGGGAGAGGGTCCATGTGTCCGACAGGGGGATGGCCGACGGGATCATGTGCACAGCATGGTGCACCTACGAGAAGAGGTTGGCACCTCCGTGTTGGGAGGTCAGCGAGAGGCTGCACCCGATGATCAACGACATCAGGAGGATCGGTACCGCCGCATGCGAGCTGTCGATGTTGGCGGAGGGTGCCGTCGATCTGTATTTTGAGATAAGGCTGAGTCCCTGGGACCATGCGGCGGCCCTGACCATATTGGAGGAGGCCGGAGGTTGCTACTGCGCCATCGAGGGGGATGTGGTGTTCGACAGACCCTGTCCGATCATCGCGGCCAACAACCGGGAGAACCTGGATGTCATCAGGGGTGTCGTGTCGGATGTGTTCGGCGGGAGGACTCCCTACTGAGGTGATGTCCATGGGTGAACTGCTGTTCCTGAACGCATGCATCGACAGGGAGAGGTCCAGGACGCTCCGCATAGCGCGGTCAGCGGTGTCCGCATTGGAGGATTCAGGCTATCATGTCACCGAACTGGTCCTGGAGGATGAGGGTGTCCGTCCGATGACCACGGAGGTTCTGAGGGAGAGGAACTCCCTGCTGAAGGCGGGGGAGTATGACGATCCGATGTTCGCATATGCGAGACGGTTCCGTGATGCGGACAGGGTCGTGGTGGCCGCACCCTTCTGGGATTTCGGATTCCCCTCGGTGCTGAAGACATACCTCGAATCGGTGAGCTGTCCGGGGATCACGTACCGTTACACCCCCGAAGGGGAGCTGGTGGGGCTGTGCAGGGCTGAGAGGATGACCTACATCACCACCCGCGGAGGGTTCGTGACGGATGAGGAGGATCTCGGATTCCTCACATTGAGGGCCTTGGGCAACTACTTCGGTATCACTGAGGTGGACTGTGTGGGTGTCAACGCCATGGACATCCCCACCACCGATGTGGATGCTGTGATCACAGACATGACCGTCAAGGTCAGGGACATCATACTCTGAGAGGTTGTGTTCCGGGACCGTCGGTCCGAGCGTATCGTGAAATCCGTTATCAGGTCGGATGTCGAGATATGTCCCATGCCCTGCAATGAAGGAGACGGAAACGGATGCGGACTGAACAGGTTCGGACAGATGTGCTCCGACATGGGCGGTTACGCCCCGGACACACTGAAGGCCATCAGGGATCTGGATCCTGATTTTCTGGAGACGCTGCATCTGATGGACAAGGTGATGGTGAACGACGGTGCCCTGGACCGGAAGACCAAGAGGCTGATGGCGTTGGCCTGTGTGACCGTGCGTATGTGCGAGGACTGCATCTACGCCCAGGCGAAGGTGGCCAGGAACTACGGGGCCACCAAGGCGGAGATCCTTGAGGCCGTCAATGTGGCGGTTCTGACCGGAGGGGTGCCCTGTTGGTCCACAGCGAAGAAGGGGATCTCGAAGCTCTTCGCCGAGTGGGACGAGTGAGTTCCAAAACCATTCGCGGAGGGGCACTCCACACCCCTCTTTATTTTTAATGAATAATATATCTATATTAGGGGAGGGTCCGGTGATGGTCCCTGTCCACGGGACTGTACATATGTACATGCCCGCAGGGGGCGGAACCGACGGATGTCCATCTCCATCCCGTTACTGTTAATCCAACGTATACAC
This sequence comes from uncultured Methanomassiliicoccales archaeon, assembly GCA_964634095.1. Taxonomy (GTDB): domain Archaea; phylum Thermoplasmatota; class Thermoplasmata; order Methanomassiliicoccales; family Methanomethylophilaceae; genus Methanoprimaticola. Next base: position 433 of record CAZWKY010000050.1, on the reverse strand, counting down.
ATTTCATCCCTTTCTGGTAGATTGAATGTTTCGTTCACAGGAGAACCATTAGTCATTTGTACAGTTACGAACCGATTATTGATGCAATAGCTTATATCCTATGAGTATCATCATCCGTTCAGAGAACAGAGCACCCGTGCAGTACGGGTGGGTTCCCCAAGGTGGAAAACCATGGCAATCAAGAATGCATATCTGCAGGGGGTCTTCGAAGACCTCAAGAAGCGCAACGCCGACCAGCCCGAGTTCCTTCAGGCGGTGGAGGAGGTCCTGGAGACCCTCGAGCCCGTCGTGGAGGCAAGGCCCGAACTCGAGAAGGCCGCCATCATCGAGAGGATCGTCGAACCCGAGAGGATCATCATGTTCCGTGTCTCATGGGTGGACGACCAGGGCAAGGTCCAGGTCAACCGCGGATACCGTGTTCAGTTCAACTCCG
>CAZWKY010000049.1:0-10665 GCA_964634095.1 uncultured Methanomassiliicoccales archaeon | reverse complement strand
GCGGCCCTGACGCTCTCCGCGAGCCTGTCCGCATTCAGGTCCTCGAGCCTGAAGTAGGTGCCCTCGAGCTCCATCGCCAGCTTCTCGGCGTTGTCGAACCTGATGTATCCGGCGGATGCATCGATGACGATCCATTTCACCTGGGGGATGGCCATGTCCGCCGCGAGCTTCCTGACCTCCTCGTTGGCGTCCGCACCCTGCTTCAACGGCACGTTGGCCCTCCCGTCCGTTATCAGGACGATGTAGCAGGACTCACCCGGATGCGACCTGGAATACGATGTCATGAACTCGTTCACCGTCACCAGGGCCTCGCCCAAGGGGGTCTTACCACCGGTCGGCAGCTCCTCCAGCTTCCTGTAGCTGTACTCCACCGACTTGGTCGGCGGCAGGATGAGCTCCGCGGAGTCCCTCCTGAAGGCCATCATACCGATCCTGTCCCTCTTGACGTAGCTGTCCCTGAGCATGGAGAGAACGGCACCCTTCACGGCGGCCATCCTCTTCCTCACACCCAACGAACCGCTGGCGTCCACCAGGAACATGATTGTGCAACCGGACCTGCGCTCCCTGACCTTCTCCCTCACATCCTGGGGACGGATGGCAATGGACAGACCGTTGTGCTCCCTGTCCCTCTGATAGGGTGCGGCGGCACGGATGGTGGCGTCGAAGGCGATGTCGTGGACCTTCTCGTCGGACGGACGGGAACGGGCGTAGCGACCGGTCGCATCGTTGCTCTCGACCATGGCCCTCCTGCCCTTCCTGCTGGATGTCCTGCGGATCACCCTCTTCCCGTCATCCAGGTAATCTATGACACGGAACTGCTCCCCGATCTCGAACATCATCTCGTCCAGCATCTGCTGGATGTCGTCCATGTTCGGGGGTTCGGGCAGAGGGGTGTCGTCATCACCGTCCTCCCTGTCATCCTGTTGGGGAGGTTCCGGCGGTGTGTCGTCCTGCCTGTCGTCATCCCGGTCCTCGTTCTGGTCCTCATCCCGGTTCTGATCATCGTCCTGCTCCTGTTCCTCCGGAGGTTCCGGAGGCTGCGGGGGATCGGGGACGTAGTTCCTGCGGTGTGCGAGGCAGATCATTGCCGCCTCCTCCACATCCTTCCTCAGGACCTCGTCCCTCCCGTTGAGTGCGGCGATTGCCATGGATGTGTTGACCATGGCGATGTCACCGCGGAAACCATCCGCCAGGACCTTGGTGGCCAGTTCCACGGCCACGCCCATCAGGTCGTCGGACATCATCACCAACGGCAGCAGGAGCTTGGCCCGTTCGATCGAATCGATGACGGCCTGTTCCTCATCATGGTACATCCTGCGGAACGTCTCCGGGTCCCTCTGATACTCCATGTTCCTGCGGAGGACCTCCGCCCTGGCCTCGTCCTCATCGGGGAAGTCGGAGTAGGCGCAGAGGTCGAACCTGTCCAGGATGTGGGAGCTGATGTCCGAATCGGAGGGGTTCATGGTGGCCACCATCACCGTGTCACACGGATACTCGGCGGAGACACCCTCCCTCTCCAGCACCACCCTTCCGGTGAGCACGCAGTCCATCAGGGATGAGAGCACCCTCTGGTCCAGGAGGTTGACATCGTCCACGTAGAGGATCCCGCCGTCGGCACGGGACAGGAGCCCCCTCTGAACGACGGGTCTGCCCTCGCGGATGGTGGCGTCTATGTCCATGCCCCCGAAGAGCTGCTCCTCGGTGACGTTCAGCGGAACATTGACCAATCCCCTTCCTGAGATCCTCCCCCCGGACCTTGCCAGAACCGTCTTGGCGGAACCGGGACCGCCCCTGATCAGGACCGTACGGATACGGGGGTTCACGAGGGCGCACTCGATGGCCCTCTTGGCATCCCCCATACCGTACACGGCGGAGAACGGGAACCCTCCGATCATATCGACTGGAGGCATCTCTCAAGCTCCTCGGTGTCGAAGGCCTCCTCCTCGAAGGGACGCCTCCTCATACGGTGGGACAGGACCAGTGCCGCGACGGCACGGATGTCGTCCTTGGTGACGGAGGACCTTCCCTCCAGGGCGGCGTTGGCCTTGGCGGCCTTCATCATGGTGATATCGGCCCTGTGACCGTCGATCCCGAAGTTGGTGGTGACGGTGACGATGGCCCTGAGTATGGAATCATCCGCGGTGACCTTGGGCAGGAGCTCCCTCGCCCTGGTGATGGCCTGCCTCATGTCCTCGGACTCCCCTCTGAGCTTCTCGGTGTATGCGGCGGGATCTGTGTCGAAGGCTATCCTCCTGCGGACGACCTCCATCCTCTTCTCCATGTCCCTGTCGCCCTTGACATCGACGGACAGACCGAACCTGTCCAGAAGCTGGGGCCTGAGCTCACCCTCCTCGGGGTTCATGGTACCGACCAGGATGAACCTGGAGGGGTGGGAGAACGAGACACCCTCCCTCTCGATGTAGTTCACGCCCATGGCCGCGGAATCCAGCAGGAGGTCCACGATGTGGTCGTCCAGGAGGTTGACCTCGTCCACGTAGAGCAGGTTGCCGTTGGCCTGTGCGAGCACTCCGGGTTCGAACTTCTTCTCCCCGGTCTTCAGGACGTGCTCGATGTCCAGGGTTCCGGCCACACGGTCCTCGGTGGCGCTCAGGGGGAGCTCGACGACCCTCATGGGGACGTCCTCGGACCCCAACGACTGCCCTGCGGCGACCTTCTCGGCACAGTAGGGGCAGAGCCTGTCGGCCCTCGAGGGGTCGCAGTTGAATGCGCATCCGCACACTGTGTTCCTGGAGGGGAGGATCTGCGTGAGCGACCTGACGGTCGTGGACTTCGCAGTACCCTTCTCTCCCTTGATCAACGCTCCTCCGATGCCGGGATCGACGATGTTGAGCAGAAGCGCCCTCTTCATGTCATCCTGACCTACGATCGAGACGAACGGGAACAGTAGTTTTTCCATGATCTATACCTCAGTTGGATGTTGCATCCAAGTATAACCCTTTAATGCTTTGGACAGGCGTATATTACCGCCGACCGCCGACTGTATAATAGTTGATATAGTCTAATTGGCATAATCATCCAACTGAGGCCTAGCGATGAGGATAGTGTACATATCAGTACAGAGCATGGATGCCAAGAACATGGAGGCCCCCGTGAGGGAGGTCGCCAAGGAAAACGGATGGGACGTCGACATCCGCTGCTACAACGCGGACGAGGTCGATGACGATCCCCTCCTGTACCACGACATGGTCGCCCAGACCAAGGTCGCCGACCTGGTCCTGATGAGATGCATGACCGAACCGGGGAGGATGAAGAGGTTCGCCTGGTACGAACAGGTGCTCAAAGAGTCCCCCGCGGAGACGGTGATCTACGCAGGGAACATGGAGATCCGCCTCATGTACAGGGACCTGTTCAGGGGATCCGACCAGGACTACATCCTCATAGGGGAGTTCATGAGGCACAGGGGTGCCGAGAACGACAAATCCATCGTGAAATGGCTCCATCACCACCTCACCGGCGAAGGGGACGTGCCCGAACCTGTCAGCACCAGACCCCACGGCATCCACCACCCCGATTTCGATGTGGACGTCACGTTGGAGGACTACCTCGCGGCCAACATCAGGCCCGGACTCCCCACGGTCGGGATCATGTACACCGCGAACCTGTGGATCTACGACAACCAGGCCCATCTGGACGCGTTGATCAGGAGCCTGGAGTCCAAGGGCGTCAACACCATCCCCGTCTTCTTCAGCACCATAGTCAGCAACATGAAGGACCACGAGGGTGCCGCCGGGATCGTGAAGCGGTACTTCATGGACGATGATGAGAGGAGGATAGACGCCCTGGTGATGGCAACACCGTTCTCACAGCTCAACGGCTCCAGGGACTGCACCGGCATATACACCCCCGACGAACAGAACTTCTTCAGGTTCCTCACCGACGTACCGGTGATACAGGCCATGTCCAGCGCCGGCCACTTCGCCGATTACGAGGAGACCGCACAGGGACTCACCAAGGCGGAGATCGTCGCCAGCGTCTTCTGGCCCGAGATCGACGGCCAGATCATCTCCGTGCCCATCGGGAGCAACGAGACCACCTGCGGCATCAGGAAGTACACACCCCTGGACGACAGGATCGACCACATCACCAACATGATCAAGGGATGGGCCAGCCTGGCCATGAAACCCCCATCCGAGAGGAGGATAGCCATCCTCATGTACCAATCCAGACCGGACTCCGGGAGGATCGGGGGTGCGGCGGGCCTCGACACCATCGAGAGCGTCAACGACATGCTCAAGCGCTTCAACGGGGAGGGCTACACACTGGACCACGTCCCCGAGAACGGCAGGGCCCTTATCGACGAGATCCTTGACAACATCACCAACGACCTGGAATGGTCGTCATCAGAGAGGATCAGGGAGAAGGCCCTGGACCTCGTGTCCGAGGGGAGGTACAGGGAGCACTACGACAGGATCCCGGACTTCAACAGACAGAGGATGGAGGACTCCTGGGGCAAGCCCATAGGAGGCGTCTCCGTGGACGACGGGAAGATGGTGATCCCGGGACTGATGAACGGGAACATCCTCATCGGATACCAACCCCTCAGGTCCTGGGCGGACCAGATGGAGGCCGTGTACCACGACCCCGTGATCCCGAACCCCCACCAGTACCTCGAGTTCTACAGATGGCTCAAGCACGACTTCAAGGCGGACATCGTGTTCCACATGGGAACCCACGGGACCCTCGAGTGGTTACCCGGCAAGTCCGTCGGATTGTCCGGAAAATGCTTCCCGGACCTGGTCCTGGACGGCATACCCAACGTGTATCCGTATGTTATCGACGATCCGGGAGAGGGCATCCAGTGCAAGAGGAGGATCGAATCCGTCCTCATAGGACATATGTGCCCCACCATGGCCCGTGCAGGAACATACGACGAGCTCTCGCAGGTGGAGAACTCCCTCCAGGAGTACTTCAAGGCCAAGGCATCCGTCAGAGGCGACAAGAGGATCTCCATGGTCAACGAGATCCTCGACGCGGTCAAGGCTGCGGAGCTCCTCAACGACCTCCATCTGGAGGATGACATCACCGCGGAGGAGTTCGAGGAGCATCTGGAGGACCTCCACGACTACCTCACCGAGCTGAAGGACGCCATCGTCCGCGACGGACTCCACATCCTCGGAAGGCCTCCGGAGGAGGAGAGGTTGGACGAGTCCATCTACTCCCTGATGAGGTTGGACAACGGCGACATCACCTCGCTCAGGAACGCCTACGGGGAGGCCATGGGATACGACGTGGATTCCCTTCTGGAATCACCGTCAGACATGACCGAAGGCGAACTCAACTCCGAGATCCTGGACAGGATCGATGATTCCCTGATGGGGTCCATCACCGCCATGAGGGCCTGCGGATTCGACAGGGAGCAATCACTTTCGGACATCACCGCCAAGGTCGGTATGACGGAGACGCTCAGTGAATCCATCACCTACGCCTGCGACGTCCTCGCACCCAACCTGATGCGCATGACCGACGAGATGGAGAACATGATGAGGGCATGTGCGGGAAGGTACGTCCTCCCCGGACCCTCCGGTGCACCCACCCGCGGTAACGCGCACATCCTCCCGATGGGGAGGAACTTCTACGGCATCGACCCGGACATCATCCCCCCGAAGGCATCCTGGGAGATCGGGAAGAAGATGGCCGACCAGATGATCGAGCGCTACATGGAGGAGAAGGGATGCTACCCGAGGGAGATCGGATTCGTCATCTGGGCCACGGACACCATGAAGACCAACGGTGACGACGTGGCCTACATCCTGTGGCTGATGGGTGTGAGACCCGTCTGGTCCAAGAGCGGCGGACAGGTCATCGGACTCGAGGTCATCCCCGTCTCCGAACTCGGGAGGCCCAGGATCGACGTCACCGTCAGGATCACAGGACTCTTCAGGGACGCCTTCCCCAACCTCATCGACCTCATCGACGATGCGGTGAAGATGGTGGCGGAACTGGACGAATCCGAGGAGGAGAACTACCTCGCCGCCAACCTCAGGAAGGACATGATCGACGCCATGGCCGAAGGACTCACCGTGGACGAGGCCCGCAGGAGGAACTCCGTGCGCATATTCGGCTGTCCCCCCGGAGGCTACGGCCCGGGTGTGAACCACGCCATCGAGACCGGTGAATGGAAGACCGTGGAGGACCTGGCGGACATCTACATCGCATGGGGCAGCTACGCATACGGCCACGGGATCTCCGGGGAGCACATGAGGGACGAGTTCGTCAGGAGGTTCTCCAAGGTCGGTGTCACGGTGAAGAACATGCCCGACAGGGAGATCGACCTCCTGGACATCGACGACGTGTACGGATACCTCGGAGGTATGAACTCCTTCGTGAGGGCCTACGGCAACCCCGATGCGATCTCGGTGATGGGCGATGGTTCGGACCCGAAGAAGGTGAAGCTCAGGGACACCAAGGACGAACTCCAATACGTGTACAGGAGCAAGATCCTGAACCCCAAGTTCATCGACGGACTCAAGCGCCACGGATACAGAGGTGTGTCGGAGATCGCCAGCCTCACGGAGTTCACCTTCGGATGGGACGCGACATCGGACATCGTGGACGATTGGGTCTACGAGAAGCTGGTGGACACCTACCTCTTCGACGACGACACCAGACAGTGGATGGAGGATGAGAACCCCCACGCCATGATGGACATGATGAACCGCCTGATGGAGGCATACGAGAGGGGCATGTGGGATGCGAAGCCCGAGACCCTCGAGAGGATGAAGGAGATCTATCTGGAACTGGAGGAGAGGATCGAGGAGGTCAACGACAGATGACCTTCCACTCCGTTCGATTGTGAATACAGGGGCCACCCACATGGTGCGGGATGGGACACACAGGGTGGCTCCAAACTCTTTCCCGGCATCCTGACAGACCTCCGGGGGCGGGACACAAACCGTCCGTTCCGACCCCTTTCCTTTGGAAGATACATCCAACTTCTGACCCGTTTCCTGGATGATCTGGCTGATTATGCGACATTCCACCCTTTGCGGACATTTTTGCGTATCTAACCTTTATTAAGTAATAGGATGATACATCCATCTGGCGCATAGCATGCAGATCAAGATAGACGACATCGAATTCTCCTACTCCAGCGTACCCGTACTGAACGACATAACCTTGGACATCAACGGTCCGGGATTCGTATCCATATTGGGTCCCAACGGGGTCGGGAAGTCGACGCTCATCCACTGCATAAACAAGATCCTGGAACCCACGTCCGGGTCCGTCGTCATCGACGGGAAGGATGTGAAGGAGATCACCATCAAGGAGCTCGCCAAGGAGATCGGTTATGTGCCTTATTCAGCGAACGACTCCTTCCCGCTGACAGTGGTCGACACCGTCATGATGGGAAGGCACCCCCACGCAAAGTGGAACACCCTGGATCACGACCTGGATGTCGTCTACGACACCCTCAAGATGCTGGGCATATCGCACCTCGCCATGAGGCAGTTCAACGAACTGTCGGCAGGACAGCACCAGAAGGTCATGCTCGCCAGGGGTCTCGTGCAGGAACCCAAGATCCTGCTCCTCGACGAACCCACGTCCAACCTCGACATCAGACATCAGTTGGATGTCACGAAGATGCTGAAACGCCTCTCCGAGGAGAAGGGGATCCTGATCATCATGATCAGCCACGACATCAACATCGCGGCAAAGTATGCTGACCAGATCATCCTCATGTTCCAGGGAAAGGTGTACGATGTGGGCGCCCCGATCGATGTCATAACCGAGGGCAACCTGAAGACGGTGTACGGTGTCGAATCCACTGTCATAATGGATGAGGACAGACCGCATGTCATCCTCAGGGATGCGCTCCCGATGTCTGAGACCGACAATCCCTCGGCCGCCATGGCGGCCATCAGGGAGAAGAGGGCCAGGGCTAAGGCCATCACGGGCCAGGGCGAGAATTCCGAGAGTAATGCTGACTGCTAATATTCTTACCGACGGGAGGGGTCGCATCTCTGATGCAACCTATTGGATGATATATCCTAATGACCCCGTCAAGCGAACACTTCGGACTGATTGATATGAACAAATCTACAACGATGATCGTAGCTGTTGCCGTTATCGCCATCGTGGTCGTTGCCGCTGTTGCGGTGATGTTCACCGGAGGAGATGACGAACCAGAGATCAACGAGATGGAGACGGCAAAGAACCTTCAGATCAGGGGAAATGCTAACGACGACCTCACCATCGACAGCAAAGACATGGAAATCATGAATATGATCCTTGACGGCAAGGCATCAAAGAAAGACTACCCTCTTGCTGATGTCAACAACGACAACATAGTCGACGAGGAAGATAAAAAGCTGTTACAGGACCTCATCGACAGAAAGGAAGGATCCACAGTCTACGTCCTCTGCCTCGATAAATACGGAGAGAACACAACAGTTGAATGCACATATCCCCTCAGGGATGTTGTCCCTTACGGAACCAACATGCAGACACCCACCCTCTATGCTAACGGAGGTCAGTATGTCGCAGGATATTTCAAGAGCAGCTATGAAGTGGCGGATGCATCGATGAGCTCATCTGCAGTCGACCTCAAGGGTAACCAGAGAGAGATTTCTGATGCCGCATGGAAGAACTTCACCACACTGTCCGCCGGTCTGACCAATGGGGTCGGAGCATTCCTCGCAGATTACAGCGGAATCTCCCAGATCACCGATGCACGTCAGGCTGACCTCGATGCTGCAAAGATCCCTCTGATTGTCTACCCTTCCGCAGATGCAGAGGATGAGATCAACACCGTGCTCACACTCGGATTCCTCTTCGGAGGAGACTGTGAGAAGGTCGGTTATGATTATGCCGATAAGAGCAAGAAGATCATCGAGGAGATCGATGCAAAGGTCGGAAACCTCTCTGATTCTGAGAGATCCAGCTACATCTGCTTCACGATGCACTTCTACATCTGTCAGAACGACTCGACATTCAACACCAGTGCTGCAACCGCAGGCGGAATCCCCTACTACAAACTCAATGCCGAATTCGCTGAGAAGTACAAAGGTGATTCCTCCACGAAGATGACCAGTACAGAGGCGCTGTCGAACTACACCGATGTGGACACTCTCATCAACAACCGTTCCATGGATTGGGGACTGACCGAAGATAAATGGAAGGCCCTGGTCATCGACACATGGGCCCACGACAACAGAGGCATCCCCACATACGAATTCTTCAAGGGAATGGAGGACAGGCTGTACTTCGTCAACAACCTCCTGCCCGGAGCCGTCAAGGTCGCATACATGGCCCACGCCCTTTATGGAGAACAGTTCTCCCTTGACTGGGCTGACGGAAAGCTTCAGGAATTCATCGACATGGGAACCGCACCCCTGAAAGGACAGACCCTCGACAGCATCCTCTCCTTCATGGACCAGGATACATACGAGGCCTGCCTCGCTTGAAACTACCTGGGGGCTTCGGCCCCCTCATTCTTCTGATCTGATACAATGAAAGAAGAAACAAGCGGATTGACCAAGGAACAACTAAAGGTCGAATACCGCAAAGCGATAGCTAAGAAGGTTCTGCTACTCATCATCTGTATCACTGGAATAGTACTCTTCGTCGGCCTGTTCTCCATATCAAACTATGGGGGAATAGGACTGAAGGGAACATATGAGATCCTTTGGAACCACATCTGTGGAATAGAATACTCCAACGGGTCCCTGGAATGGTGGGCAGACAGATACATCTGGAACACCGCCCTTCCCCACTCCCTTGCTGCGATCATCGCCGGAGCGGCATTGGCCGTATGCGGAACGATGATGCAATCCATGATGTCCAACCCTTTGGCCGACCCATACAGCACAGGAATATCCTCCGGTGCGTGCTTCGGAGCAGTATCAGCGATCATCGTAGGGATTACGATGTCCAGTGTCAACGGCGAGATGGGGATAGTCTGCAATGCATTCCTCGGAGCGTTGATACCTGCTTTGCTGATCATATTCATCTCTCAGAGAATCCGTGTGACCCCTGCGACACTCATTCTCTTAGGTACTGCGATATCATATTTCTTCAATTCACTCATCACATACATGATGGTCACGAGCGATGCAGACTCCCTGCAGGATGCTTACATGTGGCAAGTGGGGAACCTGGACGGTATGTCCTGGAGTTCCCTCCCGATAATGTTCCTCATCACCGTCATCGGTTCGATCATCGTCATGATCGTTTCGAACAAACTGAATGTCCTATCCCTCGGAGAGAACAGTGCCATCAGCCTAGGTGTCGATGTTCAGAGGTTCAGAACGGGTTGTTTAATCCTGATGGCACTTATGACCGCGGCCATCGTCTCCTTCACAGGGATCATCGGATTCATAGGATTGGTCGCACCCCATATCGTGAGGATGATCATCGGTTCCGATAACAAGTTCGTTGCACCGATATCCATGGCGATGGGGGCATTCCTGCTATTGATCGCGGATTATATCGCATTCTCTCTTTCCAACATCCCGGTAGGGGTCGTGATGAGCATAATCGGAAGCCCCGTCTTCTTCGCACTCATCATCTATCAGAGCAGAAAGCCAGGGGTGATCTATTGAACAATGGAAACAGCCCCTTCAAATCAGAGTATATGGATGCCAACAGGAAGAAGATCCTGTTCATCATCCTCTTCACAGCCCTCGCCGTGATCGCATTCTTCCT
>CAZWKY010000048.1:0-11235 GCA_964634095.1 uncultured Methanomassiliicoccales archaeon | reverse complement strand
TTGGAACAAGTCGATGTCCGATCCAATCCCTCTTAGGAATAGGTTCTGGAGTTCACTTCCACATCGATGGGAGTACGAACAGGATTCTGCAGACAGTGTCTGCAATATCTCGGAAGCATCACCGTAACAGAATCCAGGGGAGGATACGGTGAACCGTCACAGAGAATCCATATCTCAGTCGCCGGGACAGAATATGAGTGGGCCTACCCGGATTTGAACCGGGGTCAATGGCTCCCAAAGCCACAAGTATACCAAGCTAGCCCATAGGCCCACTGTGATGTCCAACGCTGATTTGCTATAAAACCGTGTGCCGTCCCGGGTCGGTCGGGACGTCACTCCCAGGGCATCTTCGGGACCAACAGGTCCGTTATCAGCATGGGGTCGACGCACTCCAACGTGCGGTCGTGGTCCAGGACCTCCATGGTGCCGATGTCCAGGTTCTTCCCGACGCCCGACATGGACGCCTCGCCGCGGATCATGTCGTCCGCCCTGGTGTAGGGCCTGTCGGCGATGACCGTCCACACCCCGTCCTCGATGAAGGGTTCACCGTTGGCGTTCCCCCTCCATTTGGACAGGAAGTTCTCCGAGGCCTTCACCCATGCGGGAGGTCCCCTGTGCTTGCGGGTCCTGGGTAGGGTGTCCCTCTCCAGTTCGAACACCACGGTCAATCTTCCGTCATCCATGGAATGGGCGGCACGGAGCACCTCGAACGAGAACTCCTCCAGCTTCCTCTCCAATGCGGTCTGCGTCTTCCACAACTGGGAGAACAGGCTGTCCTCGATGACCTCCGGCCTCCTGAACACCACGGACACCAGTCTGGATCCGTGGACGGATGCCATATCGGAGAGCTCCTCCGCACTCATGGGTTCCCTTGCGGGTCTGAAGAAGAACCTCTCGTCGGGACACCTCAGATACTCCGCGGCCGCATGGATGAAAAGCGACATGGTGTCCAGGTGGACCGATGATGCCATGTTCCTGCGGGGGTCCACCGGATCGTAGACCACGAGGGGCGCCTTCATGGCCGGCCCCCTGCCCTCGATCTCGATCACCGTACCCTCCCTCCAGGACTGCGCCCCCCGGAGGACTCCGCGGAACGATCCATACTTCACCACGAGCACCTCGCAGAGGTATCCGGAGAATCCCCTGGAGTCCTGTTCGGCACCGTAGGTGCCTATGTTCTTCATGAACTTCTTCAGCAGGCGGACCTGGTCCCTCTGTTCCTGTGTGAGCGTCCTGCATATGTACGCCGTGTGGAACGGGGTCCTGTCAACCGCGCTCTGCAGTTTATCAGTCGACGAGAGGTGGTAGCAGGGCACCATGTCCACGTCCAGCCCCTCGAACACCCCTCTGGTGTAGGGATGCTCCGAGAACATGCGCTCCCCGTGGAGGATGTCCTCCCCGGCCTGCAGCCCGATCCTCTCCAGGTCCTTCTTGGGGACGGATTCGGGGAACATCAGGAACAGGTCCAGGTCGGGGTTCGACAGGAAGGTCCCCTTGGAGAAGGACCCCGCGAACATGATGTCGATGTCGATGCCGTGGTCCAGGATGTACTCCTGGACGATGCTCTTCAGCCTGGCGGCCCTCTCTGATATCGAGAGTATCTCGTCCTCCGACGGGACGATCCTCCTCAGGACGGAGCTCTCCAACGCATCGGCATCCATGGTACCGGCCTCAGAATGGACAGCGTCCCAGGACGGCGGGTGCGTTGGGATCCGCGGGGAGCATGGGGAGGATGTCCTCGTTGACATCGACCCTGACCTCCACGAGGCAGGTCCTTCCGCACTCGGTGGCCTCCTTCAGGGCATCGCCGATCTCGCCCGGCTTCTCCACCAGTATGCCCTTGGCGCCGAAGGCCTCGGCCATCTTGACGAAGTCGGGGGTGGCGTTCAGTGTGGTCTGGCTGTACCTCTCGTTCCAGAAGAGCTTCTGCCACTGCCTGACCATTCCCAGGACACCGTTGTTGAGCAGCACTATCGTGATGGGCAGGTCCTCGGCCAGGGATGTGGCCACCTCCTGCATGACCATCTGGAACCCTCCGTCGCCGGTGATGGCGATGACATCGGATTCCGGTTTCGCAGCCTTCGCACCGATGGCCGCGGGCAGTCCGAACCCCATTGTCCCGAAGGTACCGGACGAGAGGAGCTGACGGGGGTGGTCGAAGTCCAGGTGGTGCATGGCCCACATCTGGTTCTGTCCCACGTCGGTGGTGACTATGGTGTCGTTCCTGATGATCCTGTTCAGTTCGAACATGACCTTCTGGGGGAGGATGGGGGTGGCGTCCTTGTCCAGGTTGCATTTGCACCTCCTCCTGAGCTCGAGTCCCCTGTCGGTCCATGCCTTGTTGGGGGTGTATCCCTTCAGACCCTCCACGAGCATCCTGACCGCCCTGCGGGAGTCTCCCATTAGGTTGACGCTGTTGCGGAACTTGTGCTTCCCGAACTCGGTGGCGTCCACGTCGATGTGGATGACCCTGGCCTCGGTGTCCTGCATGCGGCTCTTGGCGCTCCAGGTCCTGTCCGAGAACCTGCTGCCGACGGAGATGACCAGGTCCGCCTCGTTCATGGCGACCTTGGCGGCCATCCTGCCGTGCATTCCGAGGGGGCCCATGTTCAGGTCGTAGGACGAGGGCACTATGCCCATTCCCATGAGTGTGACGTCCACGGGGGCCCTGAGGAGCTCGGCCAGTTCCCTGACCTCCCTGCAGGCGTTGATCGCCCCTCCGCCCACCAGGATCACGGGCCTCTTGGCCTCCTTTATCCATCTGATGGCCTGGTCTATGCCTGAGAGGTCCTCGGGGATGGGTTTGACCCCGTACTCCTCGTTCAGGTACTCCGCGTCGACCTCGGATTTCATCTGGTCCACGGGCAGGTCGATGTGGACCGGCCCGGGTCTGCCCATCTGGCAGATGTCCCATGCCTCTGTGATCGCATGGGGGAGCCTGTTGGAGTCCAGGACGCGGAAGTTGTGTTTGGTGATCGGCATGAGGAGGCTGTAGGCATCCACCTCCTGGAAGGCTCCCAGTCCCAGGGACCCGGTACCGACCTGTCCGGTCAGTGCGAGCATGGGGACGGAATCCGCGTATGCGGTGGCAACCCCTGTGATGAGGTTGGTGGCCCCGGGGCCGCTCGTGGCGAGGCACACCCCCGGGCGTCCGCTGGCACGGGCGTAACCGTCGGCCATGTGGGCCGCGCACTGCTCGTGACGTACGAGCACGTGCCTGATGCTGGAGTCGTAGAGTTCGTCATAAATGGGGATGACGCTTCCGCCGGGGTATCCGAACATCGTGTCGACGCCCTTCCTGTCGAGCATGGTTACCAGTGCTTTCGTGCCTTTCATGTTAATGCCTTCGTGTGCGCATTTGCTCTTTTATAATAAAAGTTCGGGAAACGTTCACTGGCCCCGGCGATGCATCGGACGGTAGAGGGGGAGCCTGTTGGTCCCGATGTTCTCTATTGTCCCGTCCATCCTGAGTGCTGCCAGGGCGTTGGTGACGTCGGAGTACACCTTCCTCCCATCACCGTCCGAGATCCCCGACACATGGTCGACGATGTCCCTCTTGGTGGCCTCGCCACGTACGGTGATGAAGTCCGTGATGATGGAGCGGAGTCCCCTCGCATCCGTGGTTCCGACACGTGTGCCGGCCCTCTCCCTTCCCGGATCGACCAGTTCCAGTCCGGATGCCGTCCTCCCGACCAGCCCCTTCGATATCAGGCCCTCGCCATCCCTTGCGGGGATGGGTCTGCCCATCCTGACGTAGTCCAGGTCCACCATCTCCACGACGCTCAGTCCGGGGTTCCGTCTCAGGATCCCGGAATACGGGCCCGGAGGGACCCTCCCATGGACCGTCAGCTCCACGCCCGTTCCGTCGCAGATGTAGTCCGGCATGGGGAATCCCCGTTCGGCCTGTGCGATGCACATGCGTATGATGCCGCCTCCGGCGATCTCCACGAACCCCATCTTGTACAGTGCGTTCATCAGACATCCGTTGCGGTAGCGTATGGGAGGTCTGTTGGATTCCACCGCCGATCTCGTGTCCCCGGGGATGAACGACCCCGCATTGGTGATGACCAGTTTGCTGTAGTCGTGTTCGGTGACGGTGATGTATCCGGATCTCGTGTAATCCTGATGGCCGATGGCGTTGAACAGGGCCTCACGCAGTAGGCTCCTGTCATAGGTGGGGCTCCTGTCCACGGAGAGGGTCTCGCTGTCCATCCTGTCGATGGGCATGTTGCGTATGCCGGCGCACACCCTGTCCACCGAGAGCAGGAACGGTGTTCCGAAGAGCTCGCTCCCGCGTACGACGTTCCCCTCGTCGCGTACGGATTTCCTGATGTACGGGTTGCATCCCCTGGCGAGGCGGGAGTGTTCCTCCTTCCCCATGAGGATGACCGCCGCATAGGTCAGCATGCCGTCGACCCTCAGCCCCATCTTGTCCAGGAAGGACTCGTCGCTCCATTCCGCGCATTCGTCCCTCATGGACGGACGTGCCCCTGCGAACCTCTTGCGTGCGTAATCCAGGGCATCCCGGTCGAGGATCTCCAGCCCCTTGCCGTGGACCACATTGGCGCTCCAATCCCTGGAATCGATGGATTCCAACCTCAGACGCTTATCATCGCTCAATGGGACGAGGCTCTCCCCCTCGCGTCCGTAGGCGAATCCCTTGAACTTTGTGGGGATGCCGTTGGATGACGGCGGGATCTCCATCAGCAGGACTCTCCTGCCGTCGATCTCCCTCTCATAGATGCCGACGAAGGAGGTATGGTCCGAGGTCTGTTCGGAGATGTACCTCTTCAGTTCGTTCTGGCTGTCGATGGTGTCGAGGAACCTGCTGTCGCTTATCCTCCCGTCATCGCTCACACCGAAGATGAGCCACCCGGCCCCGGTCCTGTTGAGGCAGGCCTCGTTCGACAGGGCGGAGAAGTATCTTCCGATATCGTCCTTGCCGAGGCTCTTCCTGTCCTTGAACTCGATCGTCTCGGATTCCCGGGCCCTTGCCAGGATCCTGTCCAGCAGCGCATCGGCATCGGATTCCATGGTCTGAGATGGGGGAGGGATTATTTAATTTATTCAATTCTAACCAATCAATGAAAATCTAATTAATTTTTATTCAATTTATTCCTGATTTAATTAATTATTAATCAATCCTCACTCGATCGACCGTTCCGGTCTCTCTGAAGTACTCCCTGTGCATCGTGCCGGTCATGAATGTCAATCCCTGGACCGAGGTGGACCTGGCAGATTATGAGGGTCACATGGATCTGGACTCCGTCGGACAGCTTCAGGCGCTGGATTCGATGATGGCGGACCAGTCCCGGGACCATCCCGGAGGGAATGGACCCCGTCACGCGGACGGACCGTTCGACAGGGTGTACGGGGTGGACCATCTGGGACGGTGATACGGGAGAGAATGGTCCCCGTCCCTACGGACGGGGTTGTGATGTGTGTTTCAGAACGGGCAGTAGCCCTTGACCATGGGGATGTCGGGGTTCGCCGGCAGCATGGGCAGGATCTCGATGTCCGGGTCGACCATGATCTCGACCACAGTGGTGACATCGTTGTCCATGGCCTGCCTGATTGCATCGCCGATGTCGTCGGGCCTCTCCACATGTATCCCTCTGCATCCGAATCCCTCCGCGACCTTGACGAAGTCAGGGTTGGCACCTAAGGTGGTGGCGGAGTACCTCTCGTTCCAGAAGAGCTTCTGCATCTGCCTGACCATTCCGAGCGTTCCGTTGTTCAGCAGGACGACGGTGACCGGCAGGTCCTCCGCGACGGATGTGGCCAGTTCCTGGATGACCATCTGGAGTCCCGCATCGCCGGTGATCGTGAGGACCTTCTTGTCGGGCATGGCCGCCTTGGCACCGATCGCGGACGGCAGTCCGAATCCCATCGTTCCGAACGTACCGGATGTGAGGAACTGACGTGGGTGGCTGATGTTCAGGTGGTGCATGGCCCACATCTGGTTCTGCCCGACATCGGTGGTGACGATCGTATCGTCGTCGATGATCCTGTTGATCTCGTACATTATCCTCTGGGGGGAGATGGGTACGCAGTCCTTCCTCTGGTCGCAGAAGCATCTCTCCTTGACCTTCCTCGCGCGCTCCGTCCACTCCGCATATGTGGGTGCGTCCCCTCCGATGGCGTCGATCAGGAGCCTGACGACCCTGGCCGCGTCACCCTGGAGGTTCAACGACGGGCTGTGGTTGTGCTTGTCGAACTCCGTGGCGTCCATGTCGATGTGGATGACCCTTCCCTGGGGGTCGTCCATGCGGTCGTGGGAGCTGTATGTCCTGTCCGAGAACCTGCTCCCGATGGATATGATGAGGTCGGCCTCCCTGCTCATGGTCAGTGCGGCCATCTTCCCGTGCATGCCGAGGGGCCCCATGTACATCTCATAATCATACGGGACTATCCCGACCCCCATGAGGGTGGTGTCCACGGGTGCGCCGAGCAACCTGGCCAGCTCCATGACCTCCCTGGATGCGTCTATGGCGCCACCTCCGACGAGGATGAGGGGCCTCTTGGCCTCCCTGATCCATTTGACGGCCTCGTTCAGCCTGGAGATGTCCTCCGTGAGGGGCTTGACACCGTACTTCTCGCCGATCAGCGAGACGTCTATCTCGGAGTTCATCTGGTCTATGGGCAGATCGATGTGGACCGGCCCCCTGCGTCCCATCTGGCAGATGTCCCATGCCTCGTGTATGGCGTGGGGCAGCCTGTTGACGTCCAGGACACGGTAGCTGTGCTTCGTGACGGGCATCAGGAGACTGTACGCGTCCACCTCCTGGAACGCCCCGAGTCCGAGGGATCCCGCGGCGACCTGTCCGGTCAGTGCGATCATGGGGACGGAGTCCGCGTACGCGGTGGCGATACCTGTGACGAGGTTGGTCGTACCGGGTCCGCTGGTGGCGAGGCACACCCCGGGCTGGTTCTTCGCACGTGCGTATCCGTCCGCCATGTGGGCGGCACATTGCTCGTGGCGCACCAGCACATGCCTGATGGACGAGTCGAGAAGCTCGTCGTAGATGGAGATGACACTCCCTCCGGGATATCCGAAGATGGTGTCGACACCCTTGTTCTCAAGCATACTCAGCAGTGCCTTCGTACCTTTCATTGCCGATACCTTCCGACGGAGGATTGTACGGACGTCTTATAAGCGTTGGCGGTGGGACGGACAGGACGTCCCGTCGGGGATGCCCTTCTGCCCATACTATTTTTTACTGGACGCCCATCGTGAGCTCAGGTTATTATCATGGCGAAAATCAGGGTTGGAGTAAACGGTTACGGAACCATCGGTAAGAGAGTGGCATCCGCGGTCGCGGCACAGGACGACATGGAGCTCGTCGGTGTCACCAAGACCAGGCCCAACTTCGAGGCACTCGCGGCACTTGCCAAGGGATACGACCTCTATGTCCCCGAGGAGAGCGTCGACGCATTCAACGAGGCCGGAGTGAAGATCGCTGGAACTGTCAAGGACATGTACAAGAAGGTCGACATCGTCGTCGACTGCACACCCGGCAACGTCGGTGAGATGTACAAGGCCCAGTACCAGGAGGCCGGTGTCAAGGCCATCTTCCAGGGTGGGGAGGACCACAGCCTCACGGGCATCTCCTTCAACTCCACCGCCAACTACTCCGAGTCCTGGGGCGCACAGCTGTCCCGTGTCGTCTCATGCAACACCACCGGACTCCTCAGGACCCTGAACCCCATCGACAGGAAGTTCAAGGTCGAGCAGGCGTTCGTCACCATCGTCAGGCGTGCCGCCGATCCCGGTGACAGCAAGAACGGACCCATCAACGGACTCGAGCCCTCCGTCAAGCTGCCCACCCACCACGGTCCCGATGTGCAGAGCATCATGCCCTGGCTGAACATCAACACCATGGCGATCAAGGCGTCCACGACCCTCATGCACGTCCACACCGTCGTCGCACAGCTCGCCACCGAGACCACCACTCAGGAGATCATCGACATCCTGAAGGAGGCACCCCGTGTCAGGCTCGTGAGGAGCAAGGACGGCATCAAGACCACCGCCCAGATCATGGAGCTGGCCAGGGACCTCGGACGCGACAGGTCCGACATGTACGAGATCATCGTCTGGGAGGACGGTATCAAGGTCGTCGGCAACACACTGTACTATTATCAGGCGGTCCACCAGGAGTCCGACGTCATCCCCGAGAACATCGACTGCATCAGGTCCATGTGCAAGGTCGAGCAGGACGCCGCGGCATCCGTCGCCAAGACCGATGCCGCACTCGGCATCTCCAAGACACTCTGAGGTGGGAACACGTCCAAGGACTTCAACACCCTCGGTGACTTCGACTACAGGGGCAAGACCGTCCTCCTCAGGGTGGACATCAACTGCCCCCTGGACAAGACCGAGTTGAAGATCGTCAACGACTCCAGGATCAGGAGGATCGTCCCCACAGTCAGGGAGCTCATGGGGAAGCAGGCCAAGGTCATCATGCTGGCCCACCAGAGCAGGAAGGGCAAATGGGACTTCATCAACCTGGAGCAGCATGCGGAGCACCTCTCCAGGCACATCAACGCACCCGTCAGGTACGTCGATGATGTCCTCGGTGACGAGGCCATGAAGGCCATCTCCGAGGTGAAGCCCGGTGAGATCCTCCTTCTGGGCAACGTCAGGGCCATCGACAGCGAGACCGCCAAGGGCGACATGCTCATGCATGCCGAGGGCGAGATCGTGGAGAGGCTCGCACCCCTCATCGACTACTATGTGTGCGATGCATTCGGTGCCGCCCACAGGTCCCAGTGCTCACTGGTCGGATTCCCCGCCAAGGTGCCCTCCGCATCCGGCAGGCTGATGGCCAAGGAGATGTTCGCACTCAAGGCGATCTTCGAGAACCCCCGCAGGCCCTCTGTGTTCATCCTCGGAGGGGCGAAGTTCGGTGATGCGTCCGAGATGATCGACCGTGTCCTCGGGAACGGCATGGCCGACACTGTCATCCTCGTGGGACTGGCCGGTAACGCGTACCTCCTCGCAAGGGGGGTCGACATCGGAGAGGCCAGCACCAAGGTCCTCCAGGACGAGCTCACCCCCGAGAACCTCCAGGCCGCCAAGGACATCCTGTCCAAGTACGGTCAGAGGGTCCTGCTCCCCGTCGATGTGGCGGTGGAGAGGGACGGGAAGAGGGTGTCCGTCAACATCGGAGACCTTCCCAGCGACGAGCCCGCACTGGACATCGGCGATGATTCGGCCGAGAAGTTCAGGAAGGTCATCATGGCCTCCAAGACCTGCTTCATGTCCGGTCCCGCAGGTATGATCGAGAAGGACGGTTTCGAGATCGGTACCCGCATCCTCATGACCGCAATGGTCGACTCCGGCGGACAGTCCGTCATCGGAGGGGGACACACGGGCGGGGCCGCCGAGAGGTTCGACCTGGCCGACCGTTTCTCATATGTGAGCACCGGAGGGGGCGCATTGGAGACCTTCCTCCTGGGAGAGCCTCTGCCCGTCATAGAGGCCCTCAAGTACTCCATGGAGAAGTTCGGGGAGTGAAACTTCGGGCCTATGGCCCGTTCCCCCTAAACCTTTAAATCAGGATGTCAGGATGCGGTCGCGATGGCAAAGAAAAAGAGACGCATAGTCGAGGAACCCGAGGAGGAGTACGAGTTCACCCCCACCGAGTTCAACGAGAGGGAGTTCATCCTCAAGGACATCTACGGAACCAAGGTCTTCGCAGTGACGATGGTCCTCGGTCTGATCGTCGGGATCATCGGCGCGGTCATCATCGACGTCTGGGCATCCAGCTATGCATGGGTCGTCTCC
Organism: uncultured Methanomassiliicoccales archaeon; assembly: GCA_964634095.1. Taxonomy (GTDB): domain Archaea; phylum Thermoplasmatota; class Thermoplasmata; order Methanomassiliicoccales; family Methanomethylophilaceae; genus Methanoprimaticola. Next base: position 1,448 of record CAZWKY010000048.1, on the reverse strand, counting down.
ACGCTCGTCTCCTTTGCGGTCTGCTTCGGTATGAAGAGGATCCTCGAGGTGATGGGATTCAGGCCCGAGATGCTCGAGGCCAAGTCCATGGTGGGCAACTATCTGCTCTATCTGACCCTGGCCCTCGGTGTGTGCATCGTCGGTGTCAACGCACCCTTTGCCTGATCGAAACTTCAATTCAAAAAAAGATGGGGCGGTGTGGTCCTCACACCAGTCCCCTTTTCTCCATCTCCTCTATGAGGAGCTTCACCGCGTTACCCCTGTGGGAGACCTCATTCTTCTCGTCCAGGGGTATCTCCGCGAAGGTGCGTTCGCCGTCGTGGGTGAATATGGGGTCGAATCCGAACCCTCCCTCGCCGGTCTCCGATTCCGTTATGGTTCCGCGGCAGATCCCGGTGACTATGATCCTCTGACCCTCGATGTCGCATCCGATGCAGCATCTGAACTCGGCACTGCGGTCCTCGACACCCTCCATGAGCTTCAGTATGCCCTTGTTCCCGATGGTCTTCTGGGCGTATGCGGACCACACCCCGGGGAATCCCTTCAGGGCATCGACGAACAGTCCCGAGTCGTCCACGATGAAGTTCCTGACGCCCTTCGAGATGATCTCATCCATCCCCTTGTCCACGACCTCTTCGAGATCTGATGTCTGCACCTCGTCGTACGGGAGCCTGTAATGCTCCATCTCTATGCCGAGGTGGTCGAACGACCTCTGGTATTCGGCGACCTTCCCCGGATTGGATGTGATGACCCTGAGTCTCATGTGTACCTTCCCCTGTTCCTGATGTCCTCCACCTTCCTCCTCATGCGGTCGGGTTCGGAGATGTTGGCGTAGTACGAGTCCATCATCGTCCCGAAGGCATCGGTGAGTTCGGTGTGTGCGGATGTGAAGGCCCTTTCCAGGAGTCTGATGTCGACCCCCTTGTCCTCCAATCCCGCCTTGGTGCATCCCATCGAGAAATCTATCAGGCACAGTTCACCGTCGCACAGAATCATGTTGGATGTGGTCAGGTCGCCGTGGCAGATGTCCGCCGAATGGAGTTTCGCCACCGTCTCCCCGATCATCCCGCAGATGTCCGATGCGGACGAGGGTTCCGAGTCCAGGATGTCCTTCACGGATCTCCCGTCCAGATACTCCATCGTTATGGAGCATTCCTTCAGGTCTATGTCGTAGATGCATGGTGTCCTCACACCCGCTCTGCGGGCCTCGTGGACTATCCTCGCCTCGTTGCGTGTCCTGGATGAACGTATCTTCGAATCCAGCTCCGGATGCCTGTACGCCTTCGGTGGGCGTGTCTTTATCAGGGCCCTCCTGCCCAGGAACGTCCCGTGGGCGATGGTGGCCTCCGCACCTCTGGTCATCTCGGGGGTATCTGTCTCCATCAATGCACCGTCCTCTCCATGGTGGCCCGATTATTTGTACCCCTTGCAGGTTCACGGCCCCATTG
>CAZWKY010000047.1:0-12384 GCA_964634095.1 uncultured Methanomassiliicoccales archaeon | reverse complement strand
CCAGGTGCAGAATCAATGTCTCTCTTCTCCAAGAAGGTCCAGGTCTACGGCCCCGAAACCGTATCAGTGGGTGATTTCGATCCGACCGTCGACGGATGCTACCGCAACGTCGTCACCATCCCGTTGGATGTCAAACCCCACAGGATGCTCCATGTGAAGGTGTCATCGGACATCCCCGTGGATGTCGTAGTCGCCAACAGCGACCGTTCCTCCGCAGGTCACAAGGAGCACGTCACCGACGCCGTCCTGGGTCCGTATCCCACCGGCAAGTCCGATGACATGGGCATACTCATAGGGGTCTTCAAAGGGGACAAGGCCAAGGTCACCTTGGAAGCATGGGTGGACAAGGAATGAATCCGAAGGACGTCCGCATGGGATATGCGGTCCTGGCCGTGTTCATCGTATCGGTCCTGTCGGTCGTCATCCTGTGCGCGTTCACCGATCACCGGTTCCATGAGGTATCGTCCATACTGACGGCACCGTTCATCATCACAGGGTTCCTGAGCCACATCCTCGGTCGCAGGAAGGTGGCGCTGACCGTCACCCTGGCCGTCGCCTTAATAATATATCTATTATGGCCGGGGCTCACGCCCGTGGCACTGATGGTCCTCCCCGGGATAAGGGGTCTGCTGGAGGTCATTGTGATCCTACAGCGTCTGCTATTCCCGAGGGTGGTGTCGTCCGTGGAGGTCATCAACACCGGAGGTCGTCAATCGCCCGCCGACAGGGCCGTCAGGTTCCTCTTCGGTATCCCCTCCGACATGGACACCCGCTACCTGACCATGGACACATCCCTGTGCAGGAGACACGTTCCCTACGGCGATCTGGCACAGACGTTCGTCATCGCCCTGGTGCCGTGCATGTTCCTGTGGATCGCAATGGTCCTGGACCCGGCGTTCCGCACCGATGTCCTCCCGGTCCACATCATGACCTCCGTGATGTACATCGTCGCCATCGCACTTCCGTGGACCGTATTCGCATCCCTCAACGTGCGCATCCGTCACTTCACGCTCTCGGAGGGGCTGTCCGGGACCGCGAAGAGGATGCTCATACCACTCCTCATGGTCCTCATCATACTGCTCATAGTCCTCTCCGCGGACGGACAGGTCGTCTGCAACATCCTGTTGTCTCTCGTCCTGACGGCGGTGATGGTCATTGTCGTCTCCGCGGTGTACTACATCCGCGACGAGGTCCCCGCTGTCAGATCAGTCCTGGACGGTCAGGGTCAATACGGTCTGGATTCGGGATACGGTGATGTCGGAAAAACAGAATGTGATGTCCCCGGGACCCCCGTCAGGGACCCCGGGTCCTGTTTCAATGGTAAAGGGGATCAGAAGTACTGAGACTCGAACCTGGGGTTGAGCCTTCCGGGGCTGTCCAGTCCCTTGATGATGGGCTTGAACACCTCTCCCGACGACATACCAGGGGTCTTGTTCAGTCCGATGATCTCAGGTTCCTCCCAGTTGGTGATGACCACCTGGTACTTCTGCCTGACACCCTCGACCTCCACACAGGGGAAGTCGATGCCCTTCAGTATGTCCAACGACACATCCGCCAGGACCTGGATGTCCTCCGGCGTGATGTCCTTCGGAACGCGGATGAAGAACGTGTGCTCCTCCGTGGTCCCGTTGAGCAGATAGGTCACCTCGGACCCTCCGACGATCTCCTTGAACTTCACAGATTTCTCGTCATCTCCGGCCAGTTCGAGCATGCGCCCCTTCCAGGTGTCCGGGATGTCGATGTATATCGTATCCTTCCCGAGGATCTTCCACATGCCCCTCCGAACCACCGCATCTTAATTAATACCCTCCTCCGGGACCCCACCCCGAAATTATAATATCATGCGCGCGTACCGTCGGACGGTTATAAACTATGCCAGAGGATTTCAAGGTCACACCATGGGAGGTCACGGGCGACATCGACTACGATCTCCTGCAGGAGAGGTTCGGTACGACACCCATAGACGACGCACTCATAGAGAGGCTGTCCAGGTACGGTGATGTCCATCCGATGATCAGGCGCGGGATCTTCTACTCCCACAGGGACATGGTCCCCCTCCTGGACGAGTACGACAAGGGGAATAGGTTCGTGCTCTACACCGGCAGGGGCCCCTCGGGGAACACCCATCTCGGTCACCTAATGCCCTGGATATTCAACAAATGGGTCCAGGACACCTTCGGAGTGGACATGCTCTTCCAGATGACCGACGACGAGAAGTTCCTGTTCAAGGACCTCACCCTCGGGGACACCTCCGGCATGGCATACGAGAACGCACTGGACTTCATCGCACTGGGGTTCGACCCGAAGAGGACCAGGATCATAGTCAACACGAAGAACATCGACAAGCTGTATCCCATCGCCCTGAGGATATCCAAGAAGGTCACGTTCTCCACCGCCAAGGCGGTGTTCGGATTCGACAACTCCACGAACATCGGGTCCATATTCTACACGACATTGCAATCGGTCCCCGCCTTCCTCCCCACCGAGGAGAGCGGGAAGCAGACCCCCGTCCTCATCCCCTGCGGTATCGACCAGGACCCCCACTTCAGGGTCACCAGGGATGTGGCGCCCGGACTGAACTATCCGAAACCGTCCCTGCTGTACTGTAAGATGTTCCCCGGACTCAACGGAGGGGACAAGATGTCCTCGTCCGACGAGAACGCCACCATCTACACCACGGACACGCCCAAGGCGGTCAAGAAGAAGGTCGGAAGGGCCTTCACCGGAGGTTGCGTCTCGGTGGAGGAGCAGAGGGAGAAGGGCGGCAACCCGGAGGTCTGTGCCGTTTTCAAGTACAACTACTATCTGTTCGAGCACGATGACGAGAAGCTCAACGAGCTCGCCACCAAGTGCCGCAACGGGGAGATCCTCTGCGGCGAGTGCAAGATGTGCCTGACCGAGAGGATCAACGTCTTCCTGGAGGGACATCAGGACAGGAGGGAGAAGGCCAAGGATGTCGTGGCGGACATGACATACGACGGCTTCGAGTGGTGATCTATCATGATTGACGAAGGGATCCTTGAGGGACTTAGTTACAATGAGAAGAGGCTCCTGCTCGCACTGGCGGACAGGGGAGGGAGTGCATCCCCCGCGGAGATGATCGCCGACGGGAGGTTCGATCTGGAGGTGGAGATCATGGGGGCCGCATCCTGGCTGGAATCCAAGGGCATGGCCGTTTTGAAAGAATCCTCCGAGAAGTTCTACATCCTGGCCGATGCGGACATCGTGGACACCGGGCTCCCCGAGAGGGTGGCCATCGGGTGCATCGACGCCGCAGGCGGGAGCATGGGGATGGACGAGCTGGCCGAGGCCATGCCCGGCGGGGCGGACAAGATCGCCGTGGGGTGGCTGAAGAGGAAGAACCTGGCGGACATCGTCAAGGACGGTGATGCCAAGAAGCTGGTCCTCACCGACAACGGACGCGCCATGCTCTCGGCGGAGATGCCCGACGAGGCCCTCCTGAGGAGGATGGCCGACGGCCCCGTGCCCGAGAGGGATGCGGACCCCAAGGTCGTCAAGGACCTGAAGGGCCGTCAGGGCATGATCGGCGAGAAGATCGTGACCGAGAGGGAGGTCAGCCTCACAGACCTCGGAAAGGAGGCCGCCGCATCCGGCATCGAGCTGAAGCCCCAGGTCACGGACGTCACCGACCGTCTCATCCAGAGCGGCGAGTGGAGGGATGCGGAGTTCAGGAAGTACGACATCCAGACCTTCGCACCCACCGTCACCCCCGCCAAGAAGCATCCCCTGTCCAGGCTCGGCGCCCAGGTCAGGAGGCTGTTCACCGACATGGGATTCACCGAGATGTCCTCGGAGTACGTCCAGCCCGCGTTCTGGAACCTGGATGTGCTGTTCACACCCCAGGACCACCCCGCAAGGGACCTGCAGGACACGTTCTACCTCGAGAACCCCCCGTCCATCCACATCGATGATGAGGACCTTGTGGAGACCATAAGGAACATCCACGAGAACGGAGGGGACACCGGTTCCACCGGATGGGGCGGCACATGGTCCAGGGAGAGGGCGGAGGCCGCACTCCTCAGGACACACAGCACCGTCAGCAGCATCAAGTACATCGCGGAGCACCCCGACGCACCCCAGAAGGCGTTCTCCATCTCCAGGATCTTCAGGAAGGAGTCCATCGACGCCACCCATCTGCCGGAGTTCACCCAGATCGAGGGTATCGTCATCGACGAGAACGCGGACTTCAACATGCTGATCTCCATCATCAGGGAGTTCTACGCCAGGATGGGGTTCGACCAGATCCGCATCCGTCCCGCCTACTTCCCCTACACGGAACCCTCCCTCGAGCTGGAGGTCTTCTTCAACGGGAAGTGGATGGAGTTGGGAGGTGCGGGTATCTTCAGGCCCGAGGTCGTGGCACCCTTCGGTGTGACCACGCCCGTCCTCGCATGGGGATTCGGCTTCGAGAGGCTCGCCATGCTCAAGTGGAACATAAAGGACATCAGGGACCTGTACATCTCAGATCTGGACAACCTGAAGTCCAACACGATCCTCTGAAACCTCACCGTGGGCCACGCGGTCCCTGACGGCCGCGACCCGCTCACCCAACGTTCTGTTCCTGGTCACCCTGCCGACCAGTTCCAATATGGTGTCCGCCTCCCGGAAGCTGCCGGTCTCCATCGCACACTCCGCATCCAATGCCAACGCCTCGTCGAGGCGGAACACGCACCCCTCCTCGACCAGCGCCCTCCTGGCCTTGGCGAGGAACACCCTGGCCTCTGACGGTCTTCCGGCTGCGAGCATGCACTTCCCCAGGGCGATCGCCGACACGGAGTCCCCGTTGTAGCATCCCAACGCTATGGACAGTGCCTCGTCCACCATGCCGTCCCTCAGTGCGATCTCCGCGGTGAGGGAGTCCCTCAGGGTGCTCCCCTCCTCCAATCCGGAGACCATCGCCCTCGCGGTGTCTGTGTCGCCCAGTTCCAAGGCGATCCGTGCGGATGCCTCCAACAGGTCGTCATCACGGTCGGAACAGAGCACCTTCGCCGCATCCAGCATCCACGGTTCGGGTGATTCCATGAACCCGAACCTCAGGTTCAGGAAGAGCCTCCTTGCCTCCCTCACCCTCCCCGCACCGATGAGGTGCCGTATCCTCTCCTCCGGACACACCCCGTTGTCGGTGCACCAGTCCGCGGCGAGGCTGTGCCATCTGCGCATGGTCTCCCCGTCGGCAAGGGCCAGGATCCTCTCCCTGGTGGAATCCTTAAGCAGCACATCTCCGCTGAGGTCGAACTGTATCAATGGATGGTCACCCTTGGGCAGGCTGTCCCTGTTCACCTTCCCGTCGATCAGGCAGATCGATCCGATCATGTCCCTCTCCTCCAGGTCCAGGCCCTCGAAGGTGTCCGAACTGCAGTGGTTGATGTCCTGCTTCGGACCGAGTTCATCCGGGTCCAGACCCTTGGCCTCCAGGTCGGTGACCAGTTCGTCCTTCTCCCTCCGCCCCCTTCCGGTGAGGAAGTAGATGCGGCGCTTGTTCTTGCTCCTGGATCCGAGGATCGTGGCCATGTGGTGCTCCAGCAGCCCCTCCTCCTCCATACGGTTGATTATCAGTGATGAGTAGGCGCGGGTGATGCCCAGGGAGACGGCGACACCGTCCTGGGTTATCTCGAACGGGGCACCGTATGCTATGTTCGGGTCGAGGTGATCGTATCTGGAGAGGAACAGCAGGATCCTCCCGCGAAGGGTGACCTTTTCCATACCCCCGTTTCCGATGTCCGGACATATAATGATGGACCTGTGAAATACATTCTAAACAGCTTTGTGTTGAACGTGGAACAGTGTCAAATATCCCGGTGATATCGGTCACATATGTCGAGACTCCTCGTATGCAGCGAACCCGATCTGCCCTCGGTGAACATGAGGGAATCACTTCTGTCCTTCCATGGTTGGGAGGACCTGGGTGATGACGGAACCAATAGATACCTCGCATACGGGGATACGTTCATGGTCTCGATACCGGACCTCCACATCTATCACGAGGACATCGACGTCACCGTACGTGACTTCGGCATCGATCCCGATGAGGTCATCTTCATGTCCAAGCACTCCGCCAAGAGCGGAAGGCCCGCACTCACCGTGCATCCGATAGGGAACTACCACGAGAACGAGTTCGGGGGCAGGGCCGAGACATTGGTGAAGGCATCACCGGCCACGATGACCGACGCCCTCAGGCGCATCCTGACCTACAATGACATGGAGGACACCCAGACCTGCTTCGAGGTCACCCATCACGGCCCCTGGTTGGACAGACCCACGTTCTTCATAGAGGTCGGGAGCGAGGAGACCCACTGGGGCAACAGGCATGCGGCGGAGATACTGGCCCATGTCCTTGAGGACCTGGACCCCCATCCGGAGTACACCACACTTGTCGGGATGGGCGGAGGTCACTACGCACCCCGTTTCACCGAAGTGGTGGCGAAATACCAGGCGAACTTCGGGCACATGATCCCCACATACCAGTTGGAGAACAGGGATGACGAGGACATCGTCCGCATGCTGAGGGACGCATGCGAGGCGACAGGTACGAAGACGGTGTACCTTCACAGGAAATCGATGAAGAAGCCTGAGGAGAGGCGGATGTCCGACCTCATATCCTCAGCTGGGTTCGAACAGGTGGCCTCGGCCGACCTGGAACCCCTCAGTGGGAATTGACGGTGGTCCCCGAGAAGGGCTGACCGAGGATCGCCTTGCGGAGCTCCTCCAGGTTCCTTCCGTCGACCATCATTATGTCGATGTTGTTGGCCGCGGCGATCTTCACGCCGAGGGGGTCGAACACGCTGGACTTGGAGGCATCGTGCTCCTTGTAGACTATGTCCCCCAGTTCGGAGATCGTCATGCTCTCGATCCTCTTAGCATCCTTGTTCGTGCGGGGATCGTCGGTGTAGACGGCATCCACGGACGTGGCGTTCACGACCCTGTCCGCCTCCATCTCCCTCGCGACCATTGTCGCCACCGCATCGGTGGTGTGTCCGGGGAAAGTGCCCCCCATGACAACGATCTTGCCGGGGGCCGACCTCCTGGCGGTCTCCTCGGCACTCCGGGGGACCTCTTCGGGCATCTCCCCAAGTGCCAGTGACAGGAGCTGTGCGTTGAGCCTGGTGGCGCCTATCCCGAGGATGTCCAGCTGATAGGTGTCCCCTCCCAGGGCCTTCCCGGTCTCGGCATAGTATCTGGCCGTCTTCCCGCCACCGCAGACGATGGCGATCTGGACCTCGTCCCTGATGTCCTTCAGCATCGAGGCGAGTTTGGAAATGTACTCTGAATCATTGTCACCGGGTACCAGGATGGAACCGCCGATTGATACTACTACCTTGTCCGTTTGGCTCACCGTCCACTCGTATCCGCAGGTCGGATATGAACCCACCGATTGGTTCCGGACCGTTCCCGCGCGCGCCCATAAACTATATTTAAGGTACTGGCGTCAGCCCCAATCGGGTGGACCTAATGGGAGAAACCAATTCGGAAGACAAGGCAAGATACGATTTCAAGAAGGACATGCAGGAGATCACCAGCTACAAGGGCAGGGGAACCGAGCTCATCTCGGTCTACGTCCCCGCATCCAGACAGATCTCCGAGGTCATGGCCTACCTCAGGAACGAGCAGTCCCAGGCGTCGAACATCAAGTCCAAGACCACGATGAAGAACGTCACGGGAGCGATCGATTCCATCGCGGCTCGACTGAAAACCTACAAGGCACCTCCGGAGAACGGAGTGGTGATCTTCTGCGGAGAGGTCCCCCGCGCAGGTGACCAGACCAAGATGGTCCAGTACGTCATCAACCCGCCGGAGCCGATCACCGCATTCCTCTACAGGTGCGATTCACAGTTCTTCACGGAGCCCCTCCAATCGATGCTCCTGGACAAGAAATGCTACGGTCTGATAACCATCGACAGGTCCGAGGCCACCCTCGGTCTGCTCTCGGGGAGCAGGATCCAGGTGCTCAAGCACTTCGACTCACTCGTCCCCAGTAAGCACCACCAGGGAGGACAGTCATCGGTCCGTTTCGAGAGGCTCATCGAGATCGCGGCCCACGAGTTCTTCAAGAAGGTGGCCGACAACGCCACCGAGGTCTTCCTCAACAGGCCCGAGCTCATCGGCATCCTGGTCGGAGGCCCCGGAGCCACCAAGGACTTCTTCGTCAAGGAGGAGTACCTCCACCACGAGCTCAGGAAGAAGGTCATCTCCCCCCTCGTGGACACGGGTTACACCGACGAGTCCGGACTCAGGGAACTCGTGGAGAACGCCAAGGACATCATCACCGATGTCCAGCTGACCAAGGAGAAGGAGTTCATGCAGAGGCTCTTCGCCGAGATCAGGAAGACCGACGGAGGTCTGTCCTGCTACGGAGAGGAGGAGGTCAGGAACGCCACCGACATGGGTGCCGTGGACATGCTCCTGCTCTCCGAGGCCCTCAGCAAGAAGCGCATCACGGTCCAGTGTCCCTCGGGACACACCCACGAACTCACCGTCAGGGACCCCGACGAGAAGGTCGCATGTCCCGAGTGCGGTGCAAACGCCAATGTGATCAAGGAGGAGGACCTCATCGACGACTTCTTCCTCAGAGCGGAGGCATTCAACACACGCGTCCAGATCATCTCCCCCGATTCGGAGGAGGGGGACATGCTCCTGAAGGCGTTCGGCGGTATCGCCGCCATCCTCAGATACAAGGTGAATTGAGATGTCTATAATGGATGATTTCGAGTGCGAGGTGCGCGCAAAGGTCAATGAGGCCCTTGCCGCGATGGGTGCGGGGGATGTCCAGTTCCCCGTGGAGCCCTCTTCCGTGGAGACCGTGGACCTTGCGGTCCCCTGTTTCACCATGTCCAAGGCCATGAGGAAGGCCCCCCAGGCCATAGCCGACGAGCTCGCAGCGGCCATCCAGCCCTCCGGACTCGTGTCCGCGGTCTCCTCCACCAACGGTTACCTCAACTTCAACATCGACCCCGCCGCCATGGTGGGGGGTGTCCTCGGGGAGATCGTCGAGAGGGGTTCCGACTTCGGGACCATGCCCGCCACCGGCGTCAGGGTGAACGTGGAGCACACATCCACCAACCCCACCGGACCCATCCACGTGGGACGCGCACGCAACCCCATCATCGGTGACACCCTCGCAAGGTGTCTCAAGAAGTGCGGACACGATGTCACCACGGAGTACTACGTCAACGACGTCGGGAAGCAGGTGGTCGTCCTCACATGGGGTGTCAACAACGTTTCCGACGAGGATGCGGAGGCCGAGAGGGAGGAGCACGCCAGGACCATCGGTCAGAACGAGAAGGAGCGCGACAAGACCGACCACAGGCTCGTGGCCAACTACCGTGTCGCCAACAAGAGGCTCGAGACCGACGAGGTCGTCAGGAACGAGATCTCCGACATGCTCAGGAGGTTCGAATCCGGTGACCACGAGGTCATCGACACCGTCAGGCACACCGCGGAGATCATGCTCAGCGGTCTGAGGGAGACCCTCGGCAACATCAACGTCACCCTGGACAGATACACCTGGGAGTCCGGTTACATCGCGGACGGTTCCGCGAGGGACGTCGTCGGGAGGCTCAAACAATCCGATTACGCAGGGGAGACCGAGGACGGCGCATGGTTCGTCGATCTGAAGGACTTCGGCATCCAGGGTAAGAACACCAAGTTCACATTCACCAGGAAGGATGGGACCACCCTGTACACCACCCGTGACCTCGCCTACCATCTGGACAAGTTCACCAGGGCCGACCGTGTCATCGATGTCCTCGGAGAGGACCAGAAGCTCGGTTCCAAACAGCTCTGCTCCGCATTGGAGATCCTGGGCAACGAGAACATGCCCGAACCCCTCTTCTACGCGTTCGTCTCCCTCCCCGAGGGTAAGATGTCCACCAGGAAGGGTGTCGTGGTCTACCTCGACGACCTCATCGACGAGGCTGTCGCACGCGCATACGAGGAGATCAAGTCCAGGCGCAGCGACATGTCCGAGGACAGGATGAGGGAGATCGCAAGGATCGTCGGTGTGGGTGCCGTGAGGTACAACATCGTCCGCGTCCAGCCCGAGAAGCAGTTCGTCTTCAAGTGGGAGGAGGCCCTCAACTTCGATGGGAACTCCGGTCCGTACCTCCAGTACGTCCACGCCAGGGCATGCAGCATGCTGAGGAAGGCAGGGGAGTTCACCCACGACGTGGACCCCGCCAAGCTCACCGACCCCATGGAGCTCAGGCTCGTCAAGGTCCTCTCCAGGTACGAGGAGGTCCTCAGGGCCGCCGGAAACGGGAAGCGTGTGCACATGCTCCCCGCATACGGACACGAGCTCGCGGTGGCCTTCAACCAGTTCTACGCGGCCGTCTCCGTCCTGGACGCCGGTGCGAAGAGGGATGCGAGGCTCACACTCGTGGAATGCACCAAGACCGTCCTGGCCGATGTGCTGGACTGTCTCGGAATGGGCGCTCCGGAGGAGATGTGAGATGGAGATACGTCCCGTCAGGATCAAGGACATAGAGAAGGTCCGCGAGCTTGAGCTCTCGTGCATACGCGAGTACTTCGCGCAGACACTGGAGAACAAATGGGACGATCTCCCCCAGGACTGGAAGGACAACCTGGGCGCATCCAGCCGCAACCATTTCAAGGTCTACCTCGACAGCGGGCTCAGCCTGGTGGCCGAGGAGGACGGGGAGATAGTCGGCTTCATCTTTGCCCAGATGCTCCACCATGTCTTCGATGAGGACAACGTCGTCTGGATCGAGAACATGGGGGTCCACCCCTACTTCAGACGCAACGCCATCGGCTACAAACTGCTGAGGGAGTGCGCCAGGATCGGCAGGGAGATGGGCGCCACCGTGGTCCACAGTATGATCCAGGAGGACAACGCCCCGTCGATACTCCTCCACAAGAAACTCGGGTTCTTCATGGACAGGCGCGAGGTCGCCCTCCTGGACCTGAGGGACGAGACATTGCGTCTCTGATCGAAACTCTTCAGGGATCGGCGGTCGTCAACGGCCGTCATCCCATACTTCTGTAACAATTCTGAAAAATGGACATGGGCCGTCCGGTTCCCCGGACGGTTGATTGGAGAAAGTGCGGGATTCGCACCCGCTTGAAGGGTGATGATCACTCCTTCTTCTTTCCGGTGTATCTCTTCCTCTCTGTGGAGGGGGCCTCGGCCTTGGCGGCCCTCTTCTCGCTCTTCGCGGCCATCTTGGACTTCCTCTCCTCCTCGAGTTCCTCGAAGGTCATGGTGGGTTTGTCCTTGGGGGTGTCGCGCATCTTGAGGTACACGACGACCACGATCGCGATGACCGCGATGATGATCACCAGATATGTCGTCCAGTGGGACAGCACGTTGGAGTCCACGTGGATGGTGATGGTGGTGGTCGAGGGGTTGAATACGTAGTCATAGGGGTGGTCGGTCTCGAACGTGATCGTGAGCGTGTGGTTGCCCTCGGACTTGAAGTCGGGCATACTCAGCTTGATGCTCTCCATCCCCTTGACGATCTCCTCATCCTCTTCGTAGACGACCTTGCTGCCCTCAGTCACGGTGATGTGGGCGGTGAAGGTCTCGCTGTAGCTGTTGCTGATGGGGATCGTGATGGATCCGCCGCTCAGGGTGTCGAAATCGCTCTCGATCCCGGATGTGATCCTCACGTCACCGTCGGACATCCCGGCGGGGATGACGCACATGACGGCGACGAGGGCGATGGCGACGGCCATCGCGGTCTTGAGGTACTTCATCATCCTCACCTCAGGTGATGATCTCCTCGATACGCTCCTGTTCGATGGCCTTGCGGATCTCCATGGAGAGTCTCCTTCCGGAGGACATCTCCTTCCTCCACAGTGTGTTCCCGTAGGGGTGTCCCACAGACATGTGGACGTTGGTTCCGCCACCGATACGGGGTGCGACATCGTAGATGTAGAAGTTGAGGTCCTTGTCGACACAGGTCTGCAGACAGAAGGGCCCGATGATACCGGGGTCGTAGAACTTCTTGGTCGCCTCGACGTATTTCTCTGCCAGGGCGAAGGCCTTGTCCAGGAGGGACTCCCTGAGTGTCGCGGAGTTGTGTCCGCACACGGTGTACTCGGGGATGATGCCGTCGTTCTCGAGCTCCACCTGCTGTTTGCCGGGGAGCCTGCAGTATCCGTCCAGAGAACTCTCGAACCTCCAGTCGACTCCGAGGAGCTCGATCTTCTCGCCCTTCTCCTCGAGGGGTGAGTGGAAGAAGTCCAGGTTGAACACGGGGCCGATGATATACTGCTCCATCCTCGCGTGCTCGAGGAAGTTCTCCTCGATGACACCCTGTGCGATGAGCTCGTTGGATTTCTGGACGAACTGGTCGTAGTCCTTGGCGGTGAAGAATCCCCTCTCGAGCTTCTTGACCTTGTGGTGGA
>CAZWKY010000046.1:0-12472 GCA_964634095.1 uncultured Methanomassiliicoccales archaeon | reverse complement strand
TATTAATTGGAAAAGGATCGAGATGGCATTCGATTACGGTAAGATGGAAGAGAAATGGCAGGCCAGATGGATCGAGGCGGGACTCGACAGGGCCGAGAGGGACGACAGCAAACCGAAGTTCATGGCGATCTTCGCATACCCCGGTGTCACCGGATACCTCCATGTCGGTCACCTCAGGGGATACACGTACGTGGACGCCATCGGCAGATACAAGCGCATGACGGGATACAACGTCCTCTTCCCCGTGGGAACCCATGCCACCGGCAACGGTGGTATCAGTCTGGCGAAGAAGATTGCCAACGGTGACGATAAGACGATAGACTACCTGGTCAGGAACGGATGTCCCGAGGAGAAGCTCGCCGAGCTCAAGGACCCCATGTCCGTCATCGAGTTCTTCAACGACGTCTACCAGAACGACTACTGGAAGAGATTCGGATTCCTCGCCGACTGGAGGAGATTCACCTGCACACTGTACCCCGACTACGGGAAGTTCATCCAGTGGCAGTTCAGGAAACTGAAGGATTCCGGACTGCTGATCCAGAAACCCTACTACGCATCCGTGTGCCCCAACTGCGGACCGGTCGCGGTGGACCCGTCGGAGACCGACCTCTCCAAGGGAGGGAAGGCCGAGACACAGGAGTACACACTGCTCAAGTTCAGACATGGTGACGAGTACCTCATCGCCGCCACGCTCAGGCCCGAGACCGTCTACGGACAGGTCTGTTTCTGGGTGAACCCCGAGGTGGAGTACAAGAGGATCACCAAGGACGGGGAGACGTGGATCGTCTCACCCCAGGCAGCCGAGAAGATGGTCCTCCAGAAGGACGGCATCGAGGTCATCGGATCCATCCCCGGAAGGGAGATGATCGGTTGGATGTGCGAGGCCCCCATGATCCACCGCGAGATCCCCGTGTTCCCCGCATCCTTCTGCGACCCGGATGTGGGTACCGGACTGGTGACGTCCGTCCCATCCGACGCACCCGATGACTGGATCTCCCTGGAGGCTGTGAAGAAGGACCCCAGGATGGTCACCGAGTACGGACTCTCGCAGGAGCTCATCGATTCCGTGGTGCCCATCTCGATCATCGAGATGAAGGGCTACGGGGACTTCCCCGCAAAGGACATGATCGACCGTCTGGGCATCGAGGCCCCCGGGGACCCCAAGCTCGTGGACGCCAAGAAGCAGGTCTACAAGGACGGTTACCACATGGGTAGGATGAAGGCCGTCTGCGGAGAGTTCGCAGGGATGCGTGTGGAGGAGGCCAAGGACAGGATGCGTCAGGCCATGATCGACTCCGGCGAGGCTGAACCCTTCTTCGACCTCACCGAGGAGGTCGTCTGCAGATGCGGGTCCAGGGTCCACATCAAGAGGATCGACGACCAGTGGTTCATCAACTACGCCGACAAGGACCTCACCGAGAGGACCTCCGAGCACTGCAGATCCATGGACATCAACCCCGCGGAGTACGCGGACAACGTCCACGGCGTCCTGGACTGGTTCAGGGAGAGGGCATGCGTCAGGATGGGTAACTGGCTCGGAACAAGGTTCCCCTTCGACGACAGGTGGATCATCGAGGCCATCTCGGATTCCACCCTGTACCCCATCTACTACACCATATCCCTCTACGCCAACAGCGGGGAGATCGTCCCCGACCAGATGACCGAGGAGTTCTTCGACCACGTGATCCTCGGAAAGGGCACGGCGGCGGAGGTCTCCGCATCCACCGGCATCCCCGAGGAACTGGTGGAGAGAATCAGGAAGGATGTCCTGTACTGGTACCCCCTGGACATGAACCTGGGCGGAAAGGAGCACATGACCGTGCACTTCCCCGTGTTCCTGTTCAACCACGTGGCCATCCTCCCGCCGGAGATGTGGCCCAAGGGCATCACCGTCAACTGGTACGTCACCGGCAAGAACAGCGATAAGATCTCCAAATCCAAGGGAGGAGCACAGCCCATCCCCGGAGCGGCCGCCAAGTTCGGAGTGGACGCCATGAGGCTGTACTACGCACATGTGGCATCCATGTTCGTGGATGTGGAGTGGAGCGAGGACACCGTCATGACCTACAGGCAGAGGGTCGACAGGATCATGGGCGCCGTCCAGGACCTCATCGCATCCGAATCCGATGCATCCAGGGGCGGAATGGACGACTGGCTCCTATCCAGGTTCAACAACCACATCGCCTCCATCAGGAAGGCCATGGAGAGGAACGACCTCAGGGCCATGGCCACGATCGTCTACTTCGACATGTTCAACGACATGAAATGGTACAACAGGCGCGGAGGCTCCAACAGGGACACCGTCAGGGAGGCCCTGTCCATCTGGATCCAGGCCATGATGCCCATCACCCCCCATACGGCTGAGGAGCTTTGGGAGCAGGCAGGTTTCGAGGGACTCGTCTCCGCGGGACAGCTCCCCGAGGCGGACATGACCAGGATCTCCGCCGATGCGGAGTACGGCGAGAACCTCATCCGTGACGTCATGTCGGACATCACCGAGATCAGGAAGATCGCCGGTATCGAGCCCAAGAGATTGATCATGTACACCTCCGCCCAGTGGAAGAGGGATGTCATGAGGATGGGATGCGAGATGCTCGAGGAGGGCAAACTCACCGTCCCCGACCTCACCAAGAGGTGCATGCAGGACGAGAACATCAAGAGGAACGGAAAGGCCGCTTCGGAACTGGCCAAGAAGGTGGCCGTGGAGTTCGGCAGGTCCACCCCCGAGGCCAAGAGGCCCGTGTTCGGAACCGATGAGGCGACCCTGTTCTCAGGGGCCGCGGCGTTCCTGTCCGAGGAGACCGGTATCCCCGTGGAGGTCTATCCCGCCGATGCGGAGGGCATATACGACCCCCAGAACAAGGCGAGACAGGCCGCACCCGGCAGGCCCGCAATCTATCTGGAGTGATCGCTTGTTCATAGACATCGCGAGGTCCAGGCACAGCTGCAGGACGTTCACGTCCGAACCGCTGACCGCCCGTGAGATGGAACTGATAACCGAGGCAGGGGACCTCGCCCCCTCCTCCCGTTCCCGCCGTCCCGTGAGGTTGGTCCCCGTGACCGACAGGGACCTCATCGGACGTCTGACAAGGTGCAGAGGATCGGGGACGAAGGCGCTGGAGACCGCCACGTTCGCGGTCATCGTGGCCGCGGACCCGGAGGTTTCGGATGTGTGGGTGGAGGACTGCTCCATAGCATCGATCATGATGCAGATGGAGGCCGAGGACCTTGGTCTGGGTTCGTGCTGGATCCAGGTGAGGCTCCGTGATGCCGGAGAGGAGAGCACGGAGGATTTCATCATCAGGGAGGCCGGACTCGACAGAGGGTGGAGGGTCCTGTCCATGGTGGCGTTCGGGAGAAGGGCGGATGCTTGAGCTCAGACCGATGTCCGACACCGATCCGCTCCTTCCCGATGCGGATGCCCTATACATGTCCGCATTCCCGGAATACGAGAGGATCCCGTTGGATGCCCTCCACAGGGGTATGACGCTGTCGGACATCGACTACAACGCCATACTGAACGACGGGAGATTCGTGGGTCTGGCGTACACCATGACCGCCGATTCCCTGCTCTACCTGATCTACTTCGCCGTGGACCCGTCATGCAGATCGAAGGGATACGGCGGACAGGTCATCGGGATGCTGAAAGGCATGGCACCCGAGGGCAGGGTGTTCCTGAACATCGAGCCGGTGGTGGAATCGGACAACTACGATCAGAGGGTGAGCCGCAGGAACTTCTACGAAAGGCACGGCCTCAGGGAGTTCATGATCGTCACCGCCCCGGACGGCAACGACTACATGGTCATGGCATCCGGATACGGGATCACCGAGGAAGAGGTCAGGGGCATCTACGCCCGCGACTCGTTCAGAAAACTGTTCGGATGATCACTGCCATCTCTTGTAGAGGTCGTGGTCTGCACCCAGCTGGTCCAGGCACCTCCCGACGACTATGTCGACGATATCGTCCACGGTCTCCGGCCTGGGGTAGAACCCGGGGTTGGCATCCATTATGACGACCCCCAACCTTGCGAGTTTCAGCTCGTTCTCCAACATGATGGCGCTTTTGGGCGTCTCCCTCACCAACAATACGAGTTTCCTGCCCTCCTTTATACAGACGGCGGCGGCCCTGGTTATCAGGGTGTCGGAGATCCCGTTGGCGATCTTGGCGACGGTGGATTCACTGCAGGGTGCGATGACCATGCCGTCATGGCGGAAACTGCCCGATGCGATCGATGCGAACATGGAATCGTCCTCGAAGACCGTGTCCGCCATGGAACACACCGAATCCACGGAATAGGATGTCTCCTCGACGAGGATGGCCTTGGCCATGTCGGACATGACCAGTATCCTCTCGCCCTTCAGCTCCTGAAGCAACCTGACACCGTAGACTGATCCCGATGCACCGGACATGGCGACGACGAATCTCACGGTAATCCCGATACCCCCGCTCCTATTTAGTCCATGGCGGAGTTTATGGCCACTTCGGCGATGTCCATGGAGTATTCGGCTATCCTCCTGACACTGCCCGCGATGAGTTCCGCTGCCATCGCGGGTCTGCCGTCCATCCCGCAGGCCCCCTCGGAGAGCTCCTCGGCCATATCCACAAGGACCTCGCCCTTCTCGATACACGAATTGGCAGCGGGCATGTCCCTGGATACCCAGGTACCGACGGATTCGACGAAAAGTGACACGACCTCCCTTCCCAGGGCTATGACATCCATATCGAATCCCGTGTTGTCCGATTCCATCAGAGGTCTGAAGTTCTTGGCCAGGAGGACCGCATGGTCCCCTATCCTCTCGATGGTACGGCTGACGGTCGCACATCTTGCGATCTCACAGAGGTCCATCCCCATCCTGCGGGAGATGGTGATGTCCTTCTGGTGGATGTTCACCTGACGGGATATGAGCCAATCGAGACGGTCGATCTCCCTGTCCCTGTCGTTCATCGTATCGAGGCCGGACACATCCCTCTCCTCCAGACACTCCAGGACATCGTTGAGCATGTTGCGTGCGAGGACCTTCATCCTCTCGACGGATTTCGTGGGCCTCATCTCGGCCTGGTCCATCAGGTCCTTGATGACGATCAGGTCGTCACACTCCTCCATGATCTCCAGACCTATGGCGGTCTGGGTGAACGAGGACGCCACGGAGGTGGCCATGCTGGAGAGTTCCGTCGATGAACGGAGCTCGATGATGTCATGTCCGGCGATGTACGCTCCGACAAGCTGCCTGTACAGATAGTCACGGTCGGTTATCCCGTCCGTGTCGATCACCTTGGTGGATACCGCGACGGTGGATTCCTTTCCCCCCGGATAGAGCACCAATGTGCCGTCAGGCTGTGGTTGCAGTCCGATTGCGTCGTTCTTCTTCAGTCCGACAGTGTCGGCCCAATCCTTGGGGAGGGTGATCATGTATGATGATCCGCCGGTGATCTGAATCCTTCTTAGGTCCACGGCCCGAGGAAAACGAAGCCTGATTTAAAGGTGATCTCAGAACTATATATTCAGGCATCGTCAGTATATATCCAATGAAGGGGGATGCCGACATAACCCTTGGAAAGGGAACATATCCTCCGGATTCGGCCCTGAAAATGGCCGTATCGCATTTCATCCAATGGTAAAGGGGTGACGGAACCGGGCCTGTCCCGACGATATCACCGTATTCTGACTATATACTCACTATATTCTATATATTAATACAAATAATCTATATTACTATCAATTTGATTATATAATAATTCGAGCAACTATATACGCAGAACCCGATTAACCATCATCCGAGGTGCAAAACCTTGAACAACAAGACAATCGCAATCGCGGCAGTGGTGATCATCCTGATCGCCGGTGTCGGGGCCTACATGGCCCTCGGAGATAACGGCGAGGACAACAAGAGCAAACCCATTGCCCTCGGATACAACGGTGTGGAGCCCACCGAAGACAATGTGCTCAACGGTACCTACACGATCCAGAGGAACCTGGTCCTGGTGACCAAAGGTGAACCCACCGGCAATGTGAAGGCATTCCTGGACTGGATCACCAGCGAGGAGGGACAGAACATCCTCGGAGAGGAGTTCGTCAAACTCGACGCATCCTCCATGACAACATATGCTGCCCCCGACGAGAAGGGACAGACGACCATCAACTGCGGTGGATCGACCTCGATCAACGAGACCATGTCGAGACTCGCAGAGGCCTACATGGCCAAGTACAGCTACATGACAGTGACGATCTCCGGAGGAGGTTCCGGAGTCGGTGAGAAGCAGACCGATGCTGGAGTGTTCGACATCGGAATGCTGTCCAGGGACATGGGTTCCAAGTACGATGGCAACCTGGTGCCCATCAAGATCGGACGCGATGGTGTCGCCATCGTGGCGAACATCAGCGGGGTCACGAACCTGACCGGAGAGCAGGTGGCCAAGATCTTCAGCGGGGAGATCACCAACTGGAGCCAGGTCGGCGGACCCGACAGGGCCATCGGAGTGATCAGCCGTGAGGACGGATCCGGAACAAGGGATTGTTTCGAGGAGGCCATGAAGGCAGTGGACCCCGAATGGGAACTGAAGGACCACTACGTCACACAGCAGTCCACCGGAGGGGTCATCGGAATGATCCAGACCACCGAGGGAACGATCGGATACATCAGCATCGGACAGGTCGCAGCCCTCTGAGGGACGTTCATGAAAACCGATCAGTACGGTCTCAGAAGAAACAGGAATGAAAAGGACAGGCTGATGAGGTATGTCCTGATCGCGGTCTCATCGATGACCGTACTGATCATCCTTATGATCATCGTCTTCACGCTGGGCAACAGCTGGACCGCGATCTCAAACCTGAACCTCTGGGAGTTCCTCACGGGGGACTCCTGGAAACCCTCCGACGGGGAGTACGGCGCATTGCCCCTGATCGCAGGGACACTGCTCGTCACACTGGGTGCGATGGCCTTCGCAGTCCCGGTGGGACTCGCCGCGGCGGTCTACATCTCGGAGATAGCCCCGGCACGCATGCGCAACATCATCAAACCTGTGTGCGAGGTGTTCTCAGGCATCCCATCCGTCGTCTACGGATTCTTCGGACTGATGGTCCTGCTGCCCCTTCTGAGGGACATCTTCCCCGACCAGCTCCTCTTCGGAAGCTCATGGTTGGCAGGTTCCCTTGTGCTCGGGATCATGGCACTGCCGACCATCATCTCCGTATCGGAGGATGCGATCCATGCGGTGCCCAGGTCGTACAGGGAGGCATCCCTTGCGATGGGGGCGACAAGATGGGAGACGATCTCGAAGGTTGTCGTCCCCGCAGCCGTTTCCGGTATCTCCGCAGCGGTGATCCTGGGAGTGGGAAGGGCGGTCGGTGAGACGATGGCCGTCATGATGGTCACCGGGAACACACCGCTGATGCCTGACCCGCTCTGGAACATATTCAGCATAGTCAGCACACTCACAGGGACAATAGCATCCCAGCTGCCCGAATCCGTCGCAGGTTCCGTCGGACAGTCCTCACTGTTCCTCCTAGGGGTCATATTGATGGCCATGGTCCTTGTAATCAACATCTGCTCACGCCAGGTGGTCAAGAGGGCGAGGATGAGAACGGGCGAATGCGAACCCGGAACATCACTGCTCGGCCGCATCATGGGGAGGGACGGAACCGCATCTGTGGCCAAGGTAATCGGAGACCACAGGGAGACTGCGATCCGCATCTTCGGATACGTCCTCGTCTTCGTGTTCGTGTACATGATGGCCACACTCTTCACAGGGGACGGACTGTCGGTGATCTCGGGCATATTGGCCGTGGCCATGTGCATCGGTGCGAGGAGGATCCTCGGAGGGATCGATTCGGCATCCAAGGACAATGCGGCCAACATGCTCCTCACCGCAATCATGGGTGCGGTGATACTGATCCTTGCAGTGATAATCGGATACATCCTGATCAAGGGGATCCCCGCCATAAGCTGGGAGTTCATCACGGAAGGACCCTCGGACAGCGGAAGGTCCGGAGGTATCATGCCCGCGATCGTCGGAACATTGGAACTCATGGGAGGGACCGCACTGATAGCATTCCCCCTCGGGATCCTCACGGGGATCTACCTGGCGGAGTACTCCAGAGATACCGCATACACACGCATCATCAGGGAGGCGATAGACCTCCTGAACGGGACACCCTCCATCGTGTTCGGGATGTTCGGGAGCGTCCTCCTCGTCACATACCTCGGACTGGGCTACAGCATGGTGGGCGGATGGATCACACTCGCGTTCATGATCCTACCTGTGATCATAAGGACCACGGAGGAGGCGCTCAGGGCGGTGCCGCAGGACCTCAGGGAGGCATCCCGTGCCCTCGGTGCCAGCAAATGGAGGACCACATACAGGGTGGTCGTCCCCGCGGCCATGGGCGGGATCGTCACCGGTGCCATCCTCTCCATAGGACGTGCGGCAGGAGAGACCGCTCCGATCATGTTCACCGCGGCGGTCCTCTTCCAACCGACCCTTGCGGGAAGCATATTCGATTCGGTCATGGCACTGCCGCTGCACCTGTACCACCTGGCGATGGACATGCCCGGAACCACGGAACTCCAGTACGGAACCGCATGCATCCTGATGCTCATAGTGCTGGTGTTCTTCGTGACGGCCTCTCTGATAAGAAACCACTACAACAAGAAGGTCAGATGGTGATCTACAATGATGAAATTAGGAAAGGATGACAGCAAGGGGGAGGATGTCCCCCCGGGACAGCAGATGAAAGCGGATGGTCCCGAAGACATCAACCTCGAGGAATGGAGGAGCAACACCGACCCCATCATGGTCGGGATCCCGTCCGACGAGGTGTGCATAGACATCAGGGGTGTGAACCTCTGGTACGGCGAGAAACAGGCCCTGTACAACGTGGACCTACCGGTCAGGAAGAACAGCATAACGGCATTGATCGGCCCCTCGGGCTGTGGTAAATCCACACTCCTCAGGAGCATCAACAGGATGAACGACCTGGTGGATGGGTGCCGTATAGAGGGGAGCATGCTCTTCCATGGAGACGACCTGTACGCACAGGATATGGACATCAACTCCCTCAGGACCAGGATAGGGATGATCTTCCAGAAACCCAACCCGTTCCCCATGACCATCAGGGAGAACATCACCTATGGTCCGAAGGTCCACGGGATCAGGGACAGGAAGGAACTGGACGAGATCGTGGAGAGATGTCTCCAACAGGCCGCACTCTACGACGAGGTGGCGGACAGGTTGGATAAATCGGCCCTGGGCCTCTCGGGAGGACAGCAGCAGAGACTGTGCATTGCGAGGGCCCTGTCGGTGAACCCCGAGGTCATACTGATGGACGAACCGACCTCCGCACTGGACCCAATAGCGACATCAAAGATCGAGGACCTGGCGGTAGAGCTCAAGAGGGACTACACGGTGGCCATCGTCACACACAACATGCAGCAGGCATCCCGTATCAGCGACTACACCGGATTCATGTACATGGGCAAGATGATCGAATTCAACAGAACGGAGCCGATGTTCAACAAACCGGCCAAGCCCATGACCGAGAGATACCTCACAGGAAGGTTCGGATGATAGCATGAGAAGGTTCAGAGAGGATATGGACGAGGTTGTGTCCGACACCACGGACATGGGCAGGTTGGTTTCGGATATGATCGCCAGGTCGGTGCGGTCGATCTGTGACGGTGATACCGCCACAGCAGGTTCGGTGATCGGGGATTTCGATATCGCCGACGGATATGACAACAGCATCGAGGAGAAGGCCGTGCGCATCATGACACTGTACCAGCCAACCGCCGAGGACACGAGGACGGTCGCCACGGTACTGAAGTGCATCACATACCTGGAGAGGATCGCGAAGTACAGCCGCAACATCGCCGTGGCGACGGAATACCTGGCGGACAAACCGAGATATGGACCTCTGGGGTCGATCGGACCCATGGGGGAGGTCGCGGTGGAGATGGTCAGGTTGGCCACCGACTGCTTCGGGAGAAGGACGGTGGAGGGCCTCGGCAGGATAGCCGAGATGGATGATTACCTCGACGGCATGATGAAGGACTGTCTGATGGAGACAGTGGAGTTCATGAGACAGCATCCGGACAGTGCGGATGTGTGCACATACTGCATCTCGGTCGTGAAGTACCTCGAGAGGGTGGGAGACCACGCCTGCAAGATCGCCGAGAAGGTGACGTTCATGGTCACGGGGGAGAAGGTCCGCATCAGTTGATGGGGATGGGGGGCCTCCTTCGGGTATCCAATGGGGGCCCCGTCCGCCTAAAGAGTTTGGTGATCGATAAGATCCGTTCAACTCGTGAAGTGATCCTTCTTCGTGTACACGAGGAACGTCACAAGGAGTCCGATGATCACGGAATAATAGGTTATCATGGTGTAGGATGTGAAGGATGCGCCCACGAGGAGGATGATCGTGACCATCCACTTCTCGGGTACCTTCATGTTCCTGTATGCGAAGAGGGCACAGACACCGCTGATGACCGCAAGAACTCCGGAGACGATCGATTCGTACCTCAGAGCATCGATATCTACGTCGGCCAACATGGATTCCCACTCAGGGAACTGATCGATGATCTCCTCCAATAGAGATTCCGTCATCGTCAGGGCCATGAGCATCGAAATGAGGCCGAGGACTACAGCCACCAATCCGTACACGGCGGTCAGGACCATCGGCACCTTCAGCGGATTCTGAGCTGTCTGCCTGTGATCCCTGTATGGGTTCGGACCGCTGCCCTGGGACGCTCCGCATCCGGGGCAGAAGGCACTGCCCGGAGGGAGGTCGGCACCGCAACGGGGACAGAAACTCCTGTCTTCATCTGTCATGACCACGGTCAGTCATACCTCTTTTATAAAAACATCATCGGAAAATAACGGAACATCTGTAAGGTCCTCACGCCGCCACATCCATGAGACGGCCAGCGGGTACATCCCCTATGATACCGATCCAACGTATGTAATCCGTCAGACAGTCGATCATTGTGCCGTACATCTCCGAATACGACATGTCGGTGAACATCGTGTATCCGTCCCCTCCATCGAGGACGAATCCTATCGAGGCGACGGTGTACACCCTGTCGGGATCCAGGATCGAACCGCCGACGGTGATGGAGACGACCCTCGAGCCGGGTTCCCCGGAACCGTCGTAGACCACCTCCATGCCGGAGATCTGCGGGAAGTACCCCGCAGCCCCCGGAAGTCCGGACAGTCCATGTTCCACAGCATCCCGAAGGGTCGCCCCATCGACCATCTTCACCCCGACGAAGTTCTCGAAGGGGATGCTGGCATAGATGTCGCCGACATCCACATCGCCTATCGGGACCGATGCCCTGAACACACCCCCGTTGATCAATCCGACATCGGAACCGGTGAGCCACCTCAGTGAATCGGCGGTGAGGTCGCCCATGTTTGTCTCCCCGGTACGGTTCGATACCCTCTCACCGTCCAACCCCACCGTGGTGGAACCTATGACCTCTCCGAACACCTCCTGTTCGGAGGAACGTATCTGCGAGACGACCTCGTCCACCCCACTGTCCGTAGTGGACCGTTCACGGACCAGGAACGCATCGGGCACATCATCCAATGTCACCACACCGATGTTCCGGATATAGGAACCCGTGCTGGCTATCAGGGTGTCACAACCCTCCACCACGATGGAACCGTCCACGACCCTGCCGTGCTCCATCTCGGTGTGACTGTGTCCGTCGATGAAGACATCTATGCCCTCCACCGAGGAGCAGATCTCGGCCGAGGTAACAGACGAGGATGGGTCCAACCCAACATGTCCGACGGCCACGATGTAGTCCACACCCATGCCCTCCAGGATACCGACCATCCTCTCCGCCGCATCGAAGGGGTCGGTGATGGTCACATCATCGAGGTATCCGTAGTAGACGGAATCGAGGGTGTCCGGAGTGAGGAGACCGAAGAAACCTACCCTCACCCCTCCCTTCTCCATCACCGTGTACTCCTCGAACACTGGATGGCCGGACCCCGCCCAATGGAGGTTCGAACATATCGTCGGGAAGTTCAACTCCTCCGTGTATCCGAGATAGGTGTCGAGGGTGTAGTCGAACTCATGGTTCCCGGGGACCATCAGGTCGTAACCGACGGCGTTCATCACGGGGACCGTTGAATGACCGTGGGACATCATGGTGGAGGCCGTCCCTTGGAACGCATCACCGGCATCGACGATGAAGACTGTCGCACCACGGGATTCGTAATCCTCTGCGACGGAGGCGACGGATGTGAACCCGAGGTACTCGTCATAACAGCCGTGGGAGTCGTTGGTATGGATTATGATGACCTCCCCCTCGAGATCACCGCCACCCCAATGGCCCGACAGACATCCCACACCTACCGAGACCAAAAGGACCGCGAGAATGGCCGCGACAACCTTGGATATGCTTCTCATACGTCGATGACCGTATTATAGATGATATAACAGGACCTGGAAGGAACGGCGATGGTACC
>CAZWKY010000045.1:0-12713 GCA_964634095.1 uncultured Methanomassiliicoccales archaeon | reverse complement strand
TTTAAAGATTCTTAGAGTATTTTTGAGCGCCATCAAATCAGTCTATGAGCGTCCGGAGCACGATCTCACGGGCCTTCTCCATCCCGAAGGACAGGTACACCGCACCGAGGATGGCCTCGAACGAATCGGAGCGCATGTTCTCCTCCACCCTCTTGGAACCGTTCGGACCCCTGTGACCTCCGCCCACACGCATCGCACCGTCTATGTCGATACCCTTCGAGAGGAGCCTCTCCGAGATCATGCGGTTGCAGACCTTGTCCTGCTTGTAATCGGTCATGGCACCCTCCCTCAGATCGGTGGACCTGTAGACGACCTCGCACACGATGAACTCCAGAACGGCATCCCCCAGGAACTCCAACCTCTCGTAGGACTCCACGATACGGGGCGGATCCATGTCACGGGCCTCGTTGGAGTAGCTGTCATGGGTGAGGGCGGCACAGAACAGGACCATCTGCTCCTTCGTGATGCCCCTGAGACAGAACGGCTCCCTGGCAAGGAACTCACGCACACCCATCTCGAAATCGGATTCCATGTCGGCACCATACCGGAGGGCCGATATAGGCGTATCCCTGGGCTGGATGCTCCATCGGAACCAACCTAAGACACATTTTTCTATGAGCCTAAACATTGAACCGACCATGCCAGGAAAGAAACGCCTCAGAATGAGGGGTGTCAAACACTCCACCAAGAGATTGGAGGACGAGCTCCTGGAGCGCTCCAGGGCGCTCTCGGACGACCCGGGACTCCTCAGACCCCAGTGTGCCGGAGGATGCAGGAAGTGCGTCTTCGACAAACCGTTCAAGGCGATAGATTCCCTGCAGAAGATCAAGAACAACCCCGACGCCCTCATCAAGGAGGCCTCCAGGTTCGGTGGGGACGACCTCGTCCGTGCATACGCCGGAACGGTATCGCTCGCCGCCGCAGGGTCCGTACCCCTGTTGGGGACCGCCACCCTGGGCGGGGAGAAGGTCTCATATGCCGTCAGGGGCACCGTCGGAGCGGACAAACTGATCGGATGCCAGTACTACACCGACCCCAAGATCAGGATCCTGCTCTACAACCAGATGATCAAGAAGCACAAGCTCCACCTGTACTCGTTCGGAGAGGAGATCGTGTGCTCAGACGACCCCAACATGCCCGAGGACTACCTCTACGACACGTTCTGGGAGGCCCCCTACGAGTTCCCCGATGACGGCCTGGCCTGCGGACACGACACGTCCGCCGTACTGGAGCTCAGGATCAAATCCCTGGACCAGTGCATCCGCATCTGCGAGAACTGCGCGAAGGACGTGTCCACAGTCCAATACATCATATCGAGGCTCTCAGCGGTGGACCCCATGGACGACATCGAGGTCCGTGTGAGGCACAAGTTCCACTCCGAGAACGAGAAGGACTACGTGGAGGTCAAGGACGACCTCCTGAAGAAGTACATGTCCGGTGAACTGAAGGACAACTCCCTCATATCCACCGTGAAGAGGACGAAGCTCGGCGACCTGAAGGAGGCCGACACCGCCACATACATCATCGGCACCAGGAACTACGGCTCCGACCTGACGGCATTCCTCAAGAATGTCGCAGGGGAGGAGTCCGAGATGGAGACCATCAGGAGATTCCTCTCATCCAACAACAGGGCAGTGGTCGTGAGGTCCGGGAAGTCGACAGAGGTGCTCTCGGCACTGTGGGAGAACGATTGGCGCGAGATCATCGTCACCCACACCGACAGGGACACCCTCTCCAAGATGGGCGACGTGTCCAAGGGACAGCCCTCCAACGTCCTGGCCATGGCCCACGACATCTACGTCTCCGCGGATGTGGTCGCATCCCTGCCCGAGTTCAAGAGGCCCGGACCGGTGACCGCGATCGCGGACAGCCTCGCGAAGGCCGCCAAGGTCGGCGGACTGCCCATGGTCGTGAAGGTCGCAGAACGTACGGGCATGAAGGACAGCAGGTCCCGTTCCGTGGCCGCATCGTTCCTCAAAGCGATGGGTGCCGACGAGGTCCCCATGAAGCTCAGCAGGGACGAATCGGAGTTCGCGGATTACCTGGTGCCCTTCGTCAAGAACGTCATCGCATCCTCGGGGGAGAAGTACCGCGAGGACATGAACACCCTCCTCACCGCATCCAGTTCGGGCGAGAAGGTGTGATGCGGACATCCGCAACATAATGTGAAACGGACGGTGCGAAGGACTTCACCTCGCGGATGCCGATGATCTCGTATCCATCGGGTCCGCACGCACCGTCGAATATCCCCCTTATCCTGTTCTCATACTCATTCACATAGAATGTATCATGATAGTGTATGATACCGCCGGGACGGATCATGCGCAATGCGGCGGGCAGGAACTCCGATGTCGTCTGGACATATCCCATGAGGATACGGTCCGCAAAGGCCCTCCCCCTCAGGTCCCTGTTGTCACCCAGTATCGGGATGACCACATCGGAGACCTCGTTGTCCTTCACGTTACGGACCAGGAACTCGTATGATTCGGGGTTCTTCTCACATGCGAACACCCTCCTCGCCCCGGAGAACTTCGCCAGGGGCAATGTGAAGTAACCGATCCCCGCGAACATGTCCACCACGGTCTCCCCGGTGCAGTCCAGGTTCCTCATCCTCATGCGCTCATCAGTGTTGCCGGATGCGAACATGACCTTGGTGACATCGAAACCGTACCTTATCCCATTCTCCAGACGGACGGATTCGGTCTCCGTACCGTAGATTATGTCCATGCTTGGCCTTCTGAACTCCCCGGACACGCCACGGACATCGGCGCATACGGTCTTGGCGCTCAGGACCTCCGCGTATGTCCTCCCTATCAACTCCTTGTGGGGCTCGCATCTGGGGTCCATGCGGACGATGACGATATCACCGACATACTCCCAGTGGTCGGGGACGATCCCGTCCAATTCCGGATACTCCCTGAGACGCTCCGCGATGCGCTCCTGGGGACTCCTGCGGTCCAGGGTGTGGGCATCACCCTCCATGGTCTCCAGTCCCATGGCCTCCACCACCGGGACCGACTCCGGAAGGATCGGGACGTATCTGAACGAATCATCCTTCGATATCTTGGCATGGAGGTCCACGTGACCCTCCGACATAAGGGACCTGATGATCGGTCCCGCATCCCCCGAGGGGATCTTGGCGAATGTGACTCTCTTCATAGCAGACACCTCAGGGCCAACGGGACCGCGGCCAGAATGTTGGACGGATGTTTCAGGATATCACCGACGACGGCCGAAGGGTGGTCGAGGCTCAGCTCATCCAATGCGGACCTCACCCCCTCCCTGGATGCATACCTTCCGGCACGGGACAGGTCATCGTCGTCCAACCTGACGAACATGCGCCTCAGACGGTATGCACGGTCCAGCTCCCTTCCGACCCTCTCCCTCCAGACCCTGTCGTAGACGGACAGCGAACGGTCATCGAGGGCATCGCGGTCCAGAGCGTCGGTGAGGACGTCCCTCAATATGGGGACGGACATGAATGCTGGGTACAGGCCACCGCCGGACACGGGTTTCACCATGCATCCTGCGTCACCGATCAGGAGGCATCCGTCCCCGTGCAGGGTGCGCCTCCCTCCGAGGGGGATCTTACCGCTGTACATGCGGACGATCCTGTCGGATGCACCGATGTGATCGAGCAACCCCTTGAGATATTGATACGGTGGTCCGGCGGACCATGATATGCACAGGCCCACACGGGTGAAATCGCCGCAGGGAATCTCCCATGAGAAGAAACCGGGGGCGAAACGGGAACCCAGGTGGATCCTGAACAGATCCTGCCTCTCCATCCTCACGGAAACGTCGGCCTGGATGCCGCGAACGTACTCCCTGGGCTGATTGTTTCCCAGGTTCACCGCCACCTTGGAACTGTGACCGTCCGCTCCTACGACGGACCTCGACGCGAACGTGCCCCGGTCGGTCTCGACCGACACGGAATCCGTCACATGGTGTGTCCTGTACCTCGTGTTGTATTGGTAGACCGCCCCTGCATCGGATGCCGCATCCGCCATCAGGGAATCCAGCTGGCCCCTGTCTACCACACGGGCCTTGGGCCATTGGGAACGGACCTCGACGGTGTTGCCGTCGGGGAAAACAACCTCCGCCCCGTATAATGTGTTTAGGATGTCCGGGCGGACCCCGGACATGGAGATCACGTCGTCCGTGATCAGACCGGCACATTGCACCGGTTGTCCGGAGGAGGGGTGCTCCTCCAGGACCATGACGTCATGGGTGCGTGCGAGGGCGGCAGCGGCCAGGCTTCCGGCCGGACCGCCTCCGACCACCACTACGTCATGCATATGTCACTCTCAGCACTTCTTGGACTTCTCGTAATCCGCGATGAACTTCTGGATACCCTCGTCGGTCTTGGGGTGTTTGACCATGAGCTTGAGGGTGTCGTAGGGGATCGTGGCGATGTCGCATCCTGCGAGGGCGGCGTCCAGGACGTGGGCGGGTCCGCGGATGGATGCGGCGATGATCTCGGTCTCGATACCGTAGTTCTCGAAGATCGCGATGATCTCCCCGACGAGGTCGGATCCGTACTGTCCGATATCATCCAGACGTCCGATGAAGGGGGAGACGAATGCGGCTCCGGCCTTTGCGGCGAGGAGTGCCTGCAGAGGGGAGAAGATGAGGGTCACATTGACCTTGATCCCCTCGGAGGAGAGGACCTTGGTGGCCTTCAGGGTCTCAACGCACATGGGCAGTTTGACGTTGATGTTCTTGTGGATCTTGGCGAGCTCGCGGCCCTCCTTGATCATCTCCTCGGCGGTCATGGACATGGCCTCGGCGGAGATGGGTCCGTCGACGACCTCCGCGATCTCCTTCACGCGGGTCCTGACGTCCACGCCCTCCTTGGCGATGAGACTGGGGTTGGTGGTGACCCCGTCCAGGATCCCCCAGCTGTTGATCTCCTTGATCATGTCCAGATTTGCTGTGTCGATGAAAATCTTCATGTTCATGCCTTCCTTGAAATGGATTTCTTCGCTGCGGCGATGATGTCATCGGCCGTCAGCCCGTATTTGACCATGAGGTCGGCGGGTTTTCCGGACTCGCCGAAGGTGTCGTTGGTACCGACCCTCTCCAGGGGTGCGCATACGGATTCGCAGAGACACTCGGCCACTGCGGAACCGAGTCCTCCGATGATGCTGTGCTCCTCGGCGGTCACGCAGCATCCAGTCTTGGATACGGAGTCGATGACGGCCTGGGAGTCCAGGGGTTTGATCGTGGACATGTTGATGACCTCGGCGGATATGCCCTCGGCCTCCAACCTCTCCGCCGCATCGAGACAGAACGAGACCATCTGTCCGCATCCGATGAGCGTGACATCCGTTCCCTCTCTGAGTACGGTGGCCTTCCCGATGACGAACTCCGCCCCCTCGGGGGTGATGGTGGGGAACTCCGCACGTCCCATCCTCATGTAGACGGGACCGTCGAAGTCCGCGATGGCCATTGTGGCCGCGTATGCCTCGTAAGCATCAGCAGGTGCGATGACGGTCATGTTGGGCAGCGAGCGCATGACGGAGATGTCCTCCAACGCCTGATGGGATGCCCCGTCCTCACCCACGCTGATACCGCAGTGGGTGGCGACGACCTTCACATTGAGCCTGGGGTATGCGACGGCGAGCCTGATCTGCTCCCAGCACCTTCCGGTGGCGAACACCCCGAATGTGGATGCGAACGCCGTCTTCCCGGACGCGGCCAGACCTGCGGCGATGCCGATCATGTTCTGCTCCGCGATACCGACCTCCACGAACCTCTCGGGACAGACCTTCTGGAAATCGGAGGTCTTGGTGGACCCTGCGAGGTCCGCATCGAGGACGACGACGTCCTGCCTCTTGGAGGCCAGTTCGGCCAGTGCCTTACCGTAGTAGTTGCGCTGTGCGAGTTTCTGTCCTGTCATTGGATCACCGCCTTGAGCTCCGCGACCGCCCTCTCGTATTCCTCTGCATTGCAGGCCTTCCCATGGAATCCCGCGTTGTTCTCCATGAACGAGACACCCTTTCCCTTGACGGTGTCCATGATCACGACGGTGGGCCTGGTGGACCTCTTGGCCTTGTCCACGGCCTCGATGATCTGGCGGATGCTGTGCCCCTTGATCATGACGACGTTCCATCCGAACGCCTTCCACTTCTCGGGGAGGGGTTCGAGTCCGACGGCACCCTCGGTGTTGCCGGTGATCTGGAGATGGTTGCGGTCCACGAAGGCCACGAGGTTGTTCAGACCGTACTGGCGGGCGAACATGGCCGCCTCCCAGTTCTGTCCGCTCTGGAGCTCCCCGTCACCGAGGAGACAGTATGTCGTGTAATCCCTGCCGTCCATCTTCCCGGCCAGTGCGATACCGCACGCCATGCTGAGTCCCTGTCCGAGGGACCCGGTGGACATCTCCACGCCGGGGACCTTCCCGCGCACGGGGTGTCCCTGGAGTTTGGAGCCCATCTTCCTGAGGGTGATGAGGTCCTCCACGGGGAAGTATCCGGATTCCGCCAGTGCCGCATAGAGCACGGGGGCCACGTGTCCCTTGGAGAGCACGAACCTGTCCCTGTCCTCCCACTGGGGGTTCGAGGGGTCGTGCCTCATGGCACGGAAGTACAGGACGGCCATGAGGTCGGCCGCTGAAAGCGATCCGCCGGGATGTCCGGAGTTGGCCGCATAGGTCATCTCGACCACATGGAGCCTGAGTCTGTTCGCGATGTTCTCGAGTTCTGCAACGGTTAGCTCTGCCATCTGACTCACTCGCTCTCGATCCTGGGTGCAAGCAGGTAGTTCACCTTGACGCTCCCGTCCGCCAGGTCGAAGACCAGCTTGACGGGGTAGTCGTTGTCAAGTTCTATGTTGATCTGTGTTCCCGAGGGGACGGCCTTCACGATGTTCGAGAAGTAGTCCAGGGGGAACATACTGCAGACCTCCGAATCCGTATCGATGAACAGGGAGGTCTCCCTGTCCAGACTGAGGCTGACGGAATCGGTGTCGCCCTCGCAGAAGAGCTCGAAGTGGTCGGGCCCGGCCTTGAGGGTTATGTGGTCCGAGATGGACTCCGCCGCACGGATCCCCTTCTGGAGCTCCTCGACGGGTACGGAGATGTGTGCCGTGAGGGAGAGCTGGGGGACCTTGGGGTCGCTCATGCTGGTGGTGTCCACCAGGTTCATGCGCCTGGTGATGTTGCCGACCTTGAACACGAGCCTTCCGTGGGTCTCGTCCTGCTCCATCTTGATGATATCGCCGGAGGATGCGAGCTTCAGGACACCCTTGACCTTGTCCAGGTCCAATCCGATCTCGGAATCCTCTGCGGAGAAGGACTCGAAGGCCTTCTCCGTGACCTCCATCTCGATCATGGCGACGTGTGCCGCATCGACCGCCTTCAGGGTCATGCCCGAGGGGGTGATGGTGAACTTCACCTCGTCGATAAGGGTTGAAATGATGTTGACCAGACCCTTCAGGGTGTCTGATTTCAGTTCTGCACTGAACATGCGAGATCACCCGTGGGTTCAGTACTCTCTCCACGAGTAGTTGCACTTGCAGCAACGGTAGATCCTGGTCTCAGGCTCATCCGCGGCGCGGGTCTGCCTGATGACGAAGTATGCCTCCGTGTGTCCGCATTCGGGGCAGGGGATACGTGTCTTGGGAAGGGTCGCCGCATTCTCGGTGATGACCTTCATCTCCCTGTCCTTCGAATCAGTCATGATTACCTCGGCCTTTCCACCGATCTCCTTGGTGGCACCGCAGGCATTGCAAACATAGACCCCGTCCTTGGGGAACATCATTGAGCCGCATGAGCAAAACACGTTATCAGCCTCTGAAGTTCGTGATTGCCTGTCCGTATTTATTTTGTATGGCGGACGGGGACGGCGGTGATATGAACGCGATAGAAGAGGGGAATCCGCAGGGTCCTGCGGGGTTTGGGATGGCGGGGGCGGACCCCGCCGTGACGGCCTCACTTCTTGGTGGCGGCCTTCTTTTTCTTCTTGGATGATGCCTTCGCGGCACGGTTGTTGGCCTTGACGGCCTGGTTGATCTCCTCACCCTGGAGCTTTCCGTCGGTGATGGACGATGCATCGTATCTGAGGACCGTCCAGCCCTCCTCCCTCAGGACGGCGTCGATGGAGGTGTCGGCATCCGCATCCTCGACGTAGACCGCGACCTTGCCCTTGACGAAGGCCACGGGGATGTTGTGGTCACCGTATCCCCTGCGGCATCTGAGGCCCTTGTTCCACGCGGCCCTCCTGACCAGTGCCTCGGGGGAGTTGTCGGTGAAGATGTCCTCTCCGAGCTCCTCCTCCACGTCGGCAGGGGTGTCCTCGCCGATGTTCCCCTCGATGGGGTCCGTGACGCCGGGCCCCTCTTGGGGGACATCGTCCGGGACGGATCCATCCGGAACATCCTGGACAGGCGCCTCGGGTACGGTGATGTCCTCGGGGACAGCCTCCCCTTCGGGTACCTCCGCCTGCTCCTCCTCCGCGGGCGCCTCAGCATCGGGCACATCCTCGTGGACAGGTTCGGTTTCGGTGGACCCCCCCTCGGGAGCGACGGGCTGTGCACCCTCATGGGCGGATTCCTCCACCACATCCACGGTCTGCTCCTCGACGGATCCTACGACATCGGGGACATCCTCCGATCCGGTGTCATCGATGACCTCCTCGGCAGGTTCCTCGGATGGGGTTTCCCCGACGGGGGCCTCGGTCTGCTCCTCCTCTTGGACCTCCTCGGCATCGGGCACATCCTCGTGGACGTCATCAGCTCCGGTGTCATCGACCACGGGTTCCTCGGTGACGGTGTTCTCGGCCATAGGTTCGGACACGGTCTGCGCCTCGGCAGGTTCCTCAGCGGTCGTCTCTTCGACGACGGTTTCCCCGACGGGGGCGACGGGCTGTGTCCCCTCTTCGGGGGTGGATCCCTGATGGACCTCGGATTCCTCGGGAGTGGTCTCCACCTTGGACACGTCCTCCACCTTCTGAACCTCCTCGTGGACGGGGACGGCGGCGGGTGCGACCCTCTCGGCCTCGACCTTGGGCTGGGGCTCGGAAACCCTGTGGACATCCTTCGACCCCTTGAGCTTCTTGAGGAAGTCATTGTTCTGAACGGGTACGGGCTTGGCGGGCTCAGCCTTGGGTTGGGGTTTAGACTCCTCCTTCTTGGGCTCGTCCTTGGGTGCCTCGACCTTCTTCGGCTCCTGCTTGGAGACCTTCGGCATCTCCACCGTCCTGACGGGCTTGGCGGGCTCAGCCTTGAGTGCCTGCTTGGGAGCCTCGACCTTCTTGGGTTGGGGCTTTGACTCGACCTTCTTCGGCTCCTTGGGAGTCTCCGCCTTCTTGGGTTCGTCCTTGTGGGCGTGTGTGGGGAGGGAATCCGTCAGGACCATCACCGACACGATGGACACTGCGACCCATACCCCAAATATGACGAACAGCAGACCGTCGTAGAGCGGCCCTCCCTCGATCAGGGAGAGTACGGCGAATAGAAGCCCGATGACGGCGAACACGACGGAGACGGACATGAGTCCCTTGACCTTGGCGACCCAGCTGTTCAGGGCGTCCATCACCATGGCGACGACTGCCGCGAGCCCCATCACACCGATGAGCGGTTCCGACAGGAACGAGAGGATCGCCAGGAAACCCGTCAATGCGACGAATATCCCGGACACCTTGCGAGCGAACGTCCTACCACTGATCATCGGTCCGAAGGAGCTCGCTATAGCCAGAGCCCCCGCGAAGATGGCCACGTAGTTGATCTCTGAAAGGGTCTCCGTGATGCACAGGACCCCTGCCACGGCAAACAGGACCGCCGACAATATGCCAGCAATCGAAAACAACCTGCTGTCGAGTGTACCCATGTGCCAGTAATCACGTATTGTAGTTAAAACGTTTGAGCCTGCACTCGGAGGTTCCGTCCCGATGGCATTTCGGGCACAATCCCGCCATCGATAGCAACCTAAATATACCATCCGAAAATACGTTGCATTGCCTTTATAATATGGGGTATAGAGAGCCCTGTATCATCTCACAAGTCAAGGGAGGCATTTTGGCGCCTCCTTTCACAAAGTCCTCCGTTCGGAGGCAGAATACGAAAAGGAGCTGAAATCTATGAAAATGAAATTCAAATTCCTGGGCGGAGCCGATATGGTCGGGCGCATGGGTATGACGATGGAGGGAGACGGAATGACCGTGCTCGTGGAGTACGGACTCAGTCCCACCAAGCCTCCGGAGTTCCCCCTGCCCGCACCCCACATCGACTACGCGTTCCTCACCCACGCACACCTGGACCACTGCGGTATGATCCCCCAGGTCTGCGGAAGGAACAGGTGCGACCTCTTCACCACGCCCCTGTCCGCCGAGATCGCGGAGCTCATGATGTACGACACCCTCAAGATCGCCAAGGCCGAGAACTACGTCCAGCCCTACACATCCGGCGACATCGAGAGGACCATGAAGGCCGTCGTGCCCATGACCTACGAGGATGAGATCAGCATCAACCACGTG
Organism: uncultured Methanomassiliicoccales archaeon; assembly: GCA_964634095.1. Taxonomy (GTDB): domain Archaea; phylum Thermoplasmatota; class Thermoplasmata; order Methanomassiliicoccales; family Methanomethylophilaceae; genus Methanoprimaticola. The sequence continues at coordinate 2,238 of CAZWKY010000045.1, read as the reverse complement.
GATGTCAGGATGCTCGATGCGGGACACATCCCCGGAGCGGCCATGTTCGAGTTCCAGAAGGACGTCACCACGATCTACTCCGGTGACATCCACACCGAGGCCCAGAGACTCGTCGGAGGCGCGAAACCCCACGACTGCACCAACCTGTTCATCGAGGGTACCTACGGAGGACGCCTCCACCCCTCCAGGAAGAACACCGAGAAGGAGTTCATCGCCAAGATCGAGGAGGTCATCGACCGTGGCGGAACCGTGCTCATCCCCTGTTTCGCCGTCGGAAGGACACAGGAGATCATGCTCCTCCTGAGGAACATGGGCTACGAGATGTGGGTGGACGGAATGGGAAGGTCCGTGACCCGCCTGTTCCTGGACTACCCCGAGTACATCAAGGACGTCAGGCACCTGAAGGCCGCCAAGAGGAAGTTCAACGAGGTCAGGAACGGACACTCAAGGGACGCCGCCAAGAAAGGGGACATCATCGTCACCACCGGCGGAATGCTCGACGGAGGTCCCGTGCTCGGATACCTCAACTACCTCAAGGACGACCCCAAGAGCGCCATCCTCCTGGTCGGATACCAGGCCGACGACACCAACGGGAAGCTCCTCATGGACGAGGGCTGCGTGAAGATCGACGGAGAGGTGCACAAGGTCCAGTGCGAACTGCAGAAGTACGACTTCTCCGCACACGCCGACCACAAGCAGATCATCGACTTCATCAAGGCCTGCGACCCCGAGAACGTCATCATGATGCACTCGGAGACCCGCGACCTGTTCCTGCCCGACCTCCAGGACTACAACGTCATCCTCCCCGAGACCGGGAAGGAGTTCGAACTGGAGGTCTGAGGTTGGACCCCTCCACCTTCCTCGGAGCGGACGTGGGCAGGGGCGACCTGACCACCGAGCTCACCGTGCCCGATACGGACGGTTCGGCGTACATCACCGTCGAACAGGACTGTGTCGTGGCGGGGATGGAGGAGGCGGAGTCGATCTTCGGATCCATCGGTGCGGATGTCCAGTGCCTGGTGCATGACGGGGACCGCGTGAAGGCGGGAACCCGCGTCATGACCATGGCCGGACCCCTCCGCGGACTGATTACCGCGGAGAGGACCGCACTCAACTTCCTCATGCACATGAGTGGCGTGGCCACGGCCACATCGGAGGCAGTGGAGGCCTGCGAAGGAAAGGTCATCATCGCCGCGACGAGGAAGACCACACCGGGTTTCGGTGATTTTCAGAAGAGGGCCGTCGCCCTGGGCGGCGGGGACCCCCACAGATACGCTCTCGACAGCATGATCATGGTCAAGGACAACCACATCAAGGCCTGCGGATCCGTGAGGAGGGCCATGGAGGCCGTGTCCCGTGCATCGTTCGCCGTGAAGGTGGAGGTGGAGGTCCAGAACATCCCCGATGCCGTCACGGCCGCGGAGATGGGTGCCGACATCATCATGGCCGACAACATGGGCCCCGAGGAGACCGGGGAACTCCGCGACTGCGTCAAGGGGATCAATCCCCGCATACTCGTGGAGGCGTCCGGGAACATGGACCTCTCCAGATTGAGGGATTATGTCGGCAAGGCGGACATCATCTCCATGGGGTGTCTCACACACTCCGCAGGATCCATCCAGTTCTCGATGGACGTGGAATGAACCATCCATCACATTCCGGATACGTTTCCGGGTAACTCTATATCCGAGTACGGCGTTCATCGGGACATGTCAATCAATCTCGACGACTACGTCTGCGAATTCTGCGGTAAACCCTGTAAGAATCTTGTATATGCCGCATTCGTCTGTGATGACGTCGAATGCCTCGAGAAGGCCAGGATCGCCCGCGGCGGACCCGGCGGACATATGAAGAGAAAGGCCGAGGGCAAACCCATCATCCCCGGCGAGCTCGAACCTGTTGTCGAAGAGAGCAAGAAGGTCTGATCGGCAGGGAACACCTTGACTGCGACACCTCCGGCAGGTATCCAGGACTTCCGCGAGATGATCGTGAATGGATATGCCTATGTCGACAAGACACTGATGATCAAACAGATACTGGAAAGAGGCTCGAAAGTATTCCTGCATCTGTTCCCCAGACGGTTCGGCAAGACGCTGAACCTGTCCATGGTGGATTACTTCTTCAACATCAAGTACAAGGATGAAACCGATCTGTTCGATGGACTTCTCATCTCCGAACACCCGGAATGCCTCGAACATCGTTCCAAAACCCTGTCATCCACCTGGACCTATCCACCCT
>CAZWKY010000044.1:0-12822 GCA_964634095.1 uncultured Methanomassiliicoccales archaeon | reverse complement strand
GAATGCCTCGAACATCGTTCCAAAACCCTGTCATCCACCTGGACCTATCCACCCTCCCATGCAACTCATTTGAGGAGTTTGAAAAATCATTCTCGAAGATGATCTCCACGATGATGACGGATTTCGACTACCTCGGAGAGGAGGAGCTGTCACCACGGGAGAGGATGATCCTCAGCCGCCTCTCCTCGGAGGAGGATGTGGACTGCTGCCTGGAGATGTCGCTGTATAAGCTCTCTGTGATCCTGAAGAGGGTCCACGGCATCGCACCCATAATCATCTTCGACGGATACGACCACTGTCACCAAAGATCGTTCGATAGTCCAGACTATGGTAGGATCACAGAGTTCATGTCCGATTTCATGAAACTCTCTCTCAAAAACAACACAAACATCTCATTCGGTATCGTCAGCGGAATACTGCATGCGTCCAAAGAATGTCGGTCCATCATTCAATTCGACATCTGCAACATGTTCGATAACAAATTCGAGAAGTTCTACGGATTCACTCAGGATGAGGTCACACATCTTGTCGAAAGACTGGGTAGGTCTGACATACTCGATGATCTGAAAGAATGGTATGGCGGATACCGCTTCGGATCGACGATGATATACAACCCCTGGAGCATCATGTGCTGCCTCCACAATGGAGGAACCATCTCAGACTACTGGGCAGACGACCACAGCAGAGAGATCATCGAAAACCTCATCACGAAGAATCATAGCAAAGGTGTTGCCAACGACATCATACCACTGATGTCCGATCCCGAGAAGACCGTCGAATCGGGCATAGACCCTTCCGCCACCTTCGAAGAGATTGTGTCGAACAACGACTGGCCTCTGATGATTCAAATGAACCTCCACACCCTCATGGTAATGACTGGACATCTGAAGGCCGTCAAAAACGACAATTCATATCAACTGAGCATTCCCAACAAAGAGGTCCGGAGATCATATGATGGTCTGGTCGCCAGATTGTTCGATTCCGATACAGGATCTCGTTCAACAAGAAGAAATGCCGCGTGAGGATCCGCCGAATCCCCGATGATATTGAATCGGGACCCCGGTGAAATGTCCGGGGCCCCTTCTATTTTACTCAGTGCCTGAAGACACGGCAACCGGTGAACACCATGGCCATACCGTGCTCGTTGGCGGCATCGATGACCTCCTGGTCCCTGATGCTCCCTCCGGGCTGGATGATGGCGGTGACACCTGCACTTGCGGCCTCGTCGACACCGTCCCTGAACGGGAAGAACGCGTCGGATGCCATGACACAGCCCTCTGTGGGCTCGTTGGCCTTCATGGTCGCGATCTTGGCGGAATCGACACGGCTCATCTGACCCGCTCCGATACCGACCGCACGCTCCCCCCTCACGTACACAACGGCGTTGGACGTGACGTGTTTGGCGAGCTTCCATGCGAACAGGAGGGAGTGGATCTCCTCCTCGGTGGGTGCCCTGTTGGTGACGACCTTGAGGTTGGCGGGGTCGATGACCACGTCCTCATCGGTCTGGATGAGCATTCCGCCCTGGACCTTCTTCATCTTGTACTCCCTGTGCCTGTATGCGGGCCCGATGGGGGAGTTGGTCCTGAGGAGACGGATGTTCTTCTTGACCTCCATGATCTCGATGGCGCCCTCATCGTATCCGGGACAGATGACGGCCTCGACGAAGTGCTGGGATATCTCCTGTGCGGTCTTGACGTCACAGTTCCTGTTGAGGCAGATGACGCAACCGAACGCGGAAAGGGGGTCCACGTTGTATGCGGTCATGAACGCATCGTAGATGTTGTCCTCAGATGCGAGTCCGCAGGGATTGGTGTGCTTCATGACCACTGCGGTGGGCTTCTCGAAGTCCATGCAGATGTCCAGGGCCTTGTCCAGGTCCAGGATGTTGTTGTAGGACAGCTGCTTCCCGTGGTCCAGGAGCTCCGCGTTGGCGACGGAGATGCCGGGTGTGAAGGGGTCCTTGTAGAAAGCGGCCTTCTGGTTGGGGTTCTCACCGTATCTGAGGTCCTCCACTTTCTCCAACGGAATTGGGAAGGATGCGGGGAATCCCTCACAGAACCTTCCGCACATGCGGGACGCGATCATGGCATCGTAGTTGGCGGTGACCACGAAGGCCTCGGCCATGAGCCTCTGGTGGAGCTCCAGGTCGAGCTCCCCCTTCTCCCTCAGCTGGGTGAGGACATCGGAGTACTGCTCGGGACCGGTGACCACGGCCACGGACTCGTAGTTCTTGGCGGCCGCACGGATCATGCTGGGCCCACCGATGTCGATGTTCTCCACGATGTCCTCGAAGCTGACGCCCTCCTTGAGGACGGTCTGCTTGAACGGATAGAGGTTGATGACGACCATATCGATGGGTTCAATGCCCTTGTCCTTGATGGCGGACATGTGCTCGGGGACATCCCTGCGGGCGAGGATCCCTGCGTGCACCTTGGGGTGGAGGGTCTTGACGCGTCCGTCCAGCATCTCGGGGAAACCTGTGACATCGGAGACCTCGGTCACGGGGAGTCCGTTCTCTTTCAGAAGTTTGTATGTTCCACCGGTCGAGATGATCTCGACCCCGAGCGAGGAAAGCTCCTTGGCGAAATCCACGATTCCACTCTTATCGGAGACGCTGATAATTGCCCTTTTGATCTTTGCCAGTTGTATACCCCCTCTTTCGAGGTGCGCATACAGATGTATGCATCTTCCGAATCTCCTACCAGTATATAACCCAGCCCGAACCGATTACGGGAAACGGTCTTTTTCCTACGGAATCCGTACTCCCGTGTACGGTATCATCCGATTACCGTTGTGGATGCGCCATATAACTGTGAATCTGACAGGGGATGGAAGTTTGCCGAGGGGCTGCGAACCTATAGGTCCAAACAATGATTAATAGTTGTAATCAATATCTGAAACTAAACCGAAGGATGGGACGCATGAATCTGCAGCACTGCGGAATCCGTTGAACCATGGTTTACAGCAGGAAACAGAGACGCCATCGATGATCGAGTACTACCTTGCCTGGAGTCATCGTCATGATTGGACATGATGGTGCCTCTTCTGGCGGGCTGTTTTGGCCAATCCGCCAAACCTCAACCTGGCCCGGTGTCATAGAAACAACCCATGACCCCGAGCTTCCCCGATTGTGATCCACCGCCATCACCCCAACCGTCATATCGGACCATTGGATTGAGGACGGCGATGAGGAAGAAGGACCTGGAGATCCGCCTGCAATCCGTCCGCAACTTCGAGGACCCGGACCCCGCACTGGAGCAGTACATGACACCTGCCACCATGGCATCCGACATCCTGTTCGGCGCATACAGGGCCGGGGACATAGAGGGTATGAAGGTCATCGACCTCGGATGCGGAACGGGGATGTTCTCCATAGGCGCATGGATGCTCGGAGCGGGCATGGTCAGGGGATTCGACATATCGGAGTCCGCACTGTCCGTCGCTGAGAGGAACGCCGCGGACCTGGGCGCGGACGTGGAGTTCGTGAGATGCAGGGTGGAGGACGTGGACGAGGGTGCCGACACCGTGTTCATGAACCCTCCGTTCGGATGCCAGAACAGGAATGCGGACCGTCCGTTCCTGAGGAAGGCCATGGAGATCTCCGAATGCGTGTACTCCATCCACATGGCGGACACGGTGGACTTCGTGAAGGGTTTCTGCGAGGAGAATGGCAGGTCTGTGGTTTCCTCTAAAATCTATAAGTACGAAATCCCTCATACATTTTCATTCCATACGAAGACGAAGAAGACGGTTGACGTCGCGGTCGTCAACATAAGGTGATTCACAATGGCAGATTCTGAATTGGTTTTCCCGGGAGACGAGGTCGCAGTCGAAGAAGAGTACCTCGCATCCAACGGGACTTACGCCGAGAACGGCATCATCTATGCATCCCAGATCGGCGTCCTCGAACTGGACGACGATGACTGTGTGGCCAGGGTCATCTCCCCCAACCCCCCGAACATCCTCGCCGTGGGCGATATCGTGTACGCCGTTGTGGCGGACATCAGGAACACCATGGCCACAGCCGACGTGGTCGGGAAGGACGGTGTCGAGAGGACACTCGGCGGGGAGACATACGCCACCATCCACGTGTCCAAGATCTCCCAGGGCTACACCGACGATGTGTCCAAGGAACTCAGGAAGGGGGATTTCATCAGGGCCAGGGTCACGGGTGTCAAACCCTCGCTCCAGCTCACCACCAAGGACAACCACCTGGGTGTCATCAGGTCCCTCTGCGGTAAATGCAAGACCGAGATGGTGAAGAAGGGAACCGGATTATTCTGCCCCGAGTGCAGATATAACGCCCCCAGGAAGCTCGCCGACGACTACGGCGACGTGAAGTTCTGAGCGTGTGCTCGATGAAACTTATCTCATTGATGTCCAACGGCATCGACTCCCCCGTCGCATCCTACAAGATGGGCATGATGGGGGCCGATGTCATCCTCCTGCACATGGACAACCGTCCGTACACGGATGACCGCAGCATCGAGAACGTGAAGGCCATCGCGGAACGTCTCAGAGAGGTCACCGGCAAGGAGTATCCCCTGTACATCGCACCCCATGGGGAGAACCAGACGGAGATCTCCGAGAAGTGCGACAGGAGTTACCAGTGCGTCATGTGCAAACGCGTCATGCAGCGCACCGCAAGGGAACTTGCGAAGATGCTCGGGGCCGAGGCCATCATCATGGGGGATTCCCTCGGACAGGTGGCGTCACAGACACTCAGGAACATCAGGTCCGAGAACATAGGACTCGATTTCCCGGTGATAAGGCCCCTGATAGGCATGGACAAACTGGAGATCGAGGCCATCGCCAAGGAGATCGGAACCTACGAGATCTCAATCAGACCCACCGACGGATGCACCATCGTCCCCGTGAAACCCATCACGGAGGCGGATCCGGAGAAGGTGGAGAACTTCGGCACCCTCATCGATGTGGATGCCGTGGCGAGGAGATCGGCCGAGGCAGCCCATCTCCTCTGAACCCTCTTCCCCTTTCTATATAATATCAATAATAGGGCCTTCTGGTGTAGAAGGCGGGACAGGAATCGATGTCCTCCTTGTCATAGAGCATGTCCATGGAGACATTGGAGATGTAGGACATCTGGATACGGGAGATGTACAGAAAGTTGTCTCCGACGGGGATCTTCAGATCCGATTCCTTGGGGGCCTTCACCGTTGTGGGCACGAGTGCGGGACCCATGCATGCGGTGCAGATACGGTAGTCCCTTCCCTCGGACATTATCATCTTCTTGACGTCCTCGTCGATTGTTATCTCCATGATCGGCTGAACACGGAGTGGTAGATAAACCATGATGCCTCAACGGGGGACATCATCCGATGGATCCAGGAAGAGGGCCACCGCACCGGGCACATCCTTCGATAATATCGCATGCAGGTCCTTCAGTCCGGCAGCCCTGCGGTCCGTTATCACCGCCACACCACGGTCGGTCTCGGACCTGATGAGTCTGCCGATGGCCTGCCTCATCTTACGGACTGTTGGGATCGTGGTCGTGTACCTTGTACCATCACCGAAACGTATGTCGTAGTACCGCTTCAGCGCACGGAGCTTCGCGGTCGGTTTAGGATACGGTATGCCGATGAGCACAGCCAGCTCCAGGGCCTTGTCCGGGAAATCCAGACCCTCGCTTATCCTGCCGCCGGTGACACAGAACAGGACGGCACCGTCCGAGGACCTGAAGTTCTCGAAGACATCCATGAGGTCGGACTGCCCCATGCCGCGCTCCTCATAGTAGACGTCACGGCCCAGTGCGGAGACGAGGCCGTCGTCCACCATCCGGTCCATGAACTGATATGAGGGGAAGAAGACCGCCGTGTTCACCCTCACGGAGTTCACCGTGGACACAACCAGCTCGAAGAGCCTGTCGTAGTTCTCCTGAACGGACCTCTCCTCGTACTTCATGGACACCTCATCGGAGTAGAGCGTCAGCAGGTTCTCCTCGGGGAACACCCCGCCGAGGTTCATGGTGTTCGCCCTCTCCAGTCCCACCTCGGTGATGTAGGAGTCCAATGGCTCCAGTGTTCCGGACATGTGGATAGATGCGAAACATCCGTTCAGGGGATCGGAAGCACCCCTCGGATCCATGCAATACGATTGGAACTTCGGATTCTTCCCGTCGATCACCAGACGGACGTACATCTCCTCATCACCGTTGATCCAGTATTGGAGGAAACGGGACATGGACCCGATGTACGTACGGGGGAGCTTGCGACGTTGTTTCTTCCTCTCGGCGATACCGTCCCCGATCTCCTCCATGGCCTTGAGGATCTTCCCGATGACCACACTGGTGACCCCCAGACGATCCATCAGCTCCTCCTCCAGGAAATACGGAGGGAGCATCCCGTCCTCATCGATCATATACTCTCTGACCGCATATTCGAGGATCTCCTTCAGGACGGATGCGACGTCGGTGACCGTGAGCCCCTCATGTACCATCGGGTCGCCGTTGTCCGCCGCCTCCTTCTCGGTGAGCTCCATGGCCCTGTAGCTGTACTCGAAGGTCTGCACCTCGCGGAGGTAGTCCGGGAGATTATGGGCCTCGTCGACTATAATCAGCGTCTGTGACAGGGGAACCCCCATCCACTGGATGAAACGGTCCAGGACCTGTGGCATGAAGACAAAGGGGTATGGAACGGCTATGACATCGGCCTTCGGGAGGGCGTACTTCAGCAGTTCGTAGGGGCAGAGACCCGCATCCTCACACATACGTGCGAACTCCTCCGGTTGGGGATGGTCCCTACGGATGGACTCCACCCAGGATTCGATGTCCGCGGACTCAATCCTCTCGTAGAATTTGCAGTGACACCCCTTGTCCCCGTCCCTGCGCTTGTATTCGGAGCACAGTTTGGAGATCTCCTCCGCGGTTCCGGAGGCGAGGTCGGGGTCGTCCCTCATCATGGGACATGTGGAGGCCGAACGGCCCTGTATGCCCACGCACAATATGTCCGCCTTCAACGCTGCGGACTCACGTATGACCTGTTTCTGCTGGGATTTGGTCCTTGTGAGGTATATGACCTTCATCCCGCGGTCCATGGCGAAGCCGAGGACGCCGCACAGGGAGGTTATCGTCTTCCCCGTGCCGGTCCCGGCCTCGATGACGGCGCATCTCCGGTCACGTACCGTCCGGTCGATGAAACCGATCAGCTCCCTCTGACCGGAACGGTACATGTATGGAAACGGGTCCATCGGACTTATGCGGCGTCGCCGCCTCTGCGCCAGATATCGTCGGGGAGGTCCGCGTAGATGGATTCCTCCTGCTGGTCGTCCTCAACGGAACCGACCTTGCTGGCCATCAGGGTGTGGATCCTGTCCCTCTTGAACAGCCAGTAGTGGATCCTCCACTCCCTGCCGTCGTAGAGGGTGGTCTCCTCCCTCTCGGTGGTGAGGATGCCGGCATCCTCCAGCATGTAGAATGCATCGCGGTCCTCGGGCTCCAGGATGTTGTCGATGATCCTGTCGGAGTATCCGAAGAAGTTCAGCACATGGTGGGCGAGCTCGTATGCCTGCTCCTCCACCATGCCGCGGGAGTTGTCGATGCTGTTCTTGATGGCCTGGGTGAGGTCATCCACGGTGATGATGCCCATGCTCATGCCACCAGGTCGAGGAACTTGATGTCCTTGGTCCCGACATCCGCGGAGATCTTCTGGACGAGCTCATCGGGGATGGGCTGGTCCACGGTCAGGAACATGAGTGCGCGGTCGCCGGACCTTCCGACGGACATCTGCGCCACATTGATACCTGCACCTCCGAGGGTGTTTCCGACGATACCGATGACACCGGGCTCGTCCCTGTACTCCAGGAACATCATGTCGCCCTGCATGGAGACCTCGAAGGAGAATCCGTCGATGCCCACGAGCCTGGGCTGCCCACCGATGACCGTTCCCCTGATGGTGTGTTCGGTCTCGTCGGAGGTGAATCTGATCTCGATGATGCTGGCGTAGTCCTTGGCGGTGTCGTTGTTGGTCTCGGCGATCTCGATGCCCTTGGATTTGGCCACGGGCAGTGCGTTGATGATGTTGGCGGACCCGATGATGTTCTTGAAGTATCCGATGAGTGCGGACACGGTCAGGAGCTTGGTCTGTTTGCCTGCGAGTCCTCCGCAGTAGGAGATCTCGAGCTTCCTGAGGGGGTGGTTGCCGACCATCTGCTGGACGAGCGTTCCCATCCTCTCGGCCAGGGGCATGTAGGGCTCGGTGTCCGCATCGAGCTTTCCGCGGGGTGCGTTGATGGCGTTGGACACGATGTTGTCCCTGAGGTACATGACCGCGTGCTCGGCGATCTCCACGGCGACCCTCTCCTGTGCCTCCACGGTGGATGCTCCCAGGTGGGGGGTGGTGACCAGGTTCTCAAGCTCCAGGAGCTTGGTCTCCTCCTCGGTCAGGGGCTCGTTGCACCATACGTCGAACGCGGCACCTGCGATGACCTTCTCCTTGAGCGCCGTGTACAGGTCGTCCTCGTTGACGATGCCTCCGCGGGCCACGTTGGCGATCCTCGCGTTGGGCTTCATCATCTTGAACTGGGGCAGGGAGATCATGTTCCTGGTCTCGGGGAGCAGGGGTGTGTGGATGGTCATGAAATCGGCTGTGGAGATGACCTCGTCCAGGGTCGTGAGCCTGACGCCGAGGCTGTCCGCGACCTCCTTGGGCAGGAAGGGGTCGTATCCGATCATGGTCATGTTGAACGCCTTCATGCGTTTGGCGACCTCTCCTCCGACACGTCCGACACCGATGATACCGAGGACCTTGCCGTTGAGCTCCACTCCGGTGTACTTGGACCTCTTCCACTCTCCCCTGTGCATGGACTCGTGGGCGAAGGGGATGTTCCTTGCCAGTGCGAGGAGCATCGCGCAGGAGTGCTCCGCGGCCGACAGGATATTGGCGGAGGGGGTGTTCATGACCAGGATACCTTTGTCGGTGGCGTAGGGGACGTCGATGTTGTCCACTCCTACACCGGCACGTCCGATGACACGGAGCTTGGTTCCCGCATCGATGACCTTCTTGGTGACCTTGGTCCCGGACCTGATGATGAGGCAGTCGTAATCGCCGATGATGCCGCAGAGCTCGTCCTCGGTGAGGCCGGGCTTGACATCCACAGGGAAACCGGACTGATTGAGAATCTCGAGTCCCTCGTCCGAAAGGGGATCCGATACCAGAATCTTGGTTGTCATTTTCACTCCTCCATGATCTCGTCCATTGCGGACAGAAGCTGTTTGATTCCGGCCGGGGTGGTGTCACCCATGTGGCCAATCCTGAATGTCCTCTCCTTCACATCACCGTATCCGTTGGAGATCTCGTATCCCTTGGACTTGAGCTTGCTGTGGAAGGCATCGAAATCGAGGTCTCCGCGGTTGAGGACCCCGATGGAGTTTGATCTGTAGCCCTGCTCGGGGAACACTCCCGCGAGCTTCTCATCCGCCCAGTTCCTGACGAGGTCGGCCATCTGGGCGTGCCTGTCGTACCTCTGGGACACGCCCTCCTTCAGGATGCGGTCCAGCTGGTGATCCAGTCCGTACATGAGGGATACGGGGGGCGTGGTGAGGGCGTAGTTGACGTCGCTCTGCTTCTTGATCTTGAGCAGGTCGGTGTAGAATCCTCTGTTGGAGACGGTCTTGGCCTTCTCCAACAGCCTCTCGGAACAGAGCATGATGGCGAGTCCGGGGGGCAGTGCGAGGGCCTTCTGGGTTCCGAAGACGATGGAGTCGGCGTCCATGTCCTTCACCCTGATGTCCATGGCGAAGGCGGATGTGACCGCATCGACCTGGATGAGCGCGTCGGGGTTCTGTGCCCTGACCTCCTTGGCGAGGGCGACGGAATCGCTGAAGACACCGGTGGAGGACTCGTTGCTGACCCAATGGACCATCTCGGTGTCCTTTCCGACCTTACCCGCGATGTGCTCGGGCTTCATGGCCTCCCCCCAGGGGACCTGGACCTTCTCGACGGTCTTCCCGTTGAGCTCTCCGAGCTCGATGGACCTGTTGCCGAAGGAACCGTTGGTGATACCGAGGGTCTTGGATGCGGCACCGTTCCTGATACCCGCCTCGAGCATGATGGTGGCGGACCCTCCGACGAGGAAGACGTCCATGTCGGTGTTCAGGATCTTTCTGATCTTCTCGACGATGTTCCCATGGAGCTCCTTGTACTCCTTGGACCTGTGTGTGATCATGGGTTTGGTCATCGACTGAAGCGTATCGGGCTCCACGTGCACGGGGCCGACGGTGTAAAGCATTCTACTCAAGGATAATCCCTCATTGCCCTAGGGCTATGGTCGGGTATCCTCCAACCCTTATAAAATATACGCGCGCGAGGTTTTACGTCCCCGAAGAAGAGGTGAAACGGGAGGGGATGGCCCCGCTCCCGTGATGGATGGTTCAGAGTTTGGCGAGGGTGTCCTTGATCCTCGAGATACCCTCGCGGATCTGGTCCTCGGATGTGGCGTAGGAGATCCTGATGAATCCCTCCCCTCCGGGTCCGAACGCGGTACCGGGGGTCACGGCCACGTGCCCCTCCTTCAGGAGCACCTCCGCGAGCTTGGCGGAGGGGATGTCCCTGTTGTACTTGGGGAAGATGTAGAACGCTCCCTGGGGGACGTTGCACTCGACGCCGGGGATCTCGGAGATGAGGTCCATGGCGAGGTCGCGGCGCCTCCTGAACTCGGACACCATGTCGATCTTCGACTGCTGGGGTCCGGTGATGGCCTCCACTGCGGCCTCCTGCACGAACGACACGGCGCAGGAGATGGAGTGGGACTGGAGCTTGTTGATCGCCTTGATGTCGTCCTCGGGGGCGACGGCCCATCCGAGCCTCCATCCGGTCATGGCGAAGGACTTGGAGAGACCGGAGACGATGATGGTGTTGTCGAACATCCCGGGGAACGAGGCGATGGATGTGTGCCTCCCCTCGTAGACGATGCTGGAGTAGATCTCGTCGGAGAGGACCTTGATGCCCCTGGCCATGGCGATGTCCGCGATCTGTTTCAGGACATCCGCGGGGATGACCGCACCGGTGGGGTTCGAGGGGGTGTTCAGGATGATCATCTTGGTCCTGGATGTGATCTTGGACTCGATGAGTGCGGGGTCGAGGACGAAGTTGTCCTCGAACCTGGTGGGCACGTAAACGGGCACACCGCCGGCCAGACGGATGCATGCCTCATAGGATACCCATGAGGGGTCCGCGAGGATGACCTCGTCGCCGGGGTCGATGTAAGCCAGTGCGACCATGAAGATCGCCTGCTTGCAGGGTGTGATGAGGACATTGGATGCCTGACAGGGGACACCGTCGGTCTCGCGTGTCATGTCTGCGACGGCCTTCCTGAGTGCGGGGATGCCCAACGACGGGGTGTAGTGGGTGAACCCGTTGTGCAGCGAATCGCAGCACGCGTCGATGACGTTCCCAGGGGTCGTGAAATCCGGCTCCCCCATGGAGAACGAGACGATGTCCACGCCCTCCGCTTTCATCTGGCTGACAAGATTGGAAATGGCGATCGTTCCCGATGCTGGGATCTCCTGAAGCCTCTTTGACACCATAAAATGCGCCTCTTACTCGGCACACATGAACCGCCCATGATAAAACGATATCGTCAGAAAGGTGAGGGGGGAGGGGCGGACGGCACCCGGACCCCCGTGACAGGTTTGACGGCGATCAGGACAGGATGTCCTTGAGGTGGCCGTTCTGTGCGGCCTCCTTGATCTCCATGGCGAGCCTCGCACCGGTGCTGAGTCCGGGGTAGATGAGGTCCGCGTAAGGTGATCCGGAGATGAACGGGTTGGTGCCCGCGACGATCCTCGTGGAGATCTCGAACACCTTGAACTGGAGCTTGTCGTTGACGACGGTCTCCAGACAGAACGGTCCCCACATACCTCCGAAGAGCTCGTAGGACTTGTTGACGACCTTCTCGGCCATCTCGAACGCCCTGGGGAGGAGTGACTCCCTGATGACGACGGGCGTGTTCCCGGTGACGACGAACGAGGGGTAGAGACCGTGCCTCTTGGACTCCTCGATGGACCCGAGCTTGTACATCTCGTCGATGTTGGACTCGTCCCTCCTGTCGATGGACAGCAGCTCCAGGGAACCACCCTGCTCGCATCTGTATCCGTCGGTCTTGAAGGGATCGTAGAAGAAGTGCATGTAGTACCTGGTACCGAGACAGTACTCCTGGATCGTGTAAGGCTGGGTCTGGTCGATGGCCATCTTGAAGTCGGGATAGTCCATGGCGATGAAGTATCCCCTTCCACCCTTTGCGCCGTGGTACTTCACCATGACGGGTTCGTCGATCTCCCTGGCATCGGTGATGAGCCTGGGCATGGGGACGCCCGCGGATGTGATCCACTGCCTCTGTCTGTCCCTGTCGGACTCCCAGTTGAGGACCGCACGGTTCCCGTAGGACGGAACGGGATAATCGGAGAAACGGCGGGATCCCATGTACTCCACGAAGGATCCGTGGGGGATCAGGACGACGTTCTGGTCCAGAAGCTCCCCGACGCGCTCCTCCATCTCGTCAAAGTCCTGGTACTTGATGATGTTGTCGGGCTTCGCCAGGGGGAATGCGTCGTAGTACTTCGTGCTGTGCGTGATGGTCAGCCCAAGGGTCTTGAGCCCCATCTTCCTCGCACCGTGGAAAATCTGAAGTGATGAATGCGAACAAAGCGTGGCTATCGTCAGATCATTGAGATCGTAGCCGTCCAAAATCTCATCGATTCTGCTCTTGGGAACCATACGCGAGGATTGCATTGGTGCATTTAAACATTAAGGTATGTCCGATCACCGTCCCCTGTCTGGCCACCCGTGTATCGTATTACCGCAC
>CAZWKY010000043.1:11322-12915 GCA_964634095.1 uncultured Methanomassiliicoccales archaeon | reverse complement strand
TTATAAACGGGCCGTATGGGCGGGAAAGTGTCCGGAGCCGTGGGGATACGGCCCCGGGGTATTGTTCGGAAGGCGGTTCAGAGGCCCGCGTGCCTGATCCCGGTATGGGCGGCGATCTCGGAATCCACGGTGCACAGGTCGTCTGTGGACAGGTCGTGGATGTCGGAGTGTCCCGAGGCCCTGGCGAAGGTCCTGAGTTCCGATCCGATGGCGTTGAGGTAGTTGGCCACCCTCTGCGCCCCTGCCTCCACATCAAGGCGCATCTCCAGTTCGGGGTCCTGGGTGGCGATGCCCAACGGGCACCTTCCGGAGTCGCATGCCCTGTACCTCTGACAGCCCAATGCGATCAACGGTCCAGATGCCATCGCGACGGCATCCGCTCCCATGGCGATGGCCTTCATCACATCCCCTCCGGTGCGGAACCCTCCTGTGATCACGAGCTCCTGCGTCATCCCGTGCTCATCCATGTACCTCCTGGCCCTGGCGAGGGCGTACACCGTGGGGACGGAGCTGTTGTCCCTCAGGTACTTCGGTGATGAGCCGGTGGCACCGCCCCTTCCGTCGATGGTGATGAAGTCGCAACCGGACCCCGATATGAACTCCAGGTCCTCCTCGATGTGTCCCGCGGCGATCTTCACCCCTATGGGCTTCCCGTCGGTCTTGGACCTGAGCATGTCGACCATGGCTCTGAGGTCCTCGGGTGTTCCGATCTCGGGGAACGATGCGGGGCTGAGGATGTCCTCCCCGGCCCTCTTGCCCCTCATCATGGCGATGATGTCGGTGACCTTCTCCCCGGGGAGGTGTCCGCCCATGCCCGGTTTCGTTCCCTGTCCGATCTTGATCTCCACCGCATGGCAGTTCCTGAAGGTCTCGGATGTGGCGCTGTACTTGTTCGGGACGTACTCGTAGATGTACCTGTACGCGGAACCCATCTCGTCGCTGAGGACACCGCCCTCCCCGCTGCACATGGCAGTCTCGGCCATGGCGCTGCCTTTGGACAGGGCGATCTTGGCCCTTCCGGAGAGTGCTCCGAAGCTCATGTGGGAGATGTAGACCGGGGTCTCCAGGACCATGGGCTGTTTCGCATTCCTTCCGATCACAGTACGGAGGCTGACCTCATCCCTGTCCTCCAGTGGTTTGGATGCGAGCTGTGCTCCGAGGAAGAGTATGTCGGTGAAGTCAGGGACGGGGATCAGGGTCTCCATGGGTGCCCCGGGACCCTTCCCAGTGTAGGACATGATCCTGATCTCGTCGATGATGCCGTTGTCGTGTCTGACGAGCTTGGGGTCGATCTCTATCCTGACCTCATCCTCCGTGTCGGGGATTTTCTCCACCGATGTCCGTTGGGGGATGTCCTCATCCTCGATGAGCACGAACTCTGATTTGGGGGAGCGGCAGACGGGGCAGTACCAATCGTCGGGGAGGTCCTCGAACCTCACGCCCTCGATCTCCTCGTCGTAGATCTCTCCGCAGATCATGCATCTGTATCTGGCCATGACCGAGCGAGTCGGTGCACGTTAAAAAGGATGTCCCGGGAGCTTCGTAGGAATCGGTGAATCTCGGAAGGATAAGGATAAGGATAAGGATAAGGAT
>CAZWKY010000043.1:0-11222 GCA_964634095.1 uncultured Methanomassiliicoccales archaeon | reverse complement strand
AAGGATAAGGATAAGGATAAGGATAAGGATGGCGGGTCATGGCAATGGACAATGCTGACATTACCAACAACGGTGGGGTCGGATCCGGAGGCTCCACGCTTCGCAGGTCCGCCGATGAGCTCAGGAACGACATCCTGAACCTCCTGCGTGACAGGGGTGCCGTCTCCATGAGGGAGATCACCGATGCACTGGGATATTCAAGGAACGCCCAGAATGTCTACAGAATGGTCCGCAACCTTATCTCAGAGGGCAGGATCGAGTACACCATACCCGATAAACCCAGCAGCGGTAACCAGCGCATACGTCTGAAACTTTGAGAAAGTGGTGGGAAATGGTTTCTCCGTGTCCCGGATCGGACCGGGATCACTCGAGTCCGTCGTCGAACTCGTCCATGAGGTCGACCATGAACTCCTCGGGCTCGATCAGGAGGCTCTCGTCGTAGACCTCGTTGAACACCCTTATCCCGAATGCGCTACCCTCGTACATGACGAAGGCGGTGACGGCATAGGGTGCCTCCCAGTCCTCGTCGAGGATGGCGGTGTTGTGGTCGAAGATGCGCTCCCTGGCCTCATCGGTCCTGTCCCCGAAGAGTCCTTCCAGGGCATCGTCGGGCACATCCACATAGAGCTCATCCTCGTCGGTGTAGTCGTACTGTACGAGGACGACCTTCGCTCCGACATCCTTCGCGAACGTCTTCAGGTCCTCGAGTGTGTTGGCACCGAGGATGACGGGTGCCTCGAATTCGTCGAATGCCTCCGAGACCTCGTACACGGGGATGTCGAACTGTTCGGTGATCGCTTCTGTGACCAGGAATGTCTGCTCCATGTTCCGTCATCCTCGGGGTTGTATAAATCGGTTGGAGTCCGTGGTTCGGTCAGAGTAGCTTGCGCGACTCGATGTACCTCTCGATCAGACTGTCCACGACCTTGGGGTCGTCGATATCCTCCCCGGACTCCCTGATCATCCTCGCCATGTCCGCTGCGGAACCGAGCTCGTAGTCATGGTAGTCCTTGAAGTAGTATCCGTTCTCCCTGGCCCACTCGAAGGGGAACAGTGACGCACGGTCGAGGATGTACCTGTCCAGATGGGCCTCCATCTCCCATGAGTTGATGACCCTCAGGAACTCGCCTATGCTCCCCCTGTCGGGCTCCACATGGGGGAGTCCCAGGTCGGGGTACTCGGCGGCGTAACCGTTCATGAACGTCGCCATGTTCTCCACCCCCGTGGGGGACAGGTGGACGTAGCGCCTGGGCTCTATGGCGACGGATGTGGGGCTCACCAGGAGCGGCCTCTCGTTGACCTTCTTGTTCTTGGCGCTCTTGGGGGCACGTTCCCTCACCAGGCGCACCTCCATGTCGTCCTTGTCGTAGACCATGGGGCCCTCATGGAACGCAAGGACGTTGCCCATGATCGCTATCCTCACACCCTGGGGCAGGATGACCGCACCCTTGGGCCTCACACCCTGGACGGGCCAGGCCTCCAGACTGGCTGTGACGGCATCCTCGTCGAAGTAGAGGTCCCCGCAGACCTTCATGGCCTCCTTGTAATCCTTGCTCCCGGGGTCGTCGGCGGCATCCATCATGGCGTAGAACGTTGCTATGTTGCCGCAGTCCTCAGGGGGACTCTCCCCGGACCAACCCGTCAGCAGTGCCCATGGCAGGTCCACATCATCTCTGGGCTCCTCCCAGACGACGGTGATCCCCCACCCGTCCTTCATATCATAGGTGTAGTGGATCTCATCACCGACATGGTCCGTCAGGGGGACGAGGTCCTCGTCCTCAGCGTTCCCGTGTCCTTTGGGACCGATCTTCCTCCCACCCACCATGAAGACGTGGTCATGGATGTCCGACCAGCTGAACACTGATTGAATGGTACTGTTGAGGTCGTTGAACGATGCGTTGCAGGGGACAGCGACTGTTCTGATTATTGCGGGATAGCTCCCATCGATGGATATACTCAACTGGAAGGAGGTCATGTTATACCTCCACAATCATATACGTTTTTAATATCTCTTTGCCTATGGATACGGATATACGTTACCGTATTGTATCTTCCATGACCATAGTATGTCGAGACAATCTTCAATAACCATGTATTCCAGTGGTGAAAGGCATATCCGTCGTATCCGTCCGGACACACCCCTCCCGTAACGGTCCCGGTCATGGACGGTGTCTCGCGGTACGGGTTTACAATGGTGGGCCCGTCGTATAGGGTCCGTACCGTCAACGGCGTTGAGAATCATTATAAGAGGGGTCCGCACCTCGGTGTGACCATGACCTTCAAGTACGCAGACCTCGAGGACTCGATAGTGGATTCCGTCCGCAGGGGGGTGGAGGGACGCCGTGTGGGCGTGGCCTTCTCCGGCGGATTGGACTCTGGCCTGGTGTCCGCACTGGCCAAGGGATATGCGGAGAGCGTCCACCTGTACACATGCGGGACATCCAACGCCTTCGACGTGGTCATGGCCAGGGACCTGTCCGAGAGGCTGGACCTGCCGTGGACCCATGTGCAGCTCACCCGCGGGAACATAGAGGGGTATGTGAGGGAGATCATCGCCGCCACGGGGATATCCGATCCGTTCACCGTCTCCTACGAACTCCAGCTGTTCAGCGTCTGCAAGGCCGCAGAGGAGGACATCATAGTGTCCGGACAGGGTTCCGATGAGTATTTCATGGGATGCGCCAAGTTCGTCGGGCAGACCAGGGAGAACTACGAGGTCCTGAGGGAGGCCAGCGTGGACCGTCTGCTGGACGTGTCCGTGCCGTGCGAGCTGAGTATCGCGGAGCACTTCGGGAAGACCATGGTGTACCCGTACATGGACCCGGAAGTGGTCTCGAGGATAGGCATGCTGGACCCGGAGGACCTGATCCCCAGGGACATGGACTCCAGGAAGTCGGTGCTGAAGGCGATCGCAGTGGACCTGGGGTACCCTGTGCTGGCGGAGAGGAAGAAGAAATCGTCTCAGTACGGTTCCGGCACCACGGACCTGATAAGGGCAGTCGCGAGGGACAAGGGCATGATGTACAACGAGTACATCGCCTCGGTCTATGACGAGGTGGTCAACGGCAGGCTCCCGGACAGCGGAAGGGGTTCGGTCATCAACGCCAGGGTGGACTCCGTCCTGAAGGTGGAGGCGGAGAGGGTCATCGCGGAATGCGGTTCCAACCCCTCGGCGGTCATGGACCTGGTCTACAGGAGGATCGTCAGGGAGGGAGGTCTCGGGTTCCTGAGATGAGGGCATCATCCGATCAGCCCCATCCCACACAGTTGCGGGGATCCCCCACACCGTCTGTTCCCGGAACATTGGTTATATAGGGTCGACAGGATTGCGACCGTGATACACATGACATCCGAATCATCCAACGTCAGAGTGGGACTCGTAGGTGCATGCGGGAGGATGGGACAGCTCATCATCAAGCGCGTGCTGGCCACCGAGGGCATGGAGATCTCCTCCGCCTTCGACCTCGTCAACATCGGGAAGGACATAGGAGAGGTCGTCGGTGCCGGAAAGCTCGACGTCCCCGTCTCCGACTCCAAGGACCTGGGCCAGGTCCTGAAGGATTCCAGGACCGACGTCCTCATCGACTTCACCATCGCACCCGCCACCGCGGTCAACGCCCCCATCGCGGCATCCGCAGGTGTCAACCTCATCATCGGGACCACCGGACTCACCCCCGAGCAGAAGGCCGACATCACCGAGGCCGTCAGGAGCAACAACGTGGCCGCCGTGATATCCTCCAACTACTCCATCGGTGTCGGGGTCTTCTTCAAGCTCATCAGGGATGCCGCGAAGTACCTCGGCGACGAGTACGACGTGGAGATCATCGAGGCGCACCACAACCAGAAGAAGGACGCACCCAGCGGGACCGCGGTCACCGCGGCGGAGATCATCAGCGAGGCCATGGGCGGAAAGGACATGGTCTACGGACGCCAGGGCGTCTGCCCCCGCGGAAAGGAGATCGGCATCCACGCCGTCAGGGGAGGGGACATCGTCGGTGACCACACCGTCATGTTCATCGGGAACTCCGAGAGGATCGAGGTCCGCCACCAGGCCCACTCCAGGGAGATCTTCGTGGGCGGTGCCGTCCTCGCGGCCAAGTGGGTCGTCTCCCAGGGGAAGGGAAAGGTCTACGCCATGTCCGACGTCCTGAACTGAGGGCGATCGGAGATCAATGAAACAGGGCCAGTCGGCGTTGTTCCGGCGGGCCCTCCTTTAATTGAGTGTTTTTCCTGAGTAGATATATACCTTCTACATATTCCAGCGACTAGGTTTGTGGCAAATGGTCGATTTTCAGGGTGATTTGTTTGTTTTTGTATCATGGCAGTAATGTCGCTGTTGATTCTCCAAAGATATTAGCTCCCAACAGAACTCTCGATTTCGGTATGGGTTTTTATACCACAACCAATCTGAATCAGGCATTGGCATTTTCGCAGAAAGTTTCACTTCGTCGTGGTGGTGCGCCAATAGTATCATCATACGAATTTGATGAGGGTTGTTCGGATGCTCTCTCTTTATTGGTATTTGATTCTGCCAATCGTGATTGGTTGGAGTATGTCGTAGCCAATCGTGAAGGGGTCTGTACAGATTTTGACTATGACGTTGTCATTGGCCCTGTTGCAAATGATGATGTTTACCGTACCGTCAATTTGTTCGAAGATGGTATCATTAATATGGATCAGGCCATTGAAATGCTCAAGATCAAGGAATTGTTTAACCAGTACGTTTTCAAAACTGACCATTCTCTCTCATTGTTGCATTATAGGGGTGTTATTGATGGATGATGATCAATTTTCTACCTTTCTTGGAATCGTTATTGTACCCAGGGTGGTAGATTTCATCATGGGTGAAACAGAGTTAACTTCAGAGGAGGCTATAAACGCTTTCTATCGGTCCAAGACTTATGATTTATTGTCTGTAAAAGATTCTTGGTTGTGGCATTATAGCGCATTGACTCTTTTCCATATGTGGGAGAGTGAGAGGGATACTGGTTGCATAGTATTTCCGGAGGAGTGCTGATGGACAAGAAGATGGCTTTTGCGGTACATTGCATAGAATTGTATAGAAACGTTCACAAGATGGATGGTAATGGAGTCATGGACGTTTTTATCAATACAGGTGCATTGGATTATGTTCTAAGGTTCCATGATGCACTTCATGTGATGGGTGATAGGTACATCTTAGATGATTTGGAGTCGTTCATAGCAGAACGTCAAGGTTTATCTGAGTCCAATCTCCAGTATTCGGTTTGATTGTGAGGGCCTTCGTTCAGAGTAGGTTGAAGGCAATGATCATCATATCGCCATTGAAGATTGTCGGGGAGGACACCTTACCATTATGTGCTTTTTCAGCCGTATGAAGGGTGAAGGCGCAATCTAACTCTCTTGACACATGATTTACTCTCACTAAATCATGGGGTACTATCATTTAACTCTGATATGATGATGTAGAAGTGGAGCCGCCTCTGAGATTCGAACTCAGGACCTGCTGATTACAAGTCAGCCGCACTACCGGGCTATGCAAAGGCGGCAGGTAGTGAGTCTCCGTATCATGACCTTGTTTATAATGCTTTTTCTCCGCACCTCGGCTGGGGGGTCTTCGGACGATACATTTATTATAAGTGATGTGATGGACACGCTCGTAACTTTACCATTCATGGTGATTTCAAATGGCAGACGCTAAGAAGCTCATCCGCCTTAACTACAAGGCATACCTGGCAGACGCAGACGAGAAACTGTACGACACCACCGATGCAGAGGCCGCCAAAGAGGCAGGAATCTTCAACGAGAAGTACACCTACGCCCCCATGTCCTACATCGTGGGCTCCAAGACCCTCTTCCCCGACCTCGAGGAGGCCATCGCCAACGCCGAGATCGGAAAGGAGACCGAGGTCGTCATCCCCTGCGAGAACGCAGCCGGACCCAGGAACCCCAAGCTCATCGAGCTGTTCCCCATCAAGGACTTCTACAAGCAGGAGATCAACCCCTACCCCGGAATGCCCGTCAACCTCGGCAACAGGAACGGTATCGTCCTCTCCGTCGGAGCCGGACGTGTGAAGGTCGACTTCAACAACCAGCTCGCCGGACACGACCTCATGTACAGGTTCACCATCGTCGAGGAGGTCACCGACGCAAAGGAGAAGGCCAAGGCAATCGTCGAGATCGCATTCGGCTCCTCCGAGGGATTCGACTTCGAGGTCGCTGACGACAAGGTCACCGTCATCGAGTCCGAGATCTGCAAGTTCCACCAGAACTGGGCTGTCGCCAAGTACAAGATCGTCACCGACCTCCGTGAGGCCTTCGGTGTCGCCCGTGTCGACTTCCTCCAGGTCTGGGACGCAGGCAAGAAGGAGTGATCCCGAGGTTCTCCCCGGACACCCAAACCCTTTCGGCCCTCACGGGCCGGATTTCTCCACCTTCACTTTCCGATCAGAGGTCTTCCTTCTCGGAGAGGGTCTCCCTCAGGTCCCTGAACGGATCCAGGAACACGTACCTCATCGAACGGGTACGACCCTCCTTCACAAGGATGCCCCCATCCACCAATCCGTCCAGGATCCTCCTGACCTTGGAGCTGCCCAGCACCGTCCATCCGCAGGCATCGTCCGCCGTGAACGGTCCGGACACCTTCGCCCTGGAGACTATGGCACGGGTGTTCTCGTCCATATCCTTGAGCAGATCACTCTCCGAGAACGAGTCCACCGCCTCCCTGTACGCGCACAGGAGGGATTCGGTGAAGTATACGATCAGAGGTGTGTAGTTGCCCGTGAGGTCCGTGTAGGACATCAGGTTGTAGTATGTGACCGGGTCGGAGAGCATCTTCTCCTCGAATTTGCAGAGGTTGCAGCTCCTGAGCCCCAACTGTTCCAGGAGGGTCTGGAAGAGCACCCTTCCGGTACGTCCGTTTCCGTCGAGGAATGGGTGTATGCTCTCGAACTCATGGAAGAACAGTGTGGCCGTCACGACGTCCTCGAACGGTGATGAGTTCACGTATTCCATCAGGGAGGACAGCTCGTCGTGTACTGATGATGTTGGGCATGCGATGAAGTATTCGGTACCGTCCGATCCCCTGACGCAGACGTCCTTTTCGCGAAGGGTTCCGGGTTCGATGTCCCCGACACCTGTCATCAGACGCTTGTGGACATACAGCACCGTTCCTATGTCCCAGGGGAGGTCCAGTTTATCGCGGAACAGGAATCCGAGATGGTTCAGGATCTCCTGGCTGGGACCGTTGGGGCTTTCTCTTATCCTGCCTGATGTGAATTCTGTTGCCAGGGTCCTGACCTCCTCGAAGGTCATCCTGTTGCCTTCGATCCTGGTCGACCAATGGGTGTTGGAGGCGTACGCGTCCAGTACGAGATCATAGTAATCGCTCCCCTGTAGAAGATAGCTTTCCAATTGGGAATCTAGTTTGCGTATCTCTCTGAACATGCCCCTGGTTTCCAGATCCAACGACACGGTGGGATAGAACGGCATTTTCTTCCTGTGTCTGACAGGGAAGTTAACTACTCTATATTTCGAGTAGTCGTATTTACCTTGTTTTTGGGGCATATTAAGATACGATAATGTTTTATTTATTTAATACTATTCTAATTAATGTATGTTAATATCTGATATTAACACATATTAATCCAAAATTATCGTCTCAACCGGCCCCTTCAGCAGCAGGTCCTCGGCATACCTCCGGAACACTTCATCGATGGCTCCATCGTGCACGGATATGCGGACGGTCCTGAGGTCCACGGACCCCTTGTCCAGAGGCGTGTTGTGCCCGGCATCGGTGAATGATTGGAGTATGTTGGAGATGCGTTCGACGGCCTTCCTCATGGGCATGGAGAACTGGGAGTCTGTCACGCCGGTGTGTATCTCCAGTGTGTCGCACATCAGGATCCCACCGATCAGGGGTGTGAGGTCGTCATCGATGGAGCATCTCCCCATACCATCGGAGATGCATCCCGCACATCCCACGCATCTGCGTATCCTGCCGGTGACGCGGAAACCCTCATCCGAGGGGAGATCGGTCAGCACGAACCTGCGTTCCATGCCGACGGATGCCCATGTCGGTATAAAGGGCTGCGGTCACTCGAAGAATGACAGGATGGTGTTGACCTCGGGGCTGGGCCTGTTGCGGTAGTCCCTGCGGCGGTCGGTTCTGCTGTCTGTCCTCATGTCCCTCAGGTGCTGTCTCGGCAGGGGGATGAGCACGGTCTGCTGGTATGTCATCGCTTTCACTCCTGTCTCCGGTCTGAACCTTCGACAGTCCCTATATGGGCGAGGTAGTATAATTACTGCTGGCTGTAATGCCTGTAATGATTGTAATAAAAGTAGTACGGGTTATGTTTGTAATTTAAGGGGTTTGGTGCGGGTCATCATGACCCGCAATGGACATCACTCCTCCC
The DNA here is from genome assembly GCA_964634095.1 of uncultured Methanomassiliicoccales archaeon. Taxonomy (GTDB): domain Archaea; phylum Thermoplasmatota; class Thermoplasmata; order Methanomassiliicoccales; family Methanomethylophilaceae; genus Methanoprimaticola. Next base: position 2,829 of record CAZWKY010000043.1, on the reverse strand, counting down.
TGAGGTCCTCCTCGATGGTGTCCGTGTGGAAGGTGTCGATGATGTTCAGACCCTCGGCGGTCAGGACGTACCTGTTCCTGAGGTCCTCCCTGGTGACCCAGTCGTTGGCCACCCACTTGTTGATGAAGTCCCTCTGGTAGTACACCGCCTCGGTCTGGCGCTGGGTGGACTTCCTGTCGGGGTTGTCGGTGACGGTGTCCCTGAACCAGATGCCCTTGGCGTGGAGGGCGGCGATCATGTGACCGCTGGTTGTGGACTCCCCGCGCTCGTTCTTGGCGTTGAGGATCCTGAGTCCCCTGACCAGGTGCCTCTCGGGGATGTCGATGGAGTAGCTGGGGAGGGTGCGGGGGTCGTAGGTGGACTTGGTGAGTCCCACGGGCTTCCCGTCGATGAAGTAGGTGTCCTCGATCCTCTCCCTGTCCACGGTGTACTCCCTGCTGCCGACGGAGAAGGGTATGGTTCCGGGCATCATCATGGATGCGATGGCGGATGCGGCGGCGTACTCCGAGGTTCCGGAGGAGATGTTCACGAAGATCTCGCAGGCCTCCTTGTTCTCGTCCATCTCCCTGCGGATGATCTCCAGGACGGTCCTGAGCATGGCGGTGAAGTCGCTGACCTTCTCGTTGTGCTCCACGACCTCCACCTTCCTGGGTGTGCAGCCGATGATCTCCAGGACCCTCTCGTAGAAGGAGTTGTAGATGTTGTCCGGCTGTTCCGGGTCCTTGACGTAGTGGATGATGTGGGCCTTGTTGATCTCGTAGTACTCTATGGGGTCCGTGACCTTGGAGGTCTCGAACGTGACGCATGCGATCATGATCCTCTTCTTGCGACCGGATGACATGGATGTTCACCTTGTGTTGGGGGTGTGAACGGGTTCGGGATATATAACATATATTTCAGATGATACAGATATTACAATGGAGGGTTATCATGTGGGATTGAGGATGGGTGACACCATCCTGGAAGAGGAGACGGTGATGTCAGGATAACATTGTGTCCGGTCAGCGTCTCCGGATCCTCTCCCTGATGTGGTCGGACAGTGCCCTGTCGGTGCAGTAGACGAAGCATCCCTTCATACCGCGGGTCATCAGCACCCTGTATGTGTTCTTGATGATGCGGTCCGCGATCACCGCCTGTTCCTCCTTCGGATGCTTCTTCAGTCCGTTGAGGGACTTGTCGGTCTTGGCACGCTTGGAGGCATCGGTGACGATGGTGTTGGTGGATTCATCATACCTCATGTCGGGGCCTATGATGACGCCCACGTAATCGAACTCCAATCCCTGACAGGTGTGGATGCATCCCGCCTCCTTCACGGAATCGGGGTCGATGGCCCATGTGGTGGAGTTACCCAGGTTCCAACTCATCCCGAATCCGTGTCCGGGTATGGTGATGTCGTGGACATCGCTGTCGTTCTTCCCGTCGGAGATCCAGTTCCAGCAGTATCCGGCAACGATCCTGGACCTGTTGTCGACCCTGTTCCTCTCCTCGATCTCCGCCCTCATCTCGTTCGGGTCGTCGAAGACGCGTATGTCGTAATCGAGGGGATCATCGTGACCGAAGGCGGCGGTCTCCCTGACCTGGAGGACATCGTCCACCCATTCCAGATATCCGTCCGAACCGGAGCATCTGAACTGGGAGTCCAGCTCCAGTTCCCTTATGTCGGCACCCTGTTCCCTTGCGAATCCGCGGATGACGTCCACGGTCCCGATGTCGTCGAGGGTGACCCTCTGGTCCTCGTCGATGAAGAACACGGACAGACGTGACGAACGGATGATCTCCTTCACCTGGTTCTCACCCATGTTCCTGTAGAGTCCGCTCCTCTCGTTCAGTCTGTGGGCCTCGTCCACCAGGAGGACGTCGAACGCGTTCTCGGGGGCGGTGGTGAACTTCCCGGACCCCATGAAAAGGGCGTCGATGCGGCTCTTCCTCATGTTGCCCTTGAGCCTGCAGTTGTAGATGTTGCGGGGCGCTGCGTTCTTGGTGACGTATGCGGCGGAGGACCCGTCCCCGATGAGGGTCGCCAGGATGTTCACGGCCAGGACGGTCTTGCCGGTCCCCGGACCGCCTTTGACGATGACGGTCCTCTTGCGATCTCCCCTGAGGGTGTTCCGGGCGGAGTCCAGGATCTCCTCGAAGACGATCTTCTGGGTGTCGATCATGACGAACTCCCTGTTCCCGGCCATCATGGATGCGAGGACGTCCTGCAGGGACCTGGAGGGTCTGAGCCTTCCGCGGTCGATCATGAAGATGGTCTCCAGGTCGTCCCCTCTGCGGATGATGTCCTCCAGGAACATCCTCAGTCTGTCCCCGTCCCTCTTGCGGAAGACGGGTGCGTCGGAGGTGTACCTGTCGTAGACCGGGTCCAACAACGGGTCGGGTGTGCGGTCGAGGTAGTTGTGGAGGCATGCGCAGGGTTGGAGGACCACGTCATGGTCCTGGATGTCGGCGTTGAAGTCGCTGATGGCCATGGCATAGGACCATGCCTGGTAGGAGGGATGCGTGGTCTCACGGTCCCCTCCGTTGATGAACGTCCTGACGACACCGTCCTTCCCGGGGACCATCTCCGCTCTCTCCCACTGTTTGAGCTCCACTATGACGGCGGAGTTCCTGTCCTGTCCGTCGTAGCCGGAGATGATGAGGTCGACACGTTTGGATGTGTACGGGATGTTGTACTCCACGGCTATGCCCACGTTGTCGGGGAGGGATGAGCTGGAGAGGATGGTGCCCATGTACCCGAGGGAGTTGGTCCATGCGCGGACCTCTGATTGGGGCGTGTGACGTCCGAAGCGCTCCTCTATGGCAGAACCGATTCTGTCCTCGAGCTCACCG
>CAZWKY010000042.1:0-13925 GCA_964634095.1 uncultured Methanomassiliicoccales archaeon | reverse complement strand
GAAAAAGAGGGTTAAGGGGTTTCGTCCGGTGGTTCCTCCGGTCATCCGAGGAAGTATCTCTTCACATTGGGTTTGAGGAGGTACAGGATGATGATCAGGGATATCAGGATCGAGATGATCGCCGATACGTTCCCCACGAAGATGGACATGATGTTCAGTATCACGGAGATGCCCTCGAGGACGATCCCCAGATACCACATGATGCTCCATCCGCCGAGGAATCCCACTCCCACCAGGATGTAGATGAGTCCGACCGCCACCGATGTGCCGCCAGTGACCGCTCCGATCTCGATCCCTCCAAGGATCGTCAGTCCGGCGAAGGTCACGCCTCCGACCAGGATCGCGGCCAATCCGATCAGGATGTTGAGTATGGCGACAAGGGTCACCAGCAGGGGACGCGAATTTCTTCCTTTACCCATGGGTGTGGGATTCGGGAGCATATAGAAAATGATGTTGTTCCCGCCCTCAGAGGCGGGATAAAGGGGTTGTGATGGGGACTCAGTCCCCGAGATTTGCCTGTTCGATGGCGGAGTCCAGTTCCTTCTGCAGGGCCTCCGGGAGACCGTTGATGCTTCCGGACAGGAATCCCCTGACGATCATGCTGACGGCCTGGTCCTCGTTGAGTCCCCTGGACATGAGGTACTCGATCTGGTCCCTTGCGATCTTACCGACCGCCGCCTCGTGGGTCATCTCCACATCTGCGACGTGGGCCTCCAGTTCGGGGACCGCGACGGTGGATCCTCCGTCCTTCAGGATGATGCTCCTGCACTCCAGGTGAGCCTTGACATCGGGTGCGTTACCGACGAGACGTCCGCGTGCGCACATCCTTCCGCCCATGGAGATGCTCCTGCTCATGATCTCGGCCCTGGCCCTCTTCCCGTTGAGGTTGACCATTCCGCCGGTGTCGATGTCCGACCCCTCGTGTGCGATGCACATGGTGTTGTATGTTGCGGAAGAGTTCTCCCCCAGGTTGGCCACGGGGAAGCTCTGGAGGCTTCCCACGGGGTTGAGTATCACGTAGTTGTTGGTGTAGTTGGAGTTCTTACCGACGACACAGTTGGTCCTGGGTCTGACCCCGGTCTGTTTGCCCCAGCTGTGGATCATCGAGAACGTGAGGTTGGCGTTGTCCCCCACGAAGATCTCGGACACACCCACATGGAGCGAGTCGTTGGCGTGGTGGGCGGTGGAACAACCGGTGATCATCTCCAGGGATGCACCGTCCTCCACGATGATGATGTTGTGGAGGTTCTGTATGGACTTGTCCTTGTTCAGGAGCATGCAGGTCTGGACGGGGTTCTTGATGTGGTATCCCGACTTCACCCTGATGAAGTATCCGTCCGAGTCCTCGAGGTAGGATTTGGCGGTGTACTTGTCCTTGGTGGGGTCCATGGCGGTCCAGTAGAAGTCCTTCAGTCCGTCGTGCTTCTTCAGTGCCTCCTTGGTGGTCATCATCTCGAGACCCTCCTGGGGCTTGGCACTGCAGTGGCTCATCCCGTTGTCGATGAACATGAGGGTTCCGGCGCGGTTCATCTCGTCGGCGACGACACCCACGTTCTCCATGTACTTCTTGTAGTCCGAGCTCTGGAGGTCGTCCACCTGCTCGGGCTCGTATGTCCCGACCTCGTAGCGGTCCAGGTCCAGGTCGGCACCGTATGCGCCCTTCTTGTTCAGGGCGTCCTTCACAGATTGATTATCTGGCATGATCCGCACTCCCCGTATCCGTTCTCCTTGATCTCCTTCAGCAGGTCGGCGGGCCTGCCGGAGCAGCGTATCCTGCCCTCCTTCATGACGTAGGCCACATCGGCCCCGATGTAGTCCAGGATCTGTCCCGTGTGGGTGATGACCAATGAGGACACATGTCTCTGGACGTTCCCGCGGCATCCCTTCTGGTCGTACAGGAGGTCGTGGACCTTGTTCCCGATGAGGTCGATGTTCTCCAGGTCCACACCCGACTCGGGCTCGTCCAGGAGGATGAACTCCGGTTTCTGGGCGGTGAGCTGCAGGAGCTCGGACCTCTTGATCTCCCCTCCGGAGAATCCCACGTTGACCTCCCTGTCCAGGAAGTTCTGCATCTTGAACTTGTCAGCCTCCTTCAGGATGGCGTCTCCGTTCTCCGAGGTGGTCCTGATGAGGTCTCCGAGTTTGACCCCGAAGATGTTCGGGGGCCTCTGCATCATCATGCCGATTCCGAGCTTCGCACGCTCGTCCACGGACATCTCCGTGATGTCCTGTCCCTTGAACAGGATCTCCCCCTGTGTGACCTTGGTAGTGCTGTATCCCATGATCGTGGCAAGAAGGGTTGATTTGCCCGATCCGTTGGGCCCGAAGAGGACGCAGGTCTCGCCCTCCATGACCGTGAGGTTGACCCCTTTGAGGATCTCCCTCTCACCGGCCTCGGCGTGAAGATCGACTATTTTCAGCATCTCGGTCATGTCATCACCGTATCTGATGACACATCGCGAGCATGTAGAAAAAGGCGTGCATCACAACGCGCGTATGATGGCGATGCTCGGGGACGGTGATGAGGGGGATACCACCGTTCCATGTCGACATGTGTGACGGTCCGGGGGCCTGCCAAGGTTTCTTATCGTGCGTCCCGAATCCGGAGGGCATGAAGGTCATCGCACTCAACGGCAGCCCCCGTCCGATAGGGAATTGCAGCAACATCCTGAACGAGGTACAGGACGCATTCGAGAGGGAGGGGATCGAGATGGAGGTCGTCCACCTCTACGAGTACAGGTTCACCAACTGCAACGTGTGCCTCACGTGCGAGATCCGCGGTGACGGTAGGTGCATGGACGAGGACGACGGGTTCAACGACCTGTTGGACACCCTCCGCGGGGCCGACGGATTGTTCATGATCGCACCCTCCTATGCGGGTGCATGCCCCAGCGTGATGCAGACGTTCCTGGAGAGGGCCGCACTGGTGTTCGAGAAGGGCGACCAGGGTCTCGCGGGGAAGGTCGGAGGTGCGGTGGCGGTATGTGCCCATGACGGTGCCGACCTCGTGTACGACCAGATGGTCAGGTTCATGCTCAGGAACAGGATGGCGGTATGCGGTTCGAACCCCATGCCCATCATAAGGGCCCTGAACTCGCCCCAGTACTCCGATGATATCCTCGGTATGAAGGGTGTCCACTCCCTCGTGGATGGGATGACATCAATGATATTGAGGTTGAACGGTTACTGATACAGTAATAAATCTTATATTCCCGTGCATCAGTATAAAAGCAGATGGCGGGTGTCAGTATGACCGCACGGTACATCTTTGATAAGCAGGGGGCGATTGAATGGCGTTGATGAGCGCAACAACAGCGATAGGCGAGTTTCAGGAAGTGCGTGAGAGCAACAAGTACTATGTCGACAAGACCCTCCTGATCAAGGACATCCTCATGAGAGATGAAAGGGGTGCATACCTGTTTGTGAGGCCCCGCCGTTTCGGCAAGAGTATGAATCTGTCCATGATGGATGCATTCTTTAATATCCGATACGAGGGCAATCACTGGTTCGACGGTCTGGCAATATCGGAACATCATGAATTCGACTGTTACAGGAATGCGTTCCCGGTCATCAGACTCGATTTCAGCAACGTCAGCGTGGATTCCTGGGATTCATTCATAAAAGGGATGTATGCATCGGTTTGGAGAGCATATACCTCTTATGTCGATATCTCGGAGGAGGACGTTCCACAGAAATACAGGTTTTTCTATCAGAAGATCATCAATGGGGACAGAAATGAGATTGTTCTAGAAGTTTCTCTTACGATGTTGGCTGCTATCCTGAGGAGTAAATACGGACGCAGGGCGATTGTGTTGATCGATGAGTATGATCATCCCATCACAGATGCCATCGGGACCGATCTCCATGGCAGGATATCTTCATTCATGAGGAGTATCTACACGACACTCATCAAAGGATGTGGTGATGTTCAGATGTCCTACGTCACTGGAACCACGAAGATAATCCACCATGGTTTCTATTCAGGCCTTAACAACATGTCCGTCGATGATACATTCTCGACCACGTTCGATGAACGGTTCGGATTCACCGAGTCCGAGGTCAGGTCCATGCTCGGATACTACGGCGTCCCCGAGAAGTTCGATGAGGTCCGTGAATGGTATGACGGATACCGTTTCGGCGATGCGGATGTGTACAACCCCTTCAGCATGATGTCGTATGTGGCGAACGGATTCAGACCATCGAAATACTGGGTGAAGACAACGAAGAACAGCATCCTGAGGTGGGTTCTGGAACGCATCGATATCAACAGGGTCGTGGAGATGTCGCAACTGTTCGCGGGAGGTTCCGTGGATGTCAAACTGGTAGGCACACCCGTCATCGACAAGGAGTCCCCGAAGAGTTGGTATCTCTTCTACACATTGGTGGAGATGGGCTATCTCAAGATGGTCCCGGTTGGTGACAGCATCCATAGATTGTCGGTCCCCAACAAGGAGGTCATGGCACAGATCGAGGAGGAGGTCTCCATAGAGACGGGGTTGACCCACGAGGTCGTAGATTCCCTTGTGAACGCGCTCGTTTCGATGGACGATGTCGCCATGGAGGATTCGATGGACATCATCCTCAACGACCACAGTTTCTTCAACATGACCGACGAGAGGTACTATGCCGCGGTCCTGGTGACGGCCATAAGGTCCCTGACAGGCAGATACAACATCTTCTCCGAGTTCGAGAACGGGAACGGGAGGGTGGACATATTCCTCCTTCCGAAGACCGAGGGCACGGAACCGATCATCATCGAGATCAAACGCGTCGATGACGAGGACAGGATGGAGGATGCCATGGGGCGTGCCTTCGACCAGATCGATGAGAGGAGGTACTACCAGGGGATCCGTGGCGACGTCACGATGGTCGGCATGGTGTTCTGCGGAAAGGTGTCCATGGTCCGTTCCCACAGGGCACATGTCGGCAGATGTGACGAGGTGGGACCCTCGGAGGGTCCCTGAGAGAAGGGGGACATACCTGCCCACGGTGATGCGGGCAGGAAACCCCGGTCATGTTTTCAGAAGAAGAAGAAACCGCAACCTTCGGAGATGGATATCCTGGCCACGGCCTCCATCCTCTCCACGGGACCGCTGTAACGGCGGACCATCATCTTCCCCTCCTTCGGGAGTGCCTCTTTCAAGACCTCTGTCTCCCTCAGCAGCTCCTCCGCATCCGCGGATGTGAACCTCCTACCGTCCTTCGCGGATTGGGGGACCGATGCCACTATGGGGCAGTCGTACTTCGCGGCGATCTCCGGCAGGAGGCTGTTGTCGGGTCCGAAGGCCCCTATGCAACCGCGTCCCTTGTCCCATGACAGGGGGCAGTTGGCGCACATCTCGTTCATCTCGTCGAAGGACAGTTCGTCCCATCCGGTGAGCCTGTCGTCGGGTCCCGCCCTGGACAGCGCCCTGTCACGGTCCTCCCCGGACAGTCCCTCCATGGGGATCCATCCGGTGCACACTCTCTCGGCGAGGGGTTCCAGGACCTTCCTGTCCTCTTCCTTCTTCACCTTGTCCATGTAGACGGCGTCGGTCTCGGCGTTGATCCTGTTGCGTTTCAGGAACGCCTCCCAATCACCGACGGCCTTCTTCGCTTTATCCAGGTCCACGACGGAGTCGTACTCCATCAGGTCCTCGAGTCCGGTGATGTCGTCCACATGGACCTTCACCAACCTGGACCTGGGCTCCCTGCAGGGGGCGCTGGGGGCGTTCATCTCGTCGATCCCTATGTTGTAGCTCATATCAGTTGAACCTCCCCTTGACCCTGATACCGTCGGATTTGGGCGATTCCTTGTCCTTCTTCCCGGAGGAACCGTCGTCACCTTCCAGGTAGGCGGCCCTGTTGTCCCTGTAATCACCGTACACGATCAGCAGCTTCAGGAGCTTGAGGGCGACCATGAGGTACATGAATCCGTCGATGACTACATCCACGCTCATCCACTGGCTGTCATCCTCCATGGAGAATATCCCCGTGAGGTCCCCGAAGTTGAGCACATAGAGCACCCAGAAGATGCCCAGGATGCTGTGGATGATGGATGATGCCAACCATCCCCTGCTGCCGATACCGAAGTATCCGACGAACAGGTACAGGATCATCAGGGGCACTCCTGCCAGGACCCATCTGTCCAGTATCGCCGAGAACCCGGAGAGTTCGAACCCTTCGGGCACCTGGGGGAACACGTACCACTCGATCAGGTACGGGACCACGATGTATCCTATGAACGAGATGATCATCGATCCGACACCGCGTGCGATGCTGTCGCGGCGTCTCATCTCCATCTTCTCCTCCTTGCTCATGCGGTCGCCTCCATAGCTGCGATGGCCGAGATGAACGATGATGTCATGCGTTCGTCCATGGTGTACCCATCACCGTTCAGGGATATCGTGAGGCATCCGTCCTCCGTTCCCGCGGTCAGTTTGTCGGAGAGCTTCCCTTCACAGGACATCGTCATGGTCTTGGATTGGCATGATGCCTCCACATCGCCTATCGTGGCCGTTCCGGACCATATGGTGGGACACTCGGTCACCGAAAGGATGGTCCTGCCGTCGACCACGGACACGGAATATGACGATCCCTCGGAGAGGACGTTCTTCTGACCCATGTCTATGTCGATGGTGGCCATCCCCTCGTATCCGATCGAGATGACCTCGCCCATGCTGCATCCGTATCCTGCGGCCACGTTGTAGACGATCAACGGTATGACGCAGATGACGCTGATCTCCCCGGGATTGGGGTTTCCGTATCCGTTGGTGACCATGTCGACCTTCCCGTCGGCGCTGACGAAGTGGGCCCTCATGTCCATCTGTGTGACAGTGCTGGCGAGTCCGGGGAACTGCACCCCTGTCCCGACACCCACGACCAGGTCGTTGCGGTACTGGATGGTCTGCTGGACCACGATGTTGCCCTCGGAGTCCCTGACGGTGGCGGTGTCCGCCCCGCTGGCGACTATCCTCTCGGCCAGGGCCTTCGTCCCATCCTCTGCGATCGTCTCCTTCACATCACCGTATTCGACCGTGCATCCGGTCCTTCCGGAGATGGCCGTGTCCAGGTTCCTCTCCAAAGTGTCCCCGTCCATCAGGTCGAGGTCGTATATGGCCTGGGTTCCCATCTCCGGCAACTGCATATCGTTCTCGAGCAGTGACTGGGCGGCAGGCACGAGCAGCACAAGGGCTATCGCCACGGCCACCGCCAGGTTCACCAATCTCGCCGCGGTTCCGGCTTTCATGGTCGATGTATCGCAATGACTCGTAGAAAAAGCAGACCCTCTGTTGAGAGTAGGAGGATACATCCAATGTATTAATACGGGGTTCGGCAATCCCGTGGCAGGTGTTTCACCAACATGTATCAGGTCGCTGTCTACGGTAAGGGCGGTATCGGAAAATCCACGATGTCCGCGAACATATCATACGCACTCTCCGGAATGGGACTGAAGGTCCTCCAGGTAGGTTGCGATCCCAAGCACGATTCCACACGCCTCCTCCTGGGCGGAAGGTCGCAGACCACCGTCCTGGACTATGTGCGCACCGTCCCACTGGCGAAGAGGTGCCTCGACGATGTGATCGTAGAGGGTTCCGGAGGGGTGCTGTGTGCCGAGGCAGGGGGTCCCGAACCCGGGATAGGGTGTGCGGGACGCGGTATCCTGACCACATTCGACACCCTGAGGAAACTGGGCGCAGATTCCCTGCCCACTGATGTCAGGATCTACGATGTCCTAGGGGATGTGGTCTGCGGCGGTTTCGCCGTCCCCCTGAGGGGGGAGTATGCGGACGGGATCATCCTCGTCACATCCGGGGAGTTCATGTCCCTCTATGCGGCGAACAACATCATGAAGGGGATATCCAACTTCGACACGGGCAGTCCCCGTGTGATAGGTATCATACAGAACTCCCGCGGGGTGGAGAACGAGGACGAGATGGTCTCCAGGTTCGCTGAGGCCACCGGTGTGGAGGTCATAGGCGTCATGCCCAGGGACAGGACCTTCGCCGAGGCCGAGGGCAACGGGCACACCGTCCGTGAGATGTTCCCCGATTCCGACCTCTCCGTGAGGATCGATGCCGTCGCAAGGAGGATCGTCGAGGTCAGGGACGGTGTCAGGATGGCCGTGAACCCCAGACCTCTGGATGACGACCAGCTGTCAGACCTCGCCGCGGGCAGGCCCATACGCCCCGGTTCCGGGAAGGTCACCGGACGAGTCGGTTGCTCCGGATGCGATCACCGTATGTCCATCAAGGACACCAAGGTGATGAGCTCCTGCGCCGCATACGGAGCCGCGGCGGCATATCTCAAGATGAACGACGTGACCGTGATACTCCACGGTCCCCTCAGCTGCATGTACATGATGGACACCTCCAGGAACAAGGCCGTCCTGGATCTGTACCAGAAGGACCTGTTCAAGGTGAGGCCGAACCACAACCTGGTCTGCACCTGCATGGACGACACCGTGTCCATCTTCGGAGGTAACGGACTTCTGGAGAGGTCATTGGATGATGCGGTGGCCTCGGGTGCCCGCAAGGTCGCGGTGATCACGACATGCATGCCCGGGATAATCGGTGACGACTGCGAGACGCTGATCCGCAGGTTCTCGTCGGAGCATCCCGACATAAGATTCGATTACATCCCCGCGGACGGTGACATCGCGGGGGAGTACACAGACGGGTTCATGATGGCGGCGGAATCCATCGCCGACATGATCGACACATCCGTGGAACCGGAGGACGGATACGTCAACCTGATCGGGACATCATTCTTCGACCTGCACACAAGGGAGAGCCTCGACGCCCTCACATCCATGTTGGAGAGGTTCGGGCTCAGGGAGAACTGCAGGTTCCTTGACGAGACCTCGTCCGACACCATCGGGATGTTCTGCAGGGGATCCATCGACATGATGGTCGGTGACACCCCCATGAACAGGGAGCTTGCGGGGATCATCCGCAGGAGGACCGGAAGGGAACCCTTCCCGCACTCGATCCCGGTGGGGCTGTACAACTACGAGGAGTGGTTGGATGCCCTGGGTGAGAGGATGGGGAAGAGGGCGGAGGCCTCGGAGGAGGTCCGCAGGGTCCAGGCCATGTACGATTCATTCATAGACTCCCATAAGGGGAGGTTCGCCGGGAAGAGGGTGATCATCATGAACAAGATGAACAGCAACGTGGACTGGCTCATCGACCTCCTGAGGGACCTGGGCGTGGAGATCCTGAAGGTCGGCATCGCACCGAATCCCAGGAGGAAGGTCATGAGGGCCGTCACAAGGCACACCGACCTGGTGACAGAGGAGTACACCGACGAGATGCTCGTGTCCGATGTCCTGTCCCTATCACCGGACCTCCTGATCAGCGACATAGTCCGCCGTTTCCCCGGCATGTGCAGGTTCGCACGTTTCAGCAAGGTGGGTCTCGGAGTGGAGCCCACGCTCCGTTACGCGGAGTATCTGGAGAACATAATGCGCCTTCCCGCAGAGGAGGGTTGGAAGAGGGGGCTGAGGCTATGAGGACTATGCCGGACGGATTGGACGGGGCCATCATGGCCGTCGAGAGCATATCCGATGCGGTGGCGTTCCTCCACGGACCGGGCGGATGCAGGGTCAGGCTGATGGTCCATTCCACCGCCGTGTTCCCCCGTCTCACCGGGGAACCGGACGAGAACTACTACATCCCATATTACAACGGATATCCGAGGGTGCCTGCCACATATCTCGACGAGTACGATTACATCAACGGTGCCTACTACAAGGTGGAGGAGGGGTTGGGTGTCCTGGACTCCAAGGACCCGAGCCTGGTGGTCATCATCAACTCCCCCGGGGCGGCGCTCATCGGTGACAACCACGAGGGGGCCATAGCCGAGGCCGGTATGGCGGACAGGGCGATCTACATGGACGAATCACTGGTGTCCATGCCCATGGCACCGTCCTACGGTCACACATTGGCCGCGATAATGGAGCATCTGGATCCGGAAAGGGGCGATGTCCGTGACAAGGGGGTCATCCTCCTGGGCCTGACGATATTGGACAAGGATTGGATGTACGTCCGCGACGAGCTGTCCGGGATGCTGGGGTCCATGGGGCTGCATGTGATGTGCGCCCCAGGTGCCGGAGCATCGTTGGACGACCTGAAGGGTTCCGTCAATGCGGAGTATGCCGTGGTCGTGTGTCCCGAGGCATGTTCGGGACTGTCCGAATACTATGCATCCAAGGGTGTGAAGGTGGTGTCCTCGCCCATGGGGGCACCCGTCGGGTTCGACGCCATCCGCTGTTGGTTGGGAGCCGTCGCGGAGGCCACCGGTTCCGACCCGTCGGTCCCCCTGACCGAGGTTGACAGGACGGAATCGAAGATCAGGGACAAGCTCGCGGGGATGAAGTACAACGCACTCCGCATCAAGGGCATGTCGTTCTCGGCCGCAGGGGTGGCATCCGTCATCAGACCTCTGACCGAATGGATGTACAACTATCTCGCCATGGCACCTGTGGCGGTCGCCGTCGATCCCGGGGCGGATCCGGAGCAGACCGAGGCCCTGAGGAGGTTCCTGGAGTCCATAGATTATGCGGAATCCTTCGGGAAGGAGCCTTTGGCCGGCTCCGGCGCCGTGTTGTGCGAGGGTATCACCGCGGCCACGATGGAGGTCAACGGTTCCTGCAGAGTGGGCATCCCCATAGGTCATTCATCGTTGGGTCTGGATGACGTCATCCCCCGTCCGGTCTTCGGATTACAGGGTGTGATGTACATCATGGACGAGATGATGCACGGGGTCAGGGGTAGTTGACCTGGGGTTCACCCTCCAGTGGCCCCTGGTTCCTCCGACCCTCTCCAGGACACCTTCGGACTTCAGGCGTTCGATATGACGGGCCACGACGTTCCTGTCGACACCCCGTTTCTCAGCGATGGCCGTTATCGAGATCTTCGGGTCGTTCATGATGAGGTCGATGATGATGTCGCCCTTGTCGCGGGTGCCGTCATCATCCGTCCTGATCTCGACGGTGACGGTGTCCGGACGGTGTTCCTCCCTGTACTTCGGCAGGGGGAGTCCCATGTCGATGCACCTTCTCTTCATGTCGGGGATGCCGGATCCTGTATGCTCTCCGAATCCTATGAGGTTGAACATCCTCATGATCGTGGGGTTGCGAGGGTCGGTGAACCCTCCCCTCTCTGCGACATCAGGTGATATGCGGAACGTTCCCGGATTGCGTATGGTCAGGATGCCCGGCCTGCGTTCCACCATGACGCCGCCCCATTTGCGGTAATCCGCATTCATCAGGGCGTTCAACAGGGCCTCCATGACAACCTTGTCCATGTCGTTTTCATCCACCCTTCTGGATTCCCCATCGAGCATCATCCTGTGTTTGATCGTCCCGCTGATCATCCTGTAGGTTTTGAAGAAGAAATCGAACAGGTTCCCGGTCCAATCGCCGGAATCCGATACAAGGTGCTCCACCAGACCGAAACCATCCTCGTATTGTCTGTACTCCAGACGGTAGTCGTACGTTTCAAGGGCGATCGTCAGGTCGTTTCCGAACATGAGGAGTCCCGCGAACGTCGGACGGAGGACACCATCCTCCATGGAGGCGGCACCGATCATCCTCAGAAATGTCTCATCGTCAAGATCGTTCAGTTCGCTGTCACGTCTCATCAACCTGAATCTGTTGCGGTATGCATCGACCGTCGCCTTGCACAGGTCGGAGATCTCGGAGGATCTCACGACCGAGCGGTCCACGGCTGCCGTTCCGGAGTCCGTCACCATCGACCGTATCTCGTTCAATGCGCATTTGTGATTGGTATCCTCGATCCTGATGAAGGAGTCGCGGAGGTTTCCGTTCGTGTGCACCGGACGATCTGAACGTTCCGCACGGGGTACGGTCATCACTACGAGTTCATGTCCTTCGTGTTCGAGTGTCACAAGGTCGCTGTTCGATAGGAGGTTGGAGCTGACGCATCCGCAGTCGTTCAGTCCCTTCCATATGTTCCGGATCAGACCCTCGGCATCTCCGACGCCCACGACCTTCAACCCTCCCACGCCCTTTCCGAGGCCGAACACTATGGTTCCGCCGTCTGTGTTGGCGAAGGCGGAGTACGTTTCCCAGGTTTTGCGGGGGATCTCGTTCTCTGAGTCCACCGCCTCGAAATGAGCATCTGCCCTGTTCCTGCAGATTCCGTCTCCGATCAGGATCCTGTGCATATCCGGGGATCGTATCGGTATGATATGATGATTATCTCAACAGTGCAATAAGATGATATGATCCTCCCATGACGGAAGGTACGGTGATACCGATAGACAAAAAGGGGAAATGCCCCCGCCCCCGGAGGGACGGGATTGTTTTGTCGATCAGACCTTGCGGGTCTTGAGCAGGTAGTAGTCGATGGCGAAGAACGCCACTCCGAACGCGATCAGGACCACGAGGGAGATCCAGGGGAACGCGCCGATGTAGTCGGGCAGTGCGGCCGCCCTGATGCACTCGCTGGCATGGGTCAGGGGCAGGCAGTACAGGATCGCCTGGAAGACGGGGCTGAGGCTGGACACGGAGAAGAAGGTACCGCACAGGAAGGTCATCGGGAGGATGATCAGGCTGTTGAAGGTGGCCATGCTCTGGTGTGATTTGGCCAGGAGTGCGGCCATCATCCCGAGGAACGAGAATATCACGCAGCTCAGCACCATGCAGATGATGAACAGGGGCGACAGGACCAGCTCGGGAGCGAGGAACAGTCCGAGGATGTACAGGAGACTGCAGCTGATGAGTCCCCTCACGAGTCCGAGCATGCACTTGCCGAACACGATGGCCGGAAGGGACAGCGGGCACAGCATCATCTCATCGAAGCTCTTGTAGTACAGTCTCTGGACGTTCATACGCGTGGACGTGGATGAGAACGATGAGGAGAGTGAGGACAGCGCGACGATACCGGGGATGACGAACGCAACATAAGACACCCCTATGTCCGTGGAACCGGTCCTGAGCCCGTATCCGAACGCTATCAGATACAGCAGGGGACTCATCACGCTCATGATGAGGATGTTCACGAAGTTGTGCTTGAGGAACATCATGTCCCCCCAGGCCACATAGTACACCTGTTTCAGGAATCTGATCATTTCTGTCCCCCCACACTCTTTCCGGTGAGTTCAACGAACACGTCCTCCAGGTTGGTGTTCCTGATCAGGACGTTGTCCTCGGTACTGAGCGATGCGACGAACTCCTTGGCCTCGTCCCTGCTCCTGAAGTACCTGTATTTGGTGGTCTTGTCCTCCATGTACTCCACGGCGGTGGAGCCCATCCTCTCGCAGAGGACCTTGGGCTCGTCCAGTGCGATGATCTTGCCGTGGTCGATGATACCGACCCTGTCGCAGAGGGCCTCCGCCTCCTCGATGTAGTGGGTGGTGAGGAAGATGGTGGTGCCGGTCTTGTTGAGGGATTTGACGACATCCCACAGGAGACGCCTGGCGTTGATGTCCAGTCCGGAGGTGGGTTCGTCCAGGAACAGGACCTTGGGCTGGTGCAGGACGGCGCAGACGATGGCCGCCCTCTTCTTCCAACCGCCGGAGAGTGAGTCCACGGGTTTGTCCAGGTACTCCTCCAGTCCGAAGTAGTCGGAGAGCTCCTCGATCTTGGCGTCCCTCTCCTTCTTGGGGATCATGTGGTACATCGCATGGGAGATCATGTTCTCCCTGATGGTCAGGTCCTTGTCCAGGGAGATCTGCTGCTGGATGACCCCCATGCTGTTCTTGGCGTCGATGGGGTTCTTCTTCAGATCGTATCCGTCCACGAAGATCGAACCCTCGTCGTAGTTCGTAAGGGTCGAGACGCACCTGACTGTGGTGGTCTTGCCGGCTCCGTTGGGTCCGAGGAACCCGAACAGCTCTCCCTCATGGACCCGCAGGTCCACATGGTCGATGGCCGTTTTGTCCCCGTACCTTTTCACAAGGTCGGTGATTACTATGATGTC
>CAZWKY010000041.1:0-14340 GCA_964634095.1 uncultured Methanomassiliicoccales archaeon | reverse complement strand
GCAATTCCTAGGCAGCTTACCATGCACTAAACGTAGCATCGAACGTCACTTCTTCCATTTATTTGATTCTTTTTGACAATCTTTTGTTGTTTATTATGTCATTTGTTCTCAGCATAGTTGTAACGCTGAGTCTAACACTGTTGTGATCATGACATTATATTCAATCATAGGATTATCTATTCCGAAGGGTTGCCACACTGTGGGCGGATTCCAATGCGGATCGAGGTCTGGCCTTTTGGATAAGTGGGCCTTTATGGCATCATCATGTCCGTTTGTGAACCTCTATCCCGAAAGTGAATTATAAAATGAGAACTTCGGGTGCGATATAGTCCTGTAGTGTAGTGGTCAATCATGCTGGCCTTTGGAGCCGGCGACCCTGGTTCGAATCCGGGCAGGACTGCTCATCTTTTTTCATCAAGTCTCTGTTAGAGATTGTAGTCTGCTTTGATGTAGTTGATGTTATAGTCCGGCAAGACAACTTCGATTCCAAACTCTCGGCTATTGGTAACTTGGGGGGCGAAGGGGTTTGCAAGTTTTCTTGCTCGTTCGAATGAAGTGGGGTCTTACGGATCCTCCCAAGTTATTGTCCGTAGTTGGGGAGAAATCGGGCTTTGGACCTGAGATAGTCTTCCAAGATCGAAAAGAAAAGTTTGGTTAATCGTATGGTTTAGATTCTCTTTCCGAGAAGGTATGTGGATCTGCTCTCTGTGACCATTACATCAACGAAGGATCCCAAGGGGATGCGATCATTGATTACAACGGGCCTATAGTTGGCAGTGCGGACTATGGTTCCATCCTTCCCTTCTTCCGTTGCAAGAGCATGATACGTTTTTCCGATCATCGTCGTGTTCACAGCAAGTTCTACTTCATTTTTGATCAGGGTAAGTTCAGCTGAACGTTCCTTCAGGATCCGTCCGTGAACCTGTTCCAATGATGCTGCATCGGTGCCTGGTCTTGCCGAGAATCTGGTGATGTTCACTGTATCCGCATGAAGGTCTTTGATAAGTTGGATGCTCTTCTGATGGTCCTCGTCGGTCTCACCAGGGAATCCGCATATCAGGTCTGTGGCAATGCTCACGTCCGGGCAGGCCGATCTGATATCATCGATAAGCGACATGAAGTCTTCGATCATGTAGTGGCGTCTCATTGACTTCAGAACAGTGTTGCTGCCACTCTGAACTGGAACATGGAGGAATCTGTACATCCTCTCGTCATCAAAGGTCCTCACAAGTCCCTCCCATATCTTCGAGAGGTTGTTGGGATTCATCATCCCGATCCTTATGCGGTATTCTCCATCCTTATGTAGCATCGAACCAATGAGTGATTGCAGATCCGTTCCTGTGTCATGTCCGTAACACGCCGTGTCCTGTGCGGTGATGAGTATCTCTTTAGCACCTTGTTCCACAAAACCATTGAACGTTTTCACAATCTCGTCCGAGGAGTAGCTTTTTAGGTTTCCTCTTGCGAATTTGGTTATGCAGTAGGAACAATTGCCTAAACAACCCTGTGCTATCGGAAGTATCGCATCCGTCCCCTGTTTCACTGGGAGCGGGGGTCCGGCAATGCCGTATCTGTCAGCCACCTCCTTCGCAAATGTGTGGTAATCTTCTGGAGGTACGATGATGGATTCAGGCAGGCGTATCTCAATCCTGTGTGGTTGTGCCTTTGCCATGCAGCCCGTGACTATTATCTCCTTCCCCTGTTTCTTCAGTTCGGAGATGCGGGCCAGCATCCTTTTCTCGGTAGTCTCCACTACAGTGCATGTATTGAGAATGACCAACTCTGCATCATCAGCGGAGTCGGCCTCCGAGTATCCCATGGATGCCATGTCGGTTGAGAGCTTGCGCCCCTCGCCGAAGTTCATGGTGCATCCATAGGATTCGACGTAATACCTCATCAGCGGGTACAGGCGTCTGTTGTGGGAACCGCGAATGCGGTCTTGGCGGAAATCTTGGAGATCTTCGCATGGATCTTGGTTCCCTTGATCGTTCCGGGAACGACAACCAGATAGTCAAAGAATTTGCCCACGCCGTCTCCTTTCTTTCCGACATCTGTGATCATCAGCTCGATGATGTCACCTTCGCGGAGTGTGTTGGCTGTATCAGCTCTGACGGATTTTCTGACGGTGATGGGCCTGCGTGCTCCGCATGCCTCACACTCGAGCATGAGGGTCCTGTCCTCCTTGACCATCTTGGTGTCAGGGAGGCCGCATTCAGAGCAGATGACGTAGGTCTCGGTGTACATCTGGATCTTATCGTTGATCTGGGCGGGGTTGATCTTCGCTTTGAAGACGGCTCTGCGCCCCTCGACGTTACCCGGCGTTCCGAGTTCTTTGAGAAGGAACTGCAGCAGGTGCTGGGGGTCCCTTCTGAGTTTGTCGGTGACATCAATGAAGTTCCTGAAGACTGTGATCTTTCCTTCCTGGAGGACATCCAGTTCGGGAATCTCGAACCTCTCGTGGTTCTCGATAGTTTCGGGGCAAGCTATTTTCGCTCTGTTGAGCAATGCCAAATAATCATCGTCTCCGGCCATAATATACACCTATAATGTGTGCAACATCGACCTATTAATAAAGATTGTTGGGGTCCCACTTCATATGGCAGCCGGGGGCGGGTCCGTCACGGTTCCCTGTGGCGTGATCCTGAAATTGGCCCATATCTCCATCATACCGAACTTTGTATCCATCCCGATTTTACCGAAGCCGGTGTCTTATGGTCATAGTCATTAAAACATTGACCGTGATATGGGGGGCCGGTGAATAAATGGAGGCACACAAGGACATTTCGGAAATGAGTTTCGAGGAGTTCTTCTCCGAACCCGTGGTTCGGGCGGAGAGGAAGGATTCGGCAAAGGCCGTGCCTCCCAAGGAGCCCCACACATCGGCAGAGCCGGTGGACGTCAGGAAGGGGTTCTCGGGAGCAGGCCCCAAGGTAAACTACACCGCAGGCCGCTTCCAACTTTACGTTCCGCGCTATGCGGGTCTCGATACCGATAGGTTCGATGCAGCTATAGATTGTTCCCAGGGGGTCATCCCCATGGGGCAGCTCGAGGCCGTCAGACAGAAGGGCGGAAGGACGACACGTCCGAACACGCTCGACCTCACGACCGTCGGTGTATCCCCTCTGGAACCGTTCAAATTCACGATCGACGGCGAGGTTGTGTTCGTGAACAAGTCCCGCAAGGTGATGTTCTTCAACAACATCGGTATCCCTATGAACAGGCCCGCCGGGGAGTCTTATGCCGTCCACCCCCCATCCGTTCCATTGAAGCTTGTCAAGGCGGAGGTTCTGGACGAGACTGTCAAACACGGGCTGGTGATCACCCATCTTGAGGTGTCCGTTGCAGGGGGTGTCTGGTCCGATGATTCCGCCCCCGTAGAACAGGTCCCGATCGACGAAGGGCCTGTTGCCGTGGTGGCTGTCGTGGAACCCAAACCCCCGGCTGTGAAGAGGTCTCCGGGCAGGAGGGCCCGTGTGAAGGGGTCCTTGACCCTTTCGGCCGGATCCAGGGATGCCGAGGCGATATATGGCGGGGAGACCCTTCCGATCTATCCTGCAGAGGTCGTCGCACATCCGACGGTGGACGGATGCGACCTGTCCGAATGTACCGTCTCGATGCGTTCCGAGACAGGGGACATGGTCGTCGGTCCGTTGGTCGCCGCCCCTTCCGTCAGGTTCAACGCCTGTGCGGTCTTCGGCCCCGTATCCGTTGTGTTGGAGAGGAAGGAGAAGGTTCTGGCGGAATGCAGACTGTTCCTGATCCCCGGTTTCAAGTGCTCTTATGAGGGCAACGGGGACATAGTCGACGATCCCGTGGTGGAGTTCTCATTCGGAGGTGTGACCGGTTCGAGGAACATCTACGATGATGATGCATATGGGCCGTTCGACCACAACGGAATCACATTCTTCATACGTTGGGCAGTCCCGGCCGTGACGTTCGATATCGGAAACGGACCTGTCCGGTTCGCACCCGTGGAGGTGAACATATCCGATCTTCAGGCGGACCGTATGAGGGTCACCGTCAAAGGGGCGAGGAAGAAGGCCCTGTACTTCGGAGGGGAGAGGGGAAAGAAGGTCGATCTCGCCCCGGAATGGGGTGAGGATTACTGCGATGTGGATCTGGAGCCCATCCGCGAGGAGGTCTACTCCCATCCGGCCACCACATACTGTTTCTACTTGACCGTAAACTCGTTCCCCAACCGCAGGTTCATAACCATATCCAATCCCAAGAGGGTCACAGCCGTGTTCGAGGGCGGATGCGTTGTTGCGGATGTGAGCGAATCCGCTTTGGAATGTGTGTGCCGTCTCCACAAGTTGGACAATGTCCATGTGGATGTCCCCCTGACCGTCGGAGAGAACCGTGTGCCGGTCGATGACGATGTGGTCGAGGCCGAGGTCCTGGAGGTGGACGGTCCGAAGGTGCGTCTGTCCCTGCCTGTGTCCGTACGCCATCTGCCGTTCCTCCAAAAGGATCAGATGGGGGACCTCTGGCTATATGTGTCGAAGTCCAAGCGCATCCCGTTGCCGACGGGCCTGATCGTCGGCGGTGTGCCGGTGAACGATGCCATCAGGGCATGGCACGGAAGGATCGTGAAGATGAACCCCGAGATGAAGTCCGTCACATTGTCGATGATGATGAAGGCCTTCTCCGACTACGGTGAGTGACATGGTCACGGAATTCTCCAAACGCGTCGGTGACACCATGGACTCATTCATCATGAGCCTGGTGGATGTGGCCGCACGTCCGGGTATGATCTCCTTCGCCACGGGGCTCCCGGACAATTCCCTGTTCGACACGGAAGGTCTCATCAGGGCCGTGTCCGAGATCCTTTCCGAGGATCCCAGCGGACCGTTGCAGTATGACACCGCGTCGGGCTACATCCCATTGAGGAAGCGCATCGCCCGTCGTTGCAGGGACAGGCTCGGGTTCGATGTGAGCTATGAGGATGTCTTCATGACCAACGGGTCCCAGGAGTGCTTCGACCAGCTGGGCAAGATGTTCCTGGACCACGGGGACAGGATGGTGGTCGAGAACCCTGGCTATCTGGGTGCTATCCAATCCTTCTCCGCCTACGGTCCCGAGTTCATCGGGGTGGACATGACACCCGAGGGTGTCGACACAAGGCAGCTGACCGCGGCCCTGGAGGAGGGGCCCAAGCTCTTCTACTCCATACCCAATCATCAGAACCCGTCGGGGGTGAGCTACTCCGATGATGTCCGCAGGAAGGTCACGGATGCGGTCCGCGGTTCGGGATGTCTGTTGATCGAGGATGACGCATACGGTGAACTGGGATACGACGGACGTATCGGGAGGACGATGAAGTCCATGCTCCCCGACGAGACCGTCATGTGCGGTTCTTTCTCGAAGACCATCTCCCCCGGTATGAGGGTCGGATGGATGGTCGTCCCGGAGTGGATGAGGGAGGCCACTGGCAAGAGTGTCGAATCCTCGTTCCTCCAGTCCAACACGTTCTGCCAGAAGGTCATAGACCGTTTCATGGAGGACAACGATTACGACAGGTATCTGGACGGTCTGCGCAGGGGATACAGGGAGAAGAAGCGCATGTTCATGGATGCGTTGGAGGACAACCTCCCGTCCACGATGAGATGGAACGATCCTGACGGAGGTATGTTCGTCTGGCTCAGGACCCCTGACGGGACGGATTCCACGGAGCTGTTCGAACTCCTCGTGGAACGCGGCCTGGTGGTCATGCCCGGGAAACCCTTCCACACAAGGGGCGGGGCCAATGCACTGAGGCTCAATTTCGCGACCCCGTCGGAGGAGCAGATCCTCGACGGGACGGCGATCCTGGGGCGGGCGTGCAGGGATCTGTTCCCCGAGTGAGAGACGCCCCATTCAGCTACCGAGGTGGCGAAGTTTTTAATATGATGTAGAGCTAGCCACCTCAGCATTAATGGCTTGATATTAGGTCGAGTCACGATTTCACAATCGCAAGATATCCAAAAATCGAGGTGAAAAATTGGGAAATGGTCTTTACACCGCAAGGAAAATGAAAGAGGACCGTCAGAAGTTCCGCTGGCTTGACAGGGGATACAAGAAGAGGGTCCTGAAACTCAGGGAGAAGTCCGATCCTCTCGAGGGATCCGCACAGGCACGCGGAATCGTCCTGGAGAAAGTCGGAATCGAGGCTAAACAGCCCAACTCCGCAATCAGGAAATGCGTCAAGATCCAGCTCATCAAGAACGGACGTCAGATCACCGCATTCGCCGTCGGAGACGGAGCCATCAACTTCATCGACGAGCACGACGAGGTCATGGTTGAAGGTATCGGTGGAAGGATGGGAAGGTCCTACGGAGATATCCCCGGAGTCCGTTACAAGGTCATCAAGGTCAACAACGTCTCTCTGAACGAAATGGTCAGGGGAAGGACCGACAAACCCGTGAGATGATTCAAATGGCAGACGAGATTGTTGCACAGAAGGCACTCATCTTCGGAAAGTACGACACTTCCGAAGTCGTCGTCAACGACGGCGGACTCGCAAAATACATCGACCTCACCCCCACCAACGTCCCCCACTCCGGTGGAAAGCACGCCAACAGGTGGTTCGGAAAGTCCAATCTGAGCATCGTCGAGAGGCTCATCAACAACATCATGAGGACCGAGAAGTACACCGGAAAGAAGATGAAGGCGTACAAGGCGGTCGCAGACGCGTTCGACATCGTCGCTGCAAAGACGAAGAAGAACCCCGTCCAGGTCCTCGTCGAGGGACTCGAGAACGCAGCACCCCGTGAGGAGGTCACCAGGCTCCAGTTCGGAGGAATCTCCGTCCCCAAGGCCGTGGACATCTCCCCCCAGAGGAGGCTCGACATCGCCCTCCGCAACCTGAGCACCGGTGTCGTTCAGGCATCCACCAAGAACAAGAAGGCAATCCACGAGTGTCTGGCCGACGAGATCATGCTCGCAGCCAAAGGTGACATGACCTCCTACTCCGTCGCTAAGAAGGAAGAGGTCGAGAGGGTCGCCCAGTCCGCCAGATGATCTGATTAAGACAGGTGTGTGAACATGGGACGCAGAGAGGATAACGCGAAGAAAGCGGTCGAGCTGATGAAGGATCAGAAGCTCATCAGGAACCTCGGAACCGCAGCGCATATCGACCACGGAAAGACAACCTTCTCCGACAACCTGATCGCAGGAGCCGGAATGATGTCCTCCGAGACCGCCGGAGAGCAGCGTCTGCTCGACTTCGACGAGCAGGAGGCCGCAAGGGGAATCACCATCAACGCCGCATCCGCGGCAATGGTCGTTCCCTACAAGGAGCCTGGATCCACAAAGCTCGACCACTATCTGGTCAACCTCATCGACACCCCCGGTCACGTCGACTTCGGTGGGGACGTCACCAGGGCCATGAGGGCCCTGGACGGAGTGTACATCCTGTGCTGTGCGGTCGAGGGTATCATGCCCCAGACCGAGACCGTCATCAGGCAGGCACTCAAAGAGAGGGTCAGGCCCATGCTGTTCATCAACAAGGTGGACAGGGCCATCGTCGAGCAGCAGCTCACCCCTCAGATGATGATCGAGAAGTTCTCCAAGATCATCACCGAGTTCAACCAGAAGATCATGGACATCCTGCCCGCACCCCTCAACAAGGAGTGGCAGGTCAGCCTCCAGGACGGAACCGTCGCACTCGGATCCGCCTACAACAACTGGGCTGTGTCCATCCCCTACCTCCAGAGGCCCGAGCTCAAGAAGATGGGAATGAACCTCACCAAGGTCTTCGAGTACTGCGGAAGGGAGGGCGGACAGGCGGAGCTCGCCAAACTGATCCCCCTCGCAGACGTCGCCCTGGAGATGGCCATCAACCACATCCAGAACCCCGTCGATTCCCAGAAGATCCGTATCCCCACCATCTGGAAGGGAGATCTCGATTCCACCATCGGAAAGAGCATGCTGAACTGTGACCCCAGCGGAGAGGTTGCGATGATGGTCACCAAGATCATCATGGACAAGCAGGCCGGAGAGATCGCTATCGGAAGGCTGTTCTCCGGAACCGTCAAGAAGGGTCAGACCCTCTACATCTCCGGAATCAGCGCACCCCAGCGTGTCCAGACCGTCGCACTGATGGTCGGAGCCGACAGGACCCCCATCGAGGAGTGTAAGGCAGGAAACATCGTCGCACTGACCGGACTGAAGGATGCCATCGCAGGAAGCACCGTCTCCACCGTCAAGGATATGGAGCCCTTCGAGAAGATGGCACACTACTCCGAGCCCGTCATCACCAAGGCGATCGAGGCCAAGAACATGTCCGACCTGCCCAAGCTGGTCGAGGTCCTCAGGACCATCGCCAAGGCAGACCCCTCCCTGAACATCGAGATCAACAACGAGACCGGGGAGCACCTCATGTCCGGAATGGGAGAGCTGCACCTGGAGATCACCGAGTACAGGATCAAGAACGAGCAGGGTGTCGACATCATCGCATCCGCGCCCATCGTCGTGTACCAGGAGTCCGTCAAGGGAGCGAACCCCAGCGAGTTCGAGGGTAAGTCGCCTAACAAGCACAACAAGTTCTACTTCATCGTCAGCCCCCTCGAGGAGTCGGTCACCGACGCCATCCGCAAGGGAGAGATCGATGTCGAGTCCAAGATCAAGGACCCCAAGGCCCTCGCCAAACAGCTGATGGACCTTGGAATGAGCGATGCCGAGGCAAAAGGTGTCGTCGGATTCAAGAACAACAACGTCCTGATCGACTGCACCAAGGGAATCCAGTACCTCCACGAGACCATGGAGCTTGTGAAGCAGTCCTTCGAGGAGGCAATGATGAGGGGCCCCCTCGCAAACGAGAAGGTCGCCGGACTCAAAGTCTGCCTCATGGATGCCAAACTGCACGAGGATACCATCCACAGGGGACCTGCACAGATCATCCCCGCAGTCAGGGACGGTATTTACGGAGCCATGTGCCAGGCCGGAAGGATCCTTCTGGAGCCTATGCAGAAACTGTTCATCAGTGTTCCCCCGGACTACATGGGTGGAGCAGTCAACCTGATCAACCAGCGCCGCGGAACCATCCTCGAGATGGGTCAGGAGGGTGCTGATTCGACCGTCACAGCAGAGGTCCCCGTCGCAGATATGTTCGGATTCTCATCCGATGTCCGTGGATCCACTCAGGGACGTGCCATCTGGTCCATCGAGAATGCAGGGTTCAAACAGCTCCTGCCCGATCTCCAGAAGAAGGTCGTCACCGAGATCAGGACCCGTAAAGGACTCAATCCTGAGCCCTACGACGACAGGTACTACGCTGGCCTGTAAACCTTATATATTAAACCCCTTTACTGAAATCATCATAACGTTCCTTAGGAGGAAGAAAAATGGCAGAGAAAGAGCACATGAATCTGGTCATCATCGGACACGTCGACCACGGAAAATCCACCCTCACCGGAAGGATCCTGCTCGAGTGCGGTGCAATCGACCCCCACATCGTTGAGAAATACAAGAAAGAGGCAGAGGAGAAAGGAAAGGGATCCTTCTACTTCGCATGGGTCATGGACGGACTCAAAGAGGAGAGGGAGAGAGGAGTTACCATCGATGTCGCACACAAGAAGTTCTACACCGACAAGTACTTCTTCACCGTCATCGACGCACCCGGTCACCGTGACTTCGTCAAGAACATGATCACCGGTACCTCCCAGGCAGATGCCGCAGTCATCACCTGTTCCGCTATCGAGGGACCCCAGGCACAGACCAAGGAGCACGTCTTCCTTGCAACCACCCTCGGTGTCAAGCAGATCATCGTCGCCATCAACAAGATGGATGCAGTCAAGTACGATGAGTCCAAGTACAACGAGGCAAAGGACGCCATGATCAAGCTCATGAAGATGGTCGGTGTCAAGACTGACGAGGTTCCCTTCATCCCCGTCTCCGCATACATGGGAGACAACATCAAGGCCGCCTCCGCCAACACCCCCTGGTACAAGGGACCCACCCTCATCGCCGCACTCGACAACCTCAAGGTTCCCGAGAAGCACACCGAGAAGCCCCTCAGGCTGCCCATCCAGGATGTCTACACCATCACCGGAATCGGAACCGTTCCTGTCGGACGTGTCGAGACCGGTATCCTCAAGCCCAACATGAAGGTCATGTTCGAGCCCTCCCACGTTCCTGGAGAGGTCAAGTCCATCGAGATGCACCACGAGCAGATGCCCCAGGCAGTTCCCGGTGACAACGTCGGATTCAACGTCCGTGGAGTCGCAAAGAACGATGTCAAGAGGGGAGATGTTGCTGGACCCGTCGACAACCCTCCGTCTGTCGCCAAGTCCTTCACCGCTCAGATCGTCGTGCTGAACCACCCCTCCGTCATCACTGTCGGATACACCCCTGTGTTCCACTGCCACACCACTCAGACCGCCTGCAGGTTCGTTGAGCTCATCAAGACCATCGACCCCAAGTCCGGACAGGTCAAGGCAGACCACCCCGACTTCCTCAAGACCGGAGACATCGCTGTCGTCAAGGTCGAGCCCACAAAGCCCATGGTCGTCGAGACTGCCAAAGAGTTCCCCCCTCTCGGAAGGTTCGCCATCCGTGACATGGGACAGACCGTTGCGGCAGGCATGTGCATCGCCGTCGACAAGGCTTGATCTCCAGGGATCAATATGTCGCAGCGCGCAAGGATCTCTCTCAGCGGGACCGACCCGGCGAAGGTCGACGGTGTCTGCAACCAGATCAAGGGGATCTCCCAGAGGACTGGTGTCGACATCCGCGGCCCCGTTCCCTTGCCCACCAAGAAGCTCAAGGTGGCCTGCAGGAAGAGTCCCGACGGAGAGGGAAGCGAGACGGTTGACCACTGGGAGATGAGGATTCACAAGAGGCTCATCGATCTGGACGCCGACGAGCGCGCCCTCAGGCAGCTGATGAGGATTCAGGTGCCCGACGGGGTCAACATCGAGATCGTGCTCCGCAGCACATAAACGCATTCAAGGAGGGGTCACCCCTCCATCATCTTCTTCCGTTCATTTCCGCCGACGGACGAGTGCAGCCGTCCAGTTCCGAGCACTATTAATACGCGCCCTCAATCGCGAATCCAGTGATCGTGATGAGAAGCGATGCAATCAAGAAGGGTCTGGGTGCGGCGCCCCAGAGGAGTCTCCTCAGGGCCGACGGGCTCAGCGATGAGGACTTCGAGAAGCCCTTCATAGGCATAGCGAACTCCTGGAACGAGATCGTCCCCGGACACATCCACCTCAATGAGATCGTGGAGGCCGTCAAGGAAGGTATCATAGAGGCGGGTGGCAGACCGTTCACCTTCGGTGTGCCCGCGGTCTGCGACGGCATAGCCATGGGCCACAACGGCATGAGGTACTCCCTGATATCCAGGGAGGTCATCTCCGACTGCTGCGAGGTCATGGTCGAGGGCCATGCTCTGGACGGATGGGTGGGCGTCTCCAATTGCGACAAGGTCACCCCGGGCATGCTCATGGCCATGGGCAGGATGAACGTCCCCGGACTGATCGTCACGGGCGGCGCCATGGAGCCCGGCAAGGACGCCGAAGGGAACAACATGGACCTCCAGTCCGTGTTCGAGGCCGTCGGATCGTTCTCCGCAGGCGGCATAGGCGAGGAGGAGCTCCGCACCGTGGAGTGCGAGGCCTGTCCCGGCAGAGGGAGCTGCTCGGGGCTGTTCACGGCCAACACCATGGCCTGTCTGACCGAGACGCTAGGTATGAGCCTGACCGGCTGCGCCACCGCACTGGCCGACGATAACAGGAAGCTCATCATTGCAAGGGAGACCGGCAGACGCATAGTCGAGCTGGTAAGGGATGGCATCAGGCCTAGGGATATAGTCACCCGCGACTCGTTCCGCAACGCCATCCGTGTGGATATGGCCATAGGCGGATCCACCAACACGGCCCTCCATCTGCCTGCGATATCCAAGGACTTCGGATGTCCTGTGACGCTGGACGATTTCGATGAGATCTCCCGCGACACCCCGCATATAACCAGCCTCCGTCCCGCCGGACCGTACGCCATAAAGGACCTGGACCGGGCCGGAGGCATTCCCGCGGTGCTCAAGGATCTGAAGGACAAGCTGGCCGACGCGCCCACCGCCAACGGCAGGACGATCCATCAGATCGCGGACGATGCCGAGATACGCGATTCGGAGATCATCCGTCCTCTCGACAGCCCCTTCCATCAGCAGGGCGGCATAGCCGTCCTCAAGGGCAATGTCGCGCCCGGCGGATCCGTGATCAAACAGGCCGCCGTCAGTTCCAAGATGATGCGTTTCACCGGTCGGGCGAGGGTGTTCGACGGGGAGGCCGCGGCTGCCGAGGCAATAACATCCGGGGACATCGTCAAGGGGGATGTCGTCGTCATCCGCTACGAGGGTCCGAAGGGCGCTCCCGGCATGCCTGAGATGCTGTCTCCGACCAGCCTCATCATAGGCAGGGGTCTGGGGGAGGACGTGGCGCTCATCACCGACGGCAGGTTCTCCGGAGCCTCCAGGGGCGGCGCAATAGGGCATGTCTCCCCGGAGGCGTACGACGGGGGACCCATCGCCGCCATCAGGGACGGGGACATCATCGACATCGATATCCCCGCCAGGAGGCTCGATGTCCGTCTCTCCGACGAGGAGATCGCCAAGCGCATGAGTGCGATCCAGCGCGTCGAGCGTCCGGTCCACGGTGTGCAGGAGAAGTACCGCAGACTCGTCTCGAGCGGCGCAGACGGCGCATATCTGAATCGGTTCTGAAACGGCGGCCGGTCCAACCCGGCCGCCATTCTTCCATCATTAAATAGCGTTGGAATCATGCATACCCATGGTCGACGAGCAGCCTCCCGATTCCCAATCAGGGTTCCGCACCCTGCCCCGGGAGAGTCTGTATGCGATGTACATCGTCAGGGCGGCCGTCATGGCCGTGCTGCTGGCCATCTCCGTCGCGTTCTGTATCGTCTATTCGGAGGATGTGTTCGGCGAGTACGGGGGCGCGGTCAGGGCGGCGGTTGCCGCTTCATGCATCGCGCTTCTCGTATACTCCGCAGCATCTCCCGCCGTATACTGCAGGCGCTATCGTTTCAGGATAGACGACGATGAGATCGAGGTCAGGAGCGGGGTCGTGTTCCACACGCGCACGCTCGTTCCGGTGGAGCGCGTCCATCAGGTCGAGGTCCAGCGCGGACCGCTGGATCGGATGTTCGGTCTTGCTTCCGTCACGGTCACCACCGCAGGGGGGATATTCTCCATGTCATGCTTGGCCGTCGCGGATGCGGAGGACGTGGCCCGCAGGTTGAACGATGTCATCGTCGGGATGCTGAAGTCGAGGGAGCGATGTCGGAGAGATACCGCAACCATCCGGTCGTCCTACTGAAATCCGCGTTCCGTCTGGCGGCCGCGGCGTTCCTCATCCTCCTGTGGGTCCCTCGGGATTCGATCGGCGAGTCCCTGGTCGCCGTCAGCATGCTGATGGCCGCGATATGGTGCATTCGCATACTGGTGTGGAGGCGGACCTGGATCTTGTTCGACGAGAACGGGATCGGACGCATCAGGGATACGGCCGTCACCAAGCACGATGCCGTCATCCCGTACACCAGGCTCGCTTCGGTGGGGGTCAGCCGCACGGTCATCGACCGCCTGTTCGGTACCACTGCCCTGCAGTTCAATGTGAACTCGGGAGTCGATGCCACGGTGCCGGAGGCGACTCTCGTCCTGCGTTCGGAGGAGGCGGACCGGGTCCGCGACGAACTGAACCGGCGCGTGTTCGTCAAAGAGGGCACAGTGGAGGATGAACGGGAGGTCGAATCCATCGTCGGGGTATCCAATGCGGAGATCCTGATGCACGCCTTCCTATCTCAGTCGACACCATCCCTGATATGGGCCGTCATGCTTCTGGCATACACGGCCTATTCGCTGATGTCGGAGAATTCCGGCGGTCTGCTGGTGTCGTTCGTCATGCTCTTCGTCAGCGAGGTCTTCCCGATAGCGAAGAAGATCATGGTGTACGGCAACTACAGGCTCTACCGTATAGGCGATACGGTCACCGTGGAATCCGGCCTCTTCACGACGTCCCGTCGCTCGTTCAGGATCTCGAGGATCAACTCCGTCCGCATCAGGATGCCTCTCCTTGCCCGCATTATGGGCAAGGCGACACTGGAGGCGGAGGTGGTCGGGCTGCAGACCGGAGGCGACGATACGGACAAATCGCCCCTTCTG
Source organism: uncultured Methanomassiliicoccales archaeon (assembly GCA_964634095.1). Taxonomy (GTDB): domain Archaea; phylum Thermoplasmatota; class Thermoplasmata; order Methanomassiliicoccales; family Methanomethylophilaceae; genus Methanoprimaticola. The sequence continues at coordinate 182 of CAZWKY010000041.1, read as the reverse complement.
TGCCCGCTCAAGCCGCTGTCCGAGGTGAAGGCTCTGATGGAGGATCTGATCCCCGAGGCCGTGTTCGATCCCGAAGAGATCCATCAGCCCGCATCCGCGGCGATGCCCACAGCCCTCCCATCAATCGTTTTTGGGCTAGGAGACCAGCGTGTTGGTGCCCTCTTATCAACACCGATGAGATA
>CAZWKY010000040.1:0-14460 GCA_964634095.1 uncultured Methanomassiliicoccales archaeon | reverse complement strand
TGGTCGTCGAGACTGCCAAAGAGTTCCCCCCTCTCGGAAGGTTCGCCATCCGTGATATGGGACAGACTGTCGCTGCTGGAATGTGTATCGAAGTCGAGAAGGCATAAACGCCTCTCCACTTCTCCTTTCACAAGGGATAAACAATGTCGCAGCGCGCAAGAATCTCTCTCAGCGGCACTGACCCTGCAAAGGTCGACAGTGTCTGCGCCCAGATCAAAGGGATCTCCCAGAGAACTGGTGTGGACATCCGCGGACCCGTACCGCTTCCCACAAAGAAGCTCAAGGTCCCCTGCAGGAAGAGCCCCGATGGAGAGGGAAGCGAGACTTGGGACCGCTGGGAGATGCGCATCCACAAGAGACTCATCGATCTGGACGCCGACGAGCGTGCCCTCAGGCAGCTCATGAGGATCCAGGTTCCCGATGGCGTCAACATCGAGATCGTGCTCCGCAGCGCCTAAACTAAAACTTCAAATCGAGGGGGTCATCCCCCTCACAACCCTTTGATCCCCTTTTTTGAAATCTTATATATCATCTCCAGTTACCGATATGACAGGTAACCATCATGAGAAGTGATGCAGTCAAGAAAGGTCTGGACAAGGCGCCCGCCAGGAGTCTCCTCAGGGCGGACGGTCTGGACGATTCGGATTTTGATAAACCGTTCATCGCGATCGCCAATTCATGGAACGAGATCGTTCCCGGGCACATCCATCTGAATGAGATCGTGGAGGCCGTCAAGGAAGGTATCGTGGAGGCCGGCGGAAAGCCCTTCGTCTTCGGAGTTCCCGCAGTCTGTGACGGTATCGCTATGGGCCATAAGGGGATGAGGTACTCCCTCATATCGAGGGAGGTCATCTCCGACGCCTGCGAGGTCATGGTCGAAGGACACGCCTTCGACGGTTGGGTCGGTGTGTCCAACTGTGACAAGGTCACGCCCGGTATGCTCATGGCAATGGGTAGGATGAACGTCCCAGGACTCATCGTCACAGGTGGTGCCATGGAGGTTGGAAAGCATGGGGACAAGTCCCTCGATCTGCAGTCCGTCTTCGAAGCCGTCGGTTCGTATTCCGCCGGCAAGATCGATGAAGACGAGCTCAGGACCATCGAGTGTGCCGCATGCCCCGGAAAGGGAAGCTGCTCCGGTCTGTTCACCGCCAACACCATGGCCTGTCTCACCGAGACTCTGGGGTTGAGCCTCACCGGATGCGCAACCGCTCTCGCCGATGACAACAGGAAACTCTCCATCGCAAGGGAGACCGGAAGGAGGATCGTCGAACTCGTCAGGAAGGATGTGAAGCCCCGTGACATCGTCTCCAAGGAGTCATTCTTCAATGCGATCCGTGTGGATATGGCCATCGGCGGTTCCACCAACACTGCTCTCCACCTTCCGGCCATATCCAAGGATTTCGGATGTCCTGTGACCCTCGATGATTTCGACAGGATCTCCAGGGACACGCCGCACATCACCAGTCTCAGGCCCGGCGGCCCGTACAGCATCAAGGACCTGGACCTTGCCGGAGGCATCCCTGCCGTCCTCAACATCCTGAAGGATGGCATATTCGATGTTCCCACAGGTAATGGGAAGACCATGGGACAGATCGCAGCAGATGGTGTTGTGAAAGATCCCGAGGTACTCAGGTCCAAGGACAACCCCTTCCATGCTGAGGGAGGTATCGCTGTTCTCAAGGGAAACATCGCTCCCGAAGGTTCGGTCATCAAGCAGTCCGCCGTCAGCCCGAAGATGATGAAGTTCAGCGGAAAGGCCAGGGTGTTCGATTGCGAGAAGGATGCGGCCGAGGCCATAACCTCCGGCGACATCGTCTCCGGTGATGTGGTCATCATCAGGTATGAGGGGCCCAAAGGGGCTCCTGGAATGCCCGAGATGCTCTCACCCACCAGTCTCATCATGGGAAGGGGGCTTGGCGAATCCGTCGCATTGATCACGGATGGAAGGTTCTCCGGAGCATCCCGTGGCGGTGCCATCGGACACGTCTCTCCCGAGGCCTATGCCGGTGGGCCTATCGCAGCTGTGAAAGATGGCGACATCATCGACATCGACATCCCCGCAAGGACCCTCAACGTCAGATTGTCCGACGAGGAGATCAAACAGCGTATGGCCGAGGTCAAGGTCATCGACCGTCCTGTGACCGGTGTCCAGAAGAAGTACCGCAGGCTTGTCACCTCCGGCGCCAACGGTGCATATCTCGAGTGATATCGCCTCAAACATCAAACGCCGTCGGGTGCATTCTGCCCGGCGGCCATTTCCCGTTATGGGACAGTCGTGTGGGAATGTGAATCGGCCTCCCGGATACCGTTCCGAAAGGCCGATGTCGGGTTTAAGAGAAGTATTCGCGACCCTTGTCCATGAGGTTCTTGAACTCGGTGGCATCGTCGGCCTGTGCCGCTTCAACAACCGCTCTGGTCGAGTCCCCGAACTCCTTCAGCATCTTGTCCCTGTTTATGTTCAGATGCTGGATCTCGTAGTAGAGATAGGGGTCTTCCATGGCCACGGACAGGTTCGAATCCATCAGTTTGGAGTATGTGGTGGATGCGACGGATTTCATGTCTTCGAAACTTATCCCGCTCCTCTCCAGCACTGTGAAGAACGCGATGTTCACGGCATGGCTCAGGCCCAGGACATATGACATGTACATGTCATGTTCGTCGACCTCCATCGTACGGATGTTGGCCCCATGGTTCCCCAGAAGCTGGGTGGCCTCCTCCACGGCGGAATCCGACCCACAGTTGCATATCAACAGGTTCCTGTCGTACATCGTCCCCGCAGAGGGTCCGAACATCGGGTGAACGGAACAGACCTTCCTCCTGACGCCCATCTCCTTCAGTTTCCCTATGAATGGTGATTTCAGGGATGCTATGTCGAAGATCAACGTATCCTCCTTGCATATGGAGTCCAATCTCTCAAGGACGCCCTCGGTCCTAGAGATGGGGATGGAGATTATGACCGTGTCAGCCCATTTGCAGTCCTCGATCGTCAGTCCGTTCCCTGCGGACGGATCGATGATGTCCACTCTGTGTCCTGACTGTCTGAACAGGTCGGCCAACCAGCGTCCCATCTTCCCGTATCCTCCGATTATGGCGACATGTCTGAGCACCGATGCCTTTCTGGGGAGGGCGGATTGGACCTCTATGGATTCCTGCATGAGTGTCTTGCATATGGTCTCCGCACAGGCGGGGTTCATTCCGTTCTCCAGGGCGAATCCTCTGTATCTGTCGATGACCCTGTTCTCGACCTCTATGTTCCTGACCGCCGCACCGGTCTCCACCTTGTTCTTCCCGACCTCTTTGGCCAACTCCAGCCTTCTCTTGGTCAGTTCGAGGATCTGGAGGTCGATCCTCCCGATCTCATCCCTAATCTCATTCAGTTCCATCAGTATCCCCTCATCATCTGATCCGCGACCGTCAGTGCCGCCATGGCCTCCACGACTGCCACCGCACGTGGCACGATGCAGGGGTCATGTCTCCCTTCCACGGAGACCGTATCATCCTCTTCCGTTTCCAGATTCACCGTCTTCTGTTCTCTGCCTATGGACGGAGTGGGTTTGAATGCCACGCGGAACACGACCGGGGCTCCGTCGCACATTCCTCCGACGATACCTCCCATATGGTTGGTCTCCGTGACGATCCTCCCCTCATCATACCTGTATCCGTCATTGCTCTCGGAACCCTTCATGCGTGTCAGACCGAATCCGTCTCCGAACTCCACGCCCTTGCATGCAGGTATTCCGAACATCGCCCTTGCGAGGTCCGAGTCCAGTGCATCGAACCATATTCCGCCGAATCCGATCGGCAGGCCTGTTATGATGCATTCGACCACACCTCCGACGCTGTCACCTTCGGAACCGGCGGTTTCGATCTCTACTCTCATGGCCTCATCGAGTTCAGGGGTGCATGCACGTGTTGCGAATCCTCTCGAGCCATGGGCATCTCCGTTGTCGCGGGGATCATCATCACAGACGCTCCCCACAGACCTTGAGAATGCGTCCACGCGGATGCCCTCCCTCTCAATATACTGTTTCGCGATGGCACCCGCTGCGACCACTGCGGCTGTGAGCCTTCCGGAGAACTGTCCGCTCCCCCTCAGGTCATGGTCGGGGAACTTCAGTAATGCCGGGAGGTCCGCATGACCCGGGCGGGGCGTCTCGTAGAATCTCATGTATTTGGATCCGTCAGTGTTCCCGTTGGCGATCTTCATCAGGATGGGGTTACCATCTGTCACATCGCCTCTCAGGCCCTGGACGAATTCCACGGCATCCTTCTCCCTGCGGGGTGTTCCGATCCTGCCCGTGGGTTTCCTCAGCTCCATCTCCGCAGACACCCTGTCCAGGTCCACTTTGAATCCTGGCGGGATGCCCGTCAGTATCCCTCCGACACATGGGCCGTGGCTCCTTCCGAACAATGTGAATGTCAGTCTCTCTCCGATCCTGTGCATCAGATCACCTCGTAATCCATTCCGAGGGATCCCATCTGTTGGACGAAGTCCGGATAGGACACCGCACAGCATTCCGTGTCTTCCATTTCCACCGCTCCTTCACAGACCAATGATGCGACCGCCGCAGACATCATGATGCGATGATCTCCCTTGTGGACTATGGTGCCGCCTCTGAGGGTGGGCCTTCCATGGATGATGCAGCCGTCATCCGTGGCCTCTGCATCCCCGCCGATGGCGTTGATCATGTTGACAACGGTCTCTATCCTGTTGCTCTCCTTGAACCTGAGCTGTGGTGCCCCGTAGAGTCTGCTGTCGCCTTCGGCGGTGCTCAGGAGGACAGCTGTTATGGGGAACAGGTCGGGGATCTCGCCCATGTCGATGTCACATCCCTTCAGCACCTTCCTCTCGGATGTGATGGTGTCCCCATCCACCGTGACCTCAGCACCGACCTTTCTGATGACATCGATGATCCTGCGGTCGCCCTGGGGGTCGTCCATATCCATGCCAGTCACGGTGACCCTTCCTCCTATGGCCCCTGCCACAAGCGGGAATGCCGCGGATGAGAAGTCCGCGGGGACGCAGTAATCATAGGGTGTGTATCCCGTTCCCCCTCTGATCGTGAATATGTTGTCATTCCTTTCCGCATCCGCACCGAACAGGCGCATCATGTGCGTTGTCACGTCAAGATAGGGTGCGGAGACCATGTTCCCGTCCACTGTCACTCTGGAGTCGGAATCCAGCATAGGGGATGTCATGAGGATCGATGTGATGTACTGTGAGCTGACGCTTCCATCGATGTGGACGTCCCCTCCGCGGTTGGGGCCCTTGATCGTCACCGGGGGCAATCCGTTATCGGACTTGCATAAGGCCCCGGTCTGTTCCAGGGCATCCAACAGTTTCCCCATGGGCCTCTTCCTGAGGGATTCATCACCGGTGATGGTCACCTCCTCTCCGAACATGGAGCACAATCCTGCGAAGATCCTCATCGTGGTGCCTGAGTTGTCCGCATCCACGATCCCATCGGGGGCATGGAGGTCCCCGCCGACGATCCTCACGGAATCTCCGTCGATATCGATGTCCGCCCCCATCATGCGGCATGCGTTGAGGGTGGCCTTCGTGTCCGAGGACATCAGTGCATGGGTGATCACGGACTCTCCCTTCGCCATAGATGCGAGGAAGAATGCCCTGTGTGTATGGCTTTTGGACGGGGGCGGGAGGACCTTCCCCTTCACAACCCCTCCTTTGAATCTGATTGATGTCATTGTCCGCACCTTGTTCCGGTGATTATCGTCTCGTCCGGCCCGATGCCCAGGTCCCTGGCGAATCCCTCTCCGTCACCCTTGGGGACAACCATGGCTATGGCGGGTCCGGATCCGGACATCCCTGCACCCAATGCCCCCATGGCAACGGCCCTTTCGGCGATACCGTTGTCCACGCCCGATGCCTTCGAGATGATGCGGCCGTTCAGGGTCATCGCCGTGAACGGATCGGTCATGGTGATGTCTATGGCCTTCCTGAGTTCCGATGCGACCTCATGGAGTCTGTCCAGGGGCAGACCCGTCTTCCTGATCTTGAATCTGGGGACATGGATGACGACATCGTATTCTCCCGGGTCCGCCCGGGCTATGATCTCATCCTTTCCGTTGTCGGTCATGACCAGTCCTCCCAGACCGCTTCCGCAGGCATCGTCGAAGGAACCCGTCACGGTGACATGGGCCTCCCTGGCACACTCCACTCCGAGTCTGATGAGTTCCACGGGGTCCATCTCCGTGTCGTTCTCCTGCATGACCGCCCTGAGTATCGCGTTGCATGCGGTGCTGGAGCTCTTCAACCCTCTGGATACAGGTATCTCGGAGTCGGTTTCGAGGGTCCATCCCTCGGGTTCGGGGATGCCGATGCGCTCATATGCCCTCCTGACACAGATGCGTGCCATGGTGGTATCCTCCGAAGGATCTCTGATTATGTTCACCTCACGGCCGGGGCCTCCGACCTCGAAGTGTGCCCTGGTCTCAAGGTCGACGCCTATGGTCGCACCTATCCCGCATGGCATGGCGTTTATCACGGTGATCGCGCCATGGGATGTTCCGACACTCAATCCAACTCCCTCCTCATGACGTCGAATGTGTCCATGATGCCCGTCCACAGTCCGAACGATGCGGCCCCCTGTCCGGCGAGCATATCCGCCCCGTAGGCGACGGTGCATCCTTTGGAGAGTGCCTCCCTTACCAAGGGGGTCTCAGACCCATAGACCATGTCGAACACGGCCTGGTGTCCCGTCAGGGCCGAGATGTTTATCGGATAGGGGCCTTCGGAGTACATTCCGACGGGTGTGCAGTTCACGACCAGGTCGTACATCTTCACCGATACGGATGTGGGTGCCCTGTATGTGGCACCGTGTTCCTTTGCGACCTCCTCTCCCGTCTCACGGTTCCTCCCCGTGACGGTGACATCGCAATCATGCTCCATCATGTAGTGGATGCAGGCTTTCGCGGCACCTCCGGAACCCATCACCAGGATCCTCTTGTCCTCGGCCTCGAACCCTGCTCTGTTCAGAGCGGTGTCGATTCCCACAACATCCGTGTTGTATCCCTCCAGGCGTCCTCTGTTGTTCACAACGGTGTTGACCGCACCGACCGCGGATGCGGCCCTGTCGACAACATCGATGTGGTCCATGATGTCCTGTTTGTAGGGGGTGGTGACGTTCACACCACGGATGTCATATCCGCGGATGACCTCCTCCACCTGGTCCAGGTCCGACGCTTCGAACGGCAGATAGATGCCGTTGATGTCGGAGGCCATCAGGGCGGCGTTCTGCATCCTCGGGGACCTGCTCTTGGTCAGTGGGTTGCCGAGTATGCCCAGGATCATGCAGTCATCGCCGAGTGAGGACATCTCGTCCACACTCAGCTGTCCCGGGGCGGTGGGTTCGCCGACATACCCGAATGAGAACTCGTTGCCCAGGATAGTCTGCCTTATGCGTGTGACTGTCCCCAGGGCACCCATTCCAAGTACCACATGCCTCTTGCTGATGGACCGGGCGGCATCCAGGATGCTCACAAGGTCTGTGAACCTGTTGACCGTGAATGCGCCCTTGCATATGTCGCAGTCCATGCTCCTCATAATGGAGCGGATGCGTTCCGCGTCAGGCGTGTTCTCATAATCATGGTATGAGGCGACCACATCCAGGGCTGTGTCCGGACGGGGTTCCTCACCGATGTCGATGGTCCCTGAGAATCCCTCGGGGAGCACACCCAGGTCGATGGGGCCGCGGTATGTCACCAGCAGTTCCCTGTCCTTGATGTCGGGGACTTCCCCCAGGAGGTCCAGCCTGATCTCGACCATGTCCGCCCTGTCGGCAAGGTCGAGGTCGGACATCCCGCTGAGCGAGGCGCAGACCTTCATCAGATCTCCCTTATCGTCTCTTCGATCTTCATTCCGAAGTGGCGTCCTCCGGCCTCGATCCTGGCGAAGAGCTTGTCGCCCTTCTTGATCTTGGACACGGAGATCGCCCCATCGGGTCCGACCATCTTGACCGTCTCGGCATTCTGGAGTATGGTGGAGTATGTCTCATCCCCGGCCTTGGCGGTCAGGAGGAGGAGGGGCCTCTGTTCGACCTTGCACCTTCCGACCGCGGAGATCCTCATGTCACCTTCCTTGTTCACCAGGACGACAGGTTCCCCTGATCTCAGTTCGGCCAGGTATCTGGTCCTCCCTTCCGGTCCCAGAACGTATGCATGGACTGCGCCCGCGTTCACCCTGAACGGCCTGGCCGCAACGTATCCGTTGTCCTCGCTTTCCGATTGTATCAGGAAGAGGCATGCGGCCTGGGATCCGATGAGCATCCCCTCTCCGGGGGCCATCAGGGAGACGGTATCGACGCAGACGCGGTCGCCCATCTCGATGTTCTTGAGGCTCTCTACCTCGACGACCGAGAGGTCGACCTTCCCACATCCGCAGATGACATTGGCGAACGCCCTGATCCCGTTCGGGTCGGTGGTGCTGATGACGATGCCGTCGACACCCTTCTCCAGTGTCTGCATGTAGAGTTTGGCCTGTTCGATGTCCTCGGCACATGCCAGGACCTTCGTCCCGGAGTCCCTGAACCTTGCGATAAGGTTCTCCAGGGGGATGATGGTCCAGTCGGATGAATCGAGGATGACAGCCCTCACCTTGCCGGCCATGGCCATCGCGCGGTCCTGGTCCTCGGGACATCTGAGCTCGACGAGCTCCACATCGCCGGAGATCCTTCCGTTGTCGTTGTAGTACAGCTCCACCTTCCCGCATTCCTCGAAGTCGGAGTCCTCGGGTCTGACCAGTGCGGTGCCTATGCCCGATTCGAGTGCGGAGATGACCAGGTTCTTGCGTTCCTCCTTGTCATCGGACAGATCCGCCCTTATCCAGAGTTCCTTGTCCATGGTATCACGCAAGGTTGTTCTTCTTGGCTTCCTCAACGGTGTATCCGCGGAGGACGATGTCCGATATGGCACGGGTCATAGCCTCCACATCCTTGTGCTGGAACACGTTCCTGCCGATGGAGACTCCGTGACCTCCTGCCTGGATGGAATCGTAGACCATCTGGAGGATCTCATCATCGGAGTTCATCTTGGGGCCGCCGGCTATGACAACGGGGGCGAGGGTTCCCTTGACGACCTCTCTGAACGAATCTATGTCCCCTGTGTAACTGCATTTGACGATGTCCGCACCGAGTTCGGCGGCGACCCTGGCGGCGTGTGCCACCGCATCGGGGTCGTATGAGTTCTCGATCTTGGGTCCGCGGGGGTAGGCCATCACAAGGAGGGGCATACCCCATTCGCTGCAATCCTTGGAGATCTTCCCAAGGTCGTTGAGCATGGTGGGTTCGGTCTCCGCACCGACGTTGATGTGGACCGAGACCGCATCCGCACCGATCTTGAGGGCTTCTTCGACGGTGGCAACGAGGACCTTGCTGTTGCTGGTGACACCCAGATCTGTGGAAGCGGAGAGGTGGAGGATCAGTCCGATGTCGTTACCGCTTGTACGGTGACTGTAGCGGATGAGCCCTTTGTGCATGAGGACGGCTGTGGCGCCCCCGTTGGCGACATCATCGACCGCTTTCTTCATGTTGATGAGTCCCTCGGTGGGTCCGATGGAGATGCCGTGGTCCATGGGAACGATGACGCAGTTCCCTGTGTTTCTGTCCATAATCCTCTCAAGTCTGATGCTCTTTCCAAACATTGGGTTCACCCCGTGCTACTTGCTAACATGCATCATCATATACTGTTCGTATTTGAGATGTACGCTCCACGTACGCACCTATCGGTTGCGCGCGCAACTTTACGGACGAATGAAAGATTCTCTAAATAGATTGTCATAACCGTTTGGATGGTCTGTCAAATCGTTTGAAACGGTCTTTTTATTCATTCGCGTTCCTGTTTTTCAGAAACCGAAAAGTTTATATTCATCCTGCAAATAAGGGGATTTTAGTGGGCTGGTAGATCAGCTGGAAGATCGCTTGCTTTGCAAGCAAGAAGTCGCGCGTTCAAATCGCGCCCAGTCCACCACTTCTGTACATCATCCCTGATTCATATTGCCACGGCATGTTTTCATGATTCTGACGTCTGGATCCCGTTCCGGTCGTGGTCGATGCATGGATGATGATTGGATATGACTGTGCATCCAATGTGCGAGGTTGGATGGCGGGTGGTCCGGTTCCTCAATCATAGATAAAACATCCCCTGTGATTCGATTCCCCGCAGAACACGTGGGGCCATGCATGCTCTTCCCTGAGGTGGGGGACGGTACGTTGGATGGTCCGTGTCCATCGTGAACATCCATCCAGTGTGCCTCCATCGTCTTCTTTATAAAATCATCTTCGTGGATGATATCTTCGCGGTCGAACCGCGGTTGATATAGATGAAGGATGGCTTGACAGAAGGTAAGGAACGTGAATTCGAAGATGTCTTCGGAGCGATAATGAGAGAGTTCGCAGACAGGGATTATGACAACAGGGCGGTGATCAATGCATTGGCCTGTTCCATATGTGTTGTGGCCATGAGGTCCAACGATCCCGAGGTGTTCGTCGACGACATCTGTGAGAAGATGAAGGAGTTTGTGAGGTCCTTTGTGAGGTCATCCGATCTCCATTCCAGATCGGCAACGGAGTGATCACATTGGCCCGGCGGTTGCCTCCTTTTCCGCCGGGCGTGAAACCCATTATGATCGGAGGATGGGGGTGACGATGTCACCTGTCGGCCATCAGTCGAACTTTCCGACGACGGCCTTGATGCGCCTGACCCCGGCTGCGGAACTCTCCTCCTTCTTGATCTTGAATCCCTGGAGTTCCGATGTGTTGTTCACATGGGGGCCTCCGCAGATCTCGCAGGAGAAGTCGCCGATGGTGTAGACCTTGACCATCTCGCCGTATTTGTCCGCGAAGACTCCCACGGCGTTACGGGCCTTGGCCTCCTCATAGGTCATCTCCTCGCATACGACGGGGACCGCGGCCTTGATGACCTCGTTGACCAGTCTCTCGACCTCCTTGATCTCTTCAGGGGTGCACTTCCTGTCGAGGTTGAAATCGAATCTGAGCCTGTCCGCGGTGATGTTGGAACCCTTCTGGTTGATGTCCGGGCTGATGACCCTCTTGAGGGCCGCGTTCAGGAGATGGGTTGCCGTGTGCAGTTTGGTGGTCTCCTCGCTGTGGTCTGCGAGACCTCCCTTGAACTGCTGGTCCGCTCCGGCACGGGAGTTGTCCTGATGGGCCTTGAACCTCTTCTCGAAGTCATCCATGTCCACCTGGAGTCCTTTCTCCGATGCGAGTTCCGTGGTGAGCTCAACCGGGAATCCGAACGTGTCGTAGAGTCTGAAGACCATCTCCCCGTCCAGGACCTTCTTGTCACCGTTCTCGGAGATCATCTCGTTGAACCTCCTGAGTCCCTTGGTGAGGGTCTCGCGGAACTTCTCCTCCTCGGCGGTGATGTTAGTGTAGATGAAGTCCTTGTTTCTCTCCAATTCCGGATAGGCCTTGGAGTACTCGGAGACGACGACCTCGGATATCTCCCTCATGCAGGTCTTCTCGATGCCCAGTTTGGACATGTACCTGCTCGCCCTCCTGATGAGTCTCCTGAGGATGTATCCCTGGCCGACCTTGGCGGGTGTGACCCCGTCCCCGAGGATGAACGTCGCGGCCCTCAGATGGTCCGAGACGATCCTGAACGCCTTGGTGGTATCCGCATCCTCTCCGTACTTCCTGCCGGAGAGCTCCTCGAGTTTGCCGATGATCCCGGTGAACAGGGGGGTGTCATAGACGGTCTCCTTCCCGTTCAGGATGCGGAGGATTCTCTCGAGACCCATTCCCGTGTCGACATTCATCTGCTTGAGGGGGGTGAATCTGCCCTCGGAGTCCTTGAAGTACTGCATGAAGACGTTGTTCCAGATCTCGGTGAACTTCCCGCAGTGACAGGAGGGTCCGCAGTCCGGTCCGCATTTGGGCCTGCCGTCATCGTAGAAAATCTCCGTGTCGGGTCCGCAGGGTCCGGTCTGACCCGCAGGTCCCCACCAGTTGTCCTCCTTCCCGTAGAAGTAGATCTGGTCGTCCCTCATGCCGTGGCTCTTCCAGATCTCCGCGGTCTCTTCGTCGCGGGGGATGTCACCTTCTCCGGCGAATGCGGTGACGGCGAGCTGGTTCGGATCCATTCCGAGCACGGATGTCAGGAACTCATAGCTCCATCCGATGGATTCCTTTTTGAAGTAATCGCCGAGGGACCAGTTGCCGAGCATCTCGAAGAAGGTCAGATGACTTGCGTCTCCGACCTCGTCGATGTCACCGGTCCTGACACATTTCTGGAAATCGGTGAGCCTGTTCCCTGCAGGGTGCTTCTCACCGAGGAGGTACGGCACCAGAGGGTGCATGCCAGCGGTGGTGAAGAGCACGGTGGGGTCGTTCTCGGGGATGAGGGGGGCGGACCTGATGTAGGCGTGTCCCCTCTCTTTGAAAAAGTCAACGTATGTTTCTCTCATCTGTTGAGCGTCCATAGTGTACACTCCGTTCAATGGGTGTCACCTATGGCACCATTATAAAAATGGTTGTCGGGGGTGCGAACCCCGATCAGAGTAGGGCTCCGATGGCGTCTCCGACATCGCCGTCGGTGATGGTTACCTTTATCCCGATGTTGTTCAGGACCTTGGATGGGAGCGGACCGATCTCCTTCACGATGACCGTTCCACAATCGTTTATGGAATCGACGATCGACTCGATATGCTTCCTGTGGTTGTCGCCGGAGACCGTCCCTCCTTTGATGACAGACCTTTCCTCCAGGAATCTGTAGCCTCCATCCGCAAGGACATAGATACGGAACGTCCGGGCATTGCCGAAACCACTGTCCACTGTCACCCCATCCGATGATGCCACAGCGACCTTCGTTCCGTCACGGTCTGTGGCGAGGGAGACATTGATCCGTTTCTGCGGACCGCATCCCGAACCGCAGCCACTGAAGTGTACGAATTCGGATGATCTGTCCTCCCCAAGTTTTCCGATGGCATCGGCACGACACTGTCTGCAGTGGCGCATCATCTTGGCGTCGATGGAACACCTGTCCATCAGGTCTCTCCTTTCCAGAGGTGTGGGGGCGCGTCTGTCCGAGAACTTGGTCCCTTCGACAGGGATGAGAGGGAGGATGTTGACGATGTATGCACCTATGGACCTGACCTTCTTCACCAGTTCCGGTATATGGTCATCGTTGATCCCGGGGATCATGACTATGTTGACCTTGACCACCATGCCCAGGTCCGAGGCAAGACGTATGCCCTCAAGTTGTCTCTCCATGAGCACACTGGCACCCTCCGTTCCTGTGAGTTTCCTACCATCCACGAGGACGGAACCGTAGATCTCCGCTCCGATGGCGGGATCGCAGCTGTTCATGGTCACGGTTATGAATCTGACGCCGAGGTCGTACAGTCTCTTGGCGGAGTCCGGGAGTGCGAGTCCGTTCGTAGACACGCACAGTGTGAGGTCTGGGAAGTCCTCGGCGATCAGCTGTATGGATTCAAAGGTCTCCTCATTTGCTAGGGGGTCTCCGGGCCCTGCGATACCTATGACCCTGAGCTCAGGGACCTTCTCCCTGACCGTACGTATCTTCACCAGGGCATCCTGGGGGGAGAGGATCTCGCTGGTGACTCCGGGACGGGATTCATTGCAGCAGTCGAACTTGCGGTTGCAGTAGTTGCATTGGATGTTGCAACGTGGTGCCACGGGGATGTGCATCCTGGCGAACTTGAGGTGGGCCCCCTCGTTGTAGCAGGGGTGTTCCGACAAGGCTTTCAGAATCTCCGTCTGATCCATGGCTCCGCATCTGCGAAGTTCAATATATCATATGTTCCGAAGCGGGTATGGCCTGTAGGGACGACCGGCTCCGTATCGGTACTCCTTGTATAATATAATAAAGAGATACTGGAAGCATGCAAGGGTTTACGATCGAATCCATGATGTCCGAGCTCAACAACAATCTGGCCACGGGGAAGAGATCTTTGGAGGAGATCAGGTCCTCTGGGGATTACACATACTCTGTCCGTGGCGGAAGCAGGGTGGACATCCCTCCGGAGCAGTTCGATGCGATATGGGATGTCTGTGATGACGTCGAAAGGCTCCGGTTGCGTCTTCCTATCTATGTTTCGACGGACACCACTTCTGATTCCGGGGCGTGGAAGGTGGAGGGGAAGGTCGAAGCCGCGGTCGTCGCGAAGCTCCTCGGTAAGAAGGTGTATGCAGAAGGGTTCCTGAGACTCCATTATCCTGACTACAAAGCATTGAAAACAATGGTTCCTGATGCGATTATGGTGATCTTCACTCCTTGACAACTTTTATGTATAGATAAGTTTAAATACAAGTGGGAAATAGAGGGGAATGCGCGATGTGTGGCATCGTGTGGTTGCGACGATAAGTCGTTCAATCAAGATCAACGATTCAAATCGAATCGTCGAAAACCCGGCACCATCGGAAGCCTTATATACTTCCCTTGTGTACGGGGATTTCGCGC
>CAZWKY010000039.1:0-15224 GCA_964634095.1 uncultured Methanomassiliicoccales archaeon | reverse complement strand
ATGGACTTCATGACCGTCCACTGTGGGATCACCAGAGAGAGCGTAGGATGGCTGAAGAAATCCGGAAGGACCATGGACGTGGTCTCCAGGGGAGGGTCGTTCCTGACCGCGTGGATCCTCCACAACGATGAGGAGAACCCCCTGTACAAGAACTTCGACTACCTCCTGGAGATGGCCCGCAAATACGAGTTCACACTGTCCCTCGGAGACGGTTTCAGGCCCGGTTGCATCGACGATGCCTCCGATCAGGCACAGTTCACCGAGCTCATGACCCTCGGACACCTTGTCCAGAGGGCTAGGGATGCGGGAGTGCAGAGCATGGTCGAGGGGCCCGGACACGTCCCATTGGGACAGGTGCCCATGAACATGCAGCTGGAGAAGCGCCTCTGTCACAACGCCCCGTTCTATGTCCTAGGTCCGCTGGTGACCGACATCGCGCCCGGATACGACCACATCGTCGGTGCCATCGGAGGTGCCATAGCGGCACAAAACGGCGCCGATTTCCTCTGCTACCTGACACCTGCGGAGCATCTGTCCCTCCCCGATGTGGACGATGTGAGGGAGGGTGTCATCGCATCCAGGATCGCCGCCCATGTGGGGGACCTCTCCAGGGGCATCGGCACCGAACTGGACTCCAGGATGGCCCGTGCCAGGAAGGCCCTGGACTGGGAGGAGATGTTCGATGTGTGCATCGACCCCGTGAAGGCACGCAGGTACAGATGCCGCGGATGCACCGAGGAGAAGGAGGGTTGCTCCATGTGCGGTGATGTCTGCGCCATCAAGATAGTCAACACCTACATGAAGAAGGACTGAGGGTTGGCCGGTAACGGATTGACCGAGGGGTTCTGGGATTCGTTCTCGGGACCCTACTCCGCCCTTGCCCAGGGAGACATCCCCCGGAGGGCCGTGGACACGCTCTTCTGGGAGGGGACCCTCAGGTCCGATGACTCCGTTCTGGAGGTAGGATGCGGCAAGGGCGCATATTCCATGCTGATAGCACCCAAGGTAAGGGTGCTCACATGCATGGACATCTCCGAGAGGATGCTGGACCACCTGTTCGGTGTGCTCCGCATAAAGGATCTCGGAAGGGTGGAGAGGTTCCACATGGATTGGAACCTGTACACTCCCCGCAAGGGATATTCCACATGTTTCTGTGCCATGCTCCCCAGGGCATCATCGGAGGATTCACTTCTCCGCATGGAGGGTGCCGCGAGGGAGAGGTGTGCGGCACTGGTGTGGGAGAGGAACCTGAGGGAGGACCTCACACTGAGGATCAGGGACGAACTGGGCGTGGATTGGCCCAAGGGGACTGAGGATCCGCAGAGGATCGGCGATTGGTTGGAGGAGAACGACAGGGAACATTCGGTCAGCCGTATCACATCCACGGAGACGGTGATGGTCCCGATCGAGGATGTGGTCTCCAAGGAGGTCGCCAGGTTCTCATCTGCAGGCATAACCGGTGATGTCGGAGGTATCACCAGGGACATCCTCTCCGAGACATCTATGGACGGGATGGTGGAGTACTCTGCGGGAAGCACCGCGATACTGTACTCCTGGACACCACAGTGACGGCGATTTTTCCAGTTATACTCACAAAACTATTATTAGGGTATAACGAGTATAACTCAGTATGACAGAGAGGATCCTGGACGGAGCATATAAAGATCTGGAATCGCACATCTCACAGTTGCCGAAGGGATCCATAACCAAAAAAGAAGTGAAAGGACACACGTACTTCTACCGTCGTTGGACCGAAGATGGAGTCCGTAAAGAGAGATATATCCCAAAAGATGAACTGGAACACGTTAAAAAACAGATAGAACTGAGAAAAAAGCTTGAAAATGAGCTTCAATCACAAAGAAAGGGATCAAAAACTCTCAAAGAGTTATCGCCATTTCGTCTTAACGTTACCACGGGCAGTACACTCAAAAGGAATGCTGAAGAAGTGAGCAATTATAGAAGACGTGATTGCTACATATCTGTGAGAAACTATATCTTCGATGATCGGCCAGGAAAGATCCTGGTGCTATATGGACTCCGTAGAACTGGGAAGACGACTCTGATCAAACAGATTATTTTAGAGATGGACGATACCTTGTTGAACAAAACTGCATCCATCACTGTGAATAGAGAAGACACTACCTTCGACCTAAATCATGATATGGCAATTCTTGAAGAACAAGGGTACGAGTTCGTATTCATAGATGAGGTCACCCTTGCAGACAATTTCGTTGAAACATCGTCCGTCCTTTCGAATAGGTTCGCATCGAATGGAATGAAAATAATCCTGTCTGGTACTGATTCTCTAGGATTCATGTTCGCAGAAGATGATTCGCTTTACGACCGTTGCATCACAATTCATACCACTCACATCCCTTATCGTGAATTCAACAGAGTACTCGGGAAAACTGATATCGATAGATATATCGAGTATGGCGGAACAATGAATCCTGAAGGGATAAACTACAACATTGATTCTAAAGTGAAAGATGTGGGCCAATATGTTAACAGTGCAATAGCCTACAATATCCAACATGCTCTAAGTCAATACAAATACGGAGGACATTTTGGTGCTCTCAGAGAGTTATATGACAAAGGAGAACTGACAAATGTCATCAATCGCATCGTAGAAGATATCAACCACAGGTTCGCACTTGATGTACTAACTAAAGACTTCAGATCAAATGATTATGCACTCGCCGCCAACAACATACTCAGAAGCGGTTCACCTCTTGAAGTTTCACTCAATAAGATCGACGTAGAAAACGTGACAAATTACCTGAAAACAGCTTTGGACATCCTTGACAGATATGAACGCAGTATCGACCTCGAGGAGGTACATGTCCAGGAAATCGAGGCATATCTGAGTATGTTGGACGTCATAACTGATGTGACGATCCGCAGAACAGCCACAGGCATGAATAAAACGATTCGTACGGTAGTCACACAACCTGGTTTACGTTATGCACAGGCGGAAGCTCTCGTGAAGAGTTTGAAAGAGGATAGCGGATTCAATGAACTGAGTAAAGAAGAACGTGCTGGGATAGAAAAACGTATGATAGATAGTATCCGCGGGAGGATGATGGAGGACATAGTCCTCTCCGAAACACAGGCTGCCCTGCCTCAATCGAACGTTTTTGTCCTCCAGTTCCCTGCAGGGGAGTTCGATATGGTCATTGAAGATGATATCGGATGCAAGATTTTTGAGATAAAACACAGCGATAAGGCTGTCCCACATCAGTACAGACACCTTATCAACGAAGAGATGTGCGCCAAAACAGTGTACCACTACGGCCCCATCCAGGAGAAGTGTGTGATATACCGCGGCGAGACCCATTGGGAAGGGGAGATCCACTACGTGAACGTGGAGGAATACCTCATCGGACTCGGTGATCCGACCGCCAGCGGATCAGCTTCATCCTGTTCACACGGTCATAGTGGATGACACCGTCATCATCCTCGGGCTCCAGCAGCCTCCTGACGATGGGTTCCACATCCTCCTTCACACCGTATGCCCTGAACGCGGAACGCTCCTTCTCCACCAGGTCGTCCACCGACAGGTCCGCGACGATCCTGGTCTCCAGGATGTCGTAATCGGGCTCGCGGCCGTTATCCGTCAGCCAATCCAATGTGGGATTGGACGAACGGAACCCGAAACCGTAGTCCTTACCGAGCTCCTGCCAGACCTGCGCCGTCAGATCGTCACCGTGGTTCTCCAACCACGAGACCACCACACAACCATAGGATGACAACGACTCCATCCTCCTGATGGAATCGGGACTGCCCGTTCCGGGACACAGAGACGCCATCACGGTGGTGTATCCCGATTCCGAGGAGTATGTGCCCCAATCCTGCAGGAGGGGCGTGATGTTGCTGAGACCCTTCGACCCTGCGGATACCATCAGACGGTCGAGCATCCTCGGTGACGTGTCCATGCATGTGAGGGTACGGACACGGGACGCCACAGGAAGCGAGTATGTACCCGGCCCGGAACCCAGTTCCAGGACATCCGAATCAGGACCCAGGTAACCCTCCCTGCAGAGGATCTCCACCACCCTCCCGGGGATGTCCCCCTGCTGCATGGACGAGTACACATCCGCGTAATCATCCCAGAAACGGAGCGTTGCGTCACGCTCCATCCTCTCGCCCTCGAATGGGTGGATGTTGCTCATCTCAACCCCTCCACCTCATGGGAATGGGGATGTCCGTCGTGGGTATGATGGTAATGTGCGAGCTCCCTCGGGAACGTATGGGGGATGACGAACGGTTTCCCCTTATGGGTGATCACATCGGAATCGATACCGTACACATCGCGCACGAGGTCCTCGGTGATGATCTCCGGACCACCGTATGCGAAGACCCTCCCGCCCTTTATGAACAGGAACCTGTCCGAGTAATGGACGGCCAGGTTGATGTCGTGCATGGTCATGATGGTGCACATCCCCCTGGAGGAGACGGCATCGAGGATCGCATGCATGGTGACGTGCTGGTTCGCTATGTCCAGGTTGTTGGTCGGTTCGTCGAGGATGAGGATCTCCGGCTCCTGGACCATGGCCCTTGCGATCTGGACCTTCTGGTACTCCCCTCCGCTGATCTCATCGGCGAAACGCATGGAGAGATCGGTCAGTCCCAATGCGGCTAGGACCTCCGATGTGATCTCCAGGTCCCTCTTGGAGACGCCCCAGTCCATGTAGGGGCGCCTTCCGATCAACGCCGTGTCGAAAACGGTGGTGCGGACGGGTTTGGAATGCTGGGGGACGTAACCGATGTGCTTGGCCAGCTCCCTCCCGGACAGGGACAGGACGTCTGTACCGTCCACCTCGATCCTCCCGGACTGGGGGCGGTGGAGGTTGCAGAGACACCTGAGCAGCGTGGTCTTCCCCACACCATTGGGTCCGAGGATCGAGACGATGGCGTTGTCCTCGACATCGAATGAGATGTCATCCAACACCCTCCTCCCTCCGTAGGAGAAGTTCAGGTCGCGTACGCTCAGCTTCATGAGGTCGACCCCCTGCGGCGGTACCCGCGGATGAGGAGGTACAGGAACAACGGACCTCCCAGGAACGATGTTATGATCCCCACGGGGAGGACGAAGGGCAGGAGGGTCTGACCGATGCAATCGGAGATCAGAAGCACGATCGCACCCACCAGCATGGAACCGGGGAGGACGAACCTGTGGTCGTTGCCCAATGCGAGACGGACCATGTGGGGGCCCAGCAGACCGATGAACGCTATCACTCCCATGAAGGACACCACCACGGATGTCATCAGTGCGGAGAGCAGGAGCGTCCCGAGACGGAGGGCATCGACGTTCACGCCGAGGGACTGGGCCACATCCGCACCGCTGTCCAGGGCGTTGAAGTCCCAACGTCTCCACAGGAAGAACAGTGATATCGCTATGACCACCACCGCGATCAGGGCGAGCTCCTCCCAACCGGCCTTGCCGAGGGACCCGAACTGCCAGAACACGATCATGGACAGTGCGGTGTCGTTGAAGATGTACTGCATCGCACTGATCCCCGCTGAGAAGATCGAACTGATGGCCACTCCTGCCAGGACCATGGTCTCCGCGGAGACGGATGTGAACTTCACCAGTGCTATGATGATCCCCGTGGCGATCATGGACCACAGGAACGCACAGACGGTGATGAAATAGGGGTTTGTGAAACTGATCGATGCGGCACTCTGACCGACGATGGCACCTCCGCCGAGGACTATGCCCACGGATGCCCCGAATGCGGCCGCGTTGGAGAGACCGAGGGTGTAGGGGGACCCCAGGGGGTTCCTGAGGACACACTGCATGACGGTTCCCGCTATGCCCAGACCGAATCCGGCCAGGATACCGCAGGCGATCCTCGGGAGATAGAGGTTCCACACCAGGATGACATCGGCCCTGTCGTTGGCAGGGTCGTTCCTATCGACGATGATGTGGACCAGTTCCGAGAATGAGATTGTGCCCAGATCCAATTGGAGGGTGGTCAGGGCCGTCACCACCAGGACGACGGCCAGGAATATTATCGCGAAGGTGCGCTTGCGTGAATGCTCGCGATACCTCTCTGTGGATCCGGGCTGCACCATGTTATCAGCTCAGGTACACGATGCCCTCTGAACTGACGGAGACCGCCCCGTGGATGGGGTTGCCGCGCCTGCCCTCGTAGAGGTTGTTCATATCGTCGTAGACCGAGGTCCCGGCCTCAGGGACGGGGATCTTACTGGCGTCCTCGTTGCGGAGGGACTCGGAGGTTCCGAGGAACCCTTTGTAGACAGCGTCTATCCTCTGCTCCAACTCCTCATCGGTGAGGAGACCGTAGGCGTCATGGAGGATCTGATAGGCTCCGACCAGCACGTTCTCGTAGTTCATCCCGGTCCATATGTACGGACATGCTACATATGCCTCATGTCCGACGAAGAGATTCATGATCCCCTTGTCGGTGTTCGTGGTGCAGGTGTAGATTCCGGTGGCATCGAGGAACAGGATCGTGTCGTCCTTGATCCCCTTGGAGATGTCCGTGGCGGAATATGTGCCCACATGACTGTCCTTGTCGGCGGTGTCGGAGTCGGAGAGCATGATGTTGGTTATGCCGGCGAGCTCGAAGGGCATGTAGTATGTCATCGATGAATCGACACCGTGGGCGCCGTTGTAGGCCAGGGCCCCGATGTATCCGGTGCGCTTCTCGGTTATCTTATCCCTTATGGAGAGGATATCGGAGACGGTTCCGTCGATGAGGTCCTTGAGCTCCTGTCCGCGGTCCTGCATGTTCAGGACAAGGGAGAGGTCGTCGATCTGCTTCACAAGGTCGGATGTCATCTCAAAGGTCCCGTTCTCCAGGAAGGTGTAGATGTAACCTATGTGGAAGATGTTCAGACCGGCCTCCCTCAGGGCCTTCATCTCCTGGGAGTAGGACTGCTCGAACTGTGCGGGGACCACGATCAATGAGGGGTCTAGGTTGATTATCGTCGCGACATCCGCGGGTGTGATGCCGCAGTTCGTGGATGTGAACTTCAGATCGGGGTGGGCTGTGAGGGCCTGTGCCTTTCCGACGTACATGAAGGACTTACCCATGTAGTTGGTCTTGTCATTCATATCGACCATGACGCACTTATCCGCCAGACCGAAGTATGTGACCCATCTGAATGAATCCTGACCGATGGCCACGATACCGTTGTCGAGGTTATCCACCGGAACTATGTCCATGCCTGCGAAATCCTTGGTCGGATCCGTTTCCGGACCGTCATCACCGTTGTTCATCACCAGGACCGCCGCAGCGGCGATGACGATGATCGCCACGGCAACGATCGAGATGACCGAGGTCTGCTTCATGACGGCGTCATCAGGGATTGCCTTAATAACACTTTCCGAAAAATCGTAACACCCGACTCTTACGAAATGACAAACCGTAATACCGCAAGGGAATGGGACAACGGGAGGATGACAGTATGATGCAGAATGATCAAGAAATGGAGCCACTGGAGGGGATCGAACCCCCGGCCTACGGTTTACGAAACCGCCGCTCTACCGCTGAGCCACAGTGGCGTTGATTGGTGCATCGGTTCTTCCTATAAAAACAGGCGCCCGGGCCGTTTGACCCGGAGGTGCGCCTCCGTCAACGACGGTACTGGGGGAACATGTCCCTGAAGACCACCGCATCCTTCTCGATCAGAGGGGATTCGCAGATGAACGTGCACTCCTGCTTGGAATCCTGGAGGATGTCGGCCAGGATCTGCATGTCGGGATCCTTGGTCTCCAACGGGAGGTGGGATATCTCCCCCTTATCACCGTATTTGATGCAGCTGATGTGGAAGTGTGCGATGTCACCGCAGAGGGGGAAGAACTGGTCGATGAGCTCCCTCATATCCTGCTCCGTCCTCAGACAACCGCGTCCGCGGGCATGCACATGGGCCACATCCAGGACGGGGCGGACCCCGTCGACCTCATCCATGACCTTCGAGATCTCGTCCAATGTTCCGAACTGACCGAGCTTTCCCATGGTCTCCACACCGAGAATGACGTCCTTGATGCCCTCATCGTCCAACATGTCCTTGCACCTGGTGAGTCCGGCCACAACGGACGGCAGGGCGGTCTCGGGCGATTTCCCGTAGGATGCTGCATGGATGACGATGATGTACGCGCCCAGGTTATGGGCGGCACGGGCGGTGTCCATCACCCAACCGATGCTCTTCTCGCGTGTTTCATCGGAATCCGAGTTGAAACTGATGAAATACGGGGCATGGCAGCTTAGTCTTATGTCCAGGGCCTTGGCCTTGGCACCGACCTCCCTGGCCCTCTCGGGTTTGATACGGGCTCCGCGTACGAACTCGACCTCCAGTGCGTCGAGGCCCAAGTTTTTAGTGTATTCCAAAGAACCTTCGGGCGTCTTCCCTGCCGAAGGGTAACCTGCGGGACCGAATCTCATGTCGGTTGCGAAGACGTTCACAGTGATAAGGGTCGCGCCAGGTTTTATCGGGGTGCATGGGATTGCCCGGAACATGAAGATCGCTATGGACATCTCCCTGGACCCGACCCTCGGATGCGGACAGGCGCACAGATGGAGGAAGGAGGGTGATGTCTGGACCGGCGTCATCGGGAACGAGGTCGTCGACATGGTCCAACTGCCGGACGGGGTGGAGGTCAGAGGCTCCGACAGGAGGTCCGATATCGAGAGGTATCTGGGCGGTGAGGACGACCTGGACCTGATAATCTCCGAGATCTCGGAGGCGGACCCGTACGTCGCATCCCTGGCATCGGAATGCCCGGGCATGAGGATCCTCCGCCAGGAACCCTGGGAATGCCTCGCGACATATGTCCTCGCCACCAACGCCAACGTCGCCCGTATCGGGAAGATGGTGGAATCCGTGTGCGACCACTTCGGGACGGACCTGGGGAGGAGACATGCATTTCCGACCCCGGGACAGATCCTCGACGGACAGGAGGAACTCCCGGAGTGCAGACTCGGGTTCAGGGAGGAGAGATTCCTGATCCTCGCGGAGAGGACAGAATCCGGTGATATCGACCCATACGGGATTAGGGAACTGGATTACAGGGAGTGTGTGACGGCCCTGAAGGGGATAAAGGGGGTCGGACCCAAGGTGGCGGACTGCGTCGCACTGTTCGCATTCGGACATCTGAACGCATTCCCCGTTGATGCGCGGATAGAGAAGGTGATGGAGAGGATGTACGGCATCACCGGAAACTACGCCAAGGTGTCCGGATACGGGATGGAGAGGTTCGGAAGGTACGCGGGATACGCCCAGGAGTTCCTCTACCACTCGAAGTTCATCGGACAATGAGGATAAGGGGCATCATCAGGACTGCAGGTCCTTGATGCTGGAGCATGCGCACTTCGGCGGGGGGTTCCCGGTCTGTGCCTTGTAGATCATGGCGAGGAGCCCTATGTGCTTCACGACACCGCAGAGCCTGCACATCTCCACGGAGAACTCGCTCTTCCCCTCGGCTATGAGTGTCGCGGAGGCCTTGATCTCCTCGATGAACTTGGGGTACATGGGGCTCTCCTCGATCAGGGAGTTGTCACCCCTCTTCTTCTTGAGGTACTGGGAGATGGCGGCATCGGTGACACCGAACTTCCTGGCGACCTCGGCCTGCGTCATCCCGTGTGTGTAGACGAGTTCCTTCGAGACCTCCCTCCTGATCATGGGAAGGACGTACCAGACAACGAGTTCGCAGGGGATCTTCATACCGCTCCCGACACCGTGACGATAGTTAAACCTTGTGAAATCGGCCCGAGTCGGGGGTCATGCCCCCAGATTGACCTTGATGTAGAACTCGGACACGTCCCAGTCCTCGTCCTCCCTCTGACGTTCGCTGTCCAATCTCATGCCCACGAACTGCGCCGCCTCCCTGAGGATGCGGTCCGCATGGCTGCTGCCCTCGAACTCCTCCACCTTCGCACCGGTGGAACATATCTTCCCCTTGAAGGAGCCGATGATCTTCGTTCCGCTTATGATCACGGACTTGGTGGACCCGACCTCCCTCTTGATGTGGTCGCGCATGTAGACGTGCAGATTGTCCTGGCTGTTGAGGACGAAGGACCCCATGAACCTGCTGGACCCCTTGCCCACATCCTCCGAGAGCATCCATCTCAGTGTGGGGTCGTCCTTCAGGAAGAACCCCTTCCTCACGAATCCCTCCGCCTCCAGTTCCCTGAGGATCCTCCTGGTGACGGCCATCCTGCCGCCGAGGAACATCGACAGGTTCTCGGCGGAGAAGACACCGAAATCGCGGAGGTGCATCCTCGCGATCTCCTTCATGGCATCATAGGGGTCCATGTCCCTCAGCTGGACCAGGTTGTATCTGGAATCCGAATCCTGATAGACCACGGAGTTCTTGGAGAGTTCCGAGAGCGTGTCCGCGGTACGGTCGGGACCGTACACGGAGTGCTCTATGATGTCCTTCTTGGAGACGGGCTGTCTGTCCTTGATCAGGGCTATGATGTCCCTTGCGACGGAATCGGGGACGAAGGCCTTCTCGGCACGGAACAGATAGGCATGGTCACGGTCGGTGTATCCCTGGAACGGAGGGGTCAGGACCATCTTCATGGTGTAACCCTTCTCCATCTGCTTCTTCATGGACGTCCTCTCGGCCACACGGGTCAGGAGCTCCTGGTCTCCGCGCAGGTATCCGCGTTCCGTGATGGTGGCGGTGGCCGTGGGGTATTTCGAATCCTTTCCGACCCTCTGCTTGTTGAACACGTAGCTGAGGAACTCGTTGCCGGACATGGTCCAGGGAACGTAGTCGCCCTTGGCGTAGAAGCCGTTGACCATGTGATAACCGTGGTCAGTGAGCACGGAGGCCATGGCAGGGTCAAGTTCGGCCACATCTTTGTTCAGGACCTCCCTGATACGGACGATGTCGATACCTCTCATGCGATAGAATCCCATCATACGGTCGATGGCATCCAGCACCTCACCGAACAGGTCGGGGGAGTCCATGTCCATGGCACGGATCTCGATGCAACCCGACATGCCCCACATCTCGATGGCACCGATGACCATGTTGCCGCGGACCAGGGGGTAGATCCACTTGTCACCGTAACGTGACGATATCTCGGCCCATTTGGACCCCAGGTCGGGGTCGTAGAGGGACAGCACCCTCACGGGATACTCAGTCTCGGGAACGTGCTCCAGCTTCGGGACCTCGTCGGGCATGACGAACATGGTGGTGTGGCCCTCTCCGACGGAGATGGTGACGGCACCCGCCTCGGTGGCGAGATGCTCCACCTCGTCCAGGGGGATGTCCACAAGGAACCTCAGTGCCGTGGCGGGGATGGGTCCGAAGGCCCCTATGGCCTGGGCCAGAAGGTCCTTGGCGGGATCGCCCTCGGCCTTCCCGGGACGGAACACCGCGTAGGTGTTCTCGGTGCCCCAGTCCTCCCTCTCACCGTAGTCGCGGATGACCCTCAGGGACCGGTCCAGACGCATGACGGATTCCTTCACGACATCCTTCTCGAGACCGGTCTCGGCCACCAGCTGTCTCAATGTGGCACGGCCGAGGATATCTATCATGTTCAGGATGGTCAGGTCCTGGGCGGTGACGTCCTCGTGCCTGAGTGCGGCGTAACGGTCCGCATCCTCGCTGAGGATGAACCTGACCTTGCCCCTCACGAACCTCCCCAGGAGGATCTCGCCGGACTCGCGCATCCTGTTCCATTCGTTGATGTCGAAACCGTCCACCCTGTTGTAGACGTCCAGCTCGCTTCCGGCGGTGCCGTAGAACCTGAAGAAGTCCCTGATGCTGTCGAAACGCTCACCCTTCGACATCCAGTAGCGTTCCACGGTGTCGTAGTCGTAGACGTTGTTACTGCCGGCCTTCAGCCTCATGTGGTCTATCCTGAGCATGTACTGGTCGTTCTCGGAGACCAGGAACCTGCCCTTGGACACCTCCTCGGTGGCGGAGAGAGACTCCAGGGAACCGCGGGCGGCATCCTCCGTCAGGGAGAGTGCGAACGCGACCTCCTGGACCGTGGCGGGTGCGAAGCACTCCAGGAACCTGAGCACGATACGGTCGGTGGCCCCGTTCCTGTCGATCTCCGGATACGTGACCCTGGAGAATGACCACTTGTTGTTGCCGTTCACATCCGTCCTGGTGACCAGGTACATGGACTCCAGCTTCCTCATGGACCTGAACGCCATGTCGTCACTGATCTCCAGGTCCGATGCGACCTCGGATATGGTGGTGTCCGTGCCGACCCTCTCGTAGACCTCCCTGTCGGTGTCGGTGAGGTCGCGGACCCTGCGTGTGGCCGCTGAGTAATACGGGATCTCCGACGAGACCATGATGTGGGGCTCGTCCAGGAACACGGTACCTATGGTACCGTCCCTGAGGAGCTCCCTGACCCACCCGTCCACCGTCTTCTTGTCCTCGTCGGTGTAGGTGTAGATGTTCCTACCGCGTTCGCGGATGGCCTGGAGGGGACCGGTGGCCATCAGGAGCTTCGGTATGTCCTCCTTCCCCATGATGCGGGGCACCTTCTGCGCATAATACGGTACGATCTGGTCCTCGGTGAACTCGAACTCGCTGACGGAATCGCCCAGCGCACGGTACAGGACCTTCCTGTGCAGCTCCCTCAGGAGGGCGGAACGGTCCTCCATGAGGACTATGTCGCTGAAACCGGACAGGATCGCGGAATGGGCGAATGGCGAGGGTGTTCCGGTGTATGCGATGACATCCACCTTCATGGTGCCCGCCTCGATGAGGTCCAGGACGTGTTTGGCGTTCTTGATGTCCATGTCGTCCTCGAGGACCTCCCTGTAGGTCTCCTCGATCACGGGCACGTTGTCCATCTCACCCAGCATCTCCAGGAGGTAGGTGGAACGGATCTGCTGCCTGTTGACGGATATGGGGCGCCCCATGTAGTTCCTGAGGATCATGAAACTGCGTGCGGCGGTGTGTCTGAATCTGAGTTTGAATATCTCCGAGTCCTTGATCGACTTCCTGAGGACTGCGTCGAGCTCCCTCGCCCCTATCAGTCCGGGGATGAGGGACAGGTCGAACCTCCTCGGACAACCGAGCATGAAACTGTCGTCGGAGATGGTGACGGACACATTGGCACCGATCATCCCCGACATCCTGTACGCGTACGCACGGGAGAGGGCGTCGTTGACCCTGCGTCCGAATGGGAAGTGGAAGACCATCTTCTGATTGCCCGAAGGGTCTATGTACTCCTCCACGGCCAATCTGTCGCAATCGGGGATGAAACCTGCCACGGCCTCCTGCTCCCTGAAGTACGAGAGCATGCTCCTGGCGGACCCCTTGTCCACGTCGAACTCCTCGGATATCCCTGCGATGGCCTCGTCATCGGGGAGTTTGATCCTGTCCGACATCTCCTTCCTGAACTGTGCGATGTCCATGGACAGGTCGAAGCTCCTGGGGAGCATCTCACCGGCCCATGAGGGCACGGTGGGCTTCCTCCCGTTGGCCTCCTTGACGTATGCCGTCATACCCTTGGAACGGACGAACTCGAAGGACCTCCCGCCCAGGACGAAGACGTCCCTGGGTGACAGTCTCTCCACGAACTTCTCGGAGAGCTCCCCGGCGGTGGTGCCGTGGTTTGTTACCACACGGTAGTTGGCCTCCTCGGGGATCGTCCCCAGGTTCATGAAGTAGATCATACGGGACCCCTTCTTCCTGCCGAACTGCCTCTCGTCGACGTCATACCATATCTTCGAGTAGACGCCCTCGAAGTCATCCTTGGATCCCAGGTAGCGGAGGACCTCGGTGAAGCTCTCCTCTGTGAGGTTGCGGTAGCAGTAGGAACCCTTCACCAGCCTGTAGGCCTCGTCCACGTCCCATCTGCTGTCGAGGCTCATACCGACGACGGTCTGTGAGAGCACATCGAGGCAGTTCTCGGGTATCCCCACACGGTCGATGTCCCCGCGGTGGGCGGCACGGCACATCACCGCGCACTCCACCAGGTCGTCGGGGTCGAACACCAGAAGCCTCCCCTTGGCGACCTTTCCGAAGCTGTGACCGCTGCGACCGATCCTCTGGAGACCTTTGGCGACGGATTTGGGCGAACCGATCTGACAGACCAGGTCCACGGAACCGATGTCGATACCCAGTTCGAGGGATGTGGACGACACCACGCACTTGATCTCCCCACGCTTGAGACGCTCCTCCACATCGAGCCTTATCTCCTTGCCCAGGGAACTGTGGTGGACCTCGATGTTGTCGAGACCGCGTTCCTTCAGCTTGTATACGACGCTCTCGGCACCGGAACGGGTGTTGGTGAAGACCAGGGTGGTGTCGTGCTGGTCGATGAGCTCCTTCAGGGTGTCGTACATCATCGAGTTGACGATGTCCGAGGACAAGGTGGTCATATCATCGGTGGGGCAGATGACCCTCAGGTCCAACTGCTTCTTGGAACCGGATTCGATCAGGGCCACGTCACGGGGGGTCCCGTCGGGGTTGCAACCGACCAGGTATCCCGCTATGGCATCGATGGGTGCGAGTGTCGCCGACAGACCGATGCGGACGAACTCGTTCTCGCAGTGGTTCCTGAGACGCTCCAATGTGAGGGACAGGAACGCACCCCTCTTGGAATCGCAGATATCGTGGATCTCGTCGAGGATGACCCATTCGACCTTCTTGAACGCCTCCCTGAACTTGGGGGCGGCCAGGATGAGGGCGAGGCTCTCCGGCGTGGTGATGAGGATGTGGGGAGGATGGCGGACCATCTTCTGCCTCTCGTTCTGGGGGGTGTCCCCTGAACGTACGGCGACCCTGATGTCGGGGATGTCCATGCCGTTCTGTGCGGCCACCTCGCGCATCTGCGCCAGAGGGGTGTTGAGGTTACGGTTGACATCGTTGGCCAGGGCCTTGAGCGGTGAGACGTAGATGCAGTACACGCGTTCCTCGAGGGTCCCTTCCCGGGAGTAGCGTGTGAGTTCATTGATGATGCTCGTGAAGGCTGTGAGGGTCTTACCCGACCCGGTGGGTGACGAGACCAGGACATTGCGCCTCTGATGGATCACAGGGATGGCCTTGGCCTGGGGTATCGTGAGGTCATCGAACCTCTCGTTGAACCATGTGGAGATCAGGGGCTCCATCATCCCCATCACTTCGTCCTTGGTGTACGTCTTGTCTACCTTCTCGATCATCGGGACCACAATCATTGAACCCATGAGTGGCACCGATTTAAGATTTTGGGGGTCGAAACCCCGGCAAGGGTGATCCGGCACGTGCATCGGTGATCTCAAACAAACTAAGG
>CAZWKY010000038.1:0-15737 GCA_964634095.1 uncultured Methanomassiliicoccales archaeon | reverse complement strand
GTCACCACTTTCAAAACCCCGTGTGGCCTATGGCGGTTGCACGGGCTCTTCCCACCTTTGTTCTCCACGGATCAAATGATCTCCAAGTCCTGTTTGGCATACATTCCCACCGACAGATTGGACATAACAGTCGCAACCCTTCCGAAATGACACATCCCTGTCGGAGGGATACAGTCGCATCGTTTTCTATCTGAAAAGCACACACATCCTCGGAAAAAACTACTCATTTTCGAGTTGGACGTAGGTTGGGACAAAAATCGCAATTCTGTTTAAATAAATTACAACAAAGTGTGATATCGGGAGTAACTGTCGATCTGTCGGCCGTCTCCCGGTGGTATCCATGACTTCCATCAAGATCCTGGCGGCAGTGGTGGCCGTTGTCATAGTGGTCGGCGGAGCCGGCCTTTGTCTGATGAACATAGATCCGGAGGAGGATCCCGTCGACCCCGACACCCCTGTGTCCCCGACGGACCCCGTTGTTCCGGACCAACCGGTCATCCCCGACAAACCAGCGGGTCCGGACACATCCGTCGGCCCCGATGTGCCGACCGTGGGGGAGAAAGGCCCCCAGTCCGATTGGACACAGTGGCTCGGAGGCACGGGGACACCCGGTGTGTCCGATGCCAGGACACCGATAACCAAGGCCGACATGAGGGAGGTCTGGAAGGTCACCGGAGACATAGGTTCGAGCTCCTCCAATTGGACGACACCCGGTTCCGCCATATGCATCGGGGACCTCACATACTACTACAACGGCTCGGACAACACGCTGAGGTGTGTGGAGACATCCACGGGTAAGATCGTGCGCTCCGCAACATGCGAGTCCAAGGCCGTCTACAACATGGCCATCTGCTACGGTGACGGGAAGATCTTCGTCCCCACCTCCAGCGGAGGCTCCACAACGATGGTGGCCTTCGACGCCGACACCCTGGAGCAGCTCTTCAGGTCCGAACCCGTCGGCGGAGGAGAGGTCCAGGGCCCGATCACATACAACAACGGCAGGGTGTTCTTCGGAACCTACGGCGGTGATTTCGCCTGTTTCCCATCCGAGGACACCGATCCCGACCGCAGGGACGAGGTCATCACACCGGAGTGGGTGATAGAGGGCAAGGGCGGATGGTACAACGCAGCTCCGGCCTTCATCGGTGATGCGTGCGTCGTCCTGGACATGGCCGCCATAGCCTACCTGGTCGACACGGACACAGGTGCTATCCTGGATTCCATGGATTTCGAGGGCGTCTACTGTTCGTCCGGTGCCGCAGTGTATGAGGGCAGGGTGTACATCGCCCTGAACATCTCCAAGTATGCGGAGGATCCGGACAGCAGCAACAAGGGGAAGATGCTGACGATCCACTCCTTCGAGGTCACCGACGGTTCCTTCGACAGGTCGTCCGAGAGGATCTGGACATCCCAGGCCGCGAACGGTGGCACACAGTCCATCCCGGTGATCTGGAACGACCGCCTCTACATCTGCGGAGGCGGGAGCACAATGGGTTCCGATGAACCCTTCACGGTCATAGACATCGCGGATGACGGAACGATGACCACGGCGTACACGGTTCCGATCAAATCCAAGAGCACCGTGTCCCTCACGACCGCATACTCCACGGGGTCCAACGGATATGCGGTGTATATCTACATCATAGAATACGGGAAGGTCAACGCCGGAGAGGCGGCGGACAGTCAGAACGGCAGTGCAGACATCTACTGTCTGAAGGACTCCGCGGGTCAGGGTTCCGCCAACGTGGTCTTCTCGATCACCCCTTCGCTCCCCCAGTTCGCCTTCCAGAGCTTCTCAATATCGCCTGATGGGCATCTCCTGATCAGGAACGACAGGACCCTCTTCTGCTACGGTGCGTCCGGTACGGATAGGACGGCATCCGATGTCAGGTCCGACATCGACCGCATCATCTCGTTCTCGGAGTCCGGCAAGGTCCTCCCCGCGGATGTCCTCCGTGCGGAGCAGAGGTATGCCGAACTCGACTATGACGGGAAGGCCAAGGTCACCAACTATGACGACCTCCAGACACTCTACCGTACGGTGACCTTCGTCGTGGGCGATGGTGCCGTGAAGGACAGGTTCATCGTCGGGTCCCTGATAGATGCACCCGAGGTGGGCGACGGGAACGGTTCCGTCTTCAGGGGATGGAGCGATGGATCGAGGATGTGGGATGTGTCCGTGGACAGGATATCCTCGGACATCATCCTGACCGCGGTCTTCGGTGATGCCCACACCGTCTCATTCGACAGCAACGGCGGGTCGTCCGTAGGCAGCATCCTCGTGGGGGACGGTGATGTCATGGGATACGTCCACGGACCGACACGTAACGGATACTCCTTCGGCGGATGGTTCTCCGGGGATGTCGGGTACACACCTCAGGCGAGCAAGGTGTCCTCCGACCTGGTCCTGAAGGCCAGGTGGCTCAAGGACAGCACCATCGTCTTCGACAGCAACGGCGGATCGTCGGCGAAATCCATCTCCGTCACCGAGGGCCTGCCCGTGGGCAAGCTCCCTCAGACATCCCGCAGCGGATATGCGTTCGTGGGATGGTTCCACGACGGCACCATGTTCACCGAGGACACGGTGTATCCCTACACATACGGCATCACATTGGTTGCGAAGTGGACCGAGAACCCCGAGGTCACCATCGACACGGGGAAGGGTGTCAGGGTGACCGGCGTCATGCCCGACGGGGCCGAGGTCACCGTCACCGAGAAGCCCAACCTCCAGACAGCTTCCAAGACCGCGATCTCCAATGCCGCCAACGGTGCCGGTCTGGAGTATTTCATGATAAAGATCTACGGCGACGGTGTCGACGGGACACAGTCGTACCACATCGACATCGACGTGGACCCCTCCATGAACGGGAAGGCCGTCGACGTCTACTATTATGTCTATCAGGCGGACCCGGAGGTCACGCACATCTCCGGGGTCGTGAAGGAAGGTGTCCTCTCCATCGACATGAAGGGGAGCACCTCGAGCAAGGGTGTCGAGATCGAGTTCGGGATGACCCCGGACACCGGTCTCGCCGACAGGTTGTGATCATATGAACAGCAAATCGATGATCGCCGTCGCGTTGTTCGCCGTCGTCGTTGTGGCGTTGGCGGCCGTGCTCCTCGTACAGGGGGATGATGACGGTGATGAGAAGGGGACAGTGGGACCTCAGCCCGGATCGACATTCGGGGCACAGGTCTGGATGGACCCCAACGACGGTTCCGAACCCATAAGCTCGGAAGGGAAGGGGACGACCGTTCGCGAACTCCTGGAATCCGCATTCCCGGACAGTGAGATCAGGTACCGTGCCAACGGGAACATAGCATCCGTTGATGGTGTCGAGAACACAGACACCCATGTCTGGACCGTTTTCAGATGGGTTTCGCCTGGGGGATGGGTCGTCATGAACGATACAGCCTCCGCATACACGGATGGGATGAACATAACCCTCAGATATGCCGAGAAGGAGACCGGTGACAAGGGAGAGACAATCTACACGGAACCCGAGGTGGATGTCGAGTACAGGGTATGGTTCTTCATCCAGATGTTGGAGGAGATCAACTCCACCGAATGGCTCAGGGCCCTCCCTCTGTCCGATGTCGAGAAGAAACAGGGAGTGTGGATCTCAGGTGTCGGCGAGACCGCAAACGAGGCACTCGCCGATGCCATCCTGACATACTTCTTCCCCGATTCGGAATATGAGGTTGTCGTTTCGGACGAGGACGGTGCAGGATCCATCTCATACCTGATAGACGGTGAGCCGTTCTTCACCTATGGGACCAATCCAACACTCTACGGATGGTTCGTAACCTTCCTGGGTCGCGAGGATATGAAGGTCGGTTCGGGAGGGGAATACGGCAGTTGGCTGTACTGGAACCAATATTCGTACAGTCCCGAAGCCGATGTCCTGGACGATCCGGATTATTGGGAGTACAACGATTTCGCACTCGGTCTCCATGATATCACGAAGTACCGCTACTTCGGTCTGGTCCTGAAGACGAGTCTGGCAGAGGATACGCAGAAGACCGTGGACCTCCCGACCCCCTCCGAGATCCTGCAGGTGCGTTGACCATGCGCTCATTGCATCTCAAACTGCTGATGTCCGCCACCCTGGTCGTGGCCATCATGGTCGCCGTGCCCCTGGTAGGTCTGACCGCGGAGGAGAGCGACGGAACATCCGGGGTCGTCATAGATTTCGGCTATTGGGATGTGACATGGACCGAACTCACCTTCAAGGAGGGTTCCGACGGCTTCGACGCCCTGGAACTGGCCTGCGACCTCAACGGCTACGAGCTCGTCTACCGCGACCAGGAGGCCAGGGCCGTCTCATCCATAGACGGACAGGGCAATCTTGTCGGCAAGATATGGGGCATGTACATCCTGGAGGACGGTTCCTGGGTCCCTGTGGATGATCCGTCATCCATCGATGTCCGCGATGTCAGGCTCGTCTGCTGGGCCAGGGCATCCGATGCCACGGATGTAGTCCCCGGTTCCGACGACACCGGGTTCACATACTACAGCTACGCCAGGGACGGTGTGTCCCTCAACACGGGGGAGAAGCTCAGGGTCGTCACCTTGGCACCCTCCATCACCGAGATGGTCTGCTCCCTCGGGGGCATCGACCTGATAGTCGGAACCGATGTCTACAGTGATCACCCTTCGGAGGTCGTCGAAAGGAGGGAATCAGGTGAGATCGAGAGGATAGGCGGATACACCGATCCCAACTACGAGTGGATCGTCAGACTCGGTCCGGACATAGTCTTCTGTGACGGGGGCACCGGTGAACACGTGTCCATGGCCGACAAACTCCGCAAATCCGGCATCGACTGTGTGGTGCTCTACGACGCCACGGATGTCGAGAAACTGTATGACAACCTGTGGATCGTGGCATCCTCCATGGGCCTCAGCTCCAACGCCAACGACGTCATAAGCGCCGAGAGGTCCACGATGGACAACATCACGGGGGTGATCGGGGTCCAATCCGAGAAGAGGGTCTTCGTCTCCCTCTCCGTATCACCGTCCCCCTGGACATCAGGTTCGGACACATACATGTCCGACCTCATAGACAGGGCCGGCTCCATGAACGTCTTCGACTCCCAGGCATCGTCCTGGTTCATGGTGTCCAAGGAGCAGATCTACGCCAAACAGCCCAATGTGATCGTCGTGATCTACGATGGTCACGAGATAACATCCGAGGAGGAGTACCAATCCATTCTGGATTCCATGGACCCGGTGTGGAGGCAGACCCCCGCATTCAGGAACGGGGAGGTGTACATCTTCTCCGGTGATGCGGCGGACATCCTATCCAGGCCCGGCCCGAGGCTGTCCGAGGCCGCGGAACTGCTGGCCAAGGCGTTCTTCCCCTCACAGTTCACCGACCGTGACCCGTTGGACACAATCCCGAAGTATCTCGGCGACGACTATGCAGACTATCTCAGATACCAGAGGTCGGTATGATGGGACGGACCGTATCGCTCATCGCGGTGTTGGCCCTGGTCATCACCGTACCCTTCATCCTGTCGGATTCCGACGGTGACGGAGGTTCCTCGCTGCTGATCGACTATGGGAACGGCGATTACGAATGGATCGATGTCACCATGGACGGTTCCTGCCTGGATGTCCTGGAGGTGTGCAAGGGCGTGTCCGGGACCCCTGTCCTGATAGACGGTATCGGGAGGACCGTGACCTCCGGCGACACGGAGGTGGTCTCCGATTGGAGGGTCTTCTCCTGGTCCGGCGACGGATGGGTGTACGAGGGGGACGACCTCTCCATCCAATTCACGGACAACATGGCGTTGGCCTTCTATCCCGAGGGATTCTCGCCCGTCATAACCCCGGACAGCCCCACCGCATGGACGCAGTTGGGAGGTTCCTCATCGTCCGACGGGGTGTCATCCTCCTACGGACCTGAGGAACCCAGGCTCCCGGTGGAATGGTACAGGACCTACACCACCGGATACGTGGACTCCGGACTGGTGGTCGCCGGGGACCTGCTCTACCACACCACCGGAGGGACATACGGTGCATCCGGTTCCGATGCCGATCCGCGCGTCTACTGTCTCGACCGTCTCACCGGGGACATCATGTGGGAGTACCACGGCACCATCGGTGCCGGTTACGAGGTCACCACCCCCGTGATCATAGACGGGTTCCTGGTGGTATCCCTGACCAACGGGGATGTCATCGTCTTCGACAGGTTCACCGGGAAGGAGGTCGACAGGATGACCCTTCCCTTCGATCCCCCCAAGACCGGATCCGGGGACATCGCCTGGGATGGGAGGGTCTTCGTGACCGGTGCCACTACACCCGTCTATGATTCCGGGGCACTGTACTTCGGGACCGCCGACGGGAGGGTTATGTGCTGTTCCCTTTCACCGGACGGACAGCTGTCCGATGTCTGGTGCTACGAACCCCCTGTGGGGATAAGGGGATGCTTCTACTATCACGCACCGGTGATATCCATCGTCGACGGGGTCAGGATGCTGTTCATCGGCAGTTACGAGGGGTACCTCCACGCCCTGGACGCATCCACCGGCGAACCGGTGTGGGTGGAGAGGGTGATCGACCTGAGGACGGAGGGCAAGACCAATGTACCTCCCGGATCAGCCGCAACCGTCACCCTGGGCCCCGACTCATCGGTGCTGATCGTCACATGCACGGACAGTGCCATGATCCCCGAGAGGGGTTTCTCACTGTTCCTGGACCCCGCCACCGGCGAGACCATCAGGGACGGTGACGGGAACGACATCAGACTCGATGTTCTCATGACCAAACCCGTCGCATTGGACGACGGTTTCATCACCTACATCACCCCCACATCCTCTGGTGACAGGACACTGAGGATGACGGACGGCTCCTCCGTGGAGGTCCGCAACGCCGTCTACAGGTTCGATTGGAACGGTGACGTCGTGTGGATGTCATCGGATTATCAGATGATCAAGGCGCAGCTCACCTATGCGGACGGTGTGGTCTACGCCATGGATTACTCCGCAGGTGCCATGTGGCCCACCGGAGGAGGTGTCACCGCCATCGATGCGGACACCGGTGACGAGGACTGGAGGCTCCTGCTGAGGCCGTGCACCGAACAGTCGTTCTCCATGGTCCAGGTCACCGTCGTGGACGGGAGGCTCTACGCGGCGAACGACCTCGGAGCGGTCTACTGCCTCTCATCCACCGCGGGTGCGGGCACGGATGAGGAGAGGTTGGAGGTCCTGGAGACCCAGGGCTTCCATCATTGGTCCTGGGCGGTCCTGTTCGCAGTGGCGGTCGGAGCGTTGCTCCTGGCCGTCAGGTTCTATCGAGGTTCTTACAATGGTTGAAGAAGGAAGTACCGGTTCCGGCGGACGTCCGCCGGGTCTTTTCAGGAAGGGGTACAGGGCGTTGCGCAGGGACATGACCGTCCCGGATGACAACGAGAGCGAGATCGCCCTGAAGAAACGTAGGTTCAGGATAATCTGCGCCCTGGGGATAGTGCTGTCCCTTGTGGCGTTTCTGATATCCATATCGATATCCTCCGGAGGAGTGATCCCCGTGAGCGAGGCGGTGTCCGCACTGGTCTCCGCCATCCAGAAGGGAGGGGAGAACCTGAACACGGTGGAGCTCTACATCTACCAG
This sequence comes from uncultured Methanomassiliicoccales archaeon, assembly GCA_964634095.1. GTDB lineage: Archaea > Thermoplasmatota > Thermoplasmata > Methanomassiliicoccales > Methanomethylophilaceae > Methanoprimaticola. The sequence goes on along the minus strand of CAZWKY010000038.1, from coordinate 8,128 downwards.
GCGAGGCTGCCCAGGGCATTGGCTGCCATCGGCGTCGGTGCCGGACTGGCGGTGGCCGGTTGCATGTACCAGGCCCTGATAAGGAACCCCCTGGTGGACCCGTACATCACCGGGGTCTCATCCGGTGCGGGATGTCTGGCCATAGCCGCTGTGGCATTGGGGACCAGCATACCGTTCCTGGGTGCCCATACCCTGTACGTGATACCCTTCGCGGCGATCATCGGAGGGATAATCGCGTTCATCATAACGATGGGTGTGGCGGAGGGTGCCGGAGGCTCATCCGTGAACTACATCCTGGCGGGTACCATCGTCGGGTTCGCATTCTCATCCGTGCAGACCATATTCCTGTCCATGGCCAAGGACAACCTCACGGATGTCATGTGGTGGCTGTACGGTTCGTTCGCGAACATCACCTGGGAGAACGCATGGATAGTCTTCATCCCCGCGGTGCTCCTGTCCGTGGTGGCGATGATATGGGCCAGGGACTACAACCTGTTCATGATGGGTGAGGACCAGGCCAAACAGCTCGGTCTCAACGTCAGGCTGTTCAAGGTCTCCATGATGACCTTGGCATCCGTCCTCACGGCCGTTTGCGTCGCATTCTGCGGCATCATCGGATTCGTCGGACTGGTCATCCCCCACGCATGCCGTATGGCACTGGGTGGTGACCACAGGCTCATCATGCCCGCATCGATGGTCCTGGGGGCCATGCTGATGCTCTTCGCCGACCTGATCGCGAGGACGGTGATGTCCCCGTTGGAGCTCCCCGTGGGTGCGATCACCGCCATGATCGGTACCCCGATATTCGCCTACATGCTCATGAGGAAGGGGCGTGCGTACGATGGATGATCCGTTGTTGAGGATCCGCGGACTGAACATGGTCTTCGACGGGTTCCATGCACTAACCGACATAGACCTGGATGTGGACAGGGGACTCCTCGTCGGATTGATCGGACCCAACGGATGCGGTAAATCCACCATGATGAAGTGCATCTGCAGGATCAACGACATGACATCCGGTTCCATCACCGTGGATGGACAGGATGTGTCCTCCATGAAGCCCATGGATGTGGCCAAGATGGTCGCCACGGTCCCCGCCGAGGCGGGACAGACCTTCGGTTCCACCGTCATGGACATGGTGATGTTGGGGAGGTATCCCTTCGTGGACCGCATCTGGTGGGAGAACCCGGAGGATGAGGTCATGGCGAGGAAGGCCATGCGGACCTTCGGGATCGACCATCTGCGCAGGAAACAGGTGTCCCTGCTGTCATCCGGCGAGAGGCAGCGCGCACTGATCGCCAAGGCATATGTCCAGGAACCGAAGCTCATGCTGGTGGACGAACCCACTTCCCATCTGGACATGAAGTACAAGCTCCAGGTCATGGAGTATCTGAAGAGCATGTCCAAGACGGACATGACCGTCCTGGTGGCCGAACACGACATATCCCTGATGGCCAGGTACTGCGACCTGTGCATAATCATGAAGCACGGACGCATAGTCACCATCGGCGATCCGAAGGTGGTCATCACCGAGGAGTTGATCCGTGATGTGTACGAGGTGGAGGCCCGTGTGGGGCTCGATGCGGATGGAGAGGTTTATGTCCTTCCTAAAAGGTACATCGAGGGAGAATGACCATCAGAGACGACCTGTACTGCTACCGTTGCGGCAATTCCTGGGTCCAGGAGGGCTTCTCGCGTCCCCGTCTGTGCCCCAGATGCAAGACGTCCCTCTGGGACGAACCTGTGAGCAAGCAGGCTCGCTGCTCCGAATGCGGTATCGAATGGACCAGGAGGGCCATAGGCGAACCCTGTCCCCAGTGCGGATCCACCAAGGACGACTCCGAACCCGGTTCCCTCCACTGCAACCAGTGCGACCACGTGTGGTTGAGGAGAGGGGACCACGACCCCAAACGCTGTCCCATGTGCAGGTCCGACCGTTGGAACAGACCTAGGGACCACAAACTGAGGTGCCGTCGCTGCGGACATGTGTGGCGCAACCGTTCGGAGCGTCCGGACAGGTGCCCCGCATGTCAATCATCCAGATGGGATGAGCCGGTCTACCGTCTCCAGTGCAGGAGATGCGGATACAAGTGGGTGTCCAGGGAGGGCCGTACCTCCGAGGACATCAAGATATGCCCCTCATGCAAGTCCAAGAAGTGGAACGAGGTCCCGGAGGTCCATGCGTGTGTCTCATGCGGACGCTACTTCATCCTCCGTGTGCCCACACCGTATCCGAAATGCCCCCACTGCAGCTCCAAGCGCACATCCAGGGACAACCAGTGTCCCTTCTGCGGGATGGAGTGGATCTCCACAGGTGAATGGTCCACCTGCCCGAGGTGCGGTAAGGAGAGGCAGGACTCCGATAGGTCCAACCTGATATGGTCTGACGGCAGGTTGTCGCTCAGGTACGTGTACACCGATGGTATGGCCTTCATCTACCTGTGGAACGGTGATGTCCCCGAAGCCACGATCTACTTCCGCGACCTCCTGCGCCGTACAGGGCTCACCGCTACACAGATGATGCTGCGCTTCTCCGATCCGGTCTACGATGCCATGTGGAGGGCGGTGTCCAAGGAGATGATGGAGCACAGGGACGACTACCTCGAGAACGTGGCGTACCTGTCCAAGCGTCTGAACATCGATTCACTGGATGCCAAGGTCCTGGCGGTGCATTTCACCGGAATGGGTCCTGAGGCGATCTCCGTCAAGTTCGCCATGTCCCTGGAGGATGTCAGACGTTCCTTTGACCGCATCATGGCCGCCTTCGTGGACAACGGTATCGTTGTGGATGATTCGGTCTTCACCGACGATGCCATGTCCATGTACTGAAGCGATTTCCATTATATTCTAAAAAACTTAAAGTTGCCAGTCTGCTTTATGATGTGTAATCGGGATTACGGACTGGCGGACCGACCAGAACTCGGTCCGCCAGGAGAATCATCGTATGATAAAGTACGACGATGACCCCAGGCTGATTAGTGCTGTCAGTCTGGTAGCAGGGGTCATATCCCTGATATCAGCAGCACTCAACATGGTTTTGGTAGTAATCCAAATCCTGTTGTAAACTTTGGCTTAACAGCCTACTACGGCCACGGCGCCGTAGTATTCACTTATCAGCCTTTGTTTCCGCTGGATGTCATATCGTGCAAATTGGTATTAAAAACTATTCCGAGGTGTTTCAACAACGATGGAAACTATGGTTGGATCTTTTTCCGATACGCAAGTATCTGTCGGGATGACGTCCTCATCTTCTAATGATCTATTTGTCTGTTCATTGTTGGAAGTACGGACTGGCGGACCGACCAGAACTCAGTCCGCCAGGAGAATCATCGTATGATAAAGTACGACGATGACCTCGGGATTAGTGCTGTCAGCTGGTAGCAAGGGTCATATTATCCGTTTCCAGAGAACCAACCTGTTTTCCGCACATAGTATATTAAACAATACTTATTGAAAATCGTTTCTAAGACAATTTTATTGTCATTAACAACAGAAATACAGCCAAATCAGTATACGTTATAATTGAGGAACTATACATCTCTTGAGAAAGATGTGATACACCATGACGTTTTTGTCCCTACCCATCCACCTCGAATGACGCATCATGTCGTAGATTATTCGCAAATAACCTGATTTCTTACCTAATATATCACATTTTGACAGTGCGTTTTATAATCGTTCTTGATGTTGGATTATACATCCAATGACAATGGGTGTAAGGGATGTGGTGCACGAATGAACGAATTATCCGTCGACGACTATGAGAATGGACTCAGACGCCTTTCTGTTCTGGTACGCAGGATGACAGAAGAGGGGAACGTGTCCGTGGGTGGATCCGTCCGCCAGGACAACATGGTATGCAGGAACGTCTGTGTGGTGTGCAGGTACACATGGGAGAACAATCCCGAGAAACCCGTCCCCGTCAGATGTCCCTCCTGCAAATCCGAGAGATGGAACGCCAAGGACCTCAGACACCATGTGTGCAGGTCCTGCGGTCACAAGTGGATGAGCCGCAAGGAGCATCCCCTCCGTTGTCCCGCATGCAGGTCCAAACTGTGGTGTGAGGATGTCAGGAAGTGCAAATGCTCCGACTGCGGTTTCGAACAGGACTACCGCATGGACCGGAAGGCCCCGGACAGATGTCCCTTATGCGATTCCGGTAACTGGGGCTTCGACTACATGTCATGTCTCTGCAAGCGCTGCGGGTTCGTAGGCCTGGTGCCGTCGGGTGAGAGGAGCAGGTGTCCCATATGCAGGAGCACCATGTCGTCATACAACGTGGGCGACACCAAGGCCGATGTGAAGGCGAAGGCCCCCGGGATGACCGAGGATATGTGCAGGCACCTCATAGCCATGAGCGACGACGAGTTCTCCTGTCTCACATACCTCACGGAGCACGGGTTCGACCACGAGGACGCATCGATCATCGTCTGCTATCTCAGAGGGGACAACGAGATCTCCATAGCGAGGGACCAGGACGTGTCCGTCAGCAGGGTGATATCCCTCACGGGGGAGATCCGTTCCTACAGTATCGGGAGGCCGGCGGCATGAGGTTCATGGACCAGGTGTGCACCGGCCCTGCCTGCAGGTTCGGTGATGCCCACATCTACTACTTCCTCCACACCCTGGAGGAGAACGGTAAGATGAGCCGCGCGAAGCTCTCCGAGATACTGAACATCGGGGAGGGCAGCACCCGCGGACTCATAGAGCTCCTGAAGGAGTGGAACATGCTGGATGTGAAGCAGACCGGGATGTCCCTGTCCGACTACGGGAGGGAGTTCCTGGGAAACATCCCCGTGGACATAGTCCCCGCACCCCGTTCGGAGTACGTACCGGGGGCGTTCAACAGCGGTGTGCTGGTCCACGGATGCACCCGCAAGGTCATCGACGGGATGTATCAGAGGGACAGGGCCATAATCGCCGGTGCCGATGGGGCAGGGGTCTTCATAATGGAGGACGGCGAGCTCATAATGCCCAAGACATGGAACATGGACCAGATGGATCCCGGGTTCGCCGGCAAGGTCCGCAGGATCACCGGCATCAGGGACGGTGATGTGCTGATCATCACCGGGGCCAGCGATCCGGATGTGGCCACGGTGTCCGCCATAGCGGTCGGACTCGACATGCTGTGATCCCATGAGGCATCTGCCCATCATCCTGGCCATCTGTCTGCTTGCAGTGTCCGCAGTGACGGTGTCTGACCAATCCGACGGGACGGTCATAGAGCTGTCCGACGGTTCCCAATACACGTACAGGACCTTCGGAAGCGATTTCGCAACATACCGTTCCACCATAGACTCCGTCGTATCCGACGAGGAGGTGCTGTACATCCCCACCGTGCTGGAGGGGTACAACGTCACCGAACTGAACTCCGTGTCCGCTGGGAGGGCAACCGCCATAGTGGTCCCCGAGAGGGTCATGACCATCAGCGAGGGCACCTTCGACGGATGTCCCGTTCTGAGGGACCTGTACTTCATGGGCCCCATGCCCGACATCCAATACAGTATCCCCGATGATGTGATGGTACATCACCTTCCGGATGCCGGGGGATGGTCCTCGGGAGAAGCGATCGAGGTGATACCGAAAGTTTCCGGTGACGGTTCCGTCGTCGAGTACATCGCGATCGAGGGGGAGGCCATGGCCATAGGCGGTACACCCTCCTCAGACGGCTCGCTGACCATACTTCCACAGATAGGGGACGTCCCGGTGACCTCGATAGGCGCCTATGCATTCTCCGGAAGGGAGAACGCCTCCAACACGGGAATGGATTTCCGTACCGACATAACCGACGTCACAGTACCAGAAGGGGTGGAGAGGATCCGCGAGAGGGCGTTCTTCTACAACGGCGGTCTGACCTCCATATCGATGCCGTCCACCCTGGAGGTCATCATGGACGAGGCATTCCGTGCCGCATCGGGCCTGGGGGACACGGTGATCCCGGAGGGTGTGACATATCTGGGCTTCGAGAGCTTCAGACAGTGCGATTCCTTCGAGAGGATCGTGATCCCCGATTCTGTGACATTCGCCGGAGAGGGGACGTTCAAGGTCTGTCCGTCGGTGACATCCATAACGATCGGATCCGGACTCGGGGATGTGGCGGATTGGATGTTCTGCTACAATACCAAGGCGGAATCCGTGGTGTTCAGGGGTTCACCATCCTCCATAGGTGATTCCGCGTTCTATGTGTGCGAATCCCTTCTGTCCATATCCATCCCGGATTCCGTGAGGACCATCGGAGGTTCGGCGTTCTTCGGATGTTTCTCATTGACATCCGCGGAGATGCCCTCGTCGCTGACATCCATCGGGGCCAACGCATTCAAGGAGTGCGGTTCCCTGAAGGGGATGGAATTGGCCGAGGGCCTCTCGACCGTGGGCGACAAGGCGTTCGCATACTGTTCGGGGATGGAGGACATCCGTTTCCGGGGCCCGATGCCGGTCTTCGGCAATGCGGTGTTCCTGAACTGCGGTGCGACCATACACTGCACGCCGGTGCACAGCGGTTCCTGGGAGGATTATCCCGGTGTTGTCGTCGTCGACGGGGAGGATGAAGGGATAGGCGGTATCTCTGTCTATATTGCGATCATACTCGCGGTTATGGCCATCATCGCTTCCATCCTCATTCTGCGCAGAGGCTCACACGGGGATTGACATCGGCGATTGTGAGGGGTTCCGGAGTCGGTGTTCTCCGATACGTTACAGCATTCGGGGCGCGCTATAGGATACATAAACGATGTTTACACTTTTCGATATAAATGTAACATATGAACATTAACATCATTGTTGAACTGTGCGTATGATCTTACAAATAATGAGCTTCATGTCGGTATGCCGTAAGGCGGGAAGTCCGTATTCGTCGTGACTTCTGACCCAACGGCGGATACAGAACCGTCCCCGTAGGAGGTACGTGGATCGTTTTGATCAGTATCGAAAGCTTGGATCACGGTTTTCGTATCGGGATCAAGGCCGATGAGGTCGAGATCACGACTGACATCCCATGAGGGATGTCAGGTAAACTTTGATTCGTTTCAAGTATCCGACCCCTAAGGGCCGTTAATATCTCCAGTGAATCAGTACGTTATATCCGTATTAAAAATATCTAATACTGATTTGAATGATGGTTGGACCTTTGTTCGTTTTCTTCAGATTTCAGGTTTCGTTGAATCATTATGGTAGTCGTGTTCATGAGGGTGGAGGATCCCTGTTGGAGGCCACTGTCCCCGGCAACAGGGATTGAATGAGGAAGATATCTGTCGAGGATTCAGAGCATATCTGGATAATGTTCAGCTGTTTTGCAACTGCCCCCCTCCTTATCAGTGAGCTCAACCACAGACGAGCTATCATTCGTGCTCACGGTCCGCAGCCCCATGTAATGGGGTCCGCCATCATGTCGGGTCAATCTCTCCGGTACATTATCTAACACAGATGATTGCCAATTGGAGATTCACTTGAACCTTGATGCTATCTTCATGACCAGCCGATGAACAGTGGTGGTGCCCGGACGATCGATGCAGTCCTTTGTATTCATTTTCGATGGCAGTGCCCGCTCAGCTCTACCGAGTGCGGTTTTGACGGACTCGTCCGAGATGCTTATGCCCTGGGCCTTATCATATCTCTTTCCCAGATGCCTACCGAGTGAATCCTCCAGATCATGCTGGGAGGAGCCAGATGGAACATTTGCGAAGTGCATCAGTAGATATACTTCGAAGGACGGATTCGAGATGTAGACCTCAATTCCGTTGTTCTCACACCATCCGACGAATTCCAAGAGGTCCTTCTTCGGTGTGTTGTCCACATCAATCACGACACCGAGACAATCTCCGTGCGCTGTATTTCTGATTTCCATCATGTAATTACAGACGTGACGGACACTTTTCAGATCTCCCCCATGACAGTCAATGGTTCTGACGGCTATGTCTGTATCCCCCAAACGTAGGAGTCTATCGAAGTAGATCTTCTCGGACGACCCCTCAACAGCAAGGATCTCCAGGGTCCTTCTGCGTTCGATGGACGTATTGCCTCTTCTACGCGTCATAGCTTATTGACCCCGATCACCGAGGGGATCGCACTGAAACGGCCCATGAGGTAATCATCACGTATATCGGATCCCTTCTTGACCCCCTTTACATCG
>CAZWKY010000037.1:0-16597 GCA_964634095.1 uncultured Methanomassiliicoccales archaeon | reverse complement strand
GTCCACCAGAGCATCATCACAGGGAAACAGGTCGACGGCATACCGAAATGCGAGGTCTCCCCCGCCAACCTCGGGGCATCCCATGCATTGGAGACGGCCATAGGGACAACGGATGACGGTGAGGGGAACCGAGACATGCCCGCAGGCTCCCTCTGAGCAACTGATTTAAACAACCTACCTTCTAGCCGACCCCCAGAGAGAGTTGAACATCATGTCCGATAAAGAGAAACTCGAACTGATCGCAGTTGAAGACATCAAAGTGAAGAAGGGAATGACCGTCGACGAGATGCTCCAGGCCATGGGACGCGCCGGAGGTTTCACCGCACAGAAGCTCGCAGATGCGGCGGACATCGCCACTGCCATGGTCAAGAAGGAGGGCTGCCTCAAGATCCTGTCCTTCCCCGCATGCATCATGGCCACCGGAACCCGCGGTGTCATCGTCGATATGGTGAAGAACCACATGGTTGACGTCATCATCACCACCTGCGGAACCCTCGACCACGACCTGTCCAGGACCTTCGCCCACTACTACAAGGGCGACTTCATGATGGATGATGCCATGCTGAGGGATGAGTACGAGATCAGCAGGCTCGGTAACGTCCTGGTCCCCGACTCCTGCTACGGAGAGGTCCTCGAGGACAACCTCCTGCCCATGTTCGACGAGATCTTCGCCGAGACCCAGTCCATGAGCACCCACGAGATCATCGACCAGGTCGGTGCCAGGCTGGACAACGAGGACTCCCTCCTGTACCAGTGCCACAAGAACGGTGTCCCCATCGTCGTCCCCGGTATCACCGATGGATCCTTCGGATGCCAGCTGTGGATGTACTACCAGATGCACAGGAAGCTCAGGATCGACCTCTTCGCAGACGAGCAGATGCTGTCCGAGATGACCAACGACGCCGAGTACACCGGTGCCATCATCATCGGAGGAGGTATCTCCAAGCACCACGTCATCTGGTGGAACCAGTTCCGCGGAGGACTCGACTACTGCATCTACCTGACCACCGCCGAGGAGTACGACGGATCCCTGTCCGGAGCACGCATCAGGGAGGCTGTCTCCTGGGGTAAGGTCAAGTCCGATGCCAAGAAGATGACCGTGGAGGGAGATGCCACCATCACCCTGCCCATCATCTACGCAGGCGTCGTCAACAGGGTGCTCTGAGGATGAACAGGATCCTTGTCCTGCCCGGAGACGGGATAGGTCCCTCCGTCATCGAGTCCGCGGTGGAGGTCATCGGAGCGGTGGCCGACGACGTGGAGTTCGTTTACGGGGAGATCGGATTCGCCGCATACGAGGCGACGGGACAGCACCTCCCCTTCGAGACGTTGGACCTCGCAGGGGGGTGCGGGACGATCCTATGCGGTCCGGTCAGGACCGTGAAGGAGAACAACGGCGCCTACAGGAACCCCCTGGAGACGCTCAAGGCCCAACTGGACCTGTACGCCATGGTGCGCAGGTTCACAACCCTCTCCCCCGCCATCGGGAGGGAGGGCATGGACATCACATTGTGGGCGAGCAACAACCAGCCCGGATTGGACATCGTGGAAACCCGCGACATCGACGGGATCACCCTGACCAAGTATGTGAGGTCCTCATCGTACAGCAGGATGATGGCCCGTGCGCTGTCGGACATGGAGATGAGCGGCAGCACGAAGGCCAGGTGCATCACCCGCGACGACATCTTCCCGGAGTCCAGCATCCTCTTCGAGGAGTGCTTCTCATCCCTTTTCGGAACGGATGGCATCGAGACCGAATGCACCAGCGTCCCCGTGTGGGCGTCCAACATCGTCAGGGATCCCCTGGCGGACGAGTACATCATCTGTGCCGACCTGTACAGCCATGTGGCCGCCGGGATACTGGCGGGACTGGCGGGAGGGAACCACCTGTCCCCCATAGGGTTCGCAGGGGACTCCAACTTCCTCCTGGTGCCCGGGAACATCCACCATTTCGAGAACGTGCCGAAGGAGTATGTGAACCCCACATCCGCGATCTTCGCCGGTGCCATGGCCCTGTCGAACCTCAACAGGAGATCGGCGGCGGACACCATAACCGAGGCGCTGAAGGAGACGTACAGAGCGGGGGAGACCACCCCGGATATGGGCGGCACCCTCACAACGGACGAGTTCACCAAACGCGTCATAGGTCATCTCGACCAGAACTTTATAGCACCCTGACCGATACTATGGCATTCGAAAGGTGAATGCCATGAAGGACGCAGGACACAGGGCATGCGTGGAAGCAGCCCTCAACCACGAGAGGACCGAGAGGACCCCCGTCAACAACTTCGCATTGGTCACCGCCGCCCGCAGCGCGGGTGTCACGGTGGAGAGCGCCAGGTGGGACCCCCAGCTGTCCGCCAAGGTCTCAGTCGATTATGCGATGAGGACCGAATCGGATTTCATCAAGCCCATCCTCGACTCCCAGGTACCGTTCATGGACCTCGGGATGGACGTCACGTTCCCCGAGGACGACTACGGTCACATCAACAAGAGCATCTGCGACACACAGGAGGACATCGATGCCCTTGCGGTATTCGATCCGTACGAGGCATCCGAATGCCCCAACTTCACCAAGGTCTTCGTGGACAGTCTCGAGGAGACCGCCAGGATCCTCCCGGAGGACCTGCACATCTGCGGCCTGTCCTGGGGACCCATAACCACCGCGGGATACGTCATGGGTGTGGAGAACATGATCATGAACACCTTCATGGAGCCCGAACTGGTGAAGTCCATGATCGCCAAGGTCACCCCATTGGTTTCGGCGATGCAGAGGCGCATGGTCGATGCAGGTGCGACTGTGATGTGGATGGCCGATCCGACATCATCCGAGGACCTCATCTCACCCGAGATGTTCGCGGAGTACTCTGCAGACCCCATAAAGCAGGTTATCGGTGATATGAAGAGGGAGGACAGCGACATCCCCGCCTTCATCCACATCTGCGGAAACACACTGAACACCATGGCACAGCTCCCCGCCACCGGTGCGGACTGTCTGAGCTTCGACCATGCGGTTGACCCCGGAGAGGCGAAGAGGAAGGCCGGAAGGGAGCTGGCCCTCATGGGGAACATCGACCCCGTTCAACAGATGATGTCCGGTACGCCCGAATCCATCAGGGAGGAGTGCTACAGGATCCTGGACCAGGCGGGACAGGAGGGAGGTTTCATCCTCGCACCCGGATGCGAGACACCCATCTCCAGCCCTGACGAGAACGTCCTCGCATTGGGGCGCGCCGGAAAGGAATACTGGCTCAGATGATGATTCCATCACATACACCCTCGGAATCCGATATGTTCCGAGGGTGTATACAAATTTGTTATAGAAACATTTTAATACTTCTCGTCTATCCTCAGTTTACCCAGTGCAAGGGTAGTCAAGCATGGCCAACGACGCAAGGTTGAGGGCCTTGTCCTTAGTGGTCCGTGGGTTCAAATCCCATCCCTTGCACCATTCTTCTACTTATCCTGTGGTTGCTTTTCTTTGTGTTCTTCCACCATCACCGTCTCTCCGATCCGGGGTCGACCGTTCACATACATCAGGCCTCGAACCCATCAATCACGGATGACAGGGCCCTCAGATCGTACAGGACGAAATAGGTCATATCATTCTCATCGGTCTCCCCGAAGACGTACGACCTCTCGTAACGGCCCTTGTGGTCCCTGAGACGGACCTCCGACCAGTGGAGATGCCGACGGTTGAACCCCTCTGCATACCTTCCGACCTCTTCGGAGAGGAACTCCTGTGACCTCAGTCCCTCTGATGGTATCGACCCGATATCGGGCGGATTCCTGGGCAAACGCATGGAGGGCCATCGTTCTGTAGTTATTAATCTTCCACCGATACGATTGTGTTCCTGATGAACACATATCCAACACCGAATGATCTGTGGTCAGGATATTGATGGTTCATCAGAACGTGTACTCCAGATGACACCTACCATCCCGGATATCGAACCTGGACATGGCACCGTTTATGAACGTCATCCTGGGCGCCTTGTGACCCACATCGGCATCGAACACCATGGGGACATCGTACTCCCCCAGGACGTCGGTGACGACCTCCATGTAATCGGGACCGTCATAGAACAGCGGCCTTCCGAAGACGAATCCCGTCACCCCCTGGAACCAACCGTCCTCCGACATACCTGACAGCATGTCACGTATCCTGACCGCATCCATGTCGTAGGTCTCCATGTACCACACTATCCCCTCGTCGGAGTACAGGTCGTTGAACCCTTTCAGTGAGGTACCGTTCACCTTGTGATCCCATTCCAGGACGTCCATGCAACCTCCGATCAACCTTCCGGAGAACGATGTGTCGCCCTCTGTGGACCTCCAGACCGTGGGCGCCGTCGGATCCAGGGGCTCCAGACCCGTGACCCTGTCCGAAAAACCGACCTCATGCATGGGGAACGAATCCTGTGATGTCCTCATGCCTCTGAGGAACTCCAGGGATTCCGTGACGCTCCTGTGCCACGGCTCCATCCCGAAGTCACCGAAGTTGCCACCGTACACCGTCGCGATGTCATGCTCCGCGGTGATCCTGAACAGGAGTGTGGTGTTGTCCGAATAACCCTGCATCCATTTTGGGTTCCCCTCCAGGAGGTCCCAATCCATCAGGGGGAGCATCTCGCACTGGTAGTCCCCTCCCTTGGCGGATATCACCGCCGCCACATCCGGATCCCCCAGGAGGGAGTTCAGTTCAGCCACCCTCTGCTCCGCAGGAGCGCTCCGGCCCGTCCCGTCGGCGGTGTACACGTCTGGTGTCTCCACGACATCGAGACCCATCGACGAAAGCCTCTCCTTCGCATGTCCGAAACGTGCGATGTCCGTCGGGTCTGTGACACCGAAGGAAGGTGCCGTGACACCTATGCGGTCGCCCTCTCTCAGGAAACGGGGGATGATCATACCACGGACAACGCTGCGAACCTACTTTATCCTACGTGGTGATTGGGACACATGGCGATTCTATCTGACAAGGACATTGTCGAGAGCATGATGACCGGATACCTGGGCATCTCCGATTACCACGAGAGGGGACTGACACCCAACGGCTACGACCTGCGCATAGCCGAGATCTCCGTCAGAGGGGATGATGGGATCAAAAGGGAGGGAACGGTCACCATCCCTCCGAGGACCATGTTCTATGTCTCCACCATCGAGAGGGTCAGGATGCCCTCGGATGTGTGCGCACAGCTGTGGCTCAGGACCACGTGGATCAGGAAGGGTATCATCGGAGCCTTCGGCAAGATCGATGCCGGATTCGAGGGAACACTGACCCTCGGAGCATACAACGCCACCGACGACCCCGTGGAGCTCCCCATCGGCGAGAGGTTCTGCCAGATGGTCTTCGAGACACTGAACTCGGACACCATCAAGGATTACTCCCAGAGGAGCGGGAACTATCAGGGACAGACCGGGATCACACTGGAACCCGTGAAGAAGGCCTGATCGGGCCATCATCGGAGGGCGACCTCCGATCCAACCCCCTTATCCGGACATCACAGTTTGGTGATGTCCATGGAGTAGACGCTCATCGTGGGGGAGTAGGTCTTCAGTTCGGACCATCCTATGGAGATGTCGTTTCCGAACCCCCTCATCTCCTCGGTCAGGGCGTCACAGAATGAGGGGAACTCCTCCCTCTCGATTATCTTGTACATGTGGGCCACACCACCGGCCTTCAGGCGGTCCATGGCATAGCGGAGGAACCTGTCTGCGATCTGGGGCAGATTCATGATGATACGGTCCGCCATTGGCAGGTCGTAGACCAGCTTGGAGGAATCCCCCGTCATCGGAACCACCTGTTCCACATGGTTCTTCTCGGCGTTGAGACGGGCGAAATGCTCCGCATCGGGATTGAGGTCTATCGAATAGACGACCTCCGGGTTCGCCATCCTGCAGATCACCGTACCGAAGGGTGCGACACCTGCGAACATGTCTATGATCACCTCTCCGTCCCTCACGAGGGATGCGATCCTGGACCTCTCCGTCGAGAGCCTGGGGTTGAAGTAGACCCTCGAGGGGTCCGTGTACAGTCTGACCCCGAACTCCTTGTGGACCGTCTCGGATGAACCGGAACCTGCGATCTGCTCCAGGTCGCGTATCCTGAACTCGCCCTTGACACCTGAATCCAGGAACACAGTGCGCAGGCTGTGGTTGACCTCCAACAGCGCCTCCCCTATGGTCACCTTGTATGGAATGAGCTCGTCCGGGAGCTTTATCATGGCCACATCACCGACCACGTCGAAGGAACTGGGCAGTGTCCCCTTCAGGTCGTCGGGTACCTCCGCCACATCGCGGTAGTCCTTGGGCCTGTGACCCTGTCCCTCCATCTCCGCGTCCACCACCTCGTAACCGTCGAAGGTGTCGCACAGTATCGGTATCAGGAGGAAATCACCGTCCGCGCGTATCCTGGAATCAAGATCGAGATTTCCCTCGGCGGCGAGCTTGGATCTCACGGGTTCGCCCTCCCTCTTCGGAACACGTACGCAACGGGTCATGACCGAGGGATGACGGACGGATATAAAGAAGGAAGCGGTTTGGATGGGGGATGGTCCCCCGGTCTCAGAGTTGGTCGTGTCCGGTACGGACCCTCTTGGGGAGCACGAACAGCTCCCCGTCGCTGTCGAATCCGACGGACGCGTTGACATCGTAGACGTCTGCGATGAGTTCGGGGGTGATGACCTCCTTGGGCTTGCCGATGGCCATGATCTCACCCTTCCTCATGATGATGCAGAGGTCGCAGTACCTCGCCATGAGGGAGATGTCATGTTCCGCCACGAGGATGGTCATGTCCTTCTTCACCATGGCGTTGAGGTACTCCATCACACCGAGCTTGTACTTCATGTCCAGGTGGGAGGTGGGTTCGTCCACCAGCATCAGCCTGGGCTCCTGCACATAGGCCTTGGCGATGAGCACACGCTGCATCTCCCCTGAGGACAGCATGTTGAGCTGTCTGTCCTGGAGATGGTCCACACCGAACTTCCTCAGTGCATCCAACACGGCGGTCTCGTCGTTGTCGGTCTCCCACCACACGTTCTTCAGGAACGGGTAGCGACCCATCATGACCGTCTCATACACAGTGAGTCCGAAGCTGTTCCTCAGTTCCGCGGGAACGTTGGACACGAGCTTGGCCACCTCGGCGGGTGTCTTCTTAAGGACGGACTCACCGTCTATGAGGATCTCACCGGACGAGGGGTTGTGCATCCTGTTGATGCACTTCATCATGGTGGACTTACCGCATCCGTTGGGTCCGATCAGACCGACCAGCATCCCCGGGGGGATCTGATAGGATACACCGCGGACCGCGTGGTACCCGTCGTCGTAGTATTTGTGGAGGTCCCTGACCTCCAACAGGGGTGTCTCATCCATCGTACATCCTCCCTTTCTTGATGAGGAGATAAGCGAACACCGGGGCTCCGATAACGGTGGTTATGGCTCCTACGGGGAGCTCCAACGGGTTCATGATCAGCTTCGCGAACAGGTCCGCTGCGAGCATCAGTGCCGCTCCGACGACCATCGATGCGGGCATGACCAGCCTGTGGTCGCCTCCGAGGATCATACGGCACAGATGGGGGACCACGAGTCCCACGAATCCGATGATACCGACGAATGCGACGCACACGGATGCCAGGACCGATGCCAGGATCAGCATCCACCTGTTGAACCTCCTGACGTCCAATCCCATCTGACGGGCCTGCTCCTCACCCAGGAGGACCAGGTTGAACTCCTTGGCCCACACCAACGGGACCAGGGACATCGCCAGGGAGGGGATCAGGACCATGATGGCCTCGTCCCAGTCGATGTTGGCGAAGGATCCGAACAGCCAGGACATGGCGCTGTTGAGCTTGTCGCCGGCCATGCTGAGCATCAGGGTCTGGATCGCGGAGAACACCAATCCGATGATGACCCCCGCCAGGACGTAGTTGGTCGACGAACCTCCGGCCTTCTCGGCCAGGAGCATGGTGCATCCGAAGGCGACCAGACCTCCGACCATGGCCACGATGGGCGTTGCGTATGTCACATCGCCCAGGAGTCCGAAGAAGGTGAAGTTGAACGCTATCGTCGAGACGGCGGCCACTCCGGCTCCCGCGGACACTCCCATGATGTACGGATCGACCATAGGGTTCCTGATGATGGCCTGGTAGATCGATCCAGAGATGGACAGACCGATACCGACCGCAACCGCCGCAACGGCACGGCATCCCCTGGAGTCGAAGACCATGATCTCGTCGTATGTCAGTTCCTGTCCGGATATCGTTGCGGAGAGTCCGGAACAGAAGTTGGACAGTGCGTCCACGAAGGAGTAGTTGCCCGAGGGACCGTACATCAAACTCATGACGAACAGGATGAACGTCAGGAACAGACCGACGGCCATCACGGTGATCAGACGGCGCTTGTTCCTTTTGACCTTGGAACCGCCGGCGTTGTTGAATCCGCTGGCATCCTTGAGCCTGGAACGGATGAAGGGCACGAGGGGCATTCCGGCCTCGCGTGCCTTGCTGAACATCATGAACACGATCACGACGAGCAGGATCACCAGCACTGCCAGAACGACGAGTCCGATGTCGATCGAGAAGGATGAACCTCCGGTCGGTACGGACACCGCAGGGACCGTTCCCTTGTAGGCGAAGGCCCCTCCGTCGGTACCGTTGTAGAGCATGCCGTCGATGATGATGGGTGCCCCCATGCAGTACTGGTCGGAGTCCGAGGGACGGTCCAGCTTGGCGGTGATGTCACCGGACAGGTCGAAGACGAAGATCTTCCCGGGGGTGTCGTATGTGGATGCGAAGAGGTCGGTGCCGTTGACAAGGACCATGGGTGCCTTGAAGGTGTTCTCGACCTCGGACATGACCTCGTACACACCTTCGGTGCTCACGCGGAACAATGCCCTGTATCCGGTGCAGTAGATGCCCTTGAAGGAATCATCCTCCACGGGGACGACACAGGAACCGCAGAGTCCGGGCTCCATGTTCTTGAAGACCTGGACGAATCCGGAATCGGTCATACGGTACCCGGCGATACCTCCCTCGGAGGAGTCCATTCCGCGTCCGTCCGAGAAGGAGAGCATCAGGATGCCGTCCACGACGACGGGTGTGTTGGCCATACCATAGGTCTTGTCCTTGTGTTGGGCGGTGTGGACGGTGACGGAGTCGATGAGCTCGCCTGTGACCTGGTCGAAGGCGTACAGGACACCGTCCAGGGCGCCGTAGTAGACGACACCGTCGTACACAGTGGGGGATGCGTAGTATCCGCGTCCTCCGATCTCGGACTTCCAGACGATGTCCAGGTCCAGGTCGACGCAGTAGACGTATCCGTCGGATGCGCCGAAGTAAAGCATACCCGAATCGTAGACGAGGGATGCGGGACCGGTGGAGTAACCGAGTCCGGTCAGTGTGTGGCCTGCACCCCTGGGGATGTCGAGGCTCTTGACCTGTGAGTTGTCCGCACCGGGTCCTGTGAGGGGTATCCTGTACAGTTTACCCTCGGTGGCGGGGATGTAGATGTGGTCGCCGACGATGGCGCCGGTGGCGGTCTCGTAACCCGCACCGATCGCGTATGTGAACGACCAGATGGTCTCCCCTGTGAAACGGTCGTAGCAGTAGATGGTGGGCTTGTCCATCATCGTGGTGTAACCTCCGCCTGCGACCACGTAGGCGTACCTCCCCTCGATGAGGATGGTGGATGTGACGTAGTTGGATTTGCCGTAGGTGAAGGACCACTCCACGGACCCGTCCCCGGATGTGTCCAGGTCGGCGGTCTGGTGGCCGGTGGAGAGTGCATCCCCACGGACCATGGTCCAGGATGACCTGTACTCGGGGGTCTCCACCGGGGCGATGCCCTCAGGGTGGAATCCCAATGCCACGGAACCCCCGTTGTAGGGTGCCGAGGGGTCGAAGGAGGATGTCGAATCCTTCCACGAACCGTTCTCCCAGACATAGAACCTCCAGGATGTCGTCGTATCGCCGATCGTCACTGAGTCCCTGCCGTCCATGGTGACGGACGGTGCGAGGGACAGATCGTGTCCGAGGGTGTCGGCGGCCCCCTTCAGGACATCGGACATGGTGCTTCCGGAGGCTCCGGTCCATTCGGTGATGCCGTTGCCCTGGTCTATGAGCACCATGTCGCCAGGGGCCGCATCGGCGTCACAGGGTGCCAGGAGGACCAGGCACAGTGCGGCGACCGCGATGACGGCCAGAGGTAGTTTGAGGTATTTGTTCAGATGGAACCCTCCTTGCTGATTGTGAGATAGTCCCTGTATTCGTCTCCGACGAACTTGGGGACGGTGATGCCGTCATCGAATGCACTGCCCTGCATGGTCCTGGCGAAGAGCTCCGTGATCTGTGCGACACGGGGTCCGGGACGGGACACGAGGTCGCAGGCGTCGTCACAGAAGAGGTAGATGTTCCCGCTCTTGTACGCGGATGTCGCCTTCCATTCGGTGGACATGGATGCCAGCATGGAATCATAGTTGGATTGTGTCGCCTTGTAATCGCTCGACACGATGATGATGTACTCCGGATCGTACTGGAGGATGGTCTCGGCATTGACCTGGACCCATCCCGATTCGGAGGAGTAGATGTTGACGAGCCTGATGCCCGACATGACATCGGAGATGTATGTGTCGGAACCCGAGACCCATGGGGATTTGACCGCGGACAGTGCGACCATGACGCGCTTGTCCCAGACGTTGTCCCCGTTCTCCACGATCTCCTCGACACGGTCGATCTGACCCTCGATGGTCCCGATCGTGATGTTTGTGGAGTCCTGTGTTCCCAAGACCACTCCGACCATGAAGATGTTGTCCATGAGGACGTCGCGTTCCTCTCCGCCGCTGATGACCAGCACATCGATGCCGTGCTGTCTGAGCTTCTCGGCGGTCTGGATGTGTGCGTTCTGCGAATCTATGCAGACCACGAGGTCCGGTGATGCCTTCAGGATCATCTCGTAACTGGGGTTGGTGAAACCTCCGACCGTGGAGATCTCGCCGGAGTTCCTGAGGTCGACGATCTCGGAAGGGTAGTTGCTGTACTGATCGGTGGCCACGATGCTGTCCAATCCGCCTGCGGCGGCGATGGTCTCCGTGCATGAAGGTGCGAGGGAGACGACGCGTGCGGGGATGTCCTGTCCGTAGAAGCAGACCCCCGTTGGATCGACCGCGGGGGACGGGATCGAACCGTCGTCTGACAGTGCCCAACATAGGATGATATATCCATCTGCCTCGAAAAAAGAAGCGTCCCTTATCTCAGACCATTCCGTAGAACCGATGGGCACACCGTAGAAGGTCCACTTTCCATCGGACCTTCCGTCGACGCTGACGACCTCATCACCGTTCGTGACGAGTTCGTAGCCGTGATAGTGACAAGCGTAATCGAGGATGGACAGGGGGTCCGAGTGCGCGGACACATCCACCTCGGTGTAAGAGGTTTCCCGGTCTCCGAAGTCGATGACGACCCCGGAGCCGGGTTCGGTTGTTTCTGATGTGATGCAGGCCACAGTCAGGGCTAACCCTGCGACCAGTATCGCTACGGAGATCACTACTTTGAGTTGTGAAGCCTGCATCGGTTCACTCTCAGAAGGTCGTACTGTCGTAGATGATCTTACAGAGAGGGTAATCAGCAGAGTTGATTCCGTTCATGTAAGAGTCGGAGTATGTCCACTCACCGTCCACCCAGTAGTACTGTGTCCAGTAGTACCAGGTGGTTCCCTCAGGAACCATCTCGAGTCCGAACATCTCCTTGATTCCGGTCTCGACACCGCCTGCATCCTTAGTGGGCACATAGGGGATGGCGTATGTGGAGGTGGCGTCCTTGAATGCATCGTAGACTGTGGTTCCCTCTCCGTTCACCTGGAATGTGAGTCCGGTGGAGGACTCGATGGTGAAGACGGTTCCGTCCTGGGACTGGTCCCAGATCTTCACGTCTGCGGGGGTGACCTTGGGTGTGATCGAGCCGTCGGAGAAGACGACAGCGATGTACTCAGACTCATTGAATCCGTATTGATCCATCATCAGCTCGGAAGCGTTCCATGCGGAACCGTCCCAGATGAACTGCTGCCACCAGGACCAGTTGCCTTCGGCATCCTGAGCGGAGTCGACTCCGTACAGGGACTTGATTCCGTTTGAGGCTCCGGTGTCCTTGTCGGTGCTGGGGACGAATGCGGCTGCATCCTTGTAGACGTCCTGTCCGATAGCGTTCTCGAAAGCGGCGATAGCCGTGTCTCCCTCACCCTCGACCCAGAAGTAAACTCCTTTGTCGTCCTGGATGAGGAATTTGATGGTCTCGGTGTCATCGACATCACCGTTGTCGTTGCCGAGCATCACGAAGGATGCTGCGAGAACGATGACGATAGCGATCGTGGCGACCGCTGCGACACCCATGTTCTTCTTATCCATGGTATTCCTCCAATAGGTAGTGCGTTCTTCGAAACGGTCTAAGGATATATAGTATTGGATGAATAATCCACTATTTTACATCCTTATAATCTACGCTGGCCTATGCCAGAGAAGGGACAAAAACCTGCGTCCTATGGACAGAAAATGTAGAGGGAAGTGGTTTGGAGGGGAACGGCGGGGCCGTTCACTCCTCCTCGATGATCTCCTCGGGAGCACCGGCGAACCTGACCAGTGCGAAGGCCTCCATGAAGTGGAGCTTCCCGGGGAGGACAAGTGTCTGCAGGGGCTCGCCCAGGTCCATCTCCAGGAGGTCCTTGGGATAACCTGCGAAGACCCTCTCCTCGGGGGATCCGACCTTGGATGCCACGCAGATCAGGGTCTTGTCGTCTATGAGGCCCTCACCCCACTTCTCCTCGCCCAGGAGCAGCCACTCGATCGCCTGGTGGGCGGTCATGTACCTGAGCTCGTCGGCACGGATGTCCAGGAGGATCATGGTGTGCAGTCCCCTGTCCTTGTTCTCCTTGATGTGGTCGTAGGGGGACTTGGGGTGGTAGTTGTCCTCGATGAACGGGAGGGTGACGGTCCTTCCGAACTTGTAGTGCTGGAGACCCAACGATGTGGGTGCGGCGGCGAAGATGGAGATCCCGTGGAACATCCTCACGGGGATGCCTGCCTCAGCGGCCTGGATCCTGAGGTCCACGTGGGTGGTGGCGGACATGGTGTCGCCGGCGGTGATGAAACCGACCCTCATCTCCATCGCATCCCTGATGATGTCATCGCATTCCTCCACCTGGGCCCTGTACAGGACCTTGACCTTCTTGCCCAGTATGGCCTCGAGGTCCTCGGGTTTGGTTCCGATGAGCATGGATGTGTAGAATTCGGCGTAGATCCTGTCGCACTCCCTCAGGGCGTTGAGGGCCTTGACGGTCATACCATCGGTCCCGCTGAGACCGAGTCCGACGAAGATGAGTTCAGATGTCATTGGGGGACCGAAGCCGCTTCGATATAAAAAGACGGATGCAGGATGCCCCTACCTCCTGATGCCTTTCCCGTCGAGGATGTCATCGAGTGTGTACAGTTCCACCCCGTTCTCCGCGAGGAGGGCGTCGGTGAAGCCCGATCCGGAGTAGATGACGGGGTTCCTCTCCCCGTACCCCTTCACCAGGGCCATCCTGTACCTCAGTCCGTCCAGGACCTCAGCCCCCACAGGTTCCGAACCTGTGTCGCACTCCACGAACCATCCGGTGAACTCGCCGTCCACGATCCGGGTGATGATGATGTCTATGTCCGCCGGGGTGCGGGTGTTGCGGTCGGTACCCCACCATGTCCCCGGGGACCCTCCATGGACACGCCTCAGATGCTGGGTGCAGAGGTCGGTGAACCCATCGGATTGGGATGATCCGAGGATGGAGTCAGCGATCTCCCGGGGATCCTCCGGGTCCGTCACATCGATGACGGGCAGGACCCTTGAGAACAGGAACCTCAGGAACGGGTCGGGGATACGGTAGCGTGTCATCCTCCCCTCGGGATTGTCCACCGGACGCTGCTTCTCCACGAGGCCCATGGATACCAGTTTCCCCAGGTACCTGGAGGCGGCGGATGTCTCGAGACCGCAACGCTCGGCCACATCGCCAACGGTCACATTCCCCCTGGCGACGGCATCCATGACCCTTTCGTACAGGAACGGGTGCTCCACCTCCTCGATCAGGAGTATGATGTGCTCATTGCGGAGAGGAGAGTGTTCCCTCAGGAACAGTTCGGCCACGTTCTCACCGAGCGTCCTATCGCTGTCGAACAGGCGTAGGTACATGGGTATCCCTCCCACCATGCCGTATATCCTCGCTACATCCTCCCTGCCGAACCCCTCCAGGAGCCCCATGGAATCCCATATGTCGAGCGGTCTGATCTCCATGGAACCGGTGCGACGTCCGTAAAGAGGGGCGCTGTATGCCATGACCTCATGGATCATCGCATCCCTGGAGGATCCGCAGAGGATCAGGAACAGCTTCGAATCCCCGTGGATGTCGTCGATGAACTCCTGCAGATACTCCCCGAACACGGGGTCGCTCCTCACGATACGGGGATACTCGTCTATCACCAGGAGGAGACGTTCCGATTCGGATCTCCGTCTGATCCAATCCAACACGGCCTCGATGGTTGTGGAGGCCTCCACGCCGAGGAGTGCGGATGCCAGACCGTCGATGTTCGCCTTCAGACCGTGGTTGTTGGCAGTGTAGAGGATTCCGGGATGGTCCCTCATGAACTCCCTCAGGAGGGCGGTCTTGCCCACGCGCCTCCTGCCGTATATCGGGAGGAACTCGAACCTGCCGCTGTTGTACCTCTCATCGAGCTCGCGGAGCTCACGCTTCCTCCCGTAGAACATACGATGTGGATTGGTTGGGATGGATTATATACTTTTATATTGCTGATTCTGGAATCAGTAATCTTCAAGTCAGTAATCTGAAAGTGAGTATCTTACGGAATATGATTTCTGAACAGAAACGGAAGGCTGGACGCCCTGGTGGAAAGAAAGTGAGGTAATCCCCTCTGACTACCGGGAAAACCGACCTCACGGATCTGCATTATCGTTATCAAAGGAGATGAATGGAAGAATCAATAGGAACTCGATGCTGACGAAACCCAACTCTTCTTGTTTTAAAGGATTACCTCACACCTTATATCGACAAAGAAGTATATAATATGGATGTTCGACACTACATTCTTTTGAGTCATTATTGTCTGTGAATCCGATAGGCATAGAACCGACGGACCGATACTGCCCGTATTCGGAACCTGTATCAGGATGATCCTCCTCACAGAGCACATAAACAACGACGGCAGGATCCACCCCGGCACCATGCCCGTCACCGTGAAGAGGAACGGCACGGCTGACCGCTGGGAAGATTCTCAGACACAAGCGATGTGGGGGACATCATCGGGTTCCCCCTGAAGAGTGCCGTTGTCCACAGCATCCGTCAGACCGATGCCATCACCCTCATGCTTCGTTGATCAACAGTCTGTCGCGTTCGACCCTCTGTCTGAAACGGTCGCTCATGTAGTCCTCATACGCTATGTCGACGGTCCTTCCCAACTTCTTCTCCAGCTCATTGGAGAATGCTATCACATTCAGTAGGGACGCCCCCCTCCATGAGGATGCAGAAGTCGTAGTCGCTGTCACGCCTATGGTCCCCACGGGCACGGGATCCGAAAAAGCCATACGCGTTTCATCCTGTGACGTTCGGCGATCGGTGCAACTATCCCCGGAAGTCTCTGTGGGGGAATGTCTCTTTGGAACAACCTTCCGAACATGAGGTGCAACCCCGTCCGATCACTGGAACAACCGGTCACGGATGTCCTCCAAGGTGATGACAGCATCCATGGTGACCTGGAAGTACCCTGGACCGGCCCTCACCTCCATACCTCTGTCCTCCTTGTCCTTATAACAACCGAGGATACGACCCATCCCGAGTCCACGGTTCTCCGTGAGGCCCATCATCGAGAACACCCGTGCGATCCGCGGATTGACCGGCATGGGGGTAGGCGTTCTCAGGAGCTCCCCGACGGTCATACCCTCCGGCATCCCTCCCGAATCCGATATCATCGCCTTCTCGGGCCAGAAGCGCATCTGGACCGGATTGAACGACCCGTAGTCGTTGTGCACCAACGCGTTCAGGATGCATTCCCTCAGGGCGACTTCGGGGAAGGGGTCCACCTCGACCCTTGTCCATCCGTGGTATGTGATCATCTTCGAGAGGTACTTGATGCGGAGGGTCTCCAGGATACGGTGATACCTGCAGACCAACGGTCCGCCGATGAGGTCCTGGGTCACGATCTCCGGACCGATGAACATGCCGAGTTTGGTGAACGAACCTATGATGAGGTCCTCCGGATGCGGATGGAACAGCAGTACCCCTGCACGGGTGATGTTCCCCTCGACCATAAGGCCCATCTCACCCAACAACATCTCGTCGGAGAGGTTCGGAACATACCCGCCGACGGCATGGGCCTCTGTCACCCTCTTCCTGGAATACGCCAAAGCCCGACCGTCGAGGTCCGAGGTCCCGATCCCGTCCACAGATTGGTCCAACCAGGGCGAGTCCCAGCTGTCGATAGCCTTCTCGTTCATACAGAGCCGACATGTTCATCCTCATGATAAGTATTATGACTATACCTAATCGGATACAAAAAGATGGAGATATCAAC
>CAZWKY010000036.1:0-17821 GCA_964634095.1 uncultured Methanomassiliicoccales archaeon | reverse complement strand
AGGTATGTCCGATCACCGTCCCCTGTCTGGCCACCCGTGTATCGTATTACCGCACGCGTCCGCGTTTAAATACAGGCTGACGGATGGAGATACTGCCTCCGTTGCGGGGCAGGTCGATACGATGGACAGAACAGAACTAACACCCCATATAGAGGAAATGAAAAGGGTGCTCGGAGACAGGATCGACGAAGAACAGCTCGTTAGCGAACTCACCAGGTACATCGATGACTACCACGTGGGGATCGATGCCGCGAAGAGGGGGATCATAAGGAAGTACGGCAACACCGACACATCCTCCTTCGTCACGGCCGGTTCCGTGGTCAAGAAGATCGGGGAGCTGAGCGGTACCGAGCAGAACGTGGACATCACCGCCAAGGTGGTCTACGTCAACAACAAGGAGATCACCGTGAAGGGTCTGGCCAAGACCATCGTGTCCGGTATCCTGGGTGACGAGAGCGGAACCGCCTCGTTCACCATGTGGGAGCCCGGGAGCGTCGCTCTCGAGAAAGGCTCCATCTACGTTTTCAAGAACTGCTACTGCAAACTCTGGAACGAGAAGGTCCAGATCAACCTCGGCAACCGTGCCCGTGTGGAGCCCGCTTCGGGCGTCACCATGGACCTACCCGAGCGTGAGATCCAGTCCACCTCCGTCGAATGCAAGGTGGCGGACATCAAGGAGGGCATGAACAACGTCACGGTCACCGGACGCATCATGTCCGCAGAATCCAGGGAGGTCCTGGTGAAGGGCGTCCCCAAGACCGTGTACTCAGGGATACTCGCCGACGGCACCGGGAAAATCCAGTACTCCGCATGGAGCGATTTCTCCCTGAAGGAGGGGGAGACCATCTGCGTGAAGAACGCATACATCAGGGGCTGGAAGGGCATCCCCCAGCTGAACCTGGGCGACAGATGCGAGGTCACCCGCGTCAACGCGGACATCGGCAACATCGACACCGGATCCTCCAAGAGGACCATCGACGAGGTCACCAGGGTCGGAGGCGGATTGGACATCACCGTCGAGGGACTTGTCGTGGACCTCAAGGCCGGAAGCGGCATCATCAAGAGGTGCCCCAACTGCAACCGCTCCATCCTCAACGGCGTGTGCACCGCCCACGGACAGGTGGAGGGTGTGCCCGACCTCAGGCTGAAGGTCGTCGTGGACGACGGGACAGGCGCCATCGGGGCCATCATCAACCGTGCCGACACCGAGAAGCTCACGGGAGTGACCATGGAGGCAGCACAGGGACTCGCGGCGGTCCAGGGAGAAGGGGTCGTCGGAAGGGAGATGGCCGGCAGGATCCTCATGAAGAGGGTCCGCATCACCGGGAACGTCATGAGCGACAACTTCGGGCCCAGCATGATCGTCAAGGGCGCATCGCCCGTGGAGATAGACCTGGAGGCGGAGGCCGCCAAACTCCTCAACGAAGTGGAGGCATCGTTATGAACGCTAGGGAGACCGCATGGAGGGTTTTCGCCCCCGAACTGAACGCATCCGCATTGGAGATCAAGGCCACCGAGGAGAAGAGTCCCTCGTACGTCGTATCACCGCTGGGTGCCAAGATGAACAGGGTGCTCATCGCGGGCGTCCTCACCGAGAAAGAGAACGTCGGAGGGGAGGACGAACCCCTCTGGAGGGGCAGGATACAGGATGTGTCCGGCAGCTTCTACATCAACGTCGGAAGGTACCAGCCCGAGGCATCCGCCACCATGGCGGACATCGAGGTCCCCTGTTTCGTGGCGGCCGTCGGAAGGGTCAGGACCTACACCGGCGACAACAGCGACAGGGTTTACGTCTCCGTCAGACCCGAGCACATCGTGAAGGTCGACGAGGCCACCCGCAGGGAATGGCTCCTGGAGACCGCCAAGGACACCTGGAGGAGGCTCAAGAACGTCAGGACCGTCCTCGGTATGCCCGATGCCAAGGAGGAGGACCTGATCAAGATGGGTCTGACCCCCGCAGAGGCATCCGGACTCCTGTTCGCACTGGACGGATACGGACAGATGCCCGATTCGTCACTGTACCTCAAGACCATCCAGGGTGCGCTGAGGCTGCTCCTGCCCGACAGGGATGTGGACTTCGGATTCCCCGAGGACCTCTCGGACGAACCCGATGAGATCGAGATCGACATGCCCGGATCGCCCTCCGGAGGATCGGGTTCCGGTGATGACCACAACTTCGGACAGATCGAGGACATCATCCTGAACATGCTCGAGGAGCTGGACACGGACGGGAAGGGCGCCCCCAGGGACGAACTGGAGAGGCGTGCGGAGGCCGAGGGCATCAGCAGCATAGAGCTCGAGGAGATCTCCAACATCCTGATGGACAAGGGTCTCGTCTACGAACCCAACCTCAAGTACCTCAAACGTATCTGAGATAACACATAACGGCGGGGGTCATCCCCCGCATTAAACTGTTTCCTTAGGTTTTCTGTATCTTTCCGGAAGCTCACTGGATCTTCGCCATCTCTTCGTCGAACCTCTCCGAGTATTCGGAGAAGACGAACTTGCTGGACAGGAGAAGCCAGAATGCCCCCAGACCCATGAAGAGTGCGAAGAACCCGGTCGAACCGATGAGGAACGACAGAATGCACAGGATGACCGCACCCCAGTAGAGGCGCCTCCTGAAGCAGAGCACGGATGAGAGCACGCCGCACAGGGAGGACACGATGAACAGGATGCCGCTCTGCTGCAGCAGGTCGTGCAGTTCGGCCTCGGAGAGACCGACGAGCTCCATGTAGCTCTCATAGGACGGATTGCCCACAAGCTCGCTCACGAGGGTGTCCAGGGACACCGAGACGTATATCCCGATCAGGAGGAACGGGATGGAGTATGCGAGCATCATGATGGCGGCCCATTTGAGACGGGACGACATCGCCGTACGGATGGCCTCGCGCTCGGCCTCCACCTGCTCGGGGGACCTTCCCGGGACCCTCTTCCCGCAGGCGGGACAGAACGCGGCACCTTCGTTCAGATACTGACCGCACTTCTCGCAGAAGTTCTGGTTGTCTGCCATATGACACGGATTTTCGTGAATCGGATATAAGGATGACGAAAATCACCGCCGTTCGGTGAATGCGACGGATGCGTATCCCACGACCGAATCGGGGTCGTAACCTACGGTGTCGAAGGAGTCGGCATATCCCAGGACCTCGGCGTCGCACCCTTCGGAGCACATCATCGCCACCGCCGCGGGACCGTACCCGCACATCGTTATGCGGTTACCGCGGACGGCGGACACCATGCCCTCGGCATCCATCGCACATACCCGCTCCAGGACGAGGTCCGCCTGGGAACGTGCGACGGTGTTCGAAACGTAGTGGGACATGTCCGTGGATGCGACCACGACGACATCGTACCCCTCGCATGCCTCCGATATCCGATCCGCCAACATCCGGGCCGACGGAAACGATTGGTCCCCCATGATCACCGGGACGATCCTCGCATCGGGGTCGATGTACTGGATGAACGGCACCTCCACCTCGATAGAGTGTTCGTACGCGTGGAGCTCCGGTGCATCGGGGATGTGTTCCGCGAGTCCGGAGCATATCCCCGCATGTGTCCTACATTCGCCGAAGGGCGTCAGATAGCTGTCGGAGCACAGGACGCTCCCGGGACAGACACCGTGGTGGTCCGGACCGATGATGACGTACGCATCGGGATTCCTGTCCTCTGCGACCGTCCTGAACGCCTTGGCTGCGATGGGGCCCGAACAGACATACCCCGCATGGGGCACCATCAGACCGCGGACCTTCCCGGAGGACGGTGATATCCCCGAAGCCAGAGGATGTGAGAAACACCGATCGATCATCTCCGAGAGATCGTCCCTGGATGATGGATAGAAACGTCCGGATACCGCAGGTCTGCGCATGATGGGTAGAAGGAAGGGGTTTGGGAAAAGGTTTGTCGACAGTGAATACCCGTCTCAGACGAGCTTTGCCTCGAAGTCCTCGATCTCCATGTTGAAGTCGGCGGGGTCCTTGAGGTCTCCCCTTGCGACGAGGACCTCCCTGGACAGGAGCCAGTAGATGCATGCGAGGGCACGCCTTCCCTTGTTGTTGGTGGGGATGACGAGGTCCACGTTGCGGGTCTCGTTGTTGGCATCGCACATTGCGACGATGGGGATTCCGAGGTTCAGGGCCTCGTTGAGGGCCTGCTTGTCGGCTGCGGGGTCGGTGACGACCAGGACCTCGGGCTCGATGAATCCGGGGTTGGCGGGGTTGGTCAGTGTTCCGGGGACGAAACGGCCTGCGAATGCGGGTGCTCCGATTGCCTTGGAGAACTCCCTTGCGGGCTTCTGTCCGTACTGCCTGGCGGAAACGACCAGGACCCTGCGGGGGTCATAGCGTGCGAGGAATGCGGCTGCGGCCCTGATCCTCTCATCGGTCTTCTTGACATCGAGGACGTAAAGTCCGTCCTGCCTGACCTTGTAGATGAAGTCCTTCATGTCTGCGGACTTCTGCTGTGTTCCGATGTGGACACCGGATGTAAGGTAGGTGTCCTCTGCGACCAGAAGGTCGGTGTTCACGGTGGTTATGGTCTCCTCGTCACTCATTTCTAAAACCTCTATCAGTTCCTAACGACAGAAATCGGGATCAGATCGTTATCGTATTC
Source organism: uncultured Methanomassiliicoccales archaeon (assembly GCA_964634095.1). Classification (GTDB taxonomy): domain Archaea; phylum Thermoplasmatota; class Thermoplasmata; order Methanomassiliicoccales; family Methanomethylophilaceae; genus Methanoprimaticola. The sequence continues at coordinate 13,210 of CAZWKY010000036.1, read as the reverse complement.
CTGCATGGCGATGTCAATGGGATCGAGCATGCTCTCGGGATAATCCACGAGGACGGGTGCACCATAGGAAATCTGGAGCGCCCTCGCACCGATGATCCTTGCCTTCTCAAATCTAGTGTACTTCATATGAGTCACCATACGGATACGGCCCTCTAGATACAGGGGGTTTATAAAAGATTCGCCTCGCCCCTTTATTTTAATTGTTAGTATAAACCTCTAACAACGCGCGCGCGAGGGTTTTTCCGAATAACGGCGTTAAGGATTGTACCTCCCGTCAAAGGTCCGACCGCGTCCGGGGAATCGACAGTCTCATAACAACAGAACGAATCGGGTGGTGCATGACCGACGAACTGACCACATGCGCCGCGGCGTTCTTCCGCAGCATAGGGAAGGACGTGACCACGGCGGAGGAATTCGTCATGACCGCATCCCTCGAGATGAAATGGATGTCCCCCTCGGACTCCAAGCTCCTCCTCTCCACACTGGTATCGGAGGGCGTGCTCGTGCGCAAAGGGGACTTCGTCCGTCCCTCCGCGGACCTGGGCGCCGTGGACGTACCCCTGGCGTACAGACCGTCGCAGGAGGTCATGGATGCGATACACAGGAAACCGGAGCAGAAGGTGCCGGGACCCCAGAACAAGGACGCGGCGGATGCACAGCCCGATCCGTTCCACATACTGATGGACAAGGCCGTGGAGACGGGGATGGAGCGCAGAGACTTCATCCAGAGCTGCAACAAAATTCAGAAAAGATTGAACATCGACATAGGTGCCGCGGCGCTCATCGTCCTCAGGGACAACGGTACCGACATAGCCCCCTATGCCGACATGGTTTACGATTCGGTCAGGTCGGCCTGATCATTCCTTCCTGATGAAGTTGCCGAGGGTCATGCCGCCCCTTCCGTTCCCCCCGCCGACGGTCACGCCGGACTGGACGGTCTCGGTGAGCTTGACCCCGAGGGCCTTCTCGATCTTCTTGATGAGCTTGTCATCGGGGATCAGATTGTTGGATTCGATCTTGGCCAGGGTACCCTTCTTCTCGAGGATGGATGCCGCGAACTGGTCCAGGTCCATCCCCTTGGCCACACGGGCCTCCCTGATGATGCCCCCGTAATCGTCGACGAGCTCGATGGACGCGGAACCGGCGTAGATATCCTTGGACTGCATCCTCCTCTCGCGCTTCTGGAGCCTCTCCTCTATGACGGTCTGTGTGACAGGGGCGCCGTTCGATCCGGAGCCTCTGTAATCCTCGCCGAATCTGGCACAGTTGGAGCAGACGTTGAGTCTCGAACCCTCGACGATAACGGTCTTGGTCATCGGGACTTCCTTGCCGCACATCTCGCAAATCATACCCAGTCGTAGCATTGATGCCCTATAAAAGGTACACGAGGACACGCGGAGCGGCGATAGGATAATAATTATAATGCCCATCCTGGACGCCATATGACAAACGACGAGATTAACGAGGAGATGTCCGAGCTCAAGGCGAAGATAGTCACACTCGAGGAGAGGAACGTCAGGCTTATGGAGGACCTCCAGACCGCCGAGTCGGAGAAACGCTACTCCGAGAGCGAGCTGTTCAGACTCCAGAAGGACATCGCAAGGCTCAGGGGCGAGCTGGAGAGGCTCAAGAGCCCGCCGCTCATCGTGGGATCGGTCAAGGATGTCCTCCCCAACAACCGCGTCGTCGTCAAGAGCTCAAGCGGACCGGATTTCGTCGTTTCAGTGTCCGAGTATGTGCCCGAGCGCGACCTCGGACCCGGAGTGAGGGTGTCCCTGAACAAACAGACCCTGTCGGTCATGGATGTCCTGCCGTCCCCGTTCGACCCGGTCGTCACCGGAGCCGAGATCATAGATAAGCCCCACATCACCTATGATGACATCGGTGGACTCAAACAGCAGATGATGGAGCTCCGCGAGGCCGTGGAGGACCCCCTGCTGAGGCCCGAACTCTACGCCAAGGTCGGTATCGAACCCCCGAAGGGAGTACTCCTCGTCGGACCCCCGGGAACCGGTAAGACACTCATGGCCAAGGCCGTCGCCAACGCGACACAGGCATCGTTCATCAGGCTCGTCGGGTCCGAACTGGTCCAGAAGTACATCGGAGAGGGCGCCAGGCTCGTGCGCGAGCTCTTCGAGCTGGCCAAGGAGAAGGCACCCAGCATCATATTCATCGATGAGTTGGACTCCGTGGGTGCGAAGAGGCTCGATGCCACCACATCCGGTGACAGGGAGGTCCAGAGGACCCTCATGCAGCTCCTGTCCGAGCTCGACGGGTTCACCCCTACCAGCAACGTCAAGATCATCGGTGCCACCAACAGGCCCGACATCCTGGACGACGCCCTCCTGAGGCCCGGCAGGTTCGACCGTATCATCGACGTCGGACTGCCCGATGTGGAGGGAAGGGAACAGATCTTCAAGATCCACATCGCCCACATGAACGTGGACAAGAAGGTCTCCCCCAGGAAACTGTCCGAGATGACCGAAGGATCGTCCGGAGCCGAGATCAAGAGCATCTGCACCGAGGCGGGAATGCTCGCCATCAGGGACAACCGCGACCTGATCTCCGAGAAGGACTTCATCGGAGCCAAGGACAAGGTCATGGGAGTGGAGAGAGGCAAGGCCAAACCCGCTCCGGCCCTCATGTTCGGATAAACACCATATGATACAGGGGGCTCCGGCCCCCGACCATCTTTTGGACAATAACATGACGGCACCGGGATACGGTGATGCCGTCGGACAAAGGGTTTCGAGGTCGGACCCGCGGTTGACGGGCCCGGACCTGTTCTCACTCCCTCTCGTTATCCTCTCCGCCGAAGAAGGCCAACTGGGATGCGGCATAGATCTCCTCCAGACCGATGAAGTCCTGGGCTGAGACCGCACGTATCTCCCCGAACACACCTGTGTTCTCCATGGCCTTGAAGAGCTCCATACCGACCACGGTCTCGGGGTTGGAATCCGAATCCAGGAGGTCGCCGTACAGCGCATCGGAGCATGAGTACCAATCCAGCATCCTCTGCTCGTCCTCCTCGGACAGGGTGTCGCACTTGGACAGGATGTTGATCATCGGCAGCTGGAGCCTGAACTGGGCCAGTGCACCGAGGGTCATAGCTGAGATGAATCCGTTGGGCGTCCTGCACAGGGACGGGTCGGAAAGGTACACGAGGATCGAATCCTGCTGTCCGAAGGCCCTGACGGTGATGTTGGATGACTCCCTGAATGCGAACAGCTCCAGCTGTCCGGGGGTGTCCACGAGCACGTAATCGGACTTGTATGTGGACAGGACCTCCATCATCTTCCTGATGTTGACGGCCATGAGGTCTGCGGCCACCACCTGGGCACCGTTGGGGCCGAGGGAGTACTCCTGCATGACCTCATCCAGGGAGATCCACTCCCTGATATCGATGTCGGGCTCGTAGGGCAGGGCGTCAGCACCCGGGTCCATGTTCACTATGATGGCATCGACCCCGGAGTCGTCCAGCCACTGCTTGTATGCCCCCACGAGGGTGCTCTTCCCGCTCCCGGCGGTACCAACGAAAAACACGTTCTTCATAGTAACAGAATCCTGGAATCCGGTAATGGAAAACGAATATATTAGGTGGGACGTAATCACATGTCCCATGACCTCAGGAAAGATTGGCCCCGCAGGGTTCGGTATAGCCGCACTCCTCGGAGCATTCGTGTTTTCCGTGGCTTGGATCATCGCGGTCTGCGGCGATGCAGGCTGGGTGCTCGGAGAGAACACCGTCTCCGACCTCGGCGTGTCCGACGTCCAGCTCTCAGCTGACATGTTCAAGTACGCAAGTATCATCACAGGACTGTTGTTCTTCGTGTTCGGCATCGGGAAGGCCGTCTTCGAGAAGGACGCCAACCGCGCCAGCGGTATCCTCACCATCATCGCGGCACTCGCACTGATCGGCATCGGAACATACAGCAAGGATTTCGGGAACGGCAACGCCCACCTCTTCTCGGCGATTGTGTTCTTCCTCTTCATCGCGGCCTCCGCCGCACTCTCCGGATACGGAGACTACCACCAGAAGAGGACCATTCCCACTGCGATCACCGTCGTCCTGTTCACCGCGTCCCTGCTCGCACTCGCTACATGCAGCTTCGAACTGGCGGAAGTCGTCATCGTCATCTGCGTCATGGTCTGGGCAGCGGCACAGGGCATGAAGCTGGCAATGAGCAACGCTTAATTAGACCGACCAGATTACAAGGTGATTGAAATGGCAATGCCAACGAAAATGGTCGCCGGTGCTGCCGTCGGTCTGTTCGGAGGAATCGTCGCCCTCGCCGTAATGGCGGCCACATGGGACGGTTCCCTGGACTGCATCGTCGGGGTCGGACTCAACATGCTTGTGTCCGTAGCCTTCTTCGCAGCTGCCGGAACCTTCATGAAATACAGCCCGGTCCAGGGTTCCACGATGGTCGTGCTCTCCGCACTCGCGGTCGCATTCACCCTCGTCGCCCTGATCTACGAAGCGATGCCCATCGGATACGGCCTTCTGCTGATCGTCCTCGGAATCGTCTCCGTCCTGTGCGCAGCCTGTCCCACTGTCACCAGCTGGGTCGACGCCAACAGGAGGGTTTGAAACTCACAGGGTCCGCAAGGACCCCCTTACCTTTCCACTCCGTTTTTACATCATATTATGGTTGTAGGTACCAGTAATCGGTACCTTTTTATTGGACGTACCAATCGATGACCACATGGATGAGAAGTATTCCTTCACACTGAGGAAGCTCGCTCTCCTGGGGGCGATGGATGATTACATCGCGATTTCCTCGAGGGAGCTCGGCGACGCACTTGAGATGAGTCAGCAGTCGGCATCCAAAAGGATCCTGGAACTGCTCGACGAGAAGTACATCGTCCGTGACCTGGGTGCCAGGAGGCAGCGCATAAAGCTCACCCAGAAGGGTATCGACGAACTCAAAAAGGAGTACAACGAGTACCGCCGCATCTTCGAGCTCACCGACCATGTGACCATCCACGGCACTGTGGAGTCCGGTATGGGCGAGGGGGGATACTACATCTGCCAGGAGGGCTACATGAACCAGTTCAAGGCGAAACTCGGGTTCACACCCTTCGAGGGGACCCTCAACGTCCTGGTGGACCCTGAGGATGTCGGGAAACTGGATGTGGTCCGCAGCATAGCGGGACACGCCATCAACGGATTCTCCTGTGATGGGAGGAGCTTCGGTGATGTCATCGCATACAAGGCGAAGATCCGCAACATCGACTGCGCCATCGTGGTCCCCGAGAGGTCCCATTACGTGGACACCATCGAGATCATCTGTCAGTACCACCTCAGGAGAACCCTGAGCCTGAACGACGGTGACCGCGTGGACGTCAAGATAAGCATGTGAGTCCCTCCGGACACACACCTTTTACAATTATTGCGGGGGTGGCCCCCCGCGTTTATGGTTTTCAGAACTTCTCGAGATGCCTGATGACGGACTCGAAGATCGCCCTTCCGTCCCCTTCCTCGGAATCGTATCCGCGGGTCCAGTCGGGATGGGTGAAACGGGTCATCACACGCTCGGGGTGGGGCATCATACCCATGACGTTACCTGCGGGGTTGCAGATACCGGCGATGTCCGAGGGCGAACCGTTGGGGTTCCAGGGATACTCGGCATCGGACCCGTCGGGACAGACGTACCTGAACACGATCTGGTCGTTGTCCTCCAGCTTCTGGACGAAGTCGGGGTCCATGCTCATCAGCTTACCCTCGGCGTGGGCGGAGGGGATGGTGAGCAGTGCCTTCTCGGGCACACAGGAGGTGAAGATGCACTTGCCCCTGTTGTCGTTCCTGAGGACGGTGGGGCGGCATTCGAACCTTCCGGAGTCGTTGTTGTAGAGTGCGGCGGTGGGCTGCTCGGACATGACCTCGTCGATGGCCGGCAGGAGTCCCATCTCCACGAGGATCTGGAACCCGTTACAGACACCGAGTACGGGCTTCCCGGACTCCACGAACCTCTTGACCTCGGATCCGATGGAGGATTTGATCCTCGCACCGAAGATCGCACCGGCACGGACGTAGTCCCCTGCGGAGAATCCTCCGGGGAATGCGAGCACGTCGTAGTCCTCCAGGTCGCGGCACAGGTCTGCGGAGACCTGCTTGGACAGCTGCTTCAGGTGGACCTCCTCCGCCTGGGCTCCGACCATCCTGAAGGCCTCGGCCATCTCGTCCTCGCAGTTCGTTCCCTCGATCCTGATAACACATACCCTGACGTCTTCCGCCTTCATTCGCTGACACCTCCCATGATGTTCCATATGGGGTCGTTCCAGGCCTTCCTCATCTCCGTGACGGGGATGGAGGTGCCGTTGTCCTTGATCACGAGGCTGTCGCCCTTGGTGATACCGATGATCTCCGCATCGTCTCCCAGGATCTCCATGAACCTGGTGACGTCCTTGCCGTCGACCTCCACGATCCAACGGCTGTTGCTCTCGGAGTAGAGCTTCCTTGCCAGTGAGGAACCGTCCATGGCGGAGAGGTCGATCTGTGCACCGACCTGTCCGGAGATGCACATCTCGGCAACTGCGACCGCCAGTCCTCCGTCGGAACAGTCGTGACAGCTCAGGACGAGACCCTCGTCCATTGCCTGGAGCAGTTCGTCCATGTATCTCTTGAGTGCGGGGATGTCCACACGGGGCACGGCTCCCTCCTCTCCTCCGAATTTACGGAACAGGAGCGAGGCACCCATCTCGTCGCGTGTCTTTCCGACCAGGAGGATGCAGCTTCCAGACTTCTTGAAGTCGGCTGTGACCGCCTTCCTGACATCGTCGATGAGTCCGCAGCCCAGGATCATGGGTGTGGGCAGGATGTGGTTTCCTCCGGGGGCCTCGTTGTAGAGACTGACGTTACCGGAGGGGATCGGGATGTTGAGCTCCCTCGCGATCTCGCCCAGTCCCCTGACGGCCTCCCTGAACTCCCCGAGCCTCTCGGGCTTCTCGGGGTTGCCGAAGTTGAGGCAGTCGGTGAACGCGTGAGGTCTCGCACCCACTGCGACCAGGTTCCTGCAGGTCTCGTCGATGCATGCCATACCGCCCTTGTAGGGGTCGGCCTCGGTGAACCAGGGGTTGCAACCGATGGCGGCTGCGAGTCCCTTGTACCTTCCGGGCACCGGCAGGAGGACGGATGCGTCCCCGGGACCGGTCATGTTCATCTCCCCGACCATGGGGTGGACGGCGGTACCGGCACGGACCTCGTGGTCGTACTGCCTGATCGCCCACTCCTTGGATGCGACGTTGAGATCGGAGAGGAGTGCGAGGATGACCTCCCTGTCGGAGGGCAGCTGGGGGAACCTCTCCTTGTCCTTGGTGCTGACCTCGGGGAGGGTGTAGGGCCTGTTGTAGACCGGACCTCCGGTGAGGAACTCCAGGTCCATGTCGAAGATGGGCTCTCCGTCCCAGAACAGACGGGTGCGTTTGAGGTCGGTGGTCCTGGCCACGGGGATGGCGGAGACGTCCCACATGTCGAAGATCTCCAGGACCTTCTCCACGTTCTCAGGCTTGCAGGTGCACATCATGCGCTCCTGGGATTCGGACACCCATATCTCCCAGGGTGCGAGTCCGGGCTCCTTGAGGGGGACCTTCTCCAGGTCCACATCCGCACCGCATCCCGCATCAAGTGCCATCTCCCCGACGACACAGCTGAGTCCGCCCCCTCCCAGGTCCTTCATACCGGTGATGAGGTGTTTGGCGTTGACCTCGAAGCATGCGTGCATGACGGGCTCCTTGGTGATGGGGTCACCCAGCTGGACGGCTCCCCTGGAGTCCTCGTCGGAGGTGGCTGTCAGGTCCGCCGATGCGAAGTTGACTCCGTGGATACCGTCGCGTCCGGTGCGTCCGCCTATGAGGATCATGACCTCCCCGGGGCCTCCGGCGTAGTTCTTCGCCAGGTCGTCGCGCTTGACGATCCCGAGGCATGCGACGTTCACGAGGCAGTTCCCGGTGTACTTCTCGTCGAAGAAGAAACCGCCGGTGATGGTGGGGATGCCCACACGGTTGCCGTAGTCCCTGATACCTGAGACGACACCGTTGACCAGGTACCTGGGGTGCTTGATCCCCGGAGGGAGCTCGCCCTTGTGGTCGATGGGTCCGAAACAGAGGGGGTCCGCGAGTCCGATGGGCTGTGCGCCCATGCACACCACGTCCCTGAGGATGCCTCCGATACCGGTTGCGGCACCTCCGTAGGGTTCGATGGCGGAGGGATGGTTGTGACTCTCGATCCTGAGTGCGTATCCGTAGTCATCGTCGAAGACCATGACACCTGCGTCCCCCTTGGAGAGGACGTCGTCGCGGTCGATACCGAACACGAACTCCTTCAGGATGGGCTTGGAGCTCTTGTAACAGCAGTGCTCGCTCCATGCCTGTCCCAGGGACTGGAGCTCCACATCGGTGGGGTTCCTGCCCTCCTTCTTGAAATAATCACGTATGACCTTCATCTCTTCCAATGAGAGACTGAGGCTCATGTCGGCCGAGACCTGCCTGAGCTGGTCGTCGGTGGCGGAGAGGATGTCCACATCGTACAGGTCGAAGGGGACATCGCGTTTGATCATCAGATCGGCCATGGGATATCATCTCACTGTGACCTTGTAGTTCTGGATCACGGGGTTGGCGAGGAGCTTCCTGCACATCTCCTCTCCGGCCTTGACGGCCTCGTCGGCGGGCATGTCCAGCTCGACCTCGAAGAGTTTGACGGACTTCACGCCCTCAATGCCCTCGAATCCGAGTGCCTCCAGGGTCTTCTTGGTGTTCTTCCCCTCAGGATCGGCGACGCCTTTCTTGAGCTCGATTCTGATCTCGATTACAGCCATGATGGAAGCGAACGCGCGCGCCCTATAATAGTTGTGCGTGCGCGTGGGAACGGGTTTGGTGGCAGGGAGGGGTGTGACCCCGTCCCCGCGCCGTCAGGGTTTCAGGAACCTGACGTAGTAGAATGCGGCACCGATGACCAGGATGACGGCCACCACGGCTGCGATGTAGAGTTTCGTGTCCGTTCCGCCATCACCGTCCCCTGACTCGGGGAACTCCAGGTCCAGAACGGTGATGTCACCGGACAGAGGGGAGTGCGAGGTGGCGACCAGGGGCATCCCCGCGTCGGAGGGACAGGATGCCTCGTATGAGAGTTCGGTCGAGGTGACCACGTACGGGACACAGGCATCGGTTCCGACGGAGACGAAGGAGACCGTTCCGCTGACACTTCCCAGGGGGATCCTGATGGTCCCCTCGGCCTTGTATTCGGCCCCGTTGCGTGTGAACGACACGTCCTTGGACTCGATGACGCTGAGGAGGACCTTCTTGCCCTCGCTGTCGTCGAACATCGCCGCGATAGGTGTCCCCTTCGGTATGGAGGCGTTCATCACGAACCTGTCGTCGGAACCTATGTCCCTGACGTCCTTGCCAGAGAATCCGACGTATCCTGCGGCCTTCCCATCCAATGTGTAGAGGAAGCACAGGTATGAATCGCCGGTGTCCACGGGACTGCTCCTGTCGAGGACGGAGTATCTGACGAGGTACGGTGAACCCCTGATGTTCAGAGGGAACAGCTCGGTGCTGCACTCATAGCGTCCGTCCTCCGCATAGGTCTGCTCGAAGGTCACCCTGTCGAACTTCATCCATCCCGTACCGTCGATGAGGTAGAGGGAGAACTCCCTGTCACCAATCTGGATGATGTACTCCTTCCCTTCGAACCTGACCACATCCCCGCTGACGTAGACGTGTTCCTCGTCCCCGTCCTGGATCCTGAGCACGTTATCGTACACGGTGACGTTGGAGGGATCCACATCCGATGACATGACAGGATCGGATCCGCCGAGGGAGGCGATGATCATCCCGATCTCGTCGGAGGTGAGCTCGTGGTCCTTGGAATCCACACGGAGTCCGTCCACCAGACCGCCCTCGAAGATGACATCCTTGTCAGAGGAGGTGATCTCACCGTATCCGTACGCCTTCACCGTGCAGATGAGACCGGATGCGATGGTTGTGGACCCTGTCCCCACGGTCTGCACTATGTCGAACGTGAGGCTTCCGTCGGTTCCGGCCTTTGAGTCCTTCGTACCTGCGACGGCGGGCTTGAAGACTGTATCCTTGGTTTTGATGACTGCGAGGTCGGTCGTTGCGGGGGTCCCCTTCGCAGCCTTGTACTGGGGGATCCAGGTGGTGTTGAGCCATGCGAGGACGGTGTCCTCGGCGTTGTAATCCTCCATGAGGACCCGACACGGGACACTGCTGTCATCGAAGACGGTGGTGATCGTACAGACCACGCCCTTCGCCTCGACCTTGTTGTTGGAGTCCGTGATGTCGAACGTGAGGCTTCCCGCGGTTCCGTCCTTGTCACCGGGGGTTCCGGCAACCGCAGCCCTGAACTCGGTGCCTGCGGTCTTTGTGACCGTCAGATTGGAGTCGTATCCTGCGGTGAGTCCGAGTGTGGCGGGGAACTTGGTCTGATCGTCCCACTTGATCCCCTTCAACCATGTGTCCTTAATCCATTTCAGGACGGATTCCTCAGTGTTCGCCTGGGACATGCTGACCGTGCAGTCACCCAACTGATCTTTGATATCAAAAGGCCCCGTGGCGGGAGTATCGGCATCCTCACCTTCGGCGGCACAGATGTCCGAGAGGCAGACCGGCACCAACAGCACGGCCACCGCAAGGACAGACAATGTAATCTTTCCCATCCGATTCATTTCCATCTCTCCGTCCCATTCGGGGAGATCTCGGGACGGTCGACACCGTGCCCGAACGGAAACACATCACCGGGCGGATATATAAGCCGAGGTCATGGTCCCTTTGAACAATATCCCGAAGTGTTTTTCAAATCTGTATGAGATATTTTTAATACGAGTAAAACATACTGGTTATTCGGAGGTAATGACGGCCCCGAAGGGCCGGATGCTTAAGGCGCATCAACCCTTGACGCCCTTATGGAATGTCAATCATGATCTCGACCTCATCGGTCTTGATCACAATACGAATACACGTCGGACGGTATTCGATGCTATCATAGCACCTCCTGCCGGGACGGTTCCGTATTCGCCGTGAGTAGAAGTCACAACGAGTGCGGACTTCCCGCCTTACGGCATACCTGCATGTATCTCATTGTTTATAACATTAACCACCTACTACGATAATGGTGTTATTTTTCATACGAAATATTTATAATAAAATATACAGACGTCATTTTTGAATCCGTTCGGCACGGACGGGACAGGTTTTTATCATGAACACGGGAATCCACGGTCCATGAACGGATCCATCGTCCTCAAGGTGGCAATGGCCCAACGCCAATCCGAAGCGGGTTACGGTCGTGCGAGGATCGACACCGCATCCAGACGCACACTCGGACTGGAGCTCGGTGACACCATAGAGATAATCGGCAGGAGGACGGTGGTCGCCAAGGTCTTCAAATGTTCCCCCGAGGACGAGGGGAAGGGCATAATCTGCATCGACGGACTCACCAGGACCAACGCAGGCGTCAGCGTGGATGAGAACGTCACCGTCCGCAGATGCGAACCTTCATTGGCGGAGAAGGTCGTCCTCGCACCCAATATCCCCGAGAACAAGCGCATCCAGTTCGAGGACGGGATCGAGGACGTGTTCCTCAACGGCCTCATGGGGAGACCCCTGATGGCCGACACGGACATCATCGTCCCCAACATAGCCCTCATGGGCAGCAGGTCCACCTTCACCGTGGTGTCCACCGTGCCCACGGGTCCCGTGATGGTGGGCGGGTCCACGGAGATATCCATCAGGAACACCCCCAACACCCACCAGAAGGTCAGCAAGAAACCGACCGGACAGCAGATCACATATGATGATGTGGGAGGCCTCGACGAGGAGCTGAAGAGGATCAGGGAGATGATCGAACTCCCGCTCAAACATCCGGAGCTCTTCGACAGACTGGGGATCGCCGCCCCCAGAGGGGTCCTCCTCTACGGTCCCCCCGGCACCGGCAAGACCCTCCTCGCCGAGGCGGTCGCCAACGAATCCGGGGCAACATTATTCTCCGTCCGGGGACCCGAGATCATCGGACAGTACTACGGACAGAGCGAGGAGAGGCTGAGGGACATATTCAAGGAGGCCTCCGAGAACGCCCCCAGCATCGTGTTCCTCGACGAGATCGACTCCATCGCACCCAACAGGGACTCCGTCCACGGTGAGGTGGAGAGGAGGGTGGTGGCGCAGCTGCTCACACTCATGGACGGTCTGAAGGACCGCGGGAACGTCATCGTGATAGGGGCCACCAACAGGGAGGACTCCATAGACCCGGCGCTCAGGAGGCCGGGGAGGTTCGACAGGGAGATTGAGATCGGTGTCCCCGGAAGGAGGGCGAGGCATGACATCCTGGAGGTCCACCTCAGGGACATGCCGCTCACCGACGATGTGGACATCGATGTGCTCGCAGGCCTGACCAACGGGTTCGTCGGGGCGGACCTGGCGGCACTCTGCAGGGAGGCTGCCATGAAATGCCTCAGCGTCAGGATGAGGGAGATCGACCTGGAGAAGCCGGTCCCCACACAGATCCTGGAGACCATGAAGGTCACCATGTCGGATTTTAGGGATGCCCTGGCGGATGTGGAGCCCAGCGGCATGAGGGAGGTCCTGGTGGAGATCCCGAAGGTGTCCTGGGATGACATAGGCGGATTGGACGATGTCCGGAGGCAGATCGGAGAGGTGTTCGTGCCCGAGGACGGCAACCCGGATTATGAGAGACTGGGGATCAGACCCTGCAAGGGGATCCTCCTGTACGGTCCCCCGGGAACGGGGAAGACTCTGATAGCGAAGGCCACCGCCAACGGGGCCGGGACCAACTTCATCTCGGTGAACGGACCGGAGGTGGCCAGCAAATGGTTGGGGGAGAGCGAACGTGCCATCCGTCAACTGTTCAAGAGGGCGAAGCAGATGGCCCCCTGCATCATATTCTTCGATGAGATCGACTCGATAGCCCCCATCCGCGGGGAGGACAGCGGTGCATGGGAGAGGGTGGTGGCCCAACTGCTCACATCCATGGACGGTGTGGAGGGGCTGAAGAACGTCACGGTGATGGCCGCCACCAACAGGCCCGACATGATCGACCCCGCACTCCTCAGACCCGGGAGGTTCGACAGGATGGTCCTTGTGGGGAGACCGGATGCGGATGCGAGGCTGAGCATATTGAAAGTTCATACCAGGGGCATGCCCCTGAGGGATGTCGACCTCGGATCCATAG
>CAZWKY010000035.1:0-18313 GCA_964634095.1 uncultured Methanomassiliicoccales archaeon | reverse complement strand
CCATCCTCAGAGAGGTTTTTATCAGCCCAACATCTGACAACCACATATGAGAAGCGGATCCCGCGGATTGTCCACCTCCATCGCGATCGTACTGGTCCTCCTGATGGTCGGTCTCTTCGCCGCGGGCTCCTTCGAACCCCAGGACCATGGGTCGGAAGACCGCATCGGAACATGGCACACGGTCACCACATTCGAGGCCGACGTCGGCAAAGGCACCATAGAGCGCATCGGCCACGTCCCCGGTGACGGCTCCACCGAGATAACCATCTCCCGTGTGGGCGACGGCATCTTCATGGGCTCCCTGGACGGACATCCGATCCAAGGGGGACTCAGGGACAACATCCTGGAGTTCAGCTATTACTACCCGTCCATAGGGTACAACGTCATCTTCGACGGGGTGTTCCTGGAGGATGACCTCCTCTACGGCACCATCACCGGCTTCAGATGGGGTGAGGGGGGATACATATCCACCATACTGCTGAGCCGTTCACCGTCCCTGGTGTCCACAGACCCCCCGGAGTTCCCGGAGATGACCGGGGCGAAGGGACTCGGAGGCTCCCTCCACACCGACGGGACCACCACACCCATCGACCCCGTGGACATCACATTCTCGGACTACGCCGGAGGATTGCTCTTCGGATACGCCGACATGGGCTCCGGGATCAGAACACCTCTGTACATGGCGTACCTCGGATACGATGCCGACGGATGCCTCTTCGGAAGGGCCACCTACCACGACGGCGAGAGGAGGTTCGTCTCGGACTTCACCATGTCCTGCGGCAGGCTCACGTTCACATCCTTCAACGACAGGGTTGGGGACCTCACCATCTCCTCCTCGTCCTTCGAGGTGGACTACCAAGGTGGATCGGAACATCACATCCCCGCCACCGGGGGCACATACCGTGCACACGTCTCCATGGCCGACTCCAGCGGGATCGTCGGCAAGGACGACCGTGCCCTCTCCGTTATGGATATATTATTCGGGGGCGACGTGACCGTCCTGGAGGACGGTGATGGGGACAGATGGATACTCATCCTCTCACCGGACGACGACGGTTGCGTCGTGACCGCTGTGATCTCATCCGATGAGATGAAACCCTCTGTCCTCAGGGGGACCATGGACCGCCATGGGAACATATCCCTCGTCGGAAGCTCCGCAGGGGAGTGGGGGCTGTCGGTCACCATCACCACGGGGGGATGAGAAATGCTCATACCCGTCCTGGAACCCGACGACACCACCTTCGAACTGGTGTGGATGCTCTACTATCTGATCATCACCGTCTTCATAGCCCTCCTGACCGACAGGGTCCTGGAGCGCAAGTACAACCTGCCGAGGACCGTGGCCGGATGGGCCGCGGTGATCGGGATACCGCTGACACCCGCACTCATCCTGTCCACAGGCATGTTCGGACGTTCCTACCACGCCCTCCTGGACGGGGGTGCCCTGGTGTCGGTGAACATGATGCTCATCCCCCTGACCGTGGCGGTCTCCACCATCCTCCTCTACAGGGGCGACAGGCACAGCATCCTCACAGTATCGATGATAGACTGCATCGCGGTCATCGTCGGTTCCGGTATGGTCTCCCTGGGGACACAGGAGCTTATAGACTCCTACTTCGCCGGGAACACCTACGTCGAACTGATCATGTGCGAGGTGGCCTTCGGTGCCATCACCGTTCTCCTTATGGGGAACCGCATGGACGGTGAACTGAGGAGGTTCGCCGGGGGATCGAAGGGGTACGCAGGACCGTACATGGTGGCCACGGTCATCACCTCCGTCTGCATCACCGGATGCTTCCTCCTGTGGCTGTACAACCAGGGTTCCGCCGACCCCCTGACGAGCGCGATATGCATCGCCAGCGCCGTCTCCTTCGTGGTGATGGTGAGGGTGATGTTCATCGGGATATCCGATGTGACATCCCACGCGCGGAGGGATGCGGAGATCGAGACCGCATCCAAGCTCCAGCAGTCCATCATCCCCGACGGTAGGGACCTGGACAGGATGGTCGGCATCACCGTCAGATCGGTCATGGAACCTGCCAGGGAGATCGCCGGGGATTTCTGTGATTTCTTCCCCATCACCGACAGGAGGGTGGGGCTGGTGGTCGCCGACGTGTCCGGCAAGGGGATACCGGCGGCGCTGTTCATGATGAGGTGCAAGAGCGTCATCAGGGACATGATGACCTCCGGAAGGGGATTGGAGGATGCGGTCTCCGCAGCCGACTCCGCCCTGTCAGAGGACAACCCCACATGCATGTTCGTCACCGCCTTCCTAGGAGTGCTGGACCTGGACTCCGGTGAACTGGAGTACATCAACGCGGGTCATGTGCCCCCGTTCGTCCTCAGGGACGGTGATGTCGGGAGGTTGGACGGCGGGAGGGGACCCATGATGGGGATCATGGACCACAGATACGCATCATCCAGGGTGACGCTCTCCGACGGTGATGTCGTGTTGGCATACACCGACGGGGTCAACGAGGCGGAGCACGACGGATCGTTCTACGGGGACGGACGCATCCCCGGGATCATCTCGTCCGGCGGTGATGCCCAGATGATCGTAGATCTACTCCGCTCCGACGTCCGCACGTTCATGGACGGGTCCGAACCCACCGACGACATCACGGTACTCTGTCTGACATACAGAGGGACTGTATCGAAGGTCTTCCCCGCCGAGAGGGGATCCTGCGGGGATGCGGTCCAATGGGTCTCGGAGCACTGCGACCCCCGCATCTCCCTCAAGGCGGAACTGGTCACCGAGGAGACGTTCCTCAACATAGCGGACAACGCATACCCCGGAACCACCGGCGATGTCCGTATCACCGTCGCACAATCCGACGGAAACATTTCCATAACATTCACCGATTCGGGAGTCATGTTCGACCCCACATCCGCGGGATACCGCAACGACGGCATTCCGTTGGATGAGAGGGAACCCGGAGGGGAGGGGATCAGACTGGTGTCCGCGATGGCCGACACGGTGTCCTACTCCCGTTCAGGGAACATGAACATGCTCACGATCACATTATCGGACAAGAGGAAGGAGGACCACAGGGATGGCTGATGACATTCTGAACATAGAGTACGGCGAGAGGGACGGCGACATCGTCGTCAGGCTCAGGGGGAGGCTGGATTCGGAGACCTCCCAACGTTTCCAGGAGGACGCACTGGGGAGATGCTCCGGCAGGAGCATCGTCCTGGATCTCACGGAGCTGAGGTACATATCGAGCGCGGGGCTCAGGGCCATCCTGGTGGTCAGGAGGACCGGTTCGAGGATAAGGGTGGAGAACGCCACCGGACTGGTCAGGGAGGTCCTGGAGATCTCCGACTTCGACACGCTCATGGGGTGATCCCTCTGGACCTCGTCGATGTCACCATACGTTCCGACCTGGGGATGGTCCCCTGCGTCCTGACGATGGCGGAGTCCGTGTCCCGGGGACAGGGCATGGACGAGGGGTCCCTCCTCCGTATGAGACTGAACCTGGAGGAGATCCTCCTGGGACTGATATCCTACGGATCGTCCTCCGGACACGACCCCCGCATCGACCTGTGCATCCGCAGGGAGGGGGACGAGCTCGTCTACTCCGTGAGGGACAAGGGCATCCCGTTCGACTACGGGACATTGGAGTGCTGCGGATATGCGGACATCGCACGCATCCTCATCAGGACCGATGCCGCACCCGAACTGAGGAACCTGGGCAGGGACGGGAGGGAGCAGACGTTCCGCCTCCCCGTTCCCAAGAGGGATGACGGATGTCCCGACGATGGGATGGTGAACAACCGCTACAGACCGGAGGACTTCACCATCCACGACATGGACCCCTCCGAGTGCATGCAGGTGTCCCAATGCCTCTACGACGAGTTCGGGTACAGCTACGTCAACGACAACCTCTACGATCCGGCGAGGATGAGGGCGATGATGGACTCGGGCTCCTTCATCCCCTTCACCGCCGTGGCCCCGGAGGGGGAGGTGGCAGGGTTCATGGCCCTCAGCGGTTCACCGGACCTCCCGGGCACCGCGGAGATGGTCTCCGTGGTGGTGAAGAGGGAGTTCAGGAAATGCTCGATCATGAACCGCCTCATCGACAACGCCATAGAGAGGGCGAGGTCCACCGGACTGTGCTCCGTGAACATGGAGCCCGTCGCATACCATCCCTTCACACAGAGGGTCAGCGACAGGATCGGCATGACCCCCATGGCCGTGTGCTTCAACAGGATACCCTCCGATGTGGACACATCCTACGGCGGAGGGGACTCACGCCGCACCATCTTCTGGTCCGCCATGTCATTCAGGGACACTCCCCGCACCATGCACCTGCCGGAGGAGACGGTCCCGTTGGCGGAGCTGGTCACATCGGGACTCGGAATAAAGCGCGGTATATCCCATGAGAGCAGGGAGCCGACGGGCACATCCGACATCCGCACCTCCTACAACCCGGTGATATCCCTGGGAAGGACCTTCGCCGACTCCATCGGAGAGGATTCGTACAACATCCTCAGAAGGGACCTCAGGGACCTCAAATCCAAGGGATGCGAGGTCGCCGAACTCATGATAAACCTCCAGGACCCCGGGGCACCGTCCCTCTATGAAGGTGCCAAGGACCTGGGATACTTCTGCACCGGGCTGTTCCCGGTATCTTCCGACCGCGACTATCTGATGATGCAGAACCCCATGTCCCGCATCTTCGATTATTCCACCATGGAGACCACCGATTCCTTCGGGAGGCTCCTGGAACTGGTCCGCGGTCTGGACCCGGAGGGGGACCTATGAACGAATTCTACATCAGGGGATTGGACGACCCCGTTCCTGAACTGGACGGGATGCCGGCCACAAGGGAACTCTGGGGGTCCGAGGACCCCTACGACATCGAAGGCACCGACGACATCTTCCTCGAGGCGATACGGGAGAACATCGGACACCATATGTCCTGCGACTTCTACGCCGATTGGCTGGAGAGGAACGGATTCTCCGTGGACGACCTAAAGGATATCAGTGATATCTCCAGGATACCTCCGATCCACGCCAACTTCTACAAGACACACACCATCAGGACCATCCCCGAGGAGGATGTGGCACTGACACTCACCTCGTCAGGAACATCCGGTCAGAGGAGCAGGATGTTCTTCGACCGCTGGAGCCTCTTCGCCTCCGACAAGTCCGTGGACACCCAGATGGGATACTACGGCCACATACTGGATGAACCGGTGAACTTCCTGATGTACTCCTACGAACCGGCACCGGGTGCCGCCATGGGGACCCTCAGGACCAGACAGGTCATGCGCAGGTACGGGAGGGAGAACGACCTGGTCTACGCCCTGAAGTACAACGGCGAGGGGCACGAGTTCGACCTCTTCGGTTGCATAGACGCCCTGAGGAGATATGAGAAGGAGGGACTCCCCGTGTACATCCTCGGTTTCCCCGCATTCCTCTACTTCACACTGCAGAGGATGGAGGCCATGGGCATGCCCCCTCTCCATCTCGATGAGAGGTCCTTCGTCTGCATGGGAGGGGGATGGAAGGGATTCGCCGACAAGCAGGTCTCCCCGGAGGAGTTCCGCAGGTACTGCGGCGAACGCCTCGGGATACCCCACACCTGCTTCAGGGAATCCTACGGTGCGGTGGAGCACGGTGTCGGATACACCGACTGTGCCGAACACCACATGCACGTACCGGTCTACGACAGGATCCTCATAAGGGACCCCGTGACCCTAGAACCCTTGGACTACGGTGAGAAGGGGTTCGTGAACTTCGTGTCGGCCATGAACACCGCCGTCCCGGTCACCAGTCTGATGATGGGCGACTTCGGCATACTCCATCCCCCGGGGAGCTGTCCCTGCGGGAACAGGGCACCGTGGCTGGAGATCGTGGGCCGCGCCGGGATCAGCAGGAACAAGAGCTGTGCGATAGCGGCATCCGAACTACTCAGGAGGCGCTGATATGGTCACGAGCATATGGAAGGGCAGGAGGGTGGACTCCTTCAGGGAGTTGGTCCCCGGATTGGACGACGAGATAGACACCACACTCTCCAAGGTACCCTCCACGGAGGATGTCCTGGAGGCATGCGACTCCGTGAGCAGGCGCATCCGCTCCGGCGACACCGCAAGGTATCTTGAGGCACTGGAGAGGGACGGCTACGAGGATCCCCCGGCGATACTGAACGGCATAGCCGAGGCGTTCTCCAGGGAGGAGATGCTGGCCAAACTGGACAGGGAACTGGGTACCCGGGACCCCCACGAGATGGTCAGGATCTCCATGGGCGAACAGCTGTACGAATCCTGGAGGCCCCTGGGCGTCCTGGTCCACATAACATCCGGGAACTCACCGATAGTGGCACCCATCGCCATGGCCGACGGACTCCTGTCAGGGAACATCAACATCATGAAGTGCGCCACCGGGATCGGCGAGTTCGCACTGGAGGTCATAGGCGACCTCTGCGGATTCTCGGACCTCGGTGATTTCGTCTACATGCTCAGATTCCCCTCATCCGACAGGGAGACCATGCAGACCATCCTGGACAGGGCGGACTGCATCAGCGTCTGGGGAGGCGAGGAGGCGGTGGCATCCATAAGGGAGATGGCACCCCGGAACACACCCTTCGTCGTCTGGGGACACAAGATCAGCTTCGCGTACATCGAACCCGGTCTGATCGACGATGATACGATGGACAGACTCGCCAAGAGCATCTGCAGGAACGAGCAGCAGTCCTGCTCCAGCCCCCAGTGCGTCCTCATCGACACCGATGACAGGGATGTCATAGACGAAGCGGCGAGGATGCTCGGCGAGGCCCTGGACCGTGCCAAATCACTGTACCCCAGGAAGGCACCCGATGACGCACAGGCCGCCGAGATCACAGCGGTGACACAGGTCCACGACTGCGACCTGTACTTCAACCCCGGCGACACCCTCAGGGACCCGGAGAACACCTGGAGGATCCTGGTCGGATACGACACCCGCTTCCTCCCGTCACCCCTGTTCCGCACCGTGTGGCTGTCACCCCTCCCGAGGAACAGACTCACATCCTCCCTCAGGTCCATGAGGCAGTACCTCCAGACCGTGGGACTGGCATGCACCATAGACGACCTGGAGGAGGTCTCATCCGCACTCTACGCCGCGGGCGTCGGCAGGATCACGCCCCTGGACTCCATGAGCGGGAGCTACAGCGGGGAACCCCACGACGGAGGCTACGTCCTCCCCAGATACCTGCGCAGGGTCAGCCTGAGGACGGAGGTCCCCATGGACGGCATATGCAGCTTCGCGGAGCTCAGGGACCCGGAACCCATGGAGTTCCACGGCCCCATCCAGGGTAAGAAGGATTACCCACCCGTTCCGGAGAACGGTACGGGCGTCCTCCTGAAGAGCGGGGGCACCACCGGGGAACCGGTGTTCTGCAGCTACACCCGCAGGGACTACGAGGAGTACCTGATCGGCCCCGGCGCGGAGGCCGTGATAGCACACGGACTCGACCCCGAGAAGGATGTTGTCGCCGACTTCCTGAAGGGCGGGAACCTCTACGGCGGCCTGAACATGTGCATCTCCATCTTCGACAGGATCGGACTCCCCCATCTGAGGATCAGCGGACTCGATGACACGAAGCTCGCCGCACACTACATGATCACCGGGAGGGCCACCGTCGTCCTCGGTGCACCCAGCTACATCATCCGCCTCTTCCGTGACAACGAGGAGGAGATCCGCAGATACGGCAGGATCAGGAAGGTCCTCTACGGAGGGGAGCTCATGACCGCCGGATACAGGAGGTACCTGGAGGGCATGGGCGTCGAATCCATCCGCAGCATGTTCTACGCCGCCAACGAGACCGGGTTCATGGGGTATCCATGCGGTCACTGCGACGGCAACCAGTACCACCTCCCCACCAGGATCCAGAGGCTGGAGATCGTCAGGACGGATTCCGACGAGCCCGTCGGCCCCGGGGAGGTCGGCAGACTCCTGTTCACCGGCTTCCGCAGGGAGGACGGCCACACCGAGAGGTACGACATCGGCGACCTCGGCAGATGGATCGAGGGTCCATGCCCCTGCGGCAGGAGGGAACCCAGGTTCGAGCTCATGGGACGCCACGGGGACGTCATCCGCATCGGGGGGACGTTCTTCAACTACCACCGTATCGCCGCCATCCTCAGCGGGGAGTTCTCCTACACCGGTCTGATGCAGATCATCCTTGAGACAAAGGGCCTCACCGAGGCCATGGTCATATGCGTCGACGGCCTCGGCGCCACCACGGAGGAGGTCTCCGACGTCATGGTGAGGGACTACGACTCCTTCGCCAAGACCATCCCCCAGCGCCTCATGGACCTGGAGGTCCGGGAGGTGGGACATGACGGATTCATCATGAACGACGTCAGCATCAAGCTGCGTTCGATAGTGGACAGAAGGGAGAAGTGATGGAGAGACGCCCGTACCTGGTCAACCGTGCCTTCAGGTCCTTCCTGGTGTCCACCGTCATGTCCACCATGGCGGTGTCCTTCGGTTCGATGCTTGGGAGCATCGTGGTGGGCAACGTCCTGGGCTCCGACAGCCTCGGAGCCGTCAACGTGATGATGCCTGTGATCCAGCTCCTGGCCGCCACCAACGCCCTGATCAACATCGGCGGTGCCACCGTCATGGCGGTGAACACCGGCCGCGGAAGGGAGTTCGAGGCCAGGGGGATATTCACCAGATGCATGCTGATGTCCCTGGCGGTGTCGCTGACCATAGCGGTGCTGGGGGTCATCTTCATAGACCCCATAATAGACGGACTCTGCTCCACCGAATCCCTCCGCCCCCTGGCGAGGGAGTACGGCATACTGGTGTTCGCCACCAGCCCGTTCTACATCCTGATGCCCGGACTGGGGACCTTCGTCAGGACGGACAACGACACCAGACTGGCGACCATCGCCTTCGCAACGGCCAACGTTGTGAACATAGTGCTCGCCTACATCCTGATGGCCCACACCGACATGGGACTGCCCGGTTTCGCGGTGTCCACCATGACCGGGTACATCGTCGGTATCGTGGTCCTGCTGTTCCACTTCAGGAGGGACAACGTCTCCATAGGCATCGGTAAGGGGAGTGTGGGCAACAGGGAGATCCTCACCATGGGCTCGCCCGCATCCCTGGCGATGATGCTGATCCTGGTGAACATGCTGGGGATGAACCTCCTGGTCATGGACAGCATGGGCTCCGAGGGGATGGCAATCAGGTCCGTCTGCCTCAACATACAGATGCTGTCGTCCATCTTCGTCTCCGGGATATCGCAGACCCTCCAGCCCGTGGGGGGAACGCTCTACGGTTCCGAGGACCTCACCGGCATGAGGATGGTCACGGGCATCGCCGCACGCTACCAGGTGGCCGCATCCGGGACCATAATGCTCCTGGCGTTGCTGGCTCCGGTCCTGTTCCTGACCGTGTACGGTGTCACCGACCCTGCCATCGTCCCCACCGCGGAGCACTGCATCCGCCTGTTCGCACCGTTCCTGATCTTCCAGGCCGTGAACTACATGGTGCTGATCGTGTTCCAGGTCTTCGGTCACAGGCCCATATCCATCGCGATATCGTTCATGGAGTGCTTCTTCGTCCTGATCTACGGTGTCATCCTGACACCTGTGGACACGGACTACCTGTGGCTGTCCTTCTTCCTCGGGGAGGCAACCGTCTCCCTGGTGGTGCTGGCCATGTCCATGACCATACGCAGGCTGAGACCGGAGTACGAGGGCTTCGCATTGCTGAGGAGACCCGAGGGGCCGGTGTTCGAGGCCTCCATGTCCGGCGACGGATCCACCATGACCGCCGTCCTGGACGGGATGGAGTCGTTCATGACATCCAACGGGATGGGCGATGAATCGTCCAAGGCCAGACTCTGCTGCGAGGAGATCCTCCTGAACGTGACGGAGCACGGTCTGAACAGGGACCCGGAGAGGTTCGTGGACATCCTGGCCAGGATCACAGGGGACGGCGTGCTGGTGACCATAAGGGACGACGGACCGATCTTCGATCCCATCAAACACGAGTCCAAGGGCATCGGACTGCCGATCGTCAGGAACGTCTGCTCCTCGTTCAACTACGCCAGGAGCGTGAACCAGAACGCGGTGTTCCTGTCCTTCCCCAGGACCTGATCATCATCCGATTGTCATGTCATCCCGGAACCGTCCGATGGTCCCGATGATGACATGACAATCTTTATATTTACGTCATGACAATCATGACATTATGTCAAAGGAACTCTTCAGGGACCGTTGCTGTCTCCTCAGACCCGGTGACAGGATGGAGGCCGTCGCCCCGTCCATCCCGGACATGAGGTGGATCAGGAACACGTACTCGGCATTCTGCAACACCCACGGCGGAACGATCGTCATAGGTCTGGTCCCAGAAGGGCAGAGGTACATGGCGGCGGGGGTGGACAACCCCGAGGCCGTCATCGGGATCGTCATGGACGACCTGGACTGTCAGGACAATGTTAACCGCAACCTCCTGACCCGGGAGAGCTTCAGGGTCCTCGATGTGGAGGGGGAGAGGGTCGTCGTCATCGATGTCCCCCGGGCATCCCGCAGGGACAGACCGGTGTACGTGGGGTACGACCACACCAACGCCTACCGCAGAGTGGGGACGAGGGATGTCAGGATGTCCAAGGACGAGGTGGAGTCGATGTTCGTGGACGCCATCACACCTTCCGTGGATTCGGACTCAACCTGCATATGCACCACATGGGACCTGGACCCGGACACCGTGAGCGTGTTCTCGTGCATGCTCGATCCCGACCACATATGGAGGGACCGTTCGGATGCGGACATGCTGAGGTTGGCGGGGGCGGCCTACGACGACGGCGACCCCCTGCCCACCCTCGCAGGGCTCCTGATGCTGGGGAGCGAGGGGTTCATCTCGCAGGAGCTCCCGTCATACAGGCTCAGGTGCGACATAAGGTACGGTGATGGGGAGACAAGGGTGGATTCCCATGACGGGACCTGGTCCGGGAACCTCCTGGACTTCCGCATGAGGGTGATGGACGGGGTGGACAGTCTCCTGGAGTCGATGGACGACATCGACAGGGACGGGATGAGGTCCTGTTTCAAGGAGATCCTGGTGAACGCCCTGGTGAACTGCGATTACAGGTACGGCGGGAAGGTGACTGTGGAGCTCTCCGACGAGGGGATCATAGTGCAGAACTCCGGAACACTCCGCACACCGCTGAACATGCTGGACAAGGGGGTCTGCGACCCGAGGAACAGGAACATCGCCAGGATGTTCAGGGCCATAGGGGATGTTGGATCCGAAGGGACCGGATTGGAGAGGGTCTCTGAGACATGCAGGAGGTTGGGCATCAACGGACCGGTGATAACGGAATCTATCGATCCCCCGTCGGTGACCGTGCGCATCTCCTTCGAAGGGGATGTGGAGGACTTCTCGGACCTGGAATCCAGGGTGACCGAGATGATCCGTGCCGATGACAGGATATCGATACTGAGGATATCGGCGACCCTGAACGTGGGCAAGGCCCGTGTGGAGAGGGTGATCGAGAAACTCCGCTCATCCGGAAGACTGGAGAGGATCGGGGGCACACGCGGGAGATGGGTCCTGGAATGAGGAGGGTCACTGACCCTTCTTCTCATCCTTGTGGACGTTGACCTTCTTCCTCTGCCTTCCGCCGGTCTTCTTCAGCTTGCCCTGGTTGAGTGCCCACTCGTAGCTCTTCTCCTCGGCAGGTGTGATCAGGACACGGTCACCCTTGGCGAACTTCCTTCCGGTGACCCAGTTGGTGAAGGGTGCGAGGACACGGTACTCATCCGCATCCATGACGACCTCCTTCACGTTGGGCCTGCCCTTGAGTTCGGAGTAGGTTCCGGTGTGCATGACGGCACGGCGGTCGTTGACCTCGATCATCTTGGTGCAGACGGTGTCGAGGAAATACCTGTCGTGGGTGACGGTGATGATGGTACCGTCGTACTCGGTGAGGGCCTCTTCGACCGCATGCTTCGCGGGGATGTCGAGGTAGTTGGTGGGCTCATCGAGGACGAGGAGGTTGGTCTCATCCAGAAGGAGGAGACACATGGCGACCCTTGCCCTCTGTCCGCCGGACAGGGTGGAGATGGGACGTTCCACATCCTCCCCCACGAGGAGGAAACGGGCGAGCATCTGTCTTGCCTCGGCCCTCCTCTCCTTTCCGATGATCATCAGGAGCTGTTCCTCGGCGGTGAGCTTCATGTCCAATCTCTCGTGATGCTGGGAATAGTAACCGATCTTGGCACCGGGGGCGACCCAGAGTTCACCCTTGGATGGGATCTGTCCGAGGAGTGCCTTGACCAATGTGGACTTACCCTCACCGTTGGAACCGAAGATACCGATCTTATCGCCCTTGTGGATGTCCAGTTCCACATGCTCGAGGATGGTCCTTCCGCCGAGTTCCACTGAGAGGTCCTTGGTCGTGAGGACGTTCTTACCGGACTTGTGGGCGGCCTGGATCCTGACGGTGATCTCCCTGTTCTCCTCGGGTTTCTCCTTCTCCTCCATCTTGGCGATGAGCTTCTCCCTCGTCTTGTGGGTGGTGAGGAACCATTGGTCCCTGTGGAGCTGCTGGGCGATCTCCTCCTGCTTCTTCTTCTGGGCGGCGTACTTCCTGTACTCCTTCTCCATGCGGTCCAAGTCCAGCATCTTCTTCATGATGAAGTCGGAGTAGTTGCCCTTGTACTCCCTGGACTTTCCGTGGTCGATCTCCAGCATGCGTGTGGCGATCTTGTCGAGGAAGTACCTGTCGTGACTGATGACGAGAACAGAACAGTGGGTGTCGAGAAGATAGTCCTCCAGCCACTCCACCGTGTTGATGTCGAGATGGGACGTGGGCTCGTCCATGACGAGGAGGTCACAATCATCGGCCTGAACGACGATCCTCGACAGCATGACCTTGGTCCTCTCCCCTCCGGAGAGGGAATCCATTGTGCGCTCCATGAGGTCTGCCGACAATCCGACCTTCTCGAGGGCGGCCTTGAGGTTCTCCTCATCCTCCATATCGGACTTGGCCAACTGCTTCTCGAGGGCGGCATTCTCCTCGGCGAGGGCGTTCCAATCGATGTCGCCACCTGCGACCATCATGTCCTCGATCTCCCTGAGCCTGCGTTTGATGTTCTCGATATGACCGTAGGGCCTTCCGAGGACATCCCTCACGGTGTATTCGGATGATGATTCGGCGAACTGCTCCAGGTAACCTATCCTCTCGGTGTTCCTGATCAGTTCACCCGTGTCGGGCTTCAGCTCGCCCAACAGGATCTTCAGAAACGTGCTCTTTCCGGCACCGTTCACCCCTATCAATCCGATACTGTCCCCTTCGTTGATCTGGAGACTGACGTCGGTCAGGACCCTAACGGGTCCGAATGATTTGGCGATGGATTGGGCCTTCAGGAGCATAACGGCCCCATACCCTCTCCGTTTATAAAGTGGGCTGTCTCCAATTCGGACATGATGAATACACGAAATGTCGACATATGACGGATATTGGATGTATATTCCAACGCCTTTTTCGAACTATCTAAAAATATCATTTAAATTGTTTGTCATATTCTCTACCTTCAGGAAAATGGGAATACCGCTTCTGACATCCGTCATGCGACGTACACCCTTTCCGTCGAGAGGTATGTTATGCAAGATTCAGAAGGCGCCAGAATCCTGGAGGAGAAGCACATGATCTCTACTCTCCTCTATCTCTACGAGCACGGCCCCAGCAGGAAAATGGACATCTATGAGAATGTGTCCAAAAATCCCAGAATGCCTGATAAACTGGAAAAACTCGAGGAATATGGACTTGTCAATATCATTCCGGACACAGAGGGAAGGGCCACAGTGATAATCTCCCTGTCCGACAAAGGCGAAAAGACCGCAGAGATACTCGTACAACTTCACGAGATGATCAATTCCTGAGGTCAACAATATTCCGGAGACATCTCCATAAGACGGACATGTCTCTCGGTCAGGTCGGTGATGCGGCGGACGAACTCCTCTGCATCCCCGACCTTAACCCATACCTTCACATCCACTTTCTGATAGTAATCGCATTCGGGTCTCTTCGCCATCAGATCACGGCACTTCGACTCGAACACACTGTAATACGGATAATCCAGAGTGAACCTGTACACGCTGCATGCGGTACGGGTGAACCTCTCCACATGCTGCAACGCGATCTTCGTCGATTCCGTATACGCATGGACCAGTCCACCGGTGCCCAACAAAGTGCCTCCGAAGTACCTGACGACTATGCACATGAGGTCCGACAGACCCGAACCCCTCAGTGTCATGAGGATCGGTTTCCCCGCAGTACCCGAAGGTTCACCGTTGTCACTGGACTTCTCCCTCCTGTAGGAACCCTCGAATATGGCCGCATAGCAGTAATGGGTGGCGTTCGGATATCTCTTGGCCACCACCGCAAGGTTGGCCTGGATGTCCTCCTCGACCTTACAGGGCATTATGATCCCGATGAACCTGGAACCCTTGAGGGTCATCTCGTCCTCGCAGCATCCGGTGATGGTATCGTAATCCTGGATCCCCGCCATGTGACGTACAATCGGGGATGTATAGAAGAATGTGACGGAAGTTGGCCTCCCGGGACATCGCATCCCGGGATCGGCCGTTTATTGGTTTATCAGTTCTGGAGAGGTTCCTCGTAGACCTGGGCCGCGTCGAACTCGTCCTCGATCTCCTTGGAGGGAGCAGGTGTCAGCAGGGACACGACGATTCCGACGATCAAGGACAGGATGAATCCGGGCAGAAGCTCATAGATTCCGGTGGATGCCTTGAGGAAGGTGTTCCACAGGATGACGACGACGAATCCCACGACCATGGATGCGATGGCACCCTGATAGTTCATCCTCTTCCAGTACAGGGACAGGAGCATGAGGGGTCCGAAGGCGGCTCCGAATCCGGCCCATGCATAGGACACGAGTCCCATGATGTTGTCGCCTCCGAAGAGTGCGAGTATCAGGGCGATGACGGAGACGCCGATGACGACGAGCCTGGAGATCCACATGAGCTTGTCATCGGAGAAGTTGAACCTCTTGCTCTTTCCGAGCACATCGTTGGTGATGGACGAGGATGCCACGAGAAGCTGGGAATCCGCGGTGGACATGATGGCGGCCATGACAGCTGCGTACATCAGTCCGGCCAGGATGGGCACGAACATGTCCCCGGCCATGGTGATGAAGATGTTCTCGGGGTTGTATCCACCCTCTCCGATCACACCACCGTACTCGGTCATGTAGTAGGCCCTTCCGACGACACCGATCATGATGGCGGCGGTCAGTGCGATGACGATCCACACAAGGGAGACCCTGCGTGCGACCTTGACCTCGTTTGGATGTCTGATGGACATGAACCTTACGAGGATGTGGGGCATACCGAAGTATCCGAGACCCCATGCGAGGAGCGAGATGATCGCAAGTGCGGACAGGGCGTTACCTTTGTTGTAGAACAGGTTGAGGAAGTTGTCGAAACCGACGGTCTCCAAGGAAGCGGAGACGTTCTCCCATCCACCGAGGTGTCCCATCGCCGCCAGAGGAACGACGACGACCGCGACGACCATCAGGAGACCCTGGATGAAATCGGTCCAACAGACGGCCTTGTAACCTCCCATGAAGGTGTAGGCGATGATGATGACGGCACCGATGGCCATTGCGACGGTCAGACTCAGACCGGGCAGGACGGTGGTCATGATGGTTCCGCATCCCTTGAATCCGGATGCGACATAGATGATGAAGAAGAACAGGATGATGACACTGGAGATCAGCCTGAGGTATCCCTTCTCGTCCCTGAAACGGTTGGAGAAGAACTCGGGCATCGTCAGAGCGTTCCCGGATACGACGGAGTGCTTTCTCAGTTTCTTAGCGACGAAGAGCCATGCGAGATACGATCCGATGGCGAGACCGATACCGATCCACGCCTCACCGAGACCGCAGAGCATAACGGCCCCGGGCAGTCCCATGAGCAGCCAACTGCTCATATCCGATGCCTGGGCCGACATGGCCGTGACATATGGGTTCATCTGACGTCCGCCGAGGATGTAGTCCTCCATGTTGTGGGAACGTTTGTAGAAGAACGCCCCTACCAACAGCACGACGATGAAATACAGGATGAACGCCAAGAGTACTTGGTAATCCAAACTAACACCGAACCGTAAAAGGTAGCCTCCAATAAAACGGTTCGTATGGTCCTTCGGACATTCCGTCGCCCATAGGGGTGTGGTTTACAGGGAACGATGGGATGTCCCCCGTATATGGTCGTTGCACCCGGACCCCGGTGGCCCGGAGTGTGCACGACGGTGTCAGCTGAGTCCGGCACCGTCGATCTTCTTCCCGCCCCTGGGGACGGCACAGTCCTTCTCGAGGAGGATGGCCTTCACCTCGGGAGATGCCAGGATCATCCCGTTGACGAAGACGTATCCCACACGGTCCCTGACCATGTCAGGGGTGACGTCATCGCTTACAAGGAGGATCCCCGCGACCGAGATGTTGACCATGCTGTCATCGGCGACCGCATCCTCGATCATCTTCACGGTGAGCCTCGCGGCTCCGTATGTCATGTTAGGGTCCATTCAACTCATCTCCCCTGGGGGTGCGACTATGACACCGACCGCATGTCTGTGTTTTCCGTCGCCCTCTCCCTTTTTGGAGTACCTGTCGCACACCTCGCCGATCTCCCTGAAGAAATCCTCCAGGTCGTCCCTGTCGATGTACACCCTGCCCTCAAAATATCCGGAGGCGTCACCCTCGATGTCTATGTCGGGGCGTTCACCGTACCTCTGGAACTGCGAGAACAGACGGTGCATGTACCATCCGATGAAGGCCGTGTATGCATGTCCGTTGTTGTCCCGGACGATGGCCTCCCTGAGACCGTCGTACCTGCCGGATACGCCGTAGGTCTTCTCGGTCACCGCCCTCTTCTTCTCCTCGGACACCACCTTGATCAGTCCCTCGGACTCCATACTGGATATCGCACGGTACAGAGTGGCCTGGGACATCGAATGCAGTGACTGGAGGAGCATCCTCGGGGTCATGGGGCCGTCGTCCAACAAGGCGGACAGCACACTCCTCCTGACGGGATTGTCGAAGCAGCGGGTGAGCTCCTCGTACTCCATGCTGAGGGGATATCGTTATCGATTATATAACATTATCACAATGAGAACAGTATCAAATAGATAATGTATGCTACTATCGAAATACATCTAGATTTATTTATGTTTGTAATATTTCATATCATTGAACCGTCTAACCAGGAGACTAGTTGAGGTGAGCTGGTGGAAAAAGAACAATCGATTTCCAGTATATTGTCAGCGACGACTATCAACCGACATATGCAAATGGGGCCTATGGTGGGACAACACCTAGAGGCGAAATAGTGATGAATTTCTTCACTGAAGGTTGGGCAATTCCAAAAAAGGAAACAGCTGAACTATCCGAATCTGGAGAACTAATGAACGAACAGTCCGTTGAACCATCAAACACCAACGTGATTCGCAGAATATCATCCGGAGTGATTATGACCCGCGAAACAGCGGATCAGATATACAATTGGCTGGGAACGATACTTGGAAAGGATCTATAAGATGTATCAATCAATCTACACAACGACAGCAACTGAAAAATTCAAACAGTCTACAAGCTCAACATTGAATCATAGATACAATCTGCTAAATCAAACCTCATCTTGCGACATGATTGCCATTGATACAATCGGCGAGTACAAATTTCAGAATGAAATGTACTTCACACGTATTGTAGATAATAACGGATATGTCCATCTGTCAAACAGTGAAGCAGACCTTTTTGCCTGCGGAAAGAATGATGAGGACGCCAGAGAAGATCTCCGTGACGAACTTGATTTTGCTTGGAAAGAATATGTTATCAGAAGCTCTGAATCATTCCACCAAACAGCGTTATCATATCGCGAATGGCTTATCAATAACGTAGAGGGACCCGATAAATAACCGTATTAAAAGTACAAAAAGTCTGTAACAACATGATTTCCAAAGGTTTCAGACCTAGAGAAGGAGACCATACCTTCCTTGTACTCTTCATAAACGGAGAAGAAACCACCATACGCACTAAAATCAGCCATGGTGAGACAGAGATTAGCGATTTCCTAATATGCAAGATGGCGAGACAAATAAAACTTAGAAATAGTGAATTCCGCGATTTTGCTACATGCAAAATGACCGAAGATGAGTATGTGGAGAAACTCAGAAACATGAAAATAATCTAATTCATGAATTCTGTTGAAACTTTGATCTATTCATCTATACTCTGTTCGATAATTCATGAGCCCCCTACAACCACTCCGTTGCCGGTGACT
>CAZWKY010000034.1:0-18386 GCA_964634095.1 uncultured Methanomassiliicoccales archaeon | reverse complement strand
TTACCGCCAATCACCGCCAACCCGAATTATCACCGCCACTTTACCGCCAAAACCCACAGTTCCGTAGCATTCCGTCCACCACGAACCGATGATGACAGATTTCTTAAACGATATCATCGGATTACGTGGCCATACGGGAAGGGAAGACCCGTCGGAGACAAGAGATGAATAGCGGAACAAGGACTGCGGCGATAATCGCCATAATCGTTATCCTGGCGGCATCGGCCGTCACACTGACGGTCACATCCGATGACATGGAATCAGACAGGGAACCCCTCGTTCCGATAGGTGAGACCCGCTCCATCACATACGTCCTCAACGGAGGGACCATGGGCGAGAACCCCACCGAATACGTCGAAGGCGTCCCGACGGAGATCGCACCGCCCGTGAGGGACGACTATGTCTTCGCAGGTTGGTACCTCGACCCCGAACTCACGGTCTATTTCGAGGGCATCACCTACGATACCACCGGGGACCTCGTCCTTTACGCCGATTGGAACGACACCCTCGAAGGTCATGGATTCACACTCAGGGTCGATGGAAAGGTCAGCGACGGTCTGTTCAACAGCTACTCCATAAGCGGAGAGGTGTCCTACAGATACCTCTACTACGACGCGGAGAAGGACAGATACTACATGAACCTCGTAAGGGACCTGGATTACATCTACAGCTACACCACCCACTCTGTGGACGATGAGAGGGATTACTGGAGCGACGAATCCTCCCAGGAGTACACGGAGGAGAGGCTGGAGGATGCCACGATCATGACCGTCAACGGGGAGAAGGAATGCGCCGTGTTCCGTCTGACCTACGCGGACGGCTCCACCGAGACACAGTGGATCGGCGACGGTTGGATCCCCTATCTCATAGTGTACTCCCAGACCAGCTTCCTCAGCTCATCCCAGGTGACGTACACCTTCACCGAGGAGCTGGAGTTCATCCCCGATGTGAGATGCGAGATCACCGCCTATGGGAACGATGACATCACCGTCTCAGGCGGAGGCACGTTCAACCCCGGCGACAAGGTGACACTCAAGGCATCCGGTGACGGGTTCACCGTATGGACCGACGGCGATGGGAACATCGTGTCCATTGATCCCACCTACACGTTCACCGTGGGCGGATCCGACATGGTCTTCTTCGCCGAGAACGACAGGGACCCCGACATAACCGCCGAGAAGGATGTGCCGATCACGACCCTGTCTGCAGGGACCGGGATGGATTCCGCCAAATGGTACGTCACGGACATCCGTGGAGACGTCATCGCAACGGCCGACTCGACAACATTCGATTACACCTTCACCGCATCCGGGGAGTACACCGTGTTCGTGGATGCTGTCTCCGGTGGAACGGACATCCACAGGTTCTGGACCGTGTCCGTGAACGGTGATACCCCGATAACCTACACCTGGACGTACGCCGGGAAGCAGTACAGCACCACACTGTACATCGACTATGCCGACTACAAGTACTACAGGGACCTGACCCCCGTGTCGGACAGGCACCAGGACACCACCCATGTGAAGGACGGACAGTACGTCACATACGACGACAAGTACATCCTGCAGCTGGCATCCGAGTTCGGGAAGATGACCTCGGGCATGACCGACCTCCAGAGGGCCAACTTCATCCTGGCGTTCACACAGTACATCGAATACCAGTCGGACGAGGTCTTCGTCGGTTACGAGGAGTATTGGAAGTACCCCGTGGAGACGCTGTTCGACCAGGGAGGGGACTGCGAGGACACATCCATCCTCTACTGTGCGATCGCGGAGGCCATGGGCTACAACACCGCCCTGCTGCTGTTCCCCGGACACATGGCCGCGGGGATAGACCTGGACAGGGGATCGGGAACATACTTCGAATCCAACGGATACACATTCTACTACTGCGAGACCACGGCTACCGGGTACAATGTCGGAAGCATGCCCTCGAATGTGTCCAAGACCGCCACGGTGGTCAGGATCTGCTCCAACGCGATCTGATGGAAAACGGTCCGGGGACCATTCCTCGGACCCCTTATCCCTTCATCCCGGGATCGGACCACATGCGTGCGCAACGAACGGCATGCTCCCATCCCCGGATCTTCTCCGCACGCTCATCCTCCGACATGGCCGGAACGAACCTCCTCTCGATCCGAACCCCTGTCTCGGACCTGTCTTTCCAGAATCCGACTGTCAGTCCGGCCAGGTAGGCCGCACCCAGTGCGGTGGACTCTATGCACATCGGACGCTCCACCTCGACACCGGTGATGTCCGCAAGGAACTGACAGAGGAAATCATTGGCACTGGCCCCTCCGTCCACCTTCAGGGAACGGATGTCCATCCCCGAATCTTCCCTCATGGCCCCCAGGACGTCGTTGGCCTGGAATGCTATGGATTCCAAAGCGGCCCTGGCCACATGGCAACGGTTGGTGGCACGGGTGAGCCCCATGATCATACCCCTGGCGTTCTGGTCCCAATACGGTGCACCCAATCCCACGAATGCGGGGACGAAGTAGCATCCGTCCGTATCCTCAACCCCCAAGGCCATGTCCTCGGTCTCGGCGGACTCCTCGATCAGCCCCAGTTCGTCCCTCAGCCATTGGACCACTGCACCGGCGATGTAGATGGAACCTTCGATGGCGTACTCCGCACCCTCTGAGGAGGACCACGCCACGGTGGTCAGGAGCCCCTTGGAGGATGTCCTCGGACGGTCGCCGATGTTCATCAGCATGAAACCGCCCGTCCCGAAGGTGATCTTCACGTCACCCCTCCCGTAGCATCCCTGACCGAAGAGTGCGGCCTGCTGGTCCCCGGCGACACCTGCGATCGGCGGTGATATCCCGAACAGGGAAGGGTCCACATGACCGAACACATGACCGCTCGGGTGGACCTCCGGGAACATGGAACGGGGGATGCGGAGGGCATCGGTGATGTCATCGTCCCATTGGAGTGTGTTGATGTTGAACAGCATCGTACGGGATGCGTTGGTGTGGTCTGTGGCATGGACCCTGCCGGATGTGAGGTTCCACATGATCCAGGTGTCCACCGTGCCGAACAGGAGGTCGTCCGATTCCGATGCTCCGGGCACATTGTCCAGGATCCACCTGACCTTGGTACCGGAGAAGTACGCATCGATCCTGAGCCCCGTCCTCTCGAGGATGCCGTCGGAATGCCCCGCATCCCTCATACGGGCGCACATGTCCGCCGTCCTGCGGTCCTGCCACACGATGGCGTTGTGGACCGGTTCACCGGTGATACGGTCCCATACGATCACCGTCTCCCTCTGGTTGGTGATGCCGAATGCCACGCAGTCCCCGGGATCGATGCCCGGTGATGAGAGACAATCACCTATCGTCCTCCTGCACAGTTCCCATATCTCCTTGGGGTCGTGCTCCACCATCCCCTGTCCGGGATAGTGTTGGGTCAGGGACTCCTGTGACACCGCGAGGACGGAACCGTCCTCCGAGAAGAGCATGGTGCGGATGCTGGTGGTCCCCGCGTCGATGGAGAGGACGTAGCGCACCAAGGGGCATCACTGCCTGTAGATGTCTTCCAGGGAGATCAGACGGATGTTCCTGTCCCTCTCGGCCATGTCCTTGAGCTCGGGCGAGAATCCCGCCCCGGAGAACAGCATGTAGATCCTGTTGGAACCGGCGATGGACCTGCTGCGGTTCACGAGGGCGTCGTAGTCCTCCTTCCCCAGCCTGTCACCGTACAGCCTGCAGGTGGACACCGCGGTGCGGTTCACATCGTTCTCCACGATGGCCGCCACGAAATCGACGACCTCATCCTTGGAGTCGTCCTTCCTGCGCAGCTTCCCCACGAAGGAGTACTTGTAGTGCAGGGTGATGTAATCCATGCACACGGTCTTGAACGACTTCTCCAGGTACCGGTCGATGTCCTTCCTGGCCCTCTCGTATGCGGCATCGGGGGACTCGAACTCGATCTGATGGGTGTACCTGTTCACGATCTCGTAGAAGAACCTGAGGATGTTGCTGTGGATGCTGTACACGGCCCTCTTGGAGGGTCCGGAGGAGACCTCCTTCAGGATCATCCCCTTGTGCTCCAGGTCCTCGACGGCCTTGGTGCACACGGCGATGCTGAGCTCCGATCTTGAGACGATGTCCTTCAGGTTCTCGGCACCCGCGGCCATGGCCGAGAGCACCTTGGAACATGCGGTACGGAGGGTGGTCTCGGAATTGACCATGCTCTCCACCTCCAGCGAGAAGACGGACATGTGGTCGAAGAACTGTCTGCGGATGACCTCGAAGGGATCGCCGTTGAACATGATGTGGTACGTTGGGGTTCCCCCGACGGTGCTGAACGCTATGAGCTGCTGTATGGGGGAGTAGTTGGGGTGGAATCCCGCACAGTCCCTGTAGCTCATGGCCCTGACGTCCAGCGTGTAGTAGAATCTGCCGAACAGGGAGTTGTCCGTGTCGCAGACGATCAGCATGATCTTGGTGGAGTTGATGTCGCGGTTCATGAACGCCCTGAGGTAGGACGTGAACTGGGGGAAGTTCTCCACCAGGTCGGAGTAACGGTCGATGACCACCACGACGGGCTTCCTGCCGCAGATCTTCTTCAGGACGGGGAACAGGTCCTCTATGTCGTCGAGGATCACACCCTTCCCGGAGAACTCCGATATCGCACGGGAGATCTCCGCGAGGTTGTCCTCCCTCAATCCGTCCATACCGGACAGATAGATGTGGTTCTTATCCTTGCAGAACTGCTTTATGATCGCGGTCTTCCCCAGATGCCTGCGTCCGCAGAC
This sequence comes from uncultured Methanomassiliicoccales archaeon, assembly GCA_964634095.1. Classification (GTDB taxonomy): domain Archaea; phylum Thermoplasmatota; class Thermoplasmata; order Methanomassiliicoccales; family Methanomethylophilaceae; genus Methanoprimaticola. The sequence goes on along the minus strand of CAZWKY010000034.1, from coordinate 13,628 downwards.
GGCACACGATACGGGTGCCTTCTGATAAACGGAGTTCAGATACCTAAGTTCCTCCACGCGACCTACGAACCCATCCATGCGACCCCGTATGGGACACATCAAGTTAAACGTTATCAGAAACAGGAAAGGCGGGGACGTCGGACTTACTTCGGAGACGGACGAAGTTTGGAATCTGGACGTTTTATAAACCCAATCCGAGGGCGGGACAGTGACTGCAATGGACGATATACTGTTCATGATGGTATTCCCGTTCATCGCCGCATGTCTCCTGTTGGTGACCCGCAACGACCGTGCTCGTGCCGTCATCACGGAGGTCGCCGCGGCGGTGATCATGATATCATCCGTCTTGGTTGCGTACAACCATCTGGGAAGCCCTCAGGTCTTCGAGCTGGAATCGGAGCTGATAGGCGAGCTGATGTTCGTGGTCGAACTCATCCTCGGACTCGTCGTCATCTACCTGGGAGCGAAACACAGGAAATACATCGCATCCGTCCTGGGGGTCGTGCAGATCCTCATGTCCCTGTTCTTCGAGTTCCGCGTGGCAGGGGATGTGGAGGTTGCCCACACCATGTACATCGACGACCTGTCGGTGATCATGGTGCTGATCATCGGCATCATCGGAAGCCTGATCACCGTCTATGCGGTCGGATACATGAGGGACTTCCAGGAGCATCACGGGGATGAGAAGGACCGCAGGCCGTGGTTCTTCTTCCTGATGTTCGTGTTCCTCAGCGCCATGTTCGGCATCGTGCTTTCCAACAGCCTGACATGGATGTTCTTCTTCTGGGAGATCACCACCCTGTGCTCCTTCGCACTGATCGGGTTCACGAAGACGGAGGAGGCCGTCAACAACTCGTTCAGACAGTTGATCCTCAACCTGATCGGAGGTATCGCGTTCCTCGCCGCCAACATCATCCTGGCGGACCAGGCCGGACTCCTGGAGCTGGACGCGCTCCTGATGTCGGACACGGCTGAGAAATACATCCTCCTGCCCGTGGCCCTCCTGTGTGTCGCGGGTATCGTGAAATCCGCACAGATGCCCTTCCACACCTGGCTGCTGGGCGCCATGGTCGCACCCACACCCACATCCGCACTCCTGCACTCATCCACCATGGTGAAGGCCGGGGTGTTCATGGTCCTGAAGCTCTCCCCGCTCCTGCTGGGGAACATCGTCGGATACATGGTCATGACCGTCGGAGGACTCACGTTCCTGCTGGCATCCATGGCCGCCATATCGCAGACCAATGCCAAGAGGGTCCTCGCATACTCCACCATCGCCAACCTGGGATTGATCGTGGCCTGTGCCGGTGTCGGTACGCCCGAGGCCGCCTGGGCCGGGATCATGCTCACGGTGTTCCACGCCGTGACCAAGTCGCTCCTGTTCCTCTGTGTCGGAACGGCGGAGCACCACATCGGCAGCAGGGACATCGAGGACATGGACGGACTGTTCGACAGGATGCCCAGACTGAGCAGGTTCATGCTCGTCGGTATCGCCGCGATGTTCCTCGCACCCCTCGGTATGCTGATCTCCAAGTGGGCCGCCATGACATCCTTCGTGGACAGTGGGTACATCGTGCTCATCGCATGCATCGTGTTCGGAAGCGCCGTGACATCGTTCTACTGGACCAAGTGGATGGGCAAGCTGTCCGTCATCGCCGCTGGGAAGGAGAACGTGGAGAAGGGCACCCACACCCAGGAGACGGTTGTGCTTGGGGCGTTGGTCGTCATGACCATCGCGGTCTGCGCCCTGTTCCCCCTGATGTCCGAGCACATGATCGTACCCTGGCTGGACTCCGCATTCATCTTCGTGCCCGACACCGTGTCCGTGGCACTCTCCGAGAGCAACATGCTGATCCTGCTGGTGATGCTCCTGGCGCTCATCCTGATCTTCGTCCCGTTCTTCGGAAGGGGCACCAAGAGGAGGGTCGTGCCCAACTACCTGTCCGGAGAGGGACTGTCCAACAGCACGTACAACGGCTCCATGGGTGCCACCGTCGAGGTGGGCCTCAGGAACTGGTACATGACCGACTGGTTCGGTGAGGACAGGATCCGCAGGGTCGGAGAGGTCATCACCGCACTGGTCATCGTGGTCGGTATCGTCCTCGTCATCGGAGGTGTCTCCATATGAGCGACATCGATTGGATCATCGTCGCACTGGTGTACGCGGTGCTCGCACCCGTGGCCGGATGCATATTGTCAGGGGTGGACAGGAAACTGTCCGCGAGGATGCAGGGCAGGAGGGGACCTCCGCTCATGCAGCCCTACTACGACGTCCGCAAGTTCTGCGAGAAGGAGCAGATCACATCCAACGGGGTCCAGGACTTCTACGTCGGATGCTACCTGCTGTTCGTCATCATCACCGGGATCCTGTTCTTCGCCGGACAGGACCTGCTCCTGGTGATATTCACACTGACCCTCGGGGAGACCTTCCTGATCCTGGCGGCATACTCGTCCGGATCACCGTTCTCCCAGATCGGTGCCCAGAGGGAGCTCTACGCGGCCATGGCCTTCGAGCCCATCTTCCTGCTGATGGCCGTCTGCCTGTACCTGCAGACCGGTTCGTTCAACGTCTCCGACATGGTCTGGAGCGGAGGATTGCCGTCTGTGATGGTGGTCGGTGCGTTCCTCGCATTCGTCATCGGACTGACCATCAAGATGAGGAAATCCCCCTTCGACCTCAGCATGTCCCACCATGCCCACCAGGACCTGGTCAGGGGTATGACCACCGAGTTCTCCGGAAGGACCCTGGCCATGATCGAGGTGTCCCACTGGTACGAGAACATCATGCTCCTGGGCATGGTGGCCCTGTTCCTGGCGGACGGCACACTGCTGATGGCCCTGATCGGACTCGTCCTGGCGGTTATCGTGTACATCCTCGAGATCGCCATCGACAACGGATTCGCCAGGATGACCTGGCAGACTGCCCTGAAGAGCGGATGGGTCATCGCGCTGGTGCTCGGCGTGCTGAACGTGGCCCTCCTGATCTATGTATGAGGTGATATGGATGACATATTCGACGAAATCACCCTGGATCCTCCACTACGACGCATCCAGCTGCAACGGCTGCGACATCGAGGTGCTGGCTTGCCTCACACCCCTGTACGATGTGGAGAGGTTCGGGATAATCAACACCGGCGACCCGAAGCAGGCGGACATCCTGCTCATCACGGGCGCCGTCAACGACCAGAACAAGAACGTGGTGAAGCAGCTCTACGACCAGATGCCCGAACCCAAGGTCGTCGTGGCCGTGGGGATCTGCGCCTGCTCCGGAGGCGTGTTCAGGGACTGCTACAACATCCTCGGAGGTGTGGACACGGTGATCCCCGTGGACGTCTACGTACCGGGATGCGCCGCGAGACCGGAATCCATCATCGACGGTGTCGTGAAGGGATTGGCGGTGCTCGAGGAGAAGACCAAGATAGTGAAGGAGGCCAGGAGATGAAACAGATATTCGAGACGGTGGACTGTTCCGAGGTCCCCGCACTCTCCAAGAGGATGCTCTCGGAAGGATACCGCATGGTCCAGATATGCGGGGTCACGAAGGAGGGGATGACCGAACTCGTGTACAGCTTCGACAGGGACCACGAGATGGTCTGCTACACCGTGAACGTCCCATTCGGGACACCTGTGGCGAGCATCACCCCGGAGTACTGGGCGGCGTTCGTCTACGAGAACGAGATCCACGACCTCTTCGGCGTGGAGTTCACAGACAGTAAACTGGACTACAAAGGCAACTTCTTCAGGATGTCCGTCCAGACACCGTGGAAGGGCAAGGATGCCCAGACAGAGGGGGTGCAGTGATGGGTAAGCGCACCATGGTGCCCTTCGGACCCCAGCACCCCGCACTCCCCGAACCAATCCATCTGGACCTGGAGCTGGAGGATGAGAAGGTGGTCAGGGCCATCCCCTCCATCGGATACGTCCACAGGGGATTGGAGAAGCTGGCCGAGGCCAGGGACTACGAGCAGATGACCTACGTCATGGAGAGGGTCTGCGGGATCTGCAGCTTCGGACACAGCTACGGCTACACCGGAGCGGTGGAGGGACTGATGGACATCGAGGTCCCGGACCGTGCCAAATACCTCAGGGTGATATTCCACGAGCTCTCCAGGGTGCACAGCCACCTGCTGTGGTTGGGGCTCCTGGCGGATGCCATGGGGTTCGACTCCCTGTTCATGCACTGCTGGAGGATCCGCGAGAAGGTCCTGGATGTCTTCGAGGAGATCACCGGGGCCAGGGTCATCATGTCGTTCTGCAAGGTCGGAGGCGTCAGGAAGGACGTCACCCCCGAGATGCTCGCGAAGGTCGCGGGGGTCTGCGACGAGATCGAGGACGAGGTCAGGAAGACGGGGCTGGTGTTCATGAAGGACACCTCCGTCAGGAACAGGCTTGTGGGGAAGGGAGTACTCTCCAAACAGGAGATCATCGACCTGTCCGCAGTGGGCCCCGTCGCCAGAGGATCCGGGGTGGACAACGACGTCAGGACCACCGAACCCACATACAGGGCGTTGGGGTTCGAGCCCATCCTCAGGGACGAGGGGGACTGCTACGCGAGATGCGTGGTCAGGGTGGACGAGATCATCCAGGCAATGGACCTCATCAGGACCGCCATAAGGGAGATGCCCCCAGGCGACTTCTGTGTCCCCGTGAAGGGTCCGGTCCCCGTCGGCGACTTCGCCTACAGGGTGGAGCAGCCCCGCGGAGAGGGATTCTACTACGTCCAGGGCAACGGAACGAAGAACCTGAGCCGTGCGAGGGTCAGGACACCCACGAACATCAACATCCCCGCCCTGGTGAAGACGCTCCAGGGATGCGACCTGCAGGATGTGACCATGCTGGTGCTCACCATAGACCCCTGCATCAGCTGCACGGAGAGATGATCACATGGCGATCATGAAGTTCGGGGGCAGGATCATAAGGAACCTGTTCTCCAAGCCTGCGACCCTCAACTACCCCGCGGAGCCCAGGGAGTACACCGAAAGGACCCGCGGACACGTGACCTTCGACCCGTCGGACTGCATCCTTTGCAACATCTGCGGCAGGAAGTGCCCCACGGACGCGATACACGCGGACAAGGCCGCCAGGACCGTCACCATCGAGAGGATGGGGTGCATCCAGTGCGGGTTCTGCGTGGACTCCTGTCCCAAGGCCTGCCTCGGCATGGAGGGTGACTACACCCCGCCCGACTCCTCCAAGACCGTGGACACATTCCAGGTCCCGGTGAAGGAGAAACCGAAGGAAGAAACACAATGAAACACGAGGGGGCCTCCGAACGGGGTCCCCTCAATTTAGGCTAACCTAAATCTTATATACTATTTTAGGCATTCCTAAATCATGGAAGCAGCAGTGGTCTACTGGAGCGGAACAGGGAACACGGAAGCGATGGCAGGGTTCGTCGCGGAAGGCATCAGATCGGCGGGATGGGACGCAGACATCATCCCCGCGGACGATTTCAACGCATCCATGTTGGAGAGATACTCGAGCATCGCCTTCGGATGCCCCTCCATGGGGGATGAGATCCTGGAGGAGGATGTGTTCGAACCCATGTTCTCCTCCGTGGAGCAGTCACTGTCCGGGAAGAGGGTCGGACTGTTCGGATCCTACGGATGGGGCGACGGACAGTGGATGAGGGACTGGGAGGACAGATGCCGTTCCTCCGGGATCGACATCGTCGGTTCCGGCGTGATCGCCAACGAGTTCCCCGACGGAGAGGCCGCGGAGGAGTGCAGGGCACTGGGCCGCAACCTCTGCGCCTGATACCATGGCACTGGACATACGCATGCTGGCCAGGGGGCTGGCCGACATCGGCTCAGAGGACCATTACTCGGCACAGACCTACGACGATACCTGTGAGGAGGTGGATATCAGGGAACTCTGAGGGACACCAGCCGATACTCACATCACGCGCCCGGTCCTTTCAATGGCGTGACATAGTGACCGGCCGGGCGCGGTCATTGCCTATGTGCACACGTTCCGGAGAACAGCTCCGGACGGCTTTTGTCAAGGAAGTACAGGTCACGCATCGATACGTATCCCGGAGCCCTTATGCGGTCCATATCACAGGGGTCCAGGTCAACGGTGAGGATGCGGTCGCCATCACATCCCGACATCTTGTTCCCGCGGACGTCGTAGACCGCGGCGCATCCGCCGAAAACCGTCCCGTATCCGTTGTCGCCGGACATGTTGCAGGCGGCCACGAAGATAGTGTTGTCATATGCCCTCGCAGGCAGGATGCGGTCCCATGTCCCCAACCTGCGCTCGCCGGCCAGCCCTGACGCGTGGGGCATCAGGAGGAGGTCCGCACGCTTCATGGCGTACTCCGCGGTGATGAGGGGGAAATGGGATTCCCAACAGGTCTGGACACCGACCCGGGCCTTCCTCAGGCGGATAGGTTCGATCGTATCACCAGCGAGGAACACGGGTGATTCCCTCTCGCCGAGGTGGGTCTTCCTGTACGAACCTGCGATCCGACCATCCTCCGCGATGACCTGTGTTATATACGGACCGTCCTCGACGAAGCCGAAGCACACCGAGATGCCCGATTCTGCAGAGGCATCCACAACGGCCATGACATCCGCATCGTCCAACGGGCGGGCGAGTCCGGGACTGTGCTCCGTGGAGTATCCTGTGAGGGACAGCTCCGGGAAGCACACCAGGTCGACATCATCGGATGCGAGTTCCGACATCGTCCCGATGATCCTGTCGCGGTTATCTTCGATATCACCGACCCTGGAGTTCATCGGGACCATCGAGAGGCGGAGTGATTCCATGGTATCACCGTATCCTCTTGGCGGGGACACCGCCGTACACCGAATCCGCAGGGACATCGCGGTTCACCACGGCACCCGCGGCGATTATCGCCCTGTCACCGATGGTCACACCGGGCAGGATGATGGCCCCTGCACCGATCCATGCATCGTCACCGACGGTGATCCTCTTCGATACCGTCGATACATACCTGCGGGGCAGATGGTCTGTCGGATGCTCCGGGGTGATGAACTGCACCCTAGGGCCCACCATCACATAATCACCGAACTCCACGGGGGCGGTGTCGAGGATGATGCAGTCCATGTTGACCCTCAGGCACCTCCCGAAGCGGATGTTGGTCCCGATGTCGCAGTGGAACGGAGGGTTGATCTGTGCCTCGGAGGAATCCCTGCCGAAGAGCTCGTCGAGGATCACCCTCCTCTCGGGAGCGGGTATACATGGCGTGTTGAACCTCTCGCACAGGTTGTGGGCACGGTCGATGGCCGCGAAGAGCTGTCCGATATCCTCATCGAGGTCCGATGTCTCGATGCCTGCTGCGGAACGTTCGAGGAAATCCATACGGGATGATTGGAGAAAGGCGGTAAAAGGGTTGGGAAAGGAGATGGTGCCGAAGCACCATCGGTTTCACTCGGAGGCTTCCTCCGGAACGGGCTGTCCCTCTTCCTCATCTGCGGGGGTCTGCACCTTGAAGATGACACCGATGATCACCAGGAGCAGGATGATGACTCCTCCGGCGAGGAACGCGAAGTCCACACTGTTGGCGAAGGCCAGCAGGACATTGTACGCGTGCATGGGATCCAATGTCGGGATGACTCCCAGAACCCCGGTGTCATGAGGGATCATGTTGTAGATGTCGGGCACCAGGTCCATGAGCTCGGATGCGATCCTGCTGTTGATGAGCATGGAGAAGATCGCGGTTCCGACGGTGGTTCCGATGGACCTCATGAGGTTGACGGCGGAAGTGGTCATTCCCATGTCGCGGGATGTCGCACTGTTCTGAACGGCGGTCATCATGACGGTCATCATGCAACCGAGTCCGAATCCGAAGACGAACAGACAGAGGATGTAGTATGAGATCTCCGTTCCGATCGTCATCTCAGACATCATGTAGAGCGAGATGAAGGTGATGACGGGTCCCGCGATCAGCCAGGGCTTGTAACCGGTCTTGTTGACCAATGCACCGCTGGACATGGCTGTGATCATCATTCCTGCGACCATCGCCAGGGAGTACTCTCCAGCCTCCATCGTGGTCAGCTGGAGGACCGAGATGGCGAACATGTTGGAGTAGATCATCGCACCCATCATTCCGATTCCGAAGACGAACATGAAGACGGCCGCCATGATGACGGTCTTGTTCTTGATCAGCTTGGGGGACAGGATGGGTTCGACGGCCTTCCTCTCGACCATCACGAAGAGGACAGCGAGGACGATGGCGACGATGACCATTGCAATGGACTCTGCACTGACCCACTCGAAGTCCTTGCCTCCGAACTCGAAGAGCAGGATGATATCCAGCAGGAGCAGGGTGAGCAGGGAGATCCCCTTCACGTCGATGACGGGCTTGCCCTCGGTGACGGGTGTGGGGAACTTCTTGATGGTGAGCAGGAATGCGACGGCGGCGATGGGCAGGTTGATGTAGAAGCACCAGTGCCAGCTGATGTAATCGGTGATGTATCCTCCGAGAAGGGGTCCGATACCGCTTCCGACACCGAAGATGGCTCCGAGGATACCCTGCATCCTGGCCCTCTCATGGGGTGCATAGAGATCCGCAACGGCTGCCGTTGCAACGGGGATGAGGATACCTCCTCCGAGTCCCTGGAGTGCACGGCAGATGATGAACATCTCCATGTTGGTGGACATTCCGGCTGCGAACGAACCGACGACGAAGAGTGTGAGTCCGATCAGGAAGAGGGGCTTACGTCCGTAAAGGTCTGACAGTTTTCCCGCGATGGGGATCATGACGGTCTCACACAGCATGTACGCCGTGATCATCCAGGCGTAGAGTGCCGTACCGTCCAGATCCATGGCGATGATAGTACCGCAGGTACCGACGATGGTTCCGTCGAAACATGCGACAAGCATCGCAAGACACAGTCCCACCATGATGGTGTTACGTGTCCTCGGATCTATGTTCTTATAAGTAATCTGTTCCACGGCGATGATAATCACCTACGGAGGTTCGGTTGAGATGGAAGTATTATTTATATGTTGAGAATTAAACCAACCTAAAAACAGAATCCAGAGCGAATCATCGACACCCACACTTCGAAAACCGACCATTCTTCCATCCACTGTAATAAAAAGATTGTTCATCCAGAGAAGGATAGCCTGCATCCAGGTCAAAAATAGTTGACTGGAAAACTATCATCACTGACGACTGTCCTTCGACGTGTAGGACTTCATGATGATGTCGATGCGACCCTCGAGCTTTCCGAGACAGGTTTCGAAGACCCTGCGCTCGTCGTCATTCAGATCCCGGAACAGGTTGGCCCCGATGATGTCCCGGATCATGCGGGATACGGCCTCCAGATTGCGACCGTTCTCGGTCAGCTCCAGGGACTGGATCTTACCCTCCCCTCTGTTGACCACATAACCCTGCTCGATCAGTTCGCGGACGATTATGGAGATATATGATTTATCGAACGGGAGATGCTCGCGGATCCCCTTCTGGGAAGGACAGTCCAATGACCCGATCACGGCGACGGTCATGAGATGGGGCATACGGATCCTGCTGTCGGGCATGTAACTCGCCACTATCGTGTCCATACACTGCTTGATCCTCGCAGGGAAGCACATGAGGGTGGCGAACACCGTCTTCTCATCCAAGGGCATCGCCTTGGGGCCGTCATCTTCCATACGACCGTGAGTGGGTTCGGACCTATATGTAGTTTTGATTTAAGGTGCCCGGCCACCGCAGAAACAGACGCGGGGCCGGGGTTTTGACATCAGATGGAGTAGATGCCCAACATGCTGAGCAGACCTGTCACCAGGATCAGGAACAGCAGTACAGGACAGATGTACTTCACCAGGATGTTGTACGGTCTCTCGAATCCGAACTCTCCGGACAACTTGATCTCGTCCGAGATGTACTTCGTACCCACGACGTATCCGATGAACAGACACGTCAGGATGGCCACGATGGGCATGAGGACGGAGTTGGTAATGAAGTCGGACAGATCGAGGAACGCCATTCCTCCGACGGTGAACCAGTCCAGGGGACCGTATCCTACACAGGAGAGCATTCCGAGTCCCGCGATCAGCACCATGACGACGATGGATGCGTTGATACGGGTCCACTTGAGACGGTCACGGATCATGGACACGACGGTCTCCGCAAGGGAGATCGCAGAGGTGAGTGCCGCGATGATGACCAGGAAGAAGAACACGGCTCCGACAAGGTGTCCTGCGGGCATGGACTCGAAGACCATGGGCAGCGTCTGGAACATGAGACCGGGTCCGGAGACCATGTCCCCTCCGGCGGCGATGACCGAGGGAACGATCATCAGTCCCGCGAGGAATGCAACTCCGGTGTCCATGATGCTGATCTGACGTACCGATTTCTCGACATTGACATCCTTCTTCATGTACGATCCGTACGTGATCATGATACCCATCGCCAGCGACATGGAGTAGAACAGCTGTCCGGTGGCACCGAGGATGGTGGACATGGAGAACTGGGAGAAATCGGGCAGAAGGTAGTACTTCAGACCCTCTCCGGCCCCGGGCTGCAGAAGTGCATATGCCGAGATGATGACCATCAGCACGAGCAGCACGGGCATGAGGACCTTGCTGACCTTCTCGATACCCTTCTCGACACCCAGTGCGACGACCAGGACCGCCAGACCTCCGAAGAGGAGGAACCAGGGTATGGGGCTGTCGAAAAGCCCGGGAAGGGAGCAGGTGATGAAGTCGGTGAAGAATCCGGACTCCGCCGCAATGGATCCGCTTCCGATGGCGAACTCGGCGAAGTACTTGGTGACCCATCCGCCGATGACACAGTAATACGGTACGATGATGATCGGCACAAGTGCGGCCAACCATCCGATGAATGCATGCTTCTTACTCAGGCTGCTGAAGGCTTCGATACAGGACTTGCCCGTACGCCTACCGAAGGTGATCTCGGTGATCATCAGTGTGAAACCGAATGTGACGACCAGGATCAGGTAGACGAGGAGGAAGATTCCCCCTCCGTACTGCTCAGCCAGATAGGGGAAACGCCATATGTTCCCCAGACCAACAGCAGAGCCCGCGGCAGCCATGACGAAACCAAGCTTGCCGGTGAAGCTCTCACGTTTATGTTCCTCTGACATTAGCGAATGTCATCCGTCGCACACGTCTTAAGTGTTACGTGGGTTGCATCCATCCAACTCCCCTGGAACCGCCATTAAATGCATCCATCCACCATGAAACGGGAGGATTCGGTGTTCCCATCAACGCGTGCGCTAAGTATAAGTGGTATGTTTTGTTCGTCACCCCCATAGGTGTAAACCATGCAGCTTTACCATGACAATGACGCAGACCTGAAGGTCTTCGACGGAAAGAAAGTCGCCGTCCTCGGATACGGATCCCAGGGAAGGGCACAGGCACTCTGCTTCCACGACTCCGGTATGGATGTCACCATCGGGGCCAGGAAGGACGGTAAATCCTGGAACAAGGCCAAGGAGGACGGACTCAAGGTCGCTGAGTTCGGAGATGCGGTCAAGGACGCAGACGTCGTCATGATGCTGCTCCCCGACGAGATCCAGCCCGACATCTACAAGCAGTACGTCGAGCCCAACCTCAAGAAGGGTGCCGCACTCGAGTTCGCACACGGATTCGCCATCACATACAAGCTCATCGTCCCTCCCGCGGACGTCGATGTCATCATGATGGCACCCAAGTCCCCCGGAGACATGGAGAGGGTCATGTTCACAGAGGGATTCGGAGTTCCCGCACTCATCTGTATCTACCAGGATGTCACCGGAAACGCGAAGAAGATCGCACTCGGACTCGCAAAGGGACTCGGATCCACCCGCGCAGGTGTCTTCGAGACCACCTTCGACAACGAGACCTACACCGACCTCTTCGGAGAGCAGGCCGTCCTCTGCGGTGGACAGACCGAGCTCATCAAGCGCGGATTCGAGACCCTGACCGAGGCCGGCTATCCCCCGGAGATGGCCTACTTCGAGGTCCTCCACGAGACCAAGCTCATCGTCGACCTGATCAACAAGGGTGGATTCGAGCTCATGTGGGACGTCGTCTCCAACACCGCCGAGTACGGCGGACTGACCAGGAGGGCACGCGTCGTCACCGAGGAGTCCAAGAAGGGGATGGAGTCCATCCTCAAGGACATCGAGGACGGGACCTTCAAGACCCAGTGGAGGGCCGAGTGGGACGCAGGACTCGTCAACCTCAAGAAGATGGAGGCCGACGAGAAGCAGCTCCAGCTCGAGGTCACCGGAAGAGAGATCCGCCAGCTCTTCGAGAGGAAGAACTGATAATCCAACCGAGAGTCAGGTGGCATACATGGCGAGCAGGATCACCGTCAGGACAAGATGCGGGGAATTCCCCGGAGAGCTTGACGGCTCCGACATCTCCAATGCCATCTGGCTCTCAAACCGCCTTACCTTCGACATAAACATGCTCGGAGGGATGATGTACGGCGAACTCCCCCTGGATGTGATCCTCCCCAAGGAGGGGCGCACCACGCAGCTGGAGACCGGCGACATCGCATACTGGCCCGGACCGGGCGCATTCTGCATATTCTTCGGTCCGACGCCCCTCAGCGGCGAGGACGGACAGCCCGTGGCCCCGTTCCCCGTCATAAAGATCGGGAAGATGATCGGCGACTGCTCCGGACTCGAGGATGCCGGGGACAGGCAGAAGATCACGATCCTGTCCACGTTCTGAACCGTATCACCGGACGACCGCCGATATTGATTGTGAGGGGGTGGTCCCCCTCGAAGGTTTCAGTTACCGACCAGCTCGGTACCGGAGAAGCTCATGGTGGGCACGCTTATGACGCCCATCTGCTTCGGATCGTTCCCGATGGCCTCGATGTTGGCCACCGCATCGATCATGTTGCCCATGAGCAGGGCGTTGTTGACCGTGTCCACGACCTCACCCTTCCTGATGATGTAGCCGCACCTGACGTTCAATCCGAACCTTCCGGTGAGCTCGTCGGCCTCGGGCCATGCGAACTTCTCCACCAGGATACCTTTGTCTGTCTGTGCGATCATCTCGTCCCTGGACAGTTTTCCGGGGGTGACCGTCAGGTTCAGTGGTTTGATCACTGGTGTGCGCTCGTACGCACCCTGGGCCTCCACGCTGGACCTGCGCATACCGTTTCCGGTGCTGTCCCCGCAGAAGGAATCCCTGATGAACGACCTGAGAACACCGCCCTCGATGATCGGACGCCTCTCCGTGGGGGTGCCCTCATCGTCGAACACGCAGGACAGGGGTGCCCTCGCGGTCGGGTCGTCGGTGATGTTCAGACACTTCGATGCGACATCCTGTCCGAGGGAATCCTTCCAGAGGCTCCTACCGTACTTCACGTTCTCACCGTCTATGGCTGAACCCACGGCGGACATCATCATGTCGCCCAGTTCGCTCGGGGGCAGGATCATGGACAGCTTCTCACTGCCCTTGAACTCCCTGCACACGGCCGCCGCCTCCGCCTTGTCGGAGAGTGCGTGGGCTATGGCCACGGGATCGAGGTCGAGATGGGTTCCGTGGAACGTCTCCATACCCTCTCCCGGGTGGTCCCTCACGGCCATGGATGTGAAGTGACCGTACACCAGGGTGCTCCTATGGGTCACATCCACACCGTTCCCGTTCATGGTGCATCCGATGTTGGTGGACACACGGATCTGGGCACGGGG
>CAZWKY010000033.1:0-18579 GCA_964634095.1 uncultured Methanomassiliicoccales archaeon | reverse complement strand
GCGGATATCCTGGCCTGTCCGGGCATCGCATATCCCTTGAAATCGGGATCCTCGGGGGAGTACCTGAGCACCGATTCCGCCATACGGATGCACTCGTCCGCGGAGGTGTCCCTGTTCAGGGAGACCGATGCCTTCCCCTGTCTCCCGCCATCGGCCATGCGGACCATCATACCGCGGTCCACCTTGGTCTCGATGTTGCTGATCTTCGAATCATCGATGTAGACGGTGTGCACCACCGCCTCGGAGGCATAGACCTCCGCCTGCTGATACCTCGACAGGGACTGCATCGCCCTGTCCGCTATTGAATGGATCACTGTCCTCCCCCCACGATCATCCTTGCACGCATGAACGGACCTCCCGACGAGACCCTCACCCAGTCCTCTATGCCCTTGCCGCACATGCCCCCGTCGAGGATGACCTCCTTGGTGAGAGCGTCCGCGGAGCAGAGGATGTCCACGGACCTGCCTGTGAGGGTGAACGACTGGAGCGTCTTGACGATCTCCCCGTTCCTGATCAGGAATCCCCTGAGGCACTTGGCCTCGAAGCATCCTCCCACGGGATCCTCCATGCCGTTGACCATCTTGTCGCAGAGAATGCCGTCCCTGGTGTCGGCGATGAGCTCGTCCCTGTCCCATTCACCGGGTCCGAAGTACGTGTTGGTCATCCTGACCCATGTCCTCTTGCCGTAGTTCTCGGCCCTTCCGTTCCCGGTGGGCCTGCAACCCAGTTGGGAAGCGGTCTCCAGGCTGTGCATGTAACCTGTGTAGGTGCCGTGGTCGATGATCTGCGTGCATGACGACGGCGTACCCTCGTCATCGAAGGGCACCGACCCGTGGGCACCGCGAACTGTCCCGTTGTCGTACATGGAGATGACATCGGATGCCACCCTCTTCCCCACCGCATCGGTGAGGAACGACCTCCTCTTGGTGATCTCGTCACCCTCGGAGGCATGTCCCATGGCCTCGTGGGCCAGGAGTCCGGACACCATCGGGTCCGATATCACCGTCAGGTTCCCGGACGGAGCCCTGTCGGCCGAGAGGGTTGCGATGGCCTCCTTGGCCGTTGTCCTGCCGATCTCCTCGATGTCCGCATCCTTCACTACCTCGTAACCGAGCGTGCTGTCGGGACCGTCGTAGTAACGTTCCATCCTCTGACCGTCCGCGGCCACGGACATGGCCCTGCAGAGGGTGCGGACCTCCTGCCAGCTGATGTCGGAACCGACGGAGTTCACCAGGCAGTTGTCCTTGATCTCCTCGGAGTACGATCCCATGCGGTTGATCACCCTGTCGTCGATGGCCTGGGCCCTGTCCAGGTCCAGGACGGTGGAGATCTTCTCCGAGAGGTCCACGGAATCGGGATGGATCCTGACATCGGCCCTCAGATGCTTCCTCACGGACGCGGGCTCCAACCTGAGATCGGATTTCCTCTCGCCGGATGCGTTCCTCACGGCGGATTCCGCGGCGGACATGATGTCCTTCCTGTCGAAGGATGTGACTGTTCCGTATCCCCATCTCCCGCCGATCCATGCCCTCAGGCAGACCCCGCCGGTGCCCTTCTGCACCAACTGGCGGAGGTTCCCGTTGAGGGAGCTGACCCCCGTGACCCTGACGGTCTGCGATTTGGCGTCGGAGAACTCCGCACCGAGTTCCTGCATCCTGTCCACGGCTGCGGACAGATGGTCCTGCACCTGGTCGGCCTGCATCACCGCCTGCTGCATCAGATCACCGTGAATGAATGGTCGAATGACGTGAGGACCTCGCATCCGTTCTCCGTGATCAGACATGTGTCCTCGATCCTGATGCCGCCGACACCGGGTATGTAGATGCCGGGTTCCGCGGACACCACGTTCCCCGCACGCAGGATCTGTTCGGACCTGGGGGAGACGGAGATGTCCTGGTGGACCTCCATCCCGATGCCGTGTCCGAAGGAGTGGATGAACTTGCCCTTGAACTCCGACTCGTCGATGATCTTCCTGGCTGCCAGGTCCGCGGCGTTGGCCTTGGCGCCGTCATGGTACTCCGCTATGCCCGCCAGCTGTGCCTCACGGACCACCTCGTACGCCCTCTCCAGGATCTCCGGAGGTCTTCCGAGGAAGACGGTGCGTGTCATGTCCGAGCAGTAGCGGTCGAACTTGGTCCCGAAATCGAAAAGTGCCGTGTCCCCCTTCCTCAGCCTGTAGTCGCAGGGCATGTGGTGGGGCTCCGATGAATATGCTCCGAACGCGGCGATGGTGTCGAATGCGTTCCCGGTACCGCCAAGTTCGCGCATCCTGTTGTCCATCCTGGAGGCGACCTCCTTCTCGGAAACACCCTCCGAGAGCATGTCGGGGATCTCGCCTGCGACCTGAGATGATATCCTACAGGCCCTCTTGGTCGCCTCGATCTCCTTGGCATCCTTGATGGACACCGTGGCCGCGATGGCCTTCCCCGCATCCACGGCCTCTATGCCCTCAACGGTCTTCTTCACGAACTGGACACCGGCGTATGTGGCGGAATGGGTGTTGAAACCGACCTTGGAGCAACCTTTCAGGGCATCCTTCAGGAAGTTGTCGCGCTCCTCGCGGTTGTGGTACACGTGCACCTCCCCCTTCCCGGCGTTGGCGGCCTCCTCCTCCAGGATGCTGACGATGACGTCCAGGGAGCCGTCCTTCCCGACCACGGCGAAGGAACCCTCGAAGACCCCCGAGTTCTGCTCGGTGAGGTACCAGAATGTGGAATCGAGGAACGGTTCGCCGTCGTTGACGATGACGATGGCGTCCATGTCCTCTGCATTGGAAATGAGCCTCTCGGCCCTTGTTTCAGGCATGAGAGGACATCTTGGAAGGATAAGATAAAGTGTTGCCGGGATCACCCGGCTTTATTGGGAAACGGGTTCAGATACCGATCCACTCGTTCCTGACGATCCTCTTCAGGGCGGAGATCGCGGACATGGCCGCGAGGTACGATGTCCTGGGGTTGTCGGGCGAGGGTACGTTGTATGTGTGGCAGGTCATCTCGCCGAACTCCCCTTTGATCCTGAGCTCGTGGGAGTTGCTATGGGTGGAGGGGTCCACGACGATGGTGACCTTGGTCTTGTCGAAACCGACACCGAGCAGACTCACTGTGGCGGCGACGTTGACGTTCTTGGGGAACTCCTGGACGGCCTCCCTTGCGGAACCGCTGTAGATGACGGTGGGCTCCTTGATGGAATCCAGGTCGATGTCGTGCTCCGTGACGTAGAGTGCACCGGCGAGGCTCTTGGGGGCCTTGGTGGTGATGAGCTCCACCGACTCCAGCTCACCGACGGCGGAGGACCTGAGTCCGTCCGTTCCGCAGACCGCTCCGGAGGGGATGTAGATGCGTGCCTCGCATTCCTTGGCCTTGGTGAAGACGGCGTTCCTGAAGTCATCGTCCACGAGTGCTCCGACGGACATGGACATGACGTCGACACCCCTTGCGACGACCTTGGGCAGGATCTGACGTGCGGCCTCCTGGGATGCCGCCTCGATGACGAGGTCGCAGTGGTAGAGCTCCTCCTCCACGTCCTCGACGACGATTGCCTTCTTCAGTTTGGTCGCCAGCTCCTCGGCCAGGGACATCTCCATGTCTGTGAGGTATATCCTCTTGACATCCGCCATCTCATCGGCGGCCATTGCCAGCTTGGACCCGATGGATCCGCAGCCTACGATCGTAATGCGCATGGGTCGGTCTACCCTGGTTCACATATTAAGGGTTTATGGAATCCTGACAGTTTCCGCATCGTTTATCGTTCGGTTATCGTGATTCCGTTACGAATGTCCGTAACAATCTGACGGAATTCGTAGTGGTTTTTAAACCACCTCAGAGACGCCCGTCCCATTCGGACATGAACTCCTCCAGGAACCCGACCATGTACATGTGGCGGTGCTCCGCCATGTCCCTGGCGGTCTGCGTGTTCATCATGTCCTTCAGCTTCAGGAGCTTCTCGTGGAAGTGGTTGATGCTGGTGCCCCGGTTGGCGAAGTACTCCTCCTCGGACATCCCCTCCTTGTGCTCCTCACCGGGGATGTGCATCTGACGTCCCCTGCTCCCTCCGTAGGCGAAGGTGCGGGCTATGCCGATGGCCCCGATCGCATCCATCCTGTCGGCATCCTGGACGATGCGGCCCTCCAATGTGTCCGGGACCACCGTGTCCTCCCCCTTGAATGAGATCTGGGAGATGATGTGACAGACCAGGTCCTGCATGTCGGGACCGATACCGCGGGAGTCCATGAACCTCCGGGCGTTCGCATACCCGTTGTCCCCGAACAGCTTCCTGTCGTCCACATCGTGGAGGAGTGCGGCGAGACGGACGGTGTCCATGTCCCCTCCCTCCCCGGAGCATATGGTCCTCGCCAGGTCGTGGACCCTCATGGTGTGGTGGAAATCGTGACCGCTGCTGTCACCTGCGAATATGTCCCTTGCGAAATCGGCCGCATCCGAGAAGATCCTCTCATCCATGATGGGGTCAACGGCGTTATAGTATCTAATCCCAAAACCCAGATATCATATAATGATAGTATGATATGCCCCCTGAAATGAAGATATCCACCAGGGGAAGGTACGCACTCCGCATCATGCTCGACATCGCCGTGAACGGAGGGGATGGTCCAGTGAGCTTCAGGGACGTGTCCCAGAGACAGGGGATCTCGGTGAAGTACATGGAGCAGATAGGTTCCATACTCACGAGGGCGGGGTTCCTGAGGAGCGTCCGCGGGGCGCAGGGAGGTTACTACCTGGTGGGGAAGCCTTCGAACATCACCGTCGGTGATATCCTGAGGGTCACCGAGGGACAGTTCCATCTCACACCCTGCACGGAGGCGGACTCCGCCTGCGACAGGACCTCGGATTGTATGACCTACCCCTTATGGGATGAGCTCAACAAGGCCATCCTGAACGTTGTGGACAACACCAGCCTGCAGGACCTGATAGACGAGAACGCCAGGCGCAGGATCGTAACGGTGGACGGGGCGGACTACAGCATCTGACCCCGGTCATCACCGTATCCTGTGGACAGGTGATGTCCATCGGAATGATACGGTGATGTGGAAGGGAAGGGCCCGAGGGGCCGTTTTGGGTTTCAGTAATTGAACATCGCCGATGAGAGGTACCTCTCACCGGTGTCGGCCAGAAGGGCGACGATGGTCTTGCCCTCGTTCTCCGGCCTCTTCGCCAACTGTATCGCGGCCCAGACCGCGGCACCGGAGGATATGCCCACCAGGACACCCTCCTTCCTGGCCACCGCCCTTCCGGTCTCGAAGGCATCCTCGTCCTTCACGCGGATGACCTCGTCGTAGACCTGGGTGTCCAGCACGTCCGGGACGAATCCGGCACCGATACCCTGGATCTTGTGGGGTCCGGCATGTCCCTCCGACAGGACGGGTGACCCATCGGGCTCCACCGCCACCACTTTAATGTCGGGGTTCCTGGACTTCAGGTACTGTCCCGTACCGGTGACGGTACCGCCCGTGCCCACTCCGGCCACGAAGATGTCCACCTGCCCATCGGAATCCTCCCAGATCTCGGGCCCGGTGGAGCCCCTGTGGACCAGGGGGTTGACCTTGTTGATGAACTGCCCGGGCTGGAAGCTGTCGGGGATCTCCTTTGCAAGCTCCTCCGCCTTGGCGATGGCACCCTTCATACCCTTCGCACCCTCGGTCAGGACCAGTTCGGCACCATAGGCCTTCAGGATGTTCCTGCGTTCGACGCTCATGGTGTCGGGCATGGTCAGGATGATCCTGTACCCCTTGGCCGCGGCGATGGATGCCAATCCGATCCCCGTGTTCCCGGAGGTGGGTTCGATTATCACCGACCCCGGTTTCAGCAGACCCTCCTCCTCCGCGGCCTCGATCATCCCTTTGGCGATCCTGTCCTTGACGGACCCTGCGGGGTTGAAGAGCTCGAGCTTCACCACCACCTTGGCCTTCAATCCGTTCTCCTGTTCCAATCTCGTCAGCTCCAACAGGGGCGTGTGCCCCACGAGCTCCGTTACACTCCTATACACTGTCATATCAATCACTC
Organism: uncultured Methanomassiliicoccales archaeon; assembly: GCA_964634095.1. Lineage (GTDB taxonomy): Archaea > Thermoplasmatota > Thermoplasmata > Methanomassiliicoccales > Methanomethylophilaceae > Methanoprimaticola. The sequence goes on along the minus strand of CAZWKY010000033.1, from coordinate 12,562 downwards.
CTCATCGTGAACGTCTTTCTTGGGCTTCCTGAGCCCCTCGATCGTTATGTTGTTCCTCTCCGCGTAATCCCATAGGGCGGCATGGATCGCCTCCTCCGCCAGCAGGGAACAGTGGATCTTCACCTGTGGAAGCCCGTCGAGGGCCTCCATGACGGCCTTGTTGGTCACCTGGAGGGCCTCGTGGATCGTCTTCCCCTTGACCATCTCGGTGGCCATGCTGCTGGATGCCACCGCCGCGCCGCACCCGAAGGTCTTGAACTTGCAGTCCCTGATCACCTTCGTCTCCGGGTCGATGTCGAGGTATATCCTCATGATATCACCGCACTTGGCGTTCCCAACGGTGCCCACACCGTCCGGGTCCTCGATCTCCCCCACGTTGCGGGGGTTGGTGAAATGGTCGATCACCTTGTCGCTGTACACTCCGTCGTACATCCTCAGACCTCCTGTGCCTTCAGCCTCTGTTCCCTCACGAAATCCTCGTAGAGCGGGGACATGTTCCTCAGCCTCTCGACCACCGCCTTCAGGGTGTCCACGGTGTAGTCCACGTCCTCCATGGTGGTCTCCGCGGAGACGGTGAACCTGAGGGAACCGTGGGCCTCCTCGTGTTTCAGTCCCGTGGCCAACAGCACATGGGACGGATCCAGCGAACCCGATGCGCATGCCGAACCGGTGGAGATGCATATCCCCGCCATGTTCATGCTCATCAGCAGACTCTCACCCTCGATGAACGCGAACCTGAGGTTGGCGTTGCCGGGGAGCCTCCGGGTGGGATGTCCGTTGAGGCTGGAATACAGGATCTCCGTCAGCACCCTGTGGATGAGATGGTCCCTGAGTTCGGTCTCCTTACGGGCACGTTCGTCCATGTCCGCCTTGGCCAGTTCGGCCGCCTTCCCGAATCCGACGACACCGGGGACGTTGGTGGTCCCTCCGCGGATGCCGCGCTCCTGCTCCCCTCCGTGGATGAGTGGGTCCAGCCTCACACCGTTCCTGATGTACAGGAACCCGATTCCCTTGGGGCCTCCGAGCTTATGTGCGCTGGTGCTCAGGAGGTCGATGTTATCCCTGACGACGTCGATGTCGATCTGCCCGTAGGCCTGGACCGCATCGGTGTGGAACAGGACGTTGTGCCTCCTGGCCACCTCCCCGATCTCGCGGATGGGTTCGATGGTCCCGATCTCGTTGTTGGCGGTCATCACCGAGATGATGGCCGTGTCGGGACGGATGGCCTTCTCCACATCCTCGGGGGACACCAGACCGTACCTGTCCACGGGCAGGTAGGTGACGTCGATGCCGACCTTCTCCAGGTACTCGCACATGTTGATGATCGCATGGTGCTCGATGCTAGAGACGATGACGTGCCTCCCCTTGGCATGGGGCCCGAAGACGGCGGATTTGATGGCCCAGTTGTCGGCCTCCGACCCTCCGGACGTGAAGTAGATCTCCTCTGGTTTCGCTCCTATCAGGTCCGCGATGTGCGCCCTGGCGACCTTCACCGCATCCCTCCCGGGCCTGCCCATGGCGTGGATACTGTCGGGGTTCCCGTAGTCCTCCATAAAGAACGGGAGCATGGCATCCAGGACCTCCTGGCGGACCCTGGTGGTGGACGCGTTGTCCATGTAGATCGTCTTCTTCTCGGCCATTTTATCAATCCTAGTATTCCTAGTTGTTTAGTAGGTTTTTAATCGTGCAACTGCTATATAAATCATACTGAGTTAGTAGGGAATGGTCCCCCGGCAACCTGTCCGGAGGCCCATCCCCGTTGAAAGGGGATCAGATCCTGTCGAGGGCCTGCTCCAGATCGGCGATGATGTCGTCGATGTGCTCCGTACCGATGGAGAGCCTGATGGTGGAAGGGGAGATGCCCTGGTCCTTGAGCTCCGCCTCGGTGAGCTGGGAGTGGGTGGTGGATGCGGGGTGGATCACCAGCGACTTGACGTCGGCGACGTTGGCCAGCAGGGAGAACAGCTCCAGGTTGTCGATGAACCTCTTGGCCTTCTCCTCCCCTCCCTTGACCTCGAAGGTGAAGATGGAACCGGCACCGTTGGGGAAGTACCTCTGATACAGGTCGTGTGTGGGGTGGTCGGGCAGCGAGGGGTGGCTGACGCTCTGGACGTTCGGGTGGGACTTCAGGAAGTCGATGACCTTCAGCGTGTTCTCGATGTGCCTGTCGATCCTGAGGGAGAGGGTCTCCAATCCCTGGAGGAGCACGAACGCCGACACGGGGGAGATCGCGGCACCGGTGTCACGGAGCAGGATGGCCCTGATCCTGGTGACGAAGGCCGCATGGCCCAGTGCACCGTAGAAGCTGATGCCGTGGTAGCTGGGGTCGGGCTCGGACAGACCGGGGAACTTGCCGTTGCCCCAATCGAACTGGTCTCCCTCGACGATGACACCTCCGAGGACGGTTCCGTGTCCGCCGATGAACTTGGTGGCCGACTCCACAACGATGTCCGCACCGTGCTCCAGGGGCCTGAAGAGGTAGGGTGATGCGAAGGTGTTGTCCACGATGAGGGGGATGCCGTGTCCGTGTGCGATGGCGGAGAGCCTCTCGAAGTCGGCCACGTTGGAGTTGGGGTTGCCCAGGGTCTCCACGAACAGGGCCTTGGTCCTGTCGTCGATGGCCGCCTCTATGGAATCGAAATCGGCAGGGTCCACGAAGGTTGTGTCGATGCCGTATCCCCTGAGGGTGTGCTCGAAGAGGTTGTACGTTCCGCCGTAGATGGTCTTGGACGAGACGATGTTGTCCCCTGCACGGGTGATGTTGAGGATGGCGTAGGTGATGGCCGCGGCACCGGATGCGACCGCCAGAGCAGCCGTACCGCCCTCGAGTGCTGCGACACGTTTCTCGAAGACATCCTGGGTGCTGTTGGTGAGACGTCCGTAGATGTTACCGGAGTCCTTGAGGCTGAACCTGTCCGCGGCGTGCTGTGCGTCGTGGAAGACGTAGGATGTGGTCAGGTAGATCGGGACGGCCCTCGCATCGGTGGTGGGGTCGGCGGTCTCCTGTCCGACGTGGAGCTGGAGGGTCTCGAACTTCTGTGCCTTCTTGTTGTTGGGTCCCTTGGGGACGTTATCAGATGCCATTTGGAATCGCTCCGTTATGTTCTATATCGTCGTATAATTCGTTGATATTTGAACCCTACTGATGAAATTATTCTTAAATGAATTATTTTTGATAAAATAAGGTCGTTTTTACCCTGAAAATATTCAGATATTACCAGATACCCTATAATATCCATAGGAATTCTTGGAAAAACCCTATTAGTGTCGCACGGGGTCGGGGATGCCATGGAGAGATACATCCTCATCGACCACACAGCCGACATGATGGTGAAGGCCTTCGGGAACACCCTGGAGGAATGCTTCGCCAATGCCGCATACTCCCTGTTCGACCAGACCGTGGACCTCTCCGGGATCGGGACGTCGGAGGAGATCGACATCAGGGTCACGGGGATCGATGACGAGGACCGCCTCTATTCATTCTTAGCGGAGATGCTCTTCATAGAGGACTGCGACAACCTCATCCTGAAGGAGTTCGAGGTGTCCTTCGACGGGGACGATGTCGTATGTCACGCGAGGGGCGAGACACTGGACCGCTCCAGGCACAGGGTGAGGTCGGAGGTGAAGGCGGTCACATACCACATGATGGAGGTCGACCGCGACGGACCCTCCGTCACGGTCATCTTCGATGTGTGACCATCACCGTATCCCGGCACCACCGGACACCCGTCCGCGGATGTTGTTTCTCTCACACAAGGATTAATACCGACAAGCCATCCGTCGGCCCGATGCTCAGACTTGGTTGGTTCTCCACAGGAAGGGGTCCCGGATCCCGCAATCTCTTGAAAGCCGTAATGGACCAGAAGGAAAGGGGCGAGCTCGACATCGAGATCGCTTTCGTGTTCTGCAACTGGGACAACGACGAGGAGGACAACCCCAAGAGGGAGCAGAGACAGATGTTCTTCGACATGGTGGAGGGCTACGGCATCCCCCTTGTCACCGCATCCTGGAAGAAGTTCAGACCGGACCTCTGGGAGAAGGACCAGGTGGAATGGAGGAACGCATACGGCGAACTCCTCAGGGAGAAGACCGGAGGCTATGATTTCGACCTGGGCATCCTCGCCGGATACATGCTGTGGATGGACGACGAGACCTGCAGACAATACGACATGCTGAACCTGCACCCCGCACTCCCGGACGGACCCAAGGGGACCTGGCAGGAGGTCATCTGGCAGCTCATATCCGAGAAGGCGGACACACAGGGCGTCATGATGCACATCTGCACCGAGGAGTGGGACCGCGGAGCGGCACTCACCTACTGCGGATTCCCCATCCGCGGAGAGGGCTACGACGACCTCTGGGCCGACATGGAGAGGAAGCTGGAGACATCCTCTATAGATATTATCAAAAAGGAGGAGGGTCAGGAAGAGCCCCTCTTCAGGAAGATCAGGGAGGACGGTGCCAAACGCGAACTGCCCCTGATCGTCGCGACCATCAAGGAGTTCGCCGACGGACGCGTCTGCATGAAGGACAAACGCCTGTACGCCGACGGGAGACAGCTCGACGGACCCTATGACCTGACCGCACAGGTCGATGCCTCCCTGGAGTGATCCCCGATGAGCGGAGAGTTCGACCCCGCGGCGGAACTGGGATTGTTCCCCGACAAGACGTTCATCTGCAACTGCAGGGGATTCATCACCAAGAACAATGCCGTCCGCGACCTCTGCGACCGTTTCATCCGCAACGGAGGTCACGTCTACGACGTACTCTGCAGATACGATGACCTCACCGCATACGTGCTCGGACGCGAGGAGGCCACCGGCGCCAGCTGCATAAAGTGGGCGGTCCCGTTCCTGAAGGCATTCGGGGCCACGGACCACATGATGCACAGGTACAGCATGGAAACCCTGGAGCTGATGCCCAACGCGGACAGGGCCATGAGGTACATCTCCGCGATCCTCCCCACGTTCATCACCAGTTCGATGTACGGACAGACCATGATGGCGGTGCAGGATGCCATCGACTCACCCCTGTGCGAATGCTTCTGCAGCACCGCGGAACTGGACCAGGCGGAGTTCGGAAGGGCCGAGTCCCGCAAGCTCAGGGAGATGGCCCAGGAGATCGGGGCCCTCAGGATACCCAAGGTGGAGTACAAGCTCAACGTCCCCATGGAGGTCCACCCGGACGACATCGCGATCATCAGGACCCTCGATTCCATCCTCCAGGAGAGGATTCCCGAACTGAGCGCCATGAACCTGATGGAATCCCTCACCGTCGTCACCGCCCACAAGAAGGCGTACCAGCTCCTGGACATCAGGAGGCAGACCGCCATCGACCTGGACTCCGTCTTCTACATCGGCGGGGAACAGTCCGACTACCAGTCCATGGACCTGGTCAGGGACAGCGGCGGCATGGCGGTGGCATTCAACGGATCGGAGTATGCGGTCAGAGGGAGCAACATCGCGATCCTCTCCAAGGACTCCACCGTCGGTGCGGTGTTCGCGGCGGAATTCTACGACAAGGGACTCCAGGCGGTCCTGGACCTGGCCAACAACTGGGACAGGAAGTACCTGAAGAACGCGGACGTCCACGACCGGAACCTCATGCAGGCGATGCTCGAGGCCAACCCCCGCAGACTCCCTGAGGTGTACGTGGTCGACAAGAACAACGTCGATGAGATCGCCGAGAAGAGCAACGCGTACAGAAGGAAGCTGCTGGGAATCTGAGAGAAGGGTGAATGGTGCTCTAGTCGGGATTCGAACCCGAGTGTCGGCCTCGAAAGGGCCGAATGATTGGCCGCTACACTACTAGAGCTTAAACCGACCCATCACAACTTCATTTATAATGATTGTGCAGGTTGGAACGGCATCCGGGGGAACCGGACCTTCGGAAAACACCCTTTCCGACCCATCGGACAGCCGAATACCGTCGATGCCGCCCTCCGCCGGAAACAACGCCTTTTATATCAGAATGTCTCATGGCGGAACATTATAGAGAGGATATCATGAGCGACAACGAACCGCTTGAGAGCCCGGATGAGGACGTAACACGTGTACGTCTTCCGAATATAAAGGAAGGAGAGATGTTCGGGATAGCGGATCAGCTGCTCGGAGCATCCAAGATCAAGGTCATGTGCGAGGACGGAGTCTCCCGCGTGGGACGTATCCCCGGCAAGATCAAGAAGAGGATGTGGATCAGAGAGGGCGACCTGCTGATCATCTCGGTCTGGGACTTCCAGCCTGACAAATGCGACGTCAGGTTCAGGTACACGAAGACACAGGCAGTCAACCTCAGCAAGAGGAACAAGGTTCCCAAGAACCTGGATATTTTCTGATAAAGGAGGGTCCGCATGTCCTCATACGAGGAGGCCTACGCATACCTTGAGAGGCATGTGGATGCCCTCAAGACAAACAAGACCGGTGATGAGAGACAGACCGACGGAGAGGTCTTCGACAGGAAGACCCTCATGACGATCTACGACTTCATGACCGGCGGATACATAGACGCCGTCCACTACCCCATATCCACTGGGAAGGAGGGCAACGTTTTCTACGCCACCGACGAGGAGGGCGAGGCCATGGCCCTGAAGATCTTCAGGACCTCCACCTCCACCTTCAAGAGGGTGGCCAAGTACGTGGAGGGCGACCCCAGATTCAGAGGGGTCACCGGAAACCGCTGGAAGATGATCTACGCATGGGTGAACAAGGAGTTCAAGAACCTCGTCAGGTACAGCGACGCAGGCATACCCGTGCCCGAACCGATCACCTTCGACAAGAACTGCCTCCTCATGGAGTTCATCGGTGACGAGACCGGACCCGCACCCCAGCTGAGGGACGTGGTCCTGGAGGACCCCACCGAGACCTATGATGAGGTGATATCGTTCATAATAGATGGATGGCAGGAGGCCCACCTGGTCCACGGGGACCTGAGCGAGTACAACATCCTCATGCAGGACGGCCAGCCGATCATGATCGATGTCGGTCAGGCGATGACCACCGACCATTACAACGCGAAGGAGTTCCTCGAGAGGGACATCCGCAACATAAACAGGTTCTTCAGGAACAGGGGCGCGGACATCATCGACGACGCCACCGTCCTGGACGAGACGCTCAACGGAAGCGACGAAGAAGATGAAGACGGAGAGGATGACGAATGAGATCCATCAGAATACCCGCCGACAGGGTCGGTACACTCATCGGCAAGAACGGGGAGACCAAGAAGGTCCTGCAGAACATATCCGGGATAAAACTGGACATCGACACCGAGGAGGGCGAAGTGATCGTCCACGACGACGTCGAACTCGAGGACCCCATCATGGCCCTGAAGATCCTCGACGTCATCAAGGCGGTCGGAAGGGGGTTCAACCCCGAGAAGGCCATGAGGCTCTTCGATGACGACGAGTACCTGGAGGTCGTGGACCTGAAGGACTTCGTCGGGGACCGCTCCGGACAGGTCACCCGTGTCAGGGGACGTCTCATCGGGAAGGACGGGAAGACCCGCAGGATCATCGAGGACCTGACCGGATGCGACATGGTCATCTACGGCAACACCGTGGGACTCATCGGCAACTCCATCAGCCTCCCCGTCGCGAAGCATGCCGTGGAGCTGATCCTCCACGGAAGCGAGCATGCCACCGTCTACCACTATCTCGAGAGCCAGCGTCCCAGACTCAGGATCGCCGAGATGGGGTTCGACCTCTGAGGGATGACCATGGAGGACTGGATCGCAGACAACCTGGAGAAGATGCGCGGACTCGCCGGCACCGGCATGTGCGACCACTGCCTCGGACGTATGTTCGGGAAGATGGGCACCGGCATGACCAACGACGAGCGCGGACGCCTCATACGCGAGGCACTGGAGGACGAGGGCACCAACGCACCCGCGGAGGAGTTCTGTCCCCTGTGCGAGAACGTGTTCGAACTCATCAGGAGGTTCGCCGAGGCCGCGGCCGAGAGCATCAACGGAGTGGAATCGGACAACTTCCTCATAGGCACCAGGGTGGAGCCCGAGATCGCCAAGAGGGAGAAGGAGTACTGGGAGCAGTACGGACTGGAGAACGCCGAGAACATCAAGACCGAGCTCAACAGGGAGATCGGGAAGGCGGCACTCCCCATGATCCACCGCCCCGTGGAGTTCAAGAACCCCCAGGTGGTGGCATGCGTGGACACCCGTTTCGCCGATGTCACCCTCGACATATCACCGATATTCATCGCCGGAAGGTACACCAAGTACAGCAGGGAGATCCCCCAGACGATCTGGCCCTGCAGGATCTGCCACGGCAAAGGATGCGACCACTGCCACGGCAAGGGTAAGATGTACCCCACATCCGTCCAGGAGATCATCGGGGACATCGCATTGGAGATGGCCGGAGGGGAGGAGCACTTCTTCCACGGCATGGGACGCGAGGACATCGATGCATGCATGCTCGGCGAGGGAAGGCCCTTCGTGTTGGAGATCAGCAGCCCCCGCATCAGGGACATAGACCTCGATGAGCTGGAGAGGCGTGCCAACGACAACGACATGGCCGGATACAACAGCCTGCGCTTCGTACAGCGCGAAGCGGTGGAAAGGTACAAAGGGGCCGCCGCCGACAAGGTTTATCGCGTACACGTGATCGCAGACGGTAAAGTTAATAAAGAGGCAGTAATTAACGCAGCCTCATCGTTCAAGGACGCCAATATAGATCAGAGGACACCACGCAGAGTCGAACACAGACGTGCGGACCTCATACGCAAGAGGAAGGTCCACTGGATCAAGGCGGATGCGATAACCGAGGATTCCTTCGATCTCGAACTCGAGACCGATTCGGGAACCTATGTGAAGGAGTTCGTGTCCGGCGACGAGGGCAGGAGCGTCCCGAGCTTCTCAGAGAGGCTGGGGATACCTTGCAAGGTCGAGACCCTCGACGTGTTGGCGATCAACTATCAAGAACCAATGAAGGGATAAGCAATGCAGGCATCCAGAGGAACTAGGACAAAGACCCGCAACCTCTTGAAGAAGAGCGTTAGGGCACGCGGACTCTCACCCATCACCAAAGGTCTCCAGACCTTCGAGGCAGGAGAGAAGGTCAACATCATCATCGACCCCAGCATCCACAAGGGAATGCCCTTCTCCAGGTTCCACGGACTCACCGGAGTCGTCGTCGGAGAGAGGGGAAGCGCATATGAGGTCAGCGTCAAGGACGGAAACAAGACCAAGATGGTCGTCGCCCGCCCCGAGCACCTCGTCAGGACCAAGATCACAAACTGAACGGTGATAGACCATGTCTGAGCAGTACGTTACATTAGCCGAAGTGAGGGATCTCCTCAGATCGGAAGCGGAAAAAAGGGAATTGATCACTTCTCAGAACTACGCGATGACCCATGCCCAGACGGTCTGTCCCGAACTCAGCCTCGAGTCCGCCAAGGCCATCATCGAAGAGGTCAGCAAGCTCGAGGATGTAAGCGACTCTATCGCCGTGAAGATCGCGGACATACGCCCCCAGTACCCTGAGGACGTCCGTGCCATCTTCTCGAAGGAGAGGGTCGTACTCGACAATGCGAAGATCGACGAGATCATCGACATCGTCGCCAAATATCTTTGATTCCCGTCGGAGGGATCCCGTTGGAAGAGTACGCCTATATACTAGATTATCTGCCACAGGGTCTCCCCGGAGGCGGATTCGCAAAGAAGGAGCCTGTATGCTATGCCCTCGGGGACGAGGAGTTCAAACTTTTCGAACTCGTCCCCAAAGCGAATGCGACGGTCATCATCGGAGACCGTGTGTTCATCGGCAAGGACACTGCGGAGAGGAAGCGTGACGTGATCGACCACGTCAAGAGACGTGTCAACTTCAACGACCTCAACAACAACGCCGCAGCCGAGCTCGAGTACTCGGTCACCGAGATCGTCCTGGCCAACCAGCCCAGGTTCATCAGGTTCTTCAACGAGGCCGAGGCCATCAGCATGCGCAAGCACCTGCTGGAGGAGCTCCCCGGACTCGGGAAGAAATCCATGACGGCCATCCTGGACGAGAGGAAGAAGGAGCCCTTCAAGGACTTCACCGACCTCACAACCAGGACAGGCATCAAGAACCCCGAGAAGCTCATCACCGCCCGTATCATCCTCGAGATCGAGGACCCCGATAGGAAGCGCTACCTGTTCGTGTCGAGATGAACGAGACAGGCAGGCTCATCGCCGACACCGGCATAGTCCCCAAGAAGAGCAAGGGACAGAACTTCCTCATAGACGACCGTGTGGCCGACAGGCACATCGGATATGCCGGGATAGATAGGTCGGACAGGGTCCTGGAGGTTGGCCCCGGGCTGGGGATCCTCACACGCAGGCTCATAGAGGTCTCGGACGATGTCACCTGCATCGAGATCGATGACATACTGGCCGACTACATCACGGAGACCTACGGGGACAGACTGAACCTCATCCATGCGGATGCGGTCAAAGCGGAGTTCCCGGAGTTCGACGTGTTCGTCAGCAACCTGCCCTACAGTGTCTCCACCCCGATCATATTCAAACTGCTGGACCACAGCTTCAGGACCGCCGTCGTCATGGTCCAGAAGGAGTTCGCCGACCGCATGGTGGCGGATGTTGGCAGCCCCGATTACTCGCGTCTCACCGTGAACCTGTTCTACCGTGCCGACTGCGAGATAATGGAGACCGTCCCGGCATCGAGGTTCAACCCCCGCCCCAAGGTGGATTCCGCCCTCGTGCGCATCACACCCAGGAAAGCCCCCTTCGACGTCCTCGACGAGAAGGTCTTCTTCAAGGTCACCGAGGTCGCGTTCAACCACCGCAGGAAGAAGATCGGCACCGCGCTGAAGTCCGCGGGACTGATCGTCCCTGGTGCGGACATCCCGTTCCTGGACGAGAGAATAGAGCACCTCCGCCCCGCGGAGATAGCCGAGATCGCGGATGCCATAGTCAGATCCCGCGAATGAGTCGGAACGGTCGGTCTGAAATAGGACGACCCATTCCCGAGGTACATGAAGGACCACCTCGTTAGACGCTACCTGATCTTTCTATGCGGACTGATGGTGATATCCTTCGGGATCACCGTGATAACCAAGGCATCCCTCGGAACATCGCCGATCACATCGATCCCGTACAGCCTGTCCATGATCGTCCCCTCGCTGACACTGGGGAACTGGACGATAGTGTTCAACATACTGTTGGTCGTGCTCCAGCTGATCCTCCTGGGGAAGGATGCGGACAGGTTCAACATCGTTCTGCAGATCGGAGTCTCGCTGATCCTGGGATACTTCATCGACTTCGCGATGCTGATCATGTCCTGGTTCTCCCCCGAGATGTACATCCTGAGGATACTGTCCGTGGTGGTCGGATGTGCGATATTGGCCTTCGGAGTCTACCTGCAGATCATCGCCGACGTGGTGATGGCTCCGGGTGACGGGTTCGCCTATACGCTGACCATGAAACTCAGGAGGGACTACGGTAAGGTGCGCATCACATCGGACATGACCATGGTCGTCATCGCCGCATTGATCGGGATCGTGGGTCTCGGAACCTTCGGAGGGGTGCGTGAGGGGACCATAATCAGCGCATTGCTCGTGGGAACCATCGCACGCACATACCTGAAGAAACTGACCCGTCTGACCGAGGCCCTCATACCCGGCAGAGATGATGCCGCGAAGATCACCGGATGATCACCATCTCAGGATCTCGAGTATGGCATCGGCGCAGTACAGACGGTTGCGTTCCCTGCCTGTGACCTCTCTGAGGATCCCGACGGATTCGAACCTCTTGAGGATCTTATTGGCTGTGGGGGCCGACATCCCGGTGACCTCCACGATATCCCGGGACGTTATGTACGGATTCACGAACAGCATCCCGACCACCTTCGATTCCCTCAGGTCCTCAGCCATGCCGTTGAGTCTGTTCCTGTAACCTATGAGCCCCTCGACGGCCCGGGCGGCGGATATGGCCTGGACACGGAGACCCTCGGCGAGGAACAGCAGCCAATCGTCGATGGCGTCCCTGCTGCTCACACCGTACAGGCGGTCTATGTACTCACCCCTCCGGGAGTTCAGATATCCACTGAGGTTGAGGATGGGATGTCTGAGGAGGCCGTCACGGCGAAGGACCATGAGCGCCAGCAGCCTTCCGACACGGCCGTTACCATCCCCGAACGGATGGATGGCCTCGAACTGATAGTGTGCCATCGCCATCTTCTCGACCGTACCGGCGGAACGGGAGTTCACATACTCCAACCAGTTGTCGATGAGGTGGCCCACACTCTCCGGTGATGCTGGAACCATCTTTGCGGTCTCGATTGTGTCCCTGGAGGTTCCTATCACGTTCTGAAATTCCTTGAACTCCCCTGGAGACCTATCATAACCACGTACGCTTTCCATCAGTGTCCTATGCAACCTCTTTATCACTTCGACATCCAACTGTCCGCCTACAGACAGTTCGTCGAACCCCTGCATAAGAGCCCGACGGTAATTGACAATCTCCCGATTATCCCTGGCCCTGACCTCATCCTTCTCCTCTTCCCTCTCAGAACGGAAAACATCCTCAACCGTGGATCTGGTACCCTCTATCGATGAAC
>CAZWKY010000032.1:0-19271 GCA_964634095.1 uncultured Methanomassiliicoccales archaeon | reverse complement strand
CCGTCGCCCCTCTCCATCAGCCTGTCCCTCAGGTCCCTCTCACCCTGCAGAAGGGTGTTCGAGACCACTCCGTAGCATCTGGAGATGTACGCCTCCATGTAGGCGGCCATCAGGTCACAGGCCTTCAGGTCGAACCCGTCCCTCTTCCCATACACAGGATGCACCGCATCGGTGAACGGTTCGTACACCATGAACCTGAACCTGTCATGCCATTCCGGCTCTATCAGGGGCAGGATCCTCGATTCCACGAGATCCCTCTCATAATCCTCCAATATGGCCGCCAGACCGTCCACGTTCACCTTGATCGGTGATATGACGTCCTTCGTCAGAACCTCCGGCAGATCATGGAACAGGCCTGTGTAGAAATCGTTGTAGATCTGGTCATCGTCCGCACCCATGTCCAGGTCCCTGAGGAACATCATGTTTGCGACCATCAGCGAATGCCCCAGGACAGTGGTCTTGGGGATGCGGGGCGTCCTGGCCCAGCGCTGCTGGAACCTCAACTGTCCGATCAGATCGATGAAGTTGAACGTCTCGCTGGTGTTCGAGAGGATCTCCCTGACACCGAACAGGTCCACGTGCTGACCGATCTGGTCACCGATCTCCTTCCGGGTGTCATCAATCCCATACAGGGAACGGTTGGAATCGTAGATCAGGTCGAACTCCCAACGGGTCGCAAGGTAATGGGCGGCGCGTATGACCGCATCCTCCCTGGAATCCATGTCCGATGACAGGTATGCCGAGAACCTGTCCCTGAAACCTGGGTCGGCATCCGGGACGATCCTGTCGAACTCCGACAGGACGAAATCGTTGACCTGTTCCCTCCTCTCCTCGACGATCTTGTGGAAAACCTGGGGTTTCAGGTCCGTCAGAACGGAACGCTGGATGAACGCGAACATGCAATGCTCGATCAGCATCCTCCAATCGATCCTGTTCCCGCCCCTCTCCTCGAACATCCCGAGGACCCATGCGATGGCGGCCTTGTGGGCCTGCTTGTCCAATTCCGTCAGGTCCACCGGACGCAGATGGTCGTTCCACCTGTGCATGTTGGCGGATTCGAAGAACAGATAGAGTATCTGGGGGTTGAGACACGGCACCGGGATCACTCCCTCAGATCCTCGATGGTGGCCGGATTGTCATATGGGACATAGTCGTCATCCAGGACGAGGAAGAATCCGTTCTCGTCCTCGTACCTCTGGACATCACCGTACTCCCTGTAGAGGACATGGTTCTCCCTGTAGACCAGGGCGTATCCCAGGGCTAGGAGCACGAATCCCACGGCGAACAGCAGGACCATCGGTTCCGTGGGGGTTATAATATACGATACGAAGGACCCCAGCATGAGCAGGACGCCCACCAGGGCACCCGCCACATAGACCTTGCCGTCCGATTCCATGGGGGTCATTAGGATGGGATGCATATTAACGGTATCGTTCGACCGTCCTGAACCTCAATATGAGTTGAGTATCCTCAATATGGTGTCACATACGAACATCTGATTCCTCTTCCTACCGCTTATCTCGGTCAGAACCGATCTCTCCACGAGGGAGTTCACGATCTTGCCTGCGGTGGACGGATGGACTCCGCATATCTCGGCGACATCCGCCTTCCTCACGAAGGGGTTGACGAACAGGGAATCGATGAGACGCAGTGTGCTGAGGTCCGTTTCGGATTCATGCAGCAGTTTCCTGTAAGCGAAGAGGGAATCAATCAGTTCGATGGATTGCCTGGACTGTTCGATCAATGCGTTCAGGAACAGTTCAATCCAAGTTCCGAAATCATCCCTCTCCCTGATCCCGTTCAGTGATGAGATGTACTCATCACGGCAATTGTTGAAATATCCGCTCAGATACAGGACAGGATATTCCAGGACCCCGCATCTGTTCAGTATCAGCATTATGAGGAGTCTGCCCATCCTCCCGTTACCGTCGGTGAACGGATGTATCGTCTCGAACTGATAATGGGAGAGTGCGGCACACAGCAGGGCATTCTCCTCATCGTCGTTCATGTACTCGAACAGATTCTGAATCTTCCAGGGAACCTGCTCAGGAGGTATCGGAACGAACCTCGCAGTATCCAGTGTGTCCCCTTTGGACCCCACGAGGACCTGCGTCCTCCGATACTCACCAGGGGATTTGTTCTCACCACGGACACCTTCCATCAATATCCTGTGGAGATCGAACAGGAGATCCTCGGTGATCTCCCTGGAATCCATACGTGTTGCGTATTTCAACGCATCCCTGTAGTTGGTGACCTCACGATTGTCATCGATCTTCCGGGGATCGGTCTCCGGCACCCTCTCCGAGATGTAGATGTCCTCTATCGTAGTCCCCGTGCCTTCGATCGCAGAGGACTTCGTGGATTCCATCAGGATGAACGGTATCAGAAGAGCATCCCTCTCCTCCGAGGTCATCTGGGACACCTTACCGTCGAGTTTGGACAGACTTATGAGTGCGGTCTCGACCTTCTTCCCCATCCTACGATCTAATTCTATGTCGAAGGGAAGATCGTTCGGCCAGAAGTAGCTGAACCCGCCGTTATCTGAATATCTGACCTCTCCCGAGATCTCCGGATGATAGTTGTCCTCCCTCATATCACACATTAATTGCGTCTGCGCAATTAAGGATTTTGTTAATTGCGAAAAACCGCTTTTTCGCAATTTATACATTTTCGAATGTAAAATATCGGACAGATGGATAAGAGAAAGACAACGGTGATGGATGATGGACGGCGGCCGGAGCACCGGGGGTCCGACCGCCTTGATATGGTTTCAGGATCAGGCGGATGCCTGGATCAGTCTGTTGATGACGAACTTCTTGTCCATGCTGGCGAGGAACGCTCCGAGCCTGGGTCCGGCGGTCTTGCCGATCAGGATCTTGTACATCGCCTTGTATGCACCCTTGGATCCCACAGGGGATTCCTTGGCCACATCGGACACGATGGTGTTGATGGTCTCCGCATCCCAGTTGCAGTCGTTCATCCTGGTGACCAGTGCCTGGAAGAACACCTTCTCGTTCATGGACAGCTCCACTCCCGAGGGGATGGACTGCTGGATCGCGAACTTCACCTGGTCGGGGGCGAATCCGTTCAGCCAGAACCTGACGCACTCGACCCTGCGCTTCAACCTCTCGATGTCCTCGGGGGCCGCCTTGGACATGTCCTCGGTCCTGGAGAGCACCTCCATGACACCGTCGAAGTCGGTGGTCATCTGGGCGACGTTCACCAGGTGCCTGTAGGGGATCTGCAGGGGCATCTGCTTGGGGACGTGGTTGTGCTGGGCGATCTCGTACGCCCTGACGGAGTTCTCCTCGGCCTCGGTCCACTCGCCTCCGAAGAACTGCCTCTCCATCCTGTCGTACTCGTCGGCCATGTCCAGGGTGCCCATGCCGTAATCATAGTCGATGGCCCTGGAGGGGTTGACCCTGAGGAACAGGTAGTTGAGGACCTCGGGAGGGGTCATTCCGATGGCGTCCAGTCCGGTGACGGAGCATCCAAGGGACTTGTGCATCTGCTGGGTGACACCGCCGGTCTTCAGCTGGACGAACTCATAGGGTATGGGATAGGGTGCCTTTCCGCCGAAGATCTCGGAGACGATCCTCTTACCGGAATCGTAGGATCCGCCTGCGGCCGCATGGTCCTTCCCGAAGGGCTCGGCGGATGTTCCGAAGATGGTCCACTTGGCAGGCCACTCGAGCCTCCAGGTGAGCTTTCCCTCCCCCTTGCGGACGTCGGCCTTCCCGCAGTGTCCGCAGGAGCACTCGTACCACATGTAGGGGAACTCGTAGTTGTCGAACTGAGGGGTGGCGAACCTTCCGCACTTCTCGCAGAGGGGGTTGTAAGGCGCGTAATCGGCCTTGGCCTCCTTGCCGGTGACCTCATGGAGGATCTGGATGACCTGATCCCTCTTCTTCATGGCCATGTCGATGCACTCGGCGAACCTGCCCTGCTCGTAGAGCTCGTGGGTCCAGATGATCTCGCAGTGGACCCCGAGGGAATCCACGGCATCGAGGAAGGGCTGCACGAAGTGGTGGGCATAGTTCTTGTGCTTACCACAGGGACAGGGGATCCTCGAGATGGGCATACCGACATACTTCTCATACTCGGGGGGAAGGAAATCGTATCTCTTCCTGAGGGGGTCGAAGGAGTCGATGAGATAGATGAGCCTGACCTCCTTGCCCATACCTTCGACGGCGCTGCGCACGGATTCGCCCGTGATCGCTTCCCTGAGACTTCCTACATGGATGATACCGGTGGGGCTGATACCCGTGGCGATCAACGGATGATCGCAGGTCTCGGCCACCTCCTTCGCTACTACGTCTGCCCAGTGCATGTTAATCGGCGTTTCGTATCAGGGTGATATAAATAGCACTTTCGGTGGGGCATAATCAGAGATGGTATTCGGGATACCCCTGTGGGAAAACGTCGGACAGACCGTCCCCTGCAACGTACAACACGTTGTTCTGAAAAGTCAAGAAATGTCAAAATAGTTTAATTTGACTTTTCTTTAAATACATAGACTACATCTCAGTATTGTGAAGAAGATACCCCAGGTTCCGGCAGTGGATACCATAGACCGTTCGCTAATCCCCGGCATACTGTCAGACCCTCAGAGAATGAGGGAGATCAACAGATTCAACAACGAATACTATCACTGGGAGGAGGTAAAATACAGGGTTGATGACAGGGAGCTTGAGAGCACCTGGGCCCTGATGAAGATACTCCGCGAGTCGAACAGCAGACGCATGGACCTATGTGGGTTGAATCTCAGCTATTCCCTCATATCCAGCTTTCAGGAATCCCTTCACATCATCGACCGTAACTCCGCAGGATTGATCGAACTGGAGAATCCTGGAAAGAAGGAGGTTCAGAGATACGTCATCAGTTCGCTTATGGAGGAGGCCATCGCCTCGAGTCAGATCGAGGGTGCGGCAACAACCCGCAAAGAGGCCAAACATATGCTAAGATCCCAGAGGAAACCTCGTAACACCAGCGAACGGATGATCCTCAACAACTATCTCGCCATGGAATACCTGAAGACCACTGTGAATGAGAGGATGAACATAGACCTCATCCTGAACATCCATCGTACCATCACCAATGACACCCTGTATGAAGGGAAGGAATGGGAGGGGAGATTTAGAGAGGACAACGATACGGTCGTCGGGGATACTCAGAGGGAGGATGTGGTATTCCACATGCCCCCGACCTATGACAAAATACCGAAACTGATGCAGGAACTCTGTGACTTCATAAACAATGATGACGGAGACTTCATGCACCCGATTGTCAAGGGGATAATAATCCACTATCTGATAGGTTACATCCACCCTTTTGTCAACGGTAATGGACGTCTTGCAAGAGCACTCTTCTACTGGTTTGTGATCAAGAAAGGCTATTGGCTTATGGAATACACATCGATATCCAGGATCATCAAGAGGTCTCAAACAAAATATGGTCTGGCATACCAATATTCCGAATCCGACTCCTATGACCTGACCTATTTCATAAAATTCAACCTGTCCTGCATCCTCAAAGCGGTTGATGACCTCCGCCAATACATCGAGAGGAAAACAACCGAACAGAGAGAAACAATGCGTCTGATTGAATCCAATCCCGAATTGAACCTGTCGGAGATGATGATACTCAAAGATTACACCATGAGTCAGGATACGTTCTCCATAAGAGAGATCTCCAACAGATACTCCATATCATATCAGACTGCGAGGAATTACATCAACCATCTGCACGGACTAGGCCATATACGGATCGTATCGAAAGAGAGTAAAACCCGGATATATACCTCCAATATGGTCGAATAAGTTGGACAGTGGTATGTCAAGAAATGTCAAAATAGTTTAATTTGACTTTTCTTCAAATACTCAGGATGAAACGACAGGTGTGTACGATGCCCCATCTGGACCGCTCTCTACCGACTCCGTACAGACACATGAGACCTTCACGAAGAATGTCATCCCCACAAGGACGACCCTCCCTGGTATCCCCGGATAACACCGCTTCCTATGGATCTGCCCTATGGCACCATCGACCTCGACGTCGAGTTCCGCCTCTGGCCCCGCTCTCTTCAACCCAATGATTATCGGGTCGAACTATCCGACCTTAGTGGTCAGGATAACATCCAAGTGGCCGTTTCCCGCCTCAACGACCATGTCGGACGGACCGTCCACCTGCCTTCCATCCGCCATCCCCGTTATGACGGAAAGGTCCAAGCCGTTACCCTCTATGGCCGGGGAGGACCCCACGGATCGGATGAATGCCCGTTTCCGAAGATCCGATACAACGGGCCCACAGAACAACCTCCTGCAACCGTCCATGGATGCATCCAATGAGGACATCAACCCGTCAGGTTCCCCATCCGAACCGATATCCGGCGAATACGATGGATCCATTGGATGAAGACGGCGGGGGATCAGGACGTCAGCCCTTTGACGATCTCCTCGAACTCCGCCTTGAACATATCGGCACGGGAGCGTGCCACCTCCGGATCCTTCGATTCGGAGTATATCCTGAACTTGGGCTCGGTACCGGACGGCCTCAGGAGCACCCACCCGTCATCGTAATCGATGCGCAACCCGTCGACGGTGTTCAGCCTCAGGTCATTGTGCATCTCCGCCATCCTTCCGATGATCAACGACTTCACCTCATCCGTGCAGGCGACGGCATCCTTGACGGTACAGTACTTCGGGAGGGTGTCCACCTGGTCCTGCAGGGGCCCGTGCTTCGCCACGGCCTCCAGCATCCTTGCGGCCGCCATCGCACCATCCCTGCAGAACTGATGGTCGGAGAAGATCAGACCGCCGTTCTCCTCTCCTCCGAAGATCCCGTTGTCCTCGATCATCCTGCGTGCGACCACGGGCGAACCCACGGCGGTGTACGCCATGGTCCCGCCCTCGGCCTCCACGACATCACCGACGACGGACGACGTGGCGACGGTCGTCACCACCTCCCCTCCGCCGTTGGCCACAACCAACGAACGTGCGATCAGGGCCAGACTCCTGTCCCCGGGGACGTACTCCCCCTTGCCGGTGACGAACACGCACCTGTCCGCATCACCGTCATGGGCGATGCCCATGTCCGCACCTATGCCGACGACCATCCTCTTCAGATCACCCAGGTTGTCCTCGGTGGGCTCGCTGTAATGTCCGGGGAAGAGACCGTCGGGGTTCCCGTTTATGGTCACGGCCCTGACACCCAGCGCCCTCATCAGCATCGGACTGGTCAGGACGGATGCCCCGTTGGCACAGTCCAGAACGACCGTCAGGCCCGCGGACCTTATGGCATCGGCATCCACCTTGGCCACAACGGCATCGATGTACGCCTCATCCGCACCTGGGACCCTGATCACGGTCCCGACCCTGTCCCAGGGGGCACCGGCCAACTCCGTCCCATAGGCATCCTCTATCGCGGACTCCTCCTCATGGGAACATTCGGTCCCGTCGGCGGAGATGCATTTGATCCCGTTGAACTCGGGGGGATTGTGGGATGCAGTGATCATCACCCCTCCCGAGACATCATCGTGCGTCCTCACATAGTATTGGAGGGCGGGCGTGGGGACCATGCCCAGGTCATGGACATCGACACCCATTGCCATCAGACCGGATGACACGGATGACCTCACCATGGGGGACGACACCCTGGTGTCCATGGCGAGGGCGATCGGCCCGGGACCCAGAACGGTTGCGATGGCCTTTCCGACCTGCAGGGCGAGCTCGCAGCTCAGGTATTCATTGGCGACTCCACGTATGCCGTTGGTCCCGAACATCTTCATTGTGATCGTGACGGAATCGGAGAGCCTGTAGAAGATTGCTTCGGATGATACATCAGTCCCTGAATCCTTTGAGCCTCTCCTTCATGAGCATGACGGGTTTGACCTCTGCGGAATCGATCCCGCGCATCTCCGCCATGTATATGGAGATGTAATCACCGAGCATTATCGCCCTGAACATGTCCTCCATCTCCGAGGCCCCGCCCAGGTCGATCACGCGGAACACCGCTCCCGAACCGGAGAGGGTGCCGATGACCCTGTCCACGGACGGGTCGTCCCCGCAGGCCCTCAGGATGGTCAGTGAGAAGTTGTCATCGGGGACACCGACCCAGGAGTCCGCTCCGCAGTGGATGAACTCGGGGAGCTGGTTGCAGAAGGCCACGTACTTGGAGTTCTCGTTGAACTGCGTCTTCCACCTGAAGACCACCGACCTCATCCTGCTGTCCGAGCATATCACCGGAACATGGCCCAGGTACTCCGCGGCCAACGTGCGGGCGATGGAGAGATCGCCCTCCAGCATGCTCCTGTAATCCCTCAGGGAGGGGAGGATGTCACGTATGGCATCCGACATGTCCGGACATCCGGCGGCCTTCATTATCGCCAACGTGTATCCGATCATGTACCCGATGGAGTGCCTGGGGTGGAGACCCTCCGGAAGGGTCATCACATGGGCACCGTCACGGACGGCCATCTCCATCAGCTTCCCGCCCGATGTGAGCACGACCACGGTGCATCCCTTCATCATGGCCCTGTGGTACATCTCCAGGGTCTCGGCCGTGTTGCCTGAGTAACTCGATATCACCGCGAGCGTGCCCCTGCCCACCCATGAAGGGAGCAGCGGACTGCGGACCACGGTGATCTGCTTGTCACATACGGGGGAGCATATGTCCGCAACCACATCGGATGTTATGGCGGAGCCCCCCATCCCGCAGAGTATTATGTCCCTGCAACCGAGACTGAACCCTGCATCCGTGCCAAGGGTGCGACCGAGGTCGTCCACGAAGGCATGGAGCTGCTCCGATGTGGACAGCACCATCACGCATCACCTCCATCCTCGGACATGGCGGACGACACCATCTCGCCCAGGAGGACACCGCAGGACGCCTTGTCCAGGGGATCGTCGCCGTCCATCCCCACTGTGAGGACGGACCTTCCCTCGCAACGGAGGATGTCCACCATGTTGTCCACTATGAAATCCAGGAGGTCCGAACCCGTGTGTCCCTTGAGGACCACAACCCTCAGCTCGGGTGCGTGGGGGTTCCTGTCGAACCATCCCACGAGCTCGTTGTGGTCGAACTCCGGCAGCTCACCGTAGAACGCACGTCCTCCCGTGTCCTCGTTCACCGCCATCTTCCATCTCCTGAAGGCGGCACGGAGGTCGGTGGTCCCGTAGACCGCCGGGATGTTACCGGATAATTCAAAAGCCAACTCCGCGGGATAACCGGACGAGGACATCCTGTCACGGTACTCCGCGACCGAGGGGATGGCGTCCCTGAGCCTGTCCGCTGCACAGCAGACCCCTGCACGTTGGACGATGGAGCAGAGGACACCGAGGACGAATCCCGTCGAACCCCTGGCGGTCATGCCCCCCGGGACACGGACCACGGGGACGGAATCCCTCAGGGCCGCATCCCACAGGGGACCGGACGATGTGACGCAGATCCTGGAACATCCCCTCTCCCCCAATGCGGAATAGGCGGACATGATGTCCTCCTCGGAACCGTCGTAGGATATCAGGACCGCGATGGTGTCACCGTCCACCCAACCCGGGACCCTGCTGTCGCTGTATGAGGGGACCTGTCTGCTGGAGAACACATCCGCATGGGCGGACACGATATCGGGAGCGGTGGTGTTGAATCCGAATGAATAGAAACAGACCTTTCCGGTCTCCGGGATCGGGAAACCGAGGTCCATGCCGACGGAATGCGATGCCTGTTCGGGCAGAGTGAGGACCTGTCTGCGGATGTCCGTATCGGACATCACCGTGAAATCACACATTCTGGCACCGGTCACTATGCATGCACCCCTCCATTGACGATGCCCGTGTTCTATAAAAAAGGGTGGGAGCTGCTGGAGGCTATTCCTGATGGTTCCGTGTCGACAGTGACGAACTCAGCTCCAAAGGGTTAATATAGAGACCCTTGATTCGTCGGTTCATGGCAAAGAAGAACGACAGTGGATTCCAGTCCTCTGCAGGTCTGATGAGGTACTTCGACACCGAGAACGAGAAAGGTGTGAAGATCGGACCCAAGACGGTCATCGGGATCGCCATCGGACTCGTCGTGATCGTCTCACTGATGAACGTCATATTCCCCCTCAACTGATCGGGAAGGAAGTTTCCATTTCTAACATCCTATAGCTTGGGCTATAGGGAATCATTTCCATAACTCATCACCGTCTCAGGATTCTATCGAAGTCAGGGATGTTTTTCAGAGAATGGACGGTCGCACACCCCGTGAAACCACAGGGTGCGCGGACCTGAACCAAAAAGAAGGGTTTCGAAACCGTTTGTTCCCGGGATCAGATACGGTCGTCGGGAAGGATCCTGTACTCCTCCTGATACTTCTTCCTGAACATCTTGGACAGGATCGGAGGAGCTATGATGGTGGTGGCCACGGACATCAGGACGACCACGGCATAGAGGTCCGTGGACATCATGCCCGTTCCGAGACCGATGGATGCGACGATGATACCGACCTCTCCCCTGGGCATCATCCCGACACCCACGATGTTGAACCCGGCCTTGTCCAACTGCCTGTCACCGATCTTGGCTCCGACCCCGCATCCGATGTACTTGGTCGCCAGTGCGATGAGGATGATTCCGACGGCCAGGATGAGGACGCTTGAATCGGTCAGTGTTCCGATGTCCACCTGCAGACCGACATTGAGGAAGAAGAACGAGATGAAGAGCGTGGTGATCGATTCGATCTTGTGCTCCAGGTCCCACTCCCATGCGTGGTCCGCGAACAGCATACCTGCGAGGAACGCCCCGATGATGGCCGCGAGCCCGATGTACTCCGCGAAGGCGGACAGTATGAGACAGACTATGATGGAGAGGACAAGCTTGTTCACCGAATAGGGGACCTTACCTGCGGCCACGGCCTTCTGACGCCTGTCGTCGAAGTAGTCATAGATCCTGGGCACGACGAACATGCATGCGAGGATGATCACAAGGACGAACGCGACGGCCTGTATGGAGATGGACAGGATGTTGGCTATGGACACACCCGACTCGGCCATACCCTTGACGATCGCGAGGACGATCATACCCAGGACATCATCGATCACAGCGGCACCGATGATGATACGGGCCTCACGGGTGTCCATCAGCTTCATGTCCTTGATGATGCGCGCGGTGATACCGACGGATGTGGCGACCATTGCGGCGGCCATGAACATCGCATGGTTCATATCACCGTCAACGGCCATGATGACCGCGAATCCCGCCGCGAAGGGCAGGATGACACCCAGGACGGCTGCGAGGAACGCGGGCTTCCCCGAACCGAGGAGGTCCTTGACCTTGGTCTCGAGTCCCACCGAGAACAGCAGGAATATGACACCCAGCTCCGCCAATGCCTCGATTATCTCATAGGTTGTGCTCGCGTGGGAACCGGGTTCGTTCGGATTGGAAATGCTCAGATCTAGGAACTCCATGAGCGAGAAGTCGCCGAACGCGAGATTCGCTATGATGATACCCATCACGATCTCCCCTATGAGTCCGGGGAGACCGAATCTGCTCACCAGCGCCGACCCGAGGCGGGCGAGGATGAACAGGATCGCCATTGTAAGCAACAGCTGGAATAGGTCCATGGACAACGCATATTGAACCGATATTTATAATGGGAGAGGAACGCCCGGATGAAGAACGAACCGACCGGAGGGCCCGTCACGGGTCCCCCGGAGGGTGTTGATGGTTTTCAGAAAGAGAAGCAGACGGAACCTTCCGAACCGCTTCCGCCGAAGGAGAACACGACCGCGTGCTCCATTCCTGCAACAGATGTTTCCTGGACCTGCCCGACGATGTCCTCGGCAGGGGCTCCGATCGCAGGGACCGCTTCCGCGGCGGGGATGAGTGCCGCTTCGGGTGCCGATGCGATCGCGATCACCTCAGGTGCCTCGGCTATGCACACGACATCCGCCGCGGGAGCTATGGCCGGAACGGCCACGGGTGCGGCCAGTGCGGGGAACTCCGGAACGGGGATCTCCATCACCGGAGGTTCTGCGAAACAGATGGCCTCCAACCCGTCCTCGGGGATGTACGCATACTCGTTGTCCACCGTACAGGAATCCTCATCGAGGTCCAACTCCGGGAGGGCCAACCTCATGATGCTTCCGACGTCTCCGTCGATGGTTATCCTGGGCTTCCTCGGCATCGCCGGGGGAAGACGTTCGACGGGTGCGGAACGCGGAGAGGTCTGCCCTGCGATTCGCTGGACACCTTCGCCGGAATCCTTCCCGGGAACCACCTGGACCTTGCCGTTGACGATCTTCATCGGACGGTAGTTGTAGCGGGGACGGTGCCTCACGGGATCCGACATGGAGGGCAGAGGGTTCTCATCCTCGAACTTGGGCTCGGGCTTCACGGCCTCTGTACCGGTGACGGTCTCGGCCTCGACAGCCTCGGTCACGGTGACCTTGGGCGCATCGGGGATCGCAGGCTCGGTGGTCAGGGACCTCCTCTCGGCCTCGACATCGAGGGGCCTGTGCTCGGATGCGGGGGTGGCATCGCTTGATGTGAGTGCCCTCTCGCATTCCTGGGTCGAGATCGACTCCCCGGCTGCGATGGCCATATTGGTGCCTGCATCACCCTCGGACATGAGTCCGTCGACACTCATCCTCTGGATCTGTGCGGTGGCGGTCATGGACTGGACATCGGATGTGCCGGGAACGAGGTTGTCCAGATTGAGGTCGGGATCCTTCCAGGGTTCGGACTCCTCCTCTGTGGACCCGTTGAGCTCCTCCTCGGGGGTCTCGGTGTCGAAGAAGAACTCCTCCCTGCGCTTGGTCTCCGTGGGCACCTGTGCGGGAACGTCGACGACCGGCACCTCCATACGGACCTCCTGCTGAACATCCTGGACGGTGTCATCGTGGACCTCTTCGGCGGATTCCGCGTCACCCTGCATATGGGGCACGGGCCCGTGGACCTCTTCGGTGACGGACTCCGTCTCGGAGATGGTTCCGACAGCCTCGATGGTCTTGGACACATCGGGCACCTCTGTGGTGTCCCCCTCCATTGGAACGGTCTCAAGGGTCCCGTCCTCGTTCAGAACGGCCATCCCGTACTCCACCTTGGGGGAGCGCATCTTGTTGAAAACATCCTGGGGGTCTGAAGGTACCTTGTTGACAGGTGCCGTGGGGATGAGTTCCCCGCCCTCGACCATGCCGACGGATCCGACTATGTCCCTTCCGGCCCCGTCACCGGTGGTGACGTTGCTGAAGAGCGAGCGTGCATCCGTCTGACCGAACGTGCCCCCGTAATCATGACCCGCCTGGGCCTTCTCGGGTTTGACGTTCGAACCGACGAAGTTACCGTCTGTGGCCCTGACGATCTGAAGGTCCTGATCGAACATGGCGGTGTCAGACACCTTCGATATGAAGATCTCCACCTCATCGGCGATGTTGTACACCTCGAAACCTTCCGAATCGAGACTGCGTGTCCCGGGGGTGTACACCGCCTCGGGAACATCCTTCTTTCCGACACCGTTCACGAACGCCGAGTGGATTGAGTTCCCGATGTTACGGGTGATACCCCCCAGCTTGCTGATGTCCTTCTTGAGGGCGTCACCCACCTCTCCGGTGGCGGACCTCTTGAAGAACCTCGAACCTATGCCCTTTACAGAGCCGTTGCTATTACTGCGTGAGTCTGCACTCATGCCATCCCATCCAAAGGGATGGTACGTGATTATTCCTTATAAAATAAATGGCGCCGTTTGGGGACCGGACCCATCCAACTCACTGGATTCGATGGAGATGGATACCGGGGCCCCGTATATACGACCCGATACTCCGAAGAGAAAGGGCGGAGTGGACTCAGCTCCTGACGAACTTCACGTAATCCGCCTTGCCCTCGGCCTGTATCGCCCTGAGCATCTCCGAGAGGACCTTCCCCTCGCAGGACACCACCATGACCTCCAGACACTTGTGGTTCTGGAGATGGGAATGCATCTGCGTCCTGATGTTCGCCTCGAACCTGGCCTGGATCTGGATCATCCAAGGGTCCGCGTGATTGCCCCTCACTATCACCAGGACACCCTCCACGGTACCGTCCATGGATTCCAGCTCCCTTATGTCCGCCAATGCCGCATTGATCGATGCCCTCACGGCCTCCGACCTGCCGTTCAGACCGTAGACCTTCTGGATCCTGTCCAATGCCGCCATGTTCTCGTCGTTGAGCGATATGCTGATGACACCCATGTTCCCAAACTCCGTTGTTATTAACAATCACCGCCTCAGGAGGTATAAAATTATTAACATCACCCGAACTCTTTAATAACAAATTCCCCAACGCCATCCCATGGATTCAATGATGACGTTCGTACTGTACGCACTCATCCTCGTCGTGGTGTCGATGGCGGGTGCGTGCATCCCGCACGTCAGGAAACTCAAGGACTCGCAGATCCACCTCCTGGTGGCCCTGAGCACGGGGATATTCCTCGGACTGCTGTTCGTGATGCTCCTGCCGGAGGCGTTGGAGGAACTGGAACACGGCGGCTTCGACATGCATGACGGCATGTACGCCATCCTCGGAGGTTTCATCCTCATCATGCTCATAGAGATGGTCATGAAGCACAGGCACATGAGCGGTTGCTCCTGTCAGTGCTGCGAGGACGCCCACAGCCACAAGATAACCTCCATATCATCGTTCATCGGACTGTCCGTCCATGCCGCATGCGACGGACTCGCCCTGGCCGCCACGTTCCTGGCCGGGGAGGAGGTCGGACTGGTGGCGACCATCGGGATGTGCATCCACAAGTTCGTGGTGCTGTTCTCACTGTCATCGACCATGCTGCTGTCCAACATGGACCGCGGGACCAACATGAGGTACCTGTTCGGATTCTCCCTGATCACGCCCATCGCCGGGATCCTTTTCTTCCTGCTGTTCAACGGCATCGACATCGACGGATACACCGGCATACCCCTGGCGTTCGCCGCGGGAACGTTCATGTACGTCGCACTGTGCGACATGCTGCCCGAGGCGTTCCACAGGAAGAAGCAGGATGTGAGATCTTTCATCCTGATCATCGCGGGCATCGCGCTGATCGCCGTGATGAGCATCCTGTTCCCGCACGTCCACTGAAACATCCCATCGGGCCGTTGTACGGACGGCCCGGCGGATCCTTTCGTTCCGATGGGGATTCCCCACTCACTGTTTTATATAACCTGAAAAATGGAAACGCATGGAAGAGACAATCGTCTGGGCCGTGTTCGGGATCATCGTCGTGATCCTGCTAGCCCTCGACCTGTTCGTCCTGAACCGCGGCTCCCATCACATCAGCACGAGACGTGCCCTGATGGAGACGGCGATGTGGATCGCCGTGGCCCTGGCATTCGGGGCGTTCATATTCGTTGAATACGGGTCGGGAATGGCCACCGAGTACTATACGGCATATGTGATCGAGAAAGCGATGAGCATCGACAACCTGTTCGTGTTCATCATCATCTTCGGTATGTTCGCGATCCCCGATGAATACCAGCATAAGGCACTGTTCTACGGCATCATCGGAGCGGTCGTGTTCCGCGCACTGTTCATCGTCGCCGGAGTGGAACTGCTCAACCACTTCCACTTCATCATGTACGTGTTCGGCATCCTTCTGGTGTACGCCGCACTCAAGACCATGTTCAAGAAGGACGATGACGGACAGGACAACAAGATGGCCAGATTCCTCTCCAAACATCTGAACTGCGCCCCCAAACTCGACGGGGACAGATTGTTCACCAAGATTGATGGGAAGAAGGTCATGACACCTCTCCTGATGTGCATACTGGTGATCGAGCTCACCGACATCGTGTTCGCCCTGGATTCTATCCCCGCCGTCCTGGCGATCTCCACCGACATGCTGATCGTGTACACATCCAACATCTTCGCCATCCTCGGACTGAGGTCCCTGTACTTCGCCATCCGCGGAGGTCTGGAGTCCCTCAGGTACCTGAAGTACGGACTCGGCATCATCCTGCTGTTCGTCGCCTTCAAACTCCTGGCATCCGACCTCGTGCACATACCCGTGTGGGCATCCCTGGTCATCATCCTGGGTGTCCTCGCCGTCACCATAGCGGCATCATTCGCGGTCAACAGGAAGGCCCCTGTCCAGCCGTCCGAATGAACAAACCATACCTGCCGGGGGTTACCCCGGAGGTTTCCTTCCACTTATCCGACCATCTGCCGTTCCCTTTTTTGTACGTTGAAGGGAATCCGGTGGTATGAAGCAGTGCATGGACTCCGACAACCTCCACAGACGTCTGAAGAAGATCTCGGGGCAGATCAGTGCCATAGACCGCATGATCGATGAGGATGTTCCGTGCGAGGACATCATCGTTCAGATCAATGCCGTCAAGAGCGCCATCCACAAGGTGGGCCAGATCGTCATGGAAGGTCACATCCAGCACTGCGTGAGGGATGGGATAGAACACGGTGATGCGGACAAGACCATCGCCGAGTTCACCAAGGTCATAGACCAATTCTCCAAGATCTGAGTCGGTTTCCGCCTTCTGATACCCCCATGGGGTATTATATACCACTACCCCCTAGGGGTATCCAGAAGGTATAGGATGTCGGTCGTTTCTGATATTGTGAAAGAGCAGGGCTGGAAGCTCCTGCTGATACTCATCGGGGTCGTGAGCCTCGCACTGTCGTTTCTTTTCGAACAACTGGAGGCCATGGTCTGGTTGGCCATCCTGTTCTGCGGGACGCCGATCATCATAGGCGCCATCCTGGGCCTGTTGGAGGACCATGACATAACGGCCGATGTGCTGGTGGCCATCGCGATAGTGGCCTCATACCTCATCGGACAACCCGAGGCCGCGGCGGAGATCGCGGTCATAATGCAGATAGGATCGTTCCTGGAGGAGGCCACCGTCAGCAGGGCCAACTCCGGGATCAGGGAGCTCATCGGGATGAGACCGAAGACCATCAGGACCGTCTCCGGAGACGGTGAACTGATGGTGGATGTGGGGAAGGTCAGGATCGGCGACACGGTACGTGTCATACCCGGGGAGACCATCCCCGTCGACGGCACCGTCATCAGCGGGAGCACATCCGTGGACACCTCGGCCATCACCGGGGAATCCGTACCTGTGGACATCACCGCGGGGGACAGGGTGTCGGCGGGATCGGTCAACATGTTCGGTTCCATCGACATCAGGGTCGACCGCACGGAGGACGACAGCACCGTGGCGCGCATGGCCAGGCTCATGGAGAACGCCGCGGGCAGGTCGCAGATAGTCAGGACCGCCGACCGCTGGGCGAGGTACATCGTGGCCATCGCATTCACCGTCTCCATCCTGACGTACATCGTCACGGGGGACATCACGAGGTCCGTCACCGTCCTGGTCGTGTTCTGTCCGTGCGCCCTGATCCTGGCCACGCCCACCGCGATAATGGCCGCCGCCGGGAACCTCTCCCGCAGGGGGATCCTCGTCAGGGACGGGGGTGCCCTGGAGAGAATCGCCGCCGTGGACACGGTGGTGTTGGACAAGACCGGGACACTCACCACGGGGAACATCAGGTGCACGGGAGTGGTCAGCACATCCGACATGGGGCCTGAGACCATAGGGCGCCTCGTGGCATCCGTCGAGAGGAGATCGGAACATCCCCTGGGGAAGGCCATCGCATCCCATCTCCCGGGATCGCCCGAACCGGAGAGCTTCGAGTACATCCCCGGCAAAGGAGTCAGGGGGAGGGTGGACGGACACATCGTGACCGCCGGGAACCGCAGGCTCATGGAGGAGTTCTGCGAGGAGAACCTCGGGGCCGCAACGGATGGCGCCCAGAGGGACATACTGGATGGGACCACCATCGTGTATGCGGGCATCGACGGCAGGACGGTGGGCTACGTCACACTCTCCGACACGGTCAGACCCTCGTCACGCAGGGCCGTGGCCGACATCAGGACCCTGGGGCTGGAGACCATCATGATGACCGGTGATTCCGGGAAGGTCGCGGGGAACATCAGGGACGCCCTCGGACTCGACGATGCGGTCTGGGAATGCCTCCCGGAGGACAAGTTCGGTATCGTTGACAGGATGGAGTCGGACAGGAACATCTGCATGGTGGGGGACGGCATCAACGACGCCCCGTCCCTGAAGAGGGCGGATGTGGGCATCGCCATGGGCGGCATGGGAAGCGACATGGCCGTGCATGCCGCGGACATCGTGATCTCCGACGACGACATCGGGAGGATACCCGCCATAGTGAGGATGGGGCGCAGGACACTCGCCACGATAAAGACGGGGATCGCGTTCTCGCTCCTGGTGAACACCGTCGCCATGGCCCTTGCGGTGATGGGTCTGATGGGCCCGGTTGCCGGTGCCCTGGTCCACAACATAGGGTCCGTGATCGTCATCATAGGTGCGGCGATGCTCCTGAGATACGACTGCTGGAAGGATGGGGAGGAGGACATCACCGTGTGTCCCCCTTCACCCGGGACGGTCTGAGTCATTCGACGATAAACGTATCCGATGGTCGTCAATCGTTATATACTACGTCCATCATGGGCAGCCCATGACCGACGAAACGATGCCGGCCAGAAAGGCCAATCCCGCACCCCTGGGACTCCTCGGGTTCGGGATGACCACCGTTCTGCTCTCCCTGCACAATGCCGGGATAACGCCCTTGGACAATGTCATCCTGGCCATGGGGATCTTCTGCGGAGGGTTCGCCCAGATCGTGGCGGGGGTGATGGAGTACCGCAACGGGAACACATTCGGATCCACCGCGTTCACCCTCTACGGGGTGTTCTGGTTGGCCCTCATCGCCATCAAGCTGGACCTGTTCGGAGCAGGTTCCGACGGGAACACCGTGGGCGTGTTCTGCCTGGTCTGGGGCATCATGACCCTGTTCATGTTCCTGGGGACCCTCAAGGGCAGGAACGCACTGAAGTTCGTGTTCCTCTCCCTCACGATGACGTTCTTCGTGCTCACAGCCGCAGACCTCTCCGGAAGCGCCCTGCTGACCAATGTGGCAGGGGTCATCGGACTCGTGTGCGGCCTTTCGGCCATGTACACCGCGTTCGCGGAGGTCCTGGCGGAACAGCACGGAAGGGAAGTCCTCCCGTTCTGAGACCAGGATCGAAACCTCTTCCCCTTCTTTTTCAGATCACAACATCATGGATGTGCAGAAATCGAGACCTGTCGCGACAATGGAGTGGACAGAGATCGAAGATGATTCAACTCAAAGGTGTGTAGAAGGAATGAGTGCTCCCGACGGGATTTGAACCCGTGTCGAAGCCTCGAGAGGGCTTCATGATTGGCCGCTACACTACAGGAGCAACAA
>CAZWKY010000031.1:0-19333 GCA_964634095.1 uncultured Methanomassiliicoccales archaeon | reverse complement strand
CGCGCGCATACGTACACGCGCGCTCGCGCGTAAGAAGAACTGTCGAAGTCAGGTTCAAATTGAAAAGTTTGACAAGGAATCTTCAATATTCGTACTGAATACTTCAACCCTTATCCCTTTAGAACTGTCAAATGACCTGTTAAAAAAGGTTGCATCCTACTATATCCTCAAATACTGTTGAAGTAACCGATCTGCCACAGATACTCCTCCGACACACTGTCCCCATCACCGGGATACAGCGTACGGACGACCTCCACGGCATAATCCGACGCCACCATGGCATCCTCCCTGGAATCGCATACCGCCAACGCCTTCCCTATCGCACCGAGAGCCAACCTCTCGACACCCTCCGCCCTGCGGGAGAGGGACTGTATCCTGGCTACCCTCCTGCGGACCTCGCCGTGGTCCATGGAGCCTTCGATGAACCCGTCCACACCCTCGGAACAGAGCGAAACCGCCTCACCCATGGAATCCGTGTCCTCCACAGAGGACGCCACATGCTCCGCCAGACCCATGGCCCACAACGCAAGGACCTTGGACCCGGATGACGATATCTTGGTGGCCAGACGGGTGCGGAGCTCATCTGTCATCGGACAACCTTCCGAACATGGAACCCACATCACGGATGATGTCCCCCAGAGAGATCGCGGCGATACGGGAATCCTCCACGACCTCGTAACGCTCCGGCGGTTCCGGCATGATGTAGCAGAATGCGGCGACCATCGAACCATCGACGGACACATCCACCTGTATGGGGACATAGACAGGGACATCCTCCCAGACGTCCATCCTGCGGACATCACCGTCGTCCGCCTCGAAGACGACACCTTTCACGGAACC
Source organism: uncultured Methanomassiliicoccales archaeon (assembly GCA_964634095.1). Taxonomy (GTDB): domain Archaea; phylum Thermoplasmatota; class Thermoplasmata; order Methanomassiliicoccales; family Methanomethylophilaceae; genus Methanoprimaticola. The sequence continues at coordinate 18,493 of CAZWKY010000031.1, read as the reverse complement.
GTCCCCGGGAACAAGGGTCAGATAATCCCATCCGCAGACCTTCACATACCCATCCAGAACGGCATCCGAGGTCTCGACGGTGTGACCGAGCACCCTGTCCCTGACGATCGGTTCGGTCAGGGTCCCGTAGGCGAAGAACAACATGATTATGGAAGGAAGGGGGAAGGTATCCCCCGTTTTCATGGACCTCAGAGTGCCCCGCAGCCCTTGGCCGCCTCGATGCACTCCGTGCAACCGTCCTCCGCGATCTCAGGGAGTCCGGTCTCCAGGAGCCTCAGGACGTTGTCCAGACACCTTGCCATGGTGCTCTTGACCATGTCGATGTCCACGACCTCGTCCTTCCACACATCGTAATCGGTGACGGTGGCGAGACTGCAGTAGCACATCCCCAGCTCCCTCGCGAGCTGACACTCGGGGACCACGGTCATACCGATGATGTCCGCGAAGTTCCTGAACATGAAGCTCTCGGCCCTGGTGGAGAACCTGGGGCCCTCTATGCACAGGTACCTCCCGCCCATGTGGTACTTCAGTCCCAACTTCTTCGCAGAGTCCTCGAACACGGAGTTCAGATAGGGGCAGAAGGGCTCGGGTATGGAGATGTGGACGATCCTGTCATCGAAGTAGGTGTAGTCCCTCCTCTTGGTGAAGTCGATGAACTGGTCGGTGATGACCAGATCCCCAGGGACGAACTCCTCCTGGAGGGATCCGACCGCACATGCGGAGATGACGTAGGTGCATCCCAGCTCCTTCAACGCCCACATGTTGGCCCTGTAGGGGACGGAGGACGGAGGGAAGGGGATGGTCGTTCCGTGGCGGTGGAGGAATGCGACCTCCACCCCGGCGATCCTCCCGATGAGGATCTTATCAGAGGGTTTCCCGTAGGGTGTGTCGGGGTAGACCTCCTCAATGAGTTCGAAGGTGTCCGGGTTGTAGATCCCGGTTCCGCCTATTATCGCGATCTTCGGCATGTCCCGTCGTATGACGGAATCCGATAAAAACATTCATGGGCAGGTGTCGGACGGGTCCCATACACACATTCCGACCAGCGGTCATTATGATGGGTGAGCGGGATGCACCCCCATGAGCAATCTGTACGAGAGATGGTGTTCCCACAACATCGTCCTGCGCATAGTGGCGGGACTGATCGTGGGAACGGCCCTCGCCGCCCTGATCCCCGGACTCCTCTTCATAGAGATCCTCGGGGACCTGTTCATCGGGGCACTGAGGGCGATAGCGCCCATCCTGGTCTTCGTCCTGGTGGCATCCTCCCTGTCGAGGTCCTCCGGAGGCATAGGGAAGAGGATGGGTACGGTGGTGGGCCTCTACATCGGAACGACGGTGATGGCCGCACTGCTGTCGGTGATCATGTGCTATGCGTTCAGGATCACCGTCACATTGGACATCGACCCCTCCGACTACGCCAGCATGACCCTCGGGGAGGTCCTGACCAACGTCGTCATGAACATAGTCGAGAACCCCATATCCGCCATCGTCGGCGGGAACTACCTTGCGATCCTGTTCTGGTCCATCCTGTTCGGACTGACCGTCCGCGGCATCGGGTCGCCCACCGTGACGAATGTCATGTCCGAACTGTCCGAGATCGTCTCGAAGATCGTGGGCATCATCATCCAGATGGCACCCTTCGGTATCCTGGGGATCATCTACAAGACCGTGTCCGATTCCGGATTCTCCGTGTTCGGGGAGTATGCGTCACTGATCATCCTCCTTGTGACATGCATGGCGATCGTCCTGTTCGTCCTGAACCCCCTGATATCCGGTCTCCTGATGCACAGGAACCCCTATCCGCTGCTTCTGGCCTGTATCAAGGGAAGCGCCATAACCGCGTTCTTCACCAGGAGCTCCGCGGCCAACATCCCCATGAACATGGCCCTCTGCGAGAAGCTCGGGCTTGACAGGGACCTGTACTCCGTGTCCATCCCCCTGGGTGCGACCATCAACATGAACGGGGCGGCCGTGACGATCACCGTCATGTCCCTTGTGGGTGCCTTCTCCGTGGGCATGGATGTGCCCATGGTCCTGGCCATGATGCTGTGCCTTCTGGCGACACTGGCCGCATGCGGTGCGTCGGGCGTCAGCGGAGGTTCCCTCCTCCTGATCCCCATGGCCTGTTCCCTTCTGGGGATCGGTTCCGATGTCGCGATGCAGCTCGTGGCCATCGGGTTCATCATCGGTGTCATCCAGGATTCCCTGGAGACCGCCATCAACTCCTCCATGGACGTCTACTTCACCGCAACGGCGGAGGTCATGGACGCCAGGTCCAGAGGGGAGACGATGGAACTCAACACCGACTGAACGGAGGTCGGATAAACCGTTTCCCGACCTCCCCCGATGGAAAAGAGGGGGAGGTCGGTCCTTGTGTTTTGAATCGGGATCAACGGATCCTGCGGATGGCTTCGTAGGGTGTGACGTGGAGTGCGAGCTCCGCCTCCTCCGCCGTCATGCCCGCTCCGAGGGCGACCGTCAGTGCGGCGGCCTCGTCCATGAGGTTCTCCGGCGCATGGGTGTCGGAATCGATCACCATCTTGGCACCGGCCCTCCTGGCCATGTTGACCACGTGACCGTTGGTGATGTTGTGCCCGGCCCTTCCGGTGACCTCCAGGATGACATCGTTCTCCTTGGCGAGGAACGCCTCCTCCTCGGTGATGAAACCGGGGTGTGCGAGGATGTCGATGTCGGGGTTCTCCACGGATGCGCGGTTCGTTCCGGGCGCCACGGGCTCGGTGACGGTCTCCCCGTGGACCACGACCCACTCCGCCCCATACTTACGTGCGAGGTCGGCCACCTTCCCGATCTTGTTCGGGGGGACATGGGTGATCTCCACCCCGGGGATGGTCCTGATGTAGTCCTCGCAGAGCTCCACCGCCTTCACCACGTTGGTGACGACGAACTCCACGTTGGTCATGTCCACATGGTCGGTGATGGCTATCACATCGTGCCCCAGGACCATGGCCCTGCGGACAAGCTCCGCCGGGATCAGCTCACCGTCCGAGTAGACAGTGTGGGTGTGGAGGTCTGCCCTCATTCCGCCCTCTCCGACAGCTTCTCGTAGACCTTCTCCATGGGGAGTCCGGTCTTCTCGATGGCCACCATGGTGTGGTAGATCAGGTCCGCCAGCTCCCAGGCCATCTCCTCCTCGTCCCTGTCCTTGATGGCGAGTGCGAACTCCCCCGCCTCCTCGATGACCTTCTTGCACATGCGGGTCTCGTCGTTGAAGAGCTTGCAGGTGTAGCTGCCCTCCTCGGGGTTCTCGTGCCTGTCCTTTATGACGCGTCTGAGGTCGGGGAGGATGGCCATGGTGTCCGAGGTGTCGCCGTAGATGACCTCGTTGAAGCACGAGGGCGCACCGGTGTGGCATGCGACCCCGGTCTGCTCCACCCTCACCAGGAGGGTGTCCGCATCGCAGTCGGTCTGGATGGACCTGATCTTCTGGACATGTCCGGACTCCTCGCCCTTCTGCCACATCTTCTGCCTGCTCCTGGACCAGAAGTGGGTGTATCCTGTGGACTTCATCAGGTCCACGGCCTCCTGGTTGGCCCATGCCACCATGAGGACCTCGTTGGTGATCCAATCCTGGACCACGACTGTGATCAATCCCTTGTCATCGAATCTCAGATCTGTCATCTTACGTTCACTCCCCTATCCCTGAGGTACTCCTTGACCTCACCGACGGTGCATTCGTTGTAATGGAATATGGATGCCGCGAGTGCGGCGGACGCGCCCGTCTGTGCGAACACGTCGTATATGTGCTCCTTGGAACCGCATCCTCCGGAGGCTATCACCGGGATGCTCACCGCATCCGCCACGGCCTCGGTCAACGGGATGTCGTATCCGGTCTTGACCCCGTCCGCGTCCATGGATGTCAGGAGGATCTCCCCCGCACCAAGGTCCTCGGCCCTCTGGGCCCACTCGACGGCGTCGATCCCCGCAGATTTGGTCCCACCGTGGGTGAAGACCTCCCAGTGGTCGCCGACCCTCTTACCGTCTATGGCCACGACCACGCACTGCCTCCCGAAGCTCTCGGCACATTCCGAGATGATATCGGGGTTGGATACGGCTGCGGAGTTCACGGAGACCTTGTCGGCACCGGCGTTGAGGGCCTCCCTCATATCCTGCACCTTCCTGATCCCGCCTCCGACGGTCAACGGGACGAACAGCTTCCCGGCGGTCTCGGAGACTATGTTCAGCATGGTCTGCCTGGCCTCCAACGATGCGGAGATGTCCAGGAACGTGATCTCGTCCGCACCCTGCAGCTCATATGAGGTTGCCATCTCCGGCGGATAGCCCACGTCCCTCAGGCCCTTGAAGTTGATCCCCTTGACGACCTTTCCGTCCTTGACGTCCAGACAGGGTATGATCCTCTTGGTCAGCATGGTATCAGACCCTTACCTCCGGACGGTCCTTGGTGCTGAGCTCGGTGTCCCTCACCCTCACGGCCTCCTTCAGGGCCCTTCCCATGGACTTGAAACCCGCCTCCACGATGTGGTGCTCGTCGAACCCGCGGACCTTCAGGATGTGGAGGGTTATCCCGGCGGTCATGGCGAAGCTCCTCATGAAATGGATGTAGATCGGATCGGGACAGTCTATGTCCGCATAGGGTCTGTCCACCAGGTCCAGCGATGTGGTGACCATGGCGTCGTCCATGACGACCGTGGAGGTCGCCATCCTCTCGATGGGCCTGTCGTCCATGGCCTCGGCGAACGCCTTCCCCAGGGTTATGGCCACATCCTCGATGATATGGTGGTCGTTGTCACCGTGGGCCCTGAGGGTCAGGTCGAACGATGCGTATCTCGCCAACGTCTCGACCATGTGCTTCAGGAACTGTATGTCACACTCGACATCGAACCTGCCCGTGCCGTCGATGTCCAGGTCCACGGAGATCTGCGTCTCCCTGGTGCTGCGCTCAACTCTAGCTACCCTTCCGGTCATTGGTACCGATGGCAGGTTAGAACTGTATTGTTATAAAAGGTTCGGAGAGGTCAGGCCTCTTCCTCGTCGAAGGACACGATGCACAGCCTCGGACACTCCATGCACTGACCGAGGTCGCCCGAGTAACCCTCGAACACGTACAGCGCCCTGAGGAGACCGCTGCTCTTGACGAACTGACATATCCCGCAGAGGGCCTCGGTCACATCCTCACCTGCGGCCACCGCGTCGGCTGAATCGGAGATCATCCTGTAGAAATCGTCGCGGTAGGCGCTCCTGTCGATGAGGTTGTTCCCTCCCCTGAGTCCCTTCAGATACTGGGAGACCGCCGCACTGGTGACCCCGAACAGACGGGCCACCTGGATCTGTGTCATACCGTGTCTCTTGACGAGCTCCCTCGCAAGGGATCCGCGGGCCGTCGGAAGGATGTGCGTGACGATCAGTTCACAGGGAAGTTTCATCACCCACACCCATCTGAACGGCGTTTATAAACACTTGTATTAGTGGTGTTAAGCCTGCCAGGGGGTGTCCCACTCCCAGGGGGCGATGACGTTGGTGTACATGGCGAGTCCAACGACGGCACCCTCGGCACCCGCATCGGAGAGTATCTCCGCATCACGCCTGGATGTCACACCGCCGGATGCGATGACCTTGGCGGGGCAGCGGGAGATGAAATCCCTGGCCTGTGCCTCGTCGATCCCCTTCCTCTGACCCTCCACGTCCACGTTGGTGTTCAGGACAGCGGCTAAAGGCATGTCGCGTATCCTCCGGAACATGTCGTCCACGGAGAGCGCGGCGGATTCCTGCCATCCCTTGATGGCGATGAGACCGCCCTTGGTGTCCATGGACAGCACGATGCGTCCGGGATGCCTGTCGGCCATCTCCTCCAGCCACTCGGGTTCCTTCACGGCCTTGGTCCCCACGACCACCCTGTCCGCCCCTGCGGATATGAGGTCGTCTATGGTGTCCGCATCCCTGATGCCCCCTCCGACCTCGGCGGGAACACCGTACTCCTCGATTATCCTCTTGAAGACGGGGATGTTGTTCTCCTTCCCGAAGGCACCGTCCAGGTCCACCAGATGGAGATAGGGCGCACCCCTCTCCACCCACATGCCCGCGACCGCGAGGGGATCGGGCATGACGATCTGCTGGCTCCCGGGGACGCCCCCGACCAACTGGACCACCTGGTGGTCCATGACATCCACCGCGGGGATCATCCTCATGCGAGGTCCTCCGCGAATGCGATGAAGTTCTCCAGGAACCTCCTGCCGGACGCACTGCTCTTCTCGGGATGGAACTGCGTACCGTAGGCGTTGTACCTCCTGAAGAACGAGGGGAACGTGACGCCCTCGTACTCGGTGGTGCCGACGGTGACGGAACCCTCGGACGGGTTCCCGTAGTATGAATGGACGAAGTAGAAGTTGCGGTCGGTGATGCCCTCCATCATCGGATCGTCACCGTCCACCTGGTTCCAGCCCATGTGGGGGACCACCCTGCAGGGGAGCCTATCCACCCTTCCGCCGTAGATCCCCAATCCGGGGGATGTGCCCTCGTCGCTGCCCTCGAACATGATCTGCATACCGATGCAGATGCCGAGTGTGGGGACACCGGAGGATATCCTCTCGCGGATGACGTCCGCATAGGGGAGCAGACGCTCCATGGACCTGTTGAACGCACCCACACCGGGGAAGACGATGCACTCGGCATCCTCCAGTCCGGACATGTCGGAGATGACCTCGACCTGTGCGCCGCACATCTCCAGGGACCTGCGTATGGAGTACAGGTTGCCCACACCGTAATCGGTGATGGTGACCTTCAGCGACATCCGGAGATCACCTCTTCGGCCTTCTCCAGCAGGATGGCGTTGAACTCCGCGGTACCGACGGTGGTCCTGACACAGTTCTCGGTCCTGCGTTTGGCGCCGAAGTCACGGATCAGCACACCGCGCTCCTTCAGTCCCTGCACGAGTTCGGCATGGTCGATGGGGGACCTGGCGAGGATGAAGTTGGAATCCGACGGGAACGTCTCGAAACCGAGCTTCCTGAGTCCCGCATCCAGCTTGGGCCTCTGATCCCTGACCATCTCCACACTCCTTCTGATGAAATCCTGGTCCCTCACGGCGGCGATGGCCGCCCCCTCGCTGACCATGTTCAGGGAGTAGGGGATCTTGATGCGCATCATCATGTCGGCCAGCTTCCTGTTGGCCGCGGCGTATCCCACACGGAGCGCCGCCATGGCGTAGGCCTTGGAGAAGGTCCTCAGCACCACGAGGTTGTCGAACTCGTCCACCCTGCGGATCATGGAGTCGTCGGCGTACTCGGCATATGCCTCGTCCACCACGACGATGCCGTCGAACCTGGAGAGGATCTCCTCGATGTCCCTCTGCCTGAAGCAGTTCCCCGTGGGGTTGTTGGGGGACGGCATGATGGCCACCTTGGCATCCTGTCTCACGATGGCGTCCACATCCAGTTGGAAATCATCGGTGAGGTCCACCTCGTGGGCCCTTCCGCCGTTGAGTTTGACGAAATAATCATAAAGTGTGTACGAGGGGACGGGTACGACGCTGTTATCCCCCCAGTTGGTGAAGGTCTTGAACACCACGTCCAGCATCTCGTCGGAACCGTTCCCGGCGATGAAGTTGTCCCTGTCGAGACCGTACAGCTCCCCCAGGGCCTCCCTGAGGCCGTCTGAGTACGTGTTGGGGTAGCCGTTCAGGTCCCAGTTGCCCTCGGCCAGGTACTTCGCGGCCGCGGGGTTGGAACCGAGCACGTTGGTGTTGGTGTCCAGCCTGAGCTCCCCGTTGAGCTTCGGATTGTAGTAGACCTCGAACTTCCTGGTGGTCTCCCTCATTATGTCCGTGGTGAGCTCCATCACTCCACCAGCCTTTCGATGGGGGTGGTGAGGATGCCCTTGGCACCGAGCTTCTTCAGCTCGGAGATGGTGTGGAAGACCTTGTCGGTGTCGATGACCGCGTGCACGGCCACGAACCTGTCGTCGCCCGCGATCTCCAGGACGGTGGGGCCTCCGATGCCGGGGATGATCCTCTCCACCTCGGTGAGGACCTCCTTCGGTATGTCGGCCATGAGGTACTTCTTGTCCTCTGCGACGATGACGCTCTCTATGGAGTCGACGATCTCCTGGATCTCGGCACTGAACCTCTCCAGGGCGGACTCCGATGTTATGACGGCTGCCTGGGACTCGACGATGGTGCCGACCTCCCTGAGCCTGTTCATCCTGAGTGTGGACCCGGTGGAAACCAGGTCGACGATGTAGTCCGAGACGCCCAGATAGGGCATGATCTCCGCCGCCCCTGTGACGACGATGACGCCCACATGCTTCCCGAGGGACTCGAAGTACCTCTTGGTGAGGTTTGGGAACGATGTGGCGATCCTGCTGCCGTCCTTGATCTGGGATACGTCGGTGATGCCGGATTCCTCGGGTGCGGCCACGGCAAGGTGGCAGTATCCGAAGCGCAGGTTGAGAACGTTCTTCAGGTCGTGACCGGATTCGGCGAGCTCGTCGAGCCCGGTGATGCCCATGTCTATGGCCCCTGCGGCGATGAACTCGGGGATGTCCTGCGCACGTACGAACATGACCTCGATGTCCTGGTTCCTGATCTTGACATACAGCTTCCTGCCTATGTCCTCGCCCAGGTCCAGACCGGCCTTGGTCAGGAGTTCGATCGTCCTCTCGTTAAGCCTACCTTTGTTGGGAACACCCAGTTTAAGTGTCATTTGAGTCCTCGGACCATTCGTATAAAAGAGGGATAGATAAGGTTTATCTGGAGGCCATCGGGGAGGAGGTCATGCCTCCTCGGTCACCAGGTTGAGTCCGACGATACCGCCGATGACCATGGCCAGGAACAGCCAGCCCCATCCGGTGAGGGTCTCACCGAAGAGGACCATACCGGAGACCACGGACATCACCGCTCCGATCCCCACCCACACGGCGTAGGCGGGTCCCACGGGGAGCCCCATCTTCAGACCCCTGTTGAGGAGTGCCACGCTGACCATCAGGAAGATTATGGTGAGCAGTGTGTAGAGGGGATGGGTGAAACCCTCGGACATCTTCATGAAGACCGCCCAGACGGTCTCCACCAACCCTCCGGCCAGGATGAAGAGCCAGGCGCGGCTCATGCGTGCACCCCCGAGGTGAGCTGGAGCCCCACGACCCCGGCGATGATCAGGAAGACCAGGAACACCTTGACGCGGTCCACCCTCTCCCTGTACAGGACGACGCCGACGAGCATGGTGAACACCGCTCCGACACCGGTCCAGATCGAATATGCGACACCGACGTTCATGGTCTCCATTGCGAAGGACATGCACATCGGGCTGACTATCATGAATATGACGGCGAACGCCCCCCAGGCCAGGTGCCTGGTGTCGTTGTACTTCTTCAGTCCGATCACCCACACCGGTTCGAGGAATCCTCCCAGGAGGACCCACAGCAATGCCATATCCATGGATGTGGGAAGAACTGAACATGTACTTTATCATGTCTGGCCCACAAGGGCCCCTTATCTACCATGCACGTGTTCACCGTATCCATGGAACCGGAGGAGGTGCTCGCAAAACTGCGTACGGAACCGGGTGTCGTCAGGGCAGAGATCATGCCCGACGCACTGTGCGGATCCGTCGTCCGGGAGGAATCCACAGTCACCGCCGCCGGAGGGATGATGGGCGTCAGGAACCTGGGCCTCGACGAGGTCATGAGGAGGTCCCTGCACCTGGTGCTGTTCGTTGACACCTCGTTCGATGTCCCATCCGGGGCACCCATGAGGATGGTGGACTCCGCAGGGAACCTGCTGGGGCATCAGATCCCCGGAGGGGAGATACGGGAGTACATGGGAAGACATGACGTCACCTTCCTCTCCGACGACTTCGTCATGTACACGGACATCACCGTCATCGGCGACATGACGATGGAGATGCCCCCGATACCCTATCACGGAACAGGGGGTTGGATCCCGGGATCGGCAGGTCCGGTGATATGGTTCCCCTCCACGACCGGTTCGATGATGGTCCACAGGCACTTCGGTCAACCAGTAGGCGACCTCGCCACGGCGTTGATGGGCCTGGACCTGTGACAGGTGATGACGATGATTATCCAGTATTGGTCCGATTTCTCATGCCCCTTCTGCTACATAGCGGAGGCGAGGCTCATGAAGGCGATGAACAACCTCGGCATGGGGGACATGTGCAGACTCGACTTCAGATCGTTCAGATTGAACCCCATGGCCAAGATGGTGCCCAGCCACCCCATATTCGACAGCTACGCCAAGAGGTACGGCCACGACATGGCCACCATGCAGATCCAGAGGATCGAGGCCATGGCCGCGGGGGAGGGACTGGAGTTCCACTACGGCACCGCCCTGAACTCCAACACCATGGACGCCCACAGGCTCGTGAAGCATGTGATGTCCAAGGACAGAAGGAAGGGTGACGAGCTGGTCCACCGCCTCTACAACGCGTTCTTCAGGGACAACCTGGTCCTGGCGGACCACAAGGTCCTGAGGGGGATCGCTACTGACATGGGATTGGATGCTGATGAGGTGGACTCCGTCCTGGCCGGTGATGACCACAGGACAGAGGTGGAGGATGATGAGATGACCGCACACGGATACGGCGTTTCCGCGGTCCCGTTCTTCCTCATCAACGGGAAGTACGGGGTGAACGGTGCCGTCGATGTCTCCGATTTCGAAGATGTCCTAAGGAAGGCGATGGATGAGGAGGAAGCGATGGACATGACGGGATCGGTATGCGGTCCCGACGGATGCCGTTGAAAAACCCATTCCCTTCAAGGGTGTGTGTCGACATCGGACTGTTCACCGGATCCGCCGACACATACCCCCGATGGTGCCATTTCGGCATCGTGGCATCGGAATGGATGGATGGAACAAGAATCCGAACATTGATGATCCGGTTTCCGACACATGCCGATTCGATCGGATCTCCGAAATCACCGTTATATATCCACCAACAGATTCCAAATCATGAAGCTGGTGGATGCCATCCATTCCTATCGCAGGAGGCGCAAGGTCTACACCTTGGAGGAGATCGGAGCCATAGTGGTACCCATAGCGCAGAGCTACGGAGCCGGACAGGTGATGGTGTTCGGATCCTATGCCAAGGGGATCGCCGGACCGGACAGTGATGTGGACCTCCTGGTGGACCCGGGCGAGATCAGGAGCTACTTCCGCTTCGCAACCATGGCGACAGACATGGGGGACGCCCTCGGGAAGGAGGTCGACGTGATATCATCCGGCTGCAATCCCAGGTTCATCGACAGAATCCGTAGGGATCTGGTGGTCCTCCGCGAATGATCAGCGTGAGAAACTCAAAGACCGTCCGAGCGGGACCCCTTTGTCCTTGATGCCATCAAGATAGTCCCTCATCACTCTCCTCTTCTGTCCTGAAGTATGTTTGTTGCATGAAGTACTTCGGGGCACTTTTGTGTCATTAGTCTGTGGATTACAGCGCATCCGCATACGGGGCATGACATCTCGGAGACATCGAAGTGGGTCCTCATAAGCTCCCTCTGGAGGACGCCTTTGGGTTCCCCGATCATGCGGATGCGCTCATCCACATCGGATACGGACAGAAGGGACGTGATATCCCCAATAATAGATTCCCATTCACCGTCGCCGCATAGCTCAAAGATGTGACAGAGAGGGGACGGTGATGACACCATCCCATCCCTGCCTTCAGAGGACAATGGGTTTTGTGATGGGGGTCAGAGGATCCCCTTGGCCTTTGCGAGCTCCGCGTTGAGGACGGAACCTCCCGCACCGCCCCTGAGGGTGTTGTGGGACATGGCGAAGGCCTTGTAGTAACCGTTGCTCTGTCTGAGCCTTCCGACGGTGACGGCCATTCCGCGTGCGCGCTCGGGACGTCCCGCCATGGCATCGAACACGGGCTGGGGCCTGTTCTCCTCCTTCCTGACGATGATGGGCTGCTCGGGTGCAGAGGGCAGACCGAGCCTCTGGGGCTCACCGCGGAAGTCCTCCAGGCACTTGGCGAGCTCCTCGAGTGTGGGCTGCTGCTCCATGTCGATCACAAGGGACTCCAGGTGTCCGTCGACGACGGGTACCCTGGCGCAGTTGGCCATGACCTTGAAGTCCGCGAAGTCGAACTGTCCGTTCGAATAGGAACCGAGCATCTTGGCGAGCTCGGACTCCATCTTCTCCTCCTCGTGGCTGATGAAGGGCACGACGTTCCCGACAGCGTCCAGCGAGGGGACACCGGGGTAACCTGCTCCGGAGAGGGCCTGATATGTGGAGATGAAGACCTGCTTCAGTCCGAAGGCCTTGTCCATCGCGGCCAGAGGGGCGGCGATACCGGTGGAGGAGCAGTTGGCGTTGGTGACTATGTATCCACCGTCGGCGTATGTGGGCTGGTCCTTTATGGCCTCGATCTGATCGGGGTTGACCTCCGGGATCAGGATGGGCACATGCTCGTCCATCCTGTGGGAACCGGCGTTGGTGAACACCGCGACACCGGCCTGTGCCAGTTCGGTCTCGGTGGGTCCCGCCAGGTCGGACGGGATACCGCTGAATGCGACCCTGCAGTTCTTGGAGATCTTGGAGATGTCCATGGTCTCGATCCTCCTGTCCATGGTCTCGTCGAGGTAGACGTGGTCCCTGACCTTGAGGACATCGCCGAGTCTCTTACCCTCGGACCTCTCGGATGCGTACAGTCCCTCGATCTCGAAATACGGATGGTCCTCGAGCATCTGGATGAACCTCTGTCCGATCATCCCCGTGGCTCCGAGCACCGCTACACTGATCTTGCTCATTTTGGGATTCCCCCTGTAACGGGCTGTCATACCGGGGGGATGTTATAAAGGATGCGCAGAGGGGGACCCGGTGTGATTTATCATGCTGGCCAGATAGCCGGCGCCGAAACCGTTGTCGATGTTCACCACGCCCACTCCGCTGGCACAGGAGTTCAGCATCGTGAGCAGGGCGGACAGTCCGCCGAAGGATGCGCCGTATCCGACGCTGGTGGGGACGGCTATCACGGGGCAGTCGGCCATACCGCCGACGACGCTTGCGAGGGCGCCCTCCATACCTGCCACTGCGACGATGGCACGGGAGGTCATGATGTCCTCCGAATGGGATAACAATCTGTGGATACCGGCGACACCGGCGTCGTAGATCCTGGTGACGTTGTTGCCCAGGAGTTCGGCGGTGACCGCGGCCTCCTCCGCAACGGGGATGTCGCTGGTCCCGGCGGTGATGACGGCGATCTTCCCGACGGGTTCCTCCGTGGGACGGGAGCCGATGATGCCTATGCGGCTGACGGGGTCGTACTCCATGGGGATGAGCTCGGAGACGGAATCCGCCTTCTCCCGGTCGATACGGGTGACCATCACCGTCCCCACACCCCTGTCGGACATGACGCGGGCGATGGAGACTATCTGCTCGGGGGTCTTCCCGGCACCGTAGATGACCTCGGGAACACCCTGGCGGATGCCGCGGTGGAGGTCCACCTTCGCGAATCCCAGGTCCTCGAAGGGTTCCAGGCGGAGTCTCAGCATGGCGTCGTCCACAGAGAGGTTGCCCTCGGCGAGGTCCGTCAGTATGGATCTGATCCTGTCCTTCTCCAAACCATCACCCCTCTGTCGACTGTGGAAAACATCCTATGGCCGGTTGACGGAGCGGTAATACACCGATCACACCCGAACGGCACGATCCAAATAGAAATCACTCGAAGAAGTGCTTCTGACGCTCCTTCGATATGTTCAGAATGACCTCGGCGATCTGCCTGGCCTCATCCTCGGTGAGACTGACCTCCTCGCAGAGCTCATGGTACCTGTCGATGACCTCGTGCTCCTTGTTGACATCCCAATAACCCTCGGAGGACACCTTCTTCGCCTTTGCGAGCTCATCCGCGATCTCCATACGGGTCGCGATGAGGTCGATGATCTCCTCGTCGATGGCTTCGATCTGTGCTCTCAGTTCCTCGGTCCTCGGCATGTCCAATCACACCGTTCCCTGCCATCGGCTTCTGATATTAAGAAGTAAGCTCCGACCCTGCCGATGAACAACCATGTTTATCAATGTCCGTTTCTATGCACTGGACCATGGAGAACATGGTGAGATTCTTCCAAAACTACCCCTCACAGGAGAAGGTCGTGAAGGTGCTCCTCAGGAACGGGATCCGCGTCGAGGACGGCGTGGCCTACTGCGGGGACATCGTACAGAACGACTCATCCATAGGACGCGCCGCGGGTGTGGACCGCAGGGTCGTGAAATCCACCCTGGAACGTATATCCTCCACCCCCGAACTGAACGCGAAGTTCTCCAAGCTCCGTTCGATGCTCTCCATGACCGACCTGGCGCCGGAGATCGGATGCTCATCGTTGGTAATCATCCCCACCGACGCCACGATGCCCGGTATATTGGCCGACATCACCGCCACACTGTTCCGTCACGGCATATCCGTGAGGCAGATGTTCGTCGACGACTCCGGCGACAGGGAGAAATCCGTCCTGTCCGTGGTCGTGGACGGGGTGGTCCCGCCCGAGGTCATCCCCGAGCTGAAGTCCTGTCGCGGAGTCGCCAGTATAATAATCAAGTGAGCCTGACCCTCAGCTCCGATGTCCTCAGCACCTTCTGGAGACAGACACCCTCGCATCTCCTGCATGCGGTTCCGGCGCATCTGTCGGACTGTATCTCCGCCCTGTACGATGACAATCCCTCCGGGACGATGGTCAGGGCCTTCTCGGGACACTCCCTGGAGCATCTCCTGCATCCGGTGCATCCCTCGACCACACCCTCCAAGACGGTCCCCGATGTTATGATGCGGACCCTGCATCCCTCGGTGTCGGGCAGGTCTCTCACCGCGAGACGCTCCACATGCACATCCTCCGGATCCGGAAGGTCCGGCAGTGTCGGGATCCCGTAGATCTCCAACATGGGGTTGTACTGGTCCGCGGGCATGCTGCTGCACCACAGGGAGTACTCGATCGAGTAGAGGTTCTTGAACATCTCCGATGTGGCGAACATGCAGTGGGTGGCCTTGAGCCTCTTGGCGAAGTCCCTCAGGTCGTCCATGGATATCTCCCCGAACACCAGCTTCCTGGCAAGTCCGATGGATGTGTTCCCGAACTGGACGATGTCCCTGGCACCGGGGGTGACCATACCGATCCCCATGGCCTTCCTGGCATCCACGTACAGACCGGAGGCTCCGGACATGTACGCCTTCCTGACATCATCCACCCAGATGCCCGCCTCGCTCAGGAGCGTGAGGAACCCGGCATGGAGGGCACCTATGGCCTTCCCGGCCTCCTCCACATCCTTGGAGGTGATGTCTATCCCGTCCTGCAGGTGCAGCAGACCGTCGGAGGTCTCTATCCTCGGGGGCACGATGACGCCGGATCTCATCCCGTTGGCCAATGCGGCTATGACACCGGTACCGGTGATCCCCACGGCCTTACCGTGCATGGGGCCCTCCTCCACCACATCGCCCGTTACCGGGTCGATGATGTCACCAGGCTGGGGGGCGATGGTGTCATCGAGGATGTAGCACCTCCATCCCCTGTCCGTGATCTCGATCTCGCTCAGGGCACCGGGTGCGGCGAGCATGCCCCTGCCGATCTCCTGCCCCTCCAATGCTGGTCCCGCGGCAGCGGATCCGGTGTAGACGTTACCGTCCTTAACCAGGGCCATCTCGGCGTTGGTCCCGTAATCGACGACGATGCAGGGCTCCTCTTCATCGAGGATGTCCGTCATCAGCATCATGGCGATGGCGTCCGCACCGATCTCGTGTGTGACCGCAGGCGGGATGTACACCTTGGCATGGGGCATGCCGACTATCCCCAACGATGATGCATCGACGATGTCCCCCATCCTGGGAGGCGAGACGACACCCAATGACTTCACCATGTTCTTCCCGGCATAGGCCAGGTCCCTGATCTCTATGTTCTGGAAAAGCGACAGTTGGAACGGATTCCCGCACACGGCGACATCCGTCACCTGCGACAGGTCTATCCCCAGTTCCGCGAAGAGGTTGTTCACGGCACCGATCATCAGTCCGTTGGCCACATCCCCTCCGGACTTCATGGCGAAGTTCACGTGATCGATCACGTTCATCCCTGGTATGGGATGACGTTCGGTGACCGCGGTGGCCACCGTCCCCTTTGTCTCCAGATCAATGGCCTGGCAGCGGAAACCGCTGGTCCCCAGGTCCAATGCGATACCATAGCTCATTCCCTATTCCTCCTTATCACAGCGAATGTCCAGTGCTGTTCCCGAAGCGGTCGTGTACCGTATCGGTCACGACAACCCCATTCGAGGATAGTATCGCCAAGCTCATTTTATATCGATGATGGTCGGACGGTTCACCGTACTTCGATCGCCCAGGAGAATGAGGGGACGGTGATTGCGGAACATGACAGAAACCATGACCGACAGGACCTATCCGAAATCTCGGAGTTTCAGCCTCTGTTTGTCCTTCTATTTAAAAGAATACGGAGAACGGGCGATAGAACGCCACAGAAAAACAATAATAATGTGAAAATGGAAGGAATACCGCGACCCGAAAGAAGTCGCGGCTTTGTTTTGACTTCACTCGATGGCGGAAGAGGGGCACTCGTCGATGCAGGCGCCGCAGTCGATGCACTTTCCGGCATCGATGACAGCGATGTCATCGCAGGTGATTGCGCCCTCGGGGCAGACATCGACGCATGCTCCGCATGCGACACACTCGGACTCTTTAATGGATACCATTATGATAACCTCGCTCGTTCAACATCCATGCGGTATATAATCATTCTGAAATACCGCTCAATCCCCCTATTTTCCGTAGGATTTCAATGAACTCCGACAGGCACCAGACCGATGGATTAAGCGACCATCCAGCCGGGAAGATGAAACCATTATATCCAATCCAACGGGATGGAAACCCGATACCATGAGATTGGCGATCGTAGCCTGTGATATCCTGAAAGGTGAGATCGAGTCCCTGACTAGAGACGACCCCGATTTCACACACCGCGAATACCTTGAGTTCGCCCTCCACGAGAACCCCGAGCACATGAGGGATGTGATCATAGAGAAGGTGAACTCCCTGAAGGGACAGGTGGACGCCGTCCTGCTGGGGTATGCGATATGCAGCTCCCTGGAGAACGTCACGGAACGGTTCGATGTCCCCGCGGTCATGCTCCCCGGAGCGGACTGCATCGACGCACTCCTCGGCCCGGAGGAGTACACACGCGAGAAGAAGGTCTGTGCCGGAACCTGGTTCTCGTCACCCGGATGGGCGATGGAGGGGCTCAACGGACTCATCAAGGAGCTCCACCTGGACTCCATGGAGGGTTACGACCCCTCGTTCTTCTTCGACATCATCTTCGCATCCTACGAGAGGGTGCTGTTCATAGACACCGGGATCGGAGACCCCGAGGAATACAGGAGGATGTCCAGGGAGTTCGCCGACGAACTGAAGCTCAGGTTGGACTGCAGGTGCTGCAACCTCGACAGGATCGCGGACACCGTCCGCAGGGCCAAGGAACTGGGCACATCCCTGTCATCCGCCAACGGAAACAATGCATAATACTAACGTGTAACCGATACTGTATAAACCGATGAACTCCATGACATCCCCATGGACCCGTTCATCGTGGCCGTCATCCTGATCATAGCAGGGGCGGCGTTCCTGATATTCGAGGCCTTCAGCCCGGGGGCGTTCATGGTCATACCCGGGACGGTCCTCGTCATAGTCGGACTGATAGGTGCCGCATTCCCCGACAAGCTCTACACCTGGTGGTCCCCCTTGGCCGCCCTCGTGGTGGCCGTACCCGTGACACTGCTCACGGTGAAGGGCTACCAGCGTCTCGCCGTACCTGCCCCGCCCACCACCACCGTCACCGACTCCCTGGTCGGAAGGGAGGGTGTGGTCACGGTGCCCACTGAGGAGGGCAACATGAGGGGGAAGGTGAGGATCGGGTCCGACACATGGTCGGCAACATCCGACGAACCCCTCGGTTCCGGAACGGAAGTGGTCGTGGAGCACAGCGAAGGCGTCCATGTCCACGTACGCAGGAAGGGGACAGGAGGAAACATCCAATGACATCCGAGATTCTGTTGGGAGTTTTCATCGCAGTCATAGCGGCGGTGATCGTAGTCATAACGAGCGGGGTGAAGATCGTCCAACCCTACGAACAGGCGATCTACATGAGGCTCGGAAGGTATGTGAGGGTCCTGAACCAGGGCCTGAACATCGTATGCCCGTTGGTCAACCAGGTTGTCAAGATGGACCTGCGCACGGAGGTCCTGGACGTCCCCAAGCAGGAGGTCATCACCAAGGACAACTCGCCCGTGGAGGTGGATGCGGTCATATACATCAAGGTCACCGACCCCAAGAACGCGTTCTTCGAGGTCACCGACTACAGACTGGCCACCGTGAACCTGGCCCAGACCACCCTCAGGTCCATCATCGGGGAGATGGAACTGGACGAGATCCTCTCCTCCAGGGAGAAGATCAACGTCAGCCTCAGGGACATCCTCGACGAGAACACCGACAAGTGGGGTGTGAAGATCGAGGCC
>CAZWKY010000030.1:0-19435 GCA_964634095.1 uncultured Methanomassiliicoccales archaeon | reverse complement strand
TCATACCTCATCGGCAGGATGAGGGAGGCCGATGACCGTACGGATGGCATGTCCGGATGACGGCTCCATCCGTTGAAATAGCAGTATCCCCATCATCGGACGATGTGCATAGGATCCGATCTCGACGAATACGACAAGAGGTTCATCTTCGAAAAAGGGGATTACGAGACATACGTGGAGAAGAACCACGGATCCGTCGAGTCCATAGTCCGTGTGATCGGTGAACTCGAAAGGAAGGGGGACACCGAGAGGGCATCCGCATTCGCACGCATGCTTGTGGGGAAGGACGGCGGACATTACAACATGAAGATGTCGGCCATTATGTCCAGGTACGGCTTGGGGGACGAGGCATCGGAGATCAATCTGAGACTCCTCCATAAGACCTACAGCCAAGTGTACGTCGACAGGATCAGGGATGAATCGAAGACCGTGGACATCGATGCGGAACTGGACAGGATCATGGCGGAGACAGCATCCGAGAAGACGTTCTCCCCGCACGTATTGGTCTGCCTTGCCGGGAACGGCCATTCCGGGGACGTCGATCGTTATCTGAAGAAGGTCGGATACAGTCCGAACAATGACATCAGGTTCATGGACCACGACAGCTCGATGGAACTCTGCAAGGTCCTTGAGGAGAATGGATTCCCCGAATCCGCAGCCATCGTGGGCCGCGGACTGATCAGACTCCGCCTGGATGCGGAGGATCCGGACCGCTACGGGGATGCGGCGGAGATGCTGAGGATCATGGACGGCATGGAGTCGATGGAGGGGCTCGAGGTGGGCCATTCCGAATTCAGATCACAGTTACAACAGGAATACCCCGATCTGAGAAAATTCTGGGGCCTTTACAAGGGGACATGGACATGAGTGAGACTCAGGACAAAGGATACAGGACACGCGACCACCTGGACGGATACAGGGAGAAGTGCGTAGGATGCGGAAGCTGCAGGGACGTCTGCCCTTCATACAGGAACGGCGGATGCGATCCCCTGGCGGTGATGCAGGAGGACAACTCCAAGGTATGGGACTGTGTGGGGTGCGGGAACTGCTCCAGAGCCTGTGAGTTCACGGACCCGAAGACGGTGATGCTGTCGGTGTACAACATCAACATCGACAAACCCGTCTCCCAATGCTTCCTGGACACGGGGATGGCCAGACCGATCGAGGACCTGCCCGCCAGGGAGGAACTGCCTCCGGAGTGGACGGGTGACGACCTCTACGTCATGCCCGGGTGCATTGTCAACTGCCTCGCACCCCATCTGGAATCGGCATCCGCATCCGCTCTGAGGAACATGGGTGTGAGGGCTTCGGAGCTTCCGGAGCACACCTGCTGCATGTATCCGATCCAGTTCGGCGTGATGGCCGATGCGGAGAGGGACGGTTACCGCAGGAGGATGGGGGAAAGGGCGGAGGGGAGGAGGATCCTGACCCTGTGCGCCGGATGCAGCGAACTGATGCAGGGATCAGAGGTCGACTGCGAACATGTCATCCCGTTCCTCCACAGGAACATCGATAAACTACCGAGGATGGACAGACCTCTGAAGGTGTCCGCCGAACCCGGATGCTCATCCGTGGACAACCTGTCACAGATGAACGACATCATCCGTGCCCTGGGATGCGAACCCATAGGGAACCAACCGGGATGCTGCGGGAAGGCATCGAAGAAGGTGTCCGGACCCCTGATGACCGAGAGACAGAAGGCCGCCGAGGATGCAGATGTCGTTGTGGTGGGATGTCCCATGTGCTACACCAGATATGACGCATGGCCCAACGGCAAACCCGTGCTGTACATCATGGAACTGGTGGCATCGGCCTTCGGTGACACAAGGTCACTGAAGTACCACAACATACCCCTGGACCTCTGAGACGGCCCCGGGATCAAAACGATAAGACGGAGGGGGCGACCCCCTCCTTTTTCAAAGGTTTCAGATCAGGTCCTCGAATCCCTCGACGACCTGGGGGAACTTCTCCTTGACGGCCTTGAGCAGGTTGTACACAGTGACAGCCTTCAGGTCGGCGGTGGAGACCATCTTGATGAGCTCATCGATCGTCTCGTCGTCCAGGGTGGCGAGCTTCTCCTTGGCCATGAAGTTCCTGAAGAGCTTGTCCTCCATCCTGTCACGCCACATCTTCTCGTAGGGCATGAGGGCCTTCTTGGAGAAGTCGCCGGTCTTGGCGCACTCGGAGAGCACCTTACCTGCGTACATTCCGGTCCTGCATGCGTGGCAGATACCTCCGCCGGTGATGGGGTCGATGATCCTCGCGGCATCTCCGACCAGGACGATGTTGTCATCCACGGCACAGTCGAGTCCGGGGCATGTGGAGACGAATCCTCCCATGATCTCCAGGATCTGTCCGTTCTTGAACCTGGGGTCCTCGGCGATGAACTTGTCGAGGTACTGCTTCGCATCGGCGTTGCCCTTGCAGAGCTTTCCCATGACGCCGATACCGACGTTGGCGACCTTGTCGCCCTTGGGGAAGATCCAGACGTATCCTCCGGGTGCCACGGATCCGATGACGAACTCGCAGTAGTCGGGGGCGATGTCGATGTTGCACATCCTGTACTGGATGCAGGAATCGATGTCATTCAGCTGGAGGGTGGTGTCGATACCGGCCCACCTTCCGACCTGGGACTCGTATCCGTCCGCGGCGACGACGCACTTGGCACGGATCTCGATCTCCTCGCCCATACTCTTACCTTTGATACCGACGATCTTCCCCTCCTCGCGGATGATACCGGTGGCGGAGGTCCTCATCATGATCTTGGCGCCGGCGTTGGCGGCATCCCTTGCGAGGGCCTTGTCGAACAGGTGCCTCTCCAGGACGTAACCGACCTCTGCCCCGGCCTTGGACTCGTCCAGCTGGAAGCTGGTGCCCTGAGGGGACTTGATGATGGCTCCCTTCATGTCCGCGCGGATCCAGGTGGGGTCGGGGGTGATGCCGACCTCCTCGAGCCACTTCTTGGACACTCCCTCGGCGCACCTGAGGGGTGCTCCGATCTCGGCCTTCTTCTCGATCAGGATGGTGTCGAGCCCTCCCTCGGCGCAGTACCTTGCGGCCATGCTCCCTCCGGGTCCGGCTCCGACCACGACAACATCGCACTCATATGTCCTCATTTGAGATCACTCCATTGAAAGTGCTGCGACGGGGCACAGCTTCACGCATCTTCCGCAGTTGATGCAGTCCTCGTTGAACTCCAGAATGTAGTCGTTGAGGAATATCGCGTTCTTGGGGCATGAGCCCACACATCCTCCGCAGTGGAGACATTTGTCGAAATCTACGCTGATCATCATGATCACTCCTTTGAGGGCTCGTCTCCCCTGTCCTCGATGGGGACGATGAGGGCGGCCGCCAGTTCCTTCGCCTCTGCGGCATGGGTCTTCCTCCACTCCTCCAGGGGAACGGAGAACTTCTCCTCCACACCCTTGCGGAGCTCAGGTCCGGAGTTGTATGCACAGAAGGGGATGATCCTGAGGTCGGGCGTGATGTAGTGGACACCGCAGCGCCTGACCCTCTCGATATCGTAATCGTAATTGTCCTGGAAGTGCATTCCCGCGACCAGCATCATCTTCCATGAGAAGGAGGCGAGTGCATCCTTGGACTTGTGGCTCATGACACCGGTGATCAGGTCCACGAACTTCTTCTTGGTGAGGCCCTCGGGCATCTTGGACTCATCCACACAGCTGTTGAGCAGCTTGATGAGCTTGGTCAGGTACAGCTTCTTGAACCTGGAGTTCTCGGCCTTGTCCGCGATCTCATTGAGACCGGCGGAGAACCTGGCCACATCCACGAACCTGGGGAAGGGCGTGACGTTGCCCTTGTCGTCCTGGAAGAGGTATGTGGCGATACCGCAGTGGGGGTGGGTGGTGAAGGTGACCTTGGTCTGTCCGAGGATGATGGACGCGAACTTGGAGATCGGTGCGACCACGGGAACGGGGTACCAATCGTCCTTGGTGGTGTATCCGGTCTGCGTGCTGACCCTGTCCACGAGGTCGGGCAGGGTGAACCTTCCCTGGGAGACCTCCTCGTTGGTGACCCTTCCGGTGAATGAGATGGGCTGGAAGTTGACCCCTCTGATGACATCGGCGTTGTCGAATGCGAACCTGACGATGTCGCCGACGATGTCGTCGTTCATGCCCATTCCGATGACGGGGACGAGCACGATGGACGGCGGGTGGATGCCTTCGGCCTGGAGCTTCCTGCAGTTCTCGATGACGCCGAGCTTGACGGCCATCATCTTCCTTCCCCTGGACCTGAGGTAGACCTCGTCGGTGAGTCCGTCGAACTGGAGGTAGATGGTGTTCATACCGGCCAGCTTGGATGCCTTGAGGAACTCGTAGTCCTTGGCGAACTTGATACCGTTGGTGGCCACCTGGACCTGGGCGAATCCCAGCTGCTTGGCGTCCCTGACGACGTCCACGAACTGGGGGTAGACTGTGGGCTCCCCTCCGGCGAACTGGACGGCCGTGCACTTGATGGGCTTCTCGGACCTGAGGGCCACGAGCATCTCGTGGACCTGCTCGAACGAGGGCTCGTAGACGTATCCCGCATCGTTCGCGTTGGCGAAGCAGATGGGACAGTTCATGTTGCACCTGTTGGTGAGGTCGAGGTTGGCGATGGCGGAACAGGAGAGCATGTCGATCCTCTCCCCGTCGATCACGATGTGGACGGAATCGTCGTTGTCGCCGATGGTACGGTCCATGGCGTTGTGGAGACCGACACCGTCGTATGCGAACTTCTCGGCCCTGAGGTACATGTCCACGTCGGACCAGTACACATCGCT
This sequence comes from uncultured Methanomassiliicoccales archaeon, assembly GCA_964634095.1. GTDB lineage: Archaea > Thermoplasmatota > Thermoplasmata > Methanomassiliicoccales > Methanomethylophilaceae > Methanoprimaticola. The sequence continues at coordinate 14,652 of CAZWKY010000030.1, read as the reverse complement.
GAACTTCCCGTGGGCGGGGCACTCCTTGTCCATGTAGACCTTTCCGTCCCTCGCCACGATGTCGGCGTCGATCAGCTTTCCGCATTCCGGGCAGAGCGACCTGGTCTTCTTGGGGAGACCTTTGGTCACCGTGTAATCCTTTGATGTTATCGTCATAGTACCCTTATCGGGCACTAACTCCCTCCTGATATAAAAAAAGGGATACGCCGAAGGAACGTAAACACACGAAGGACCGCCCGTGTCCGGGAATCAAGAGTGCGTGCACGGTCCATGTTTTATCAACCTCCGGAGGGAAGACCCAGCCATGAACAACGGTGACAGGAGGGGGAACATGCCCTTCGCGGTCATCGCGGTGACCATCCTGATGATGACCGTGATGTGCGGAGCGGTGTTCGCATCCTATGACAGGGCGTCCCAGGACGCTGAGGACCTGGAGAGGGAATCGGAGTCCATCGAGGTCTCCAGGGACGGGATCGCCATGCATGTGGACAGGGGTCTGGGGGAGATCATCCTCTCGATATCCAACGACACATCCCTCGGCGGACTGGACGGGAGGGCGGATGCGTTCGGCGCCAGGGCCGAGGAATGGCTGGGGTTCCAGTTCCCGGTGAACGACCACGGGGTACGTGCGGAACTGGTCTCCCATGACGTGAGACTGGTGGCGGAGAACATGCGCGACCCGACATCCGACCAGGTGGAGGGCGGGTATGTGCCAGCGTACCTGCGCGCCATCGGAACCCTCACGGTCGACATGAGGACCGAATCCGGGAAGGCGAGGGTGGATGTGGACATCTCCACCGACGGCAGCTACGCCCTGCCGCTGGTGGCGGGACAGGCCTCCATGTTCGAGACCATGACCGACGGCGGGAAGGGGATATCCCTGTCGGAGATGGTCACATACCAGCTCACATGCCTCGCCCAGACCAGGGTTCTGAACGGATACGGTGCACTGTCGGGGTACGGTGATATGGGGACATCGTCCATCATCACCAAGGAGGATGTGCGGAGGGCGTACGACAACGCCGTCTCCGCCATCGGACTCATATGCTTCAGGACGGAGACGGGTGATGTGCGCATGTCCGCGGGAACGGACCTGGCGGACCTCGTCGTCTCCGATGGGGGATATCTGGTCATCGACATCCCCCTCGTGTACGCCCAGGCCGTCCTGGGTGTCATCGACGAGGTCGCACTGGGATGGTTCGAGTACCTCTGCATGGACAGGGTGTGGGACAGGGCGGACGGGGATCAGAGGGCGCTGATGTACCTGGGGGACATGATAGGTTCCTTCCTGAAGGGGGAGGACGTGCTCGGTGCCGGCTCCTACATCAGGGAGGTGATGTCGTCCAACGGTCTCTCCGAGGGGGAGTACAGGTTCCCGGGATCGGGCACCACCACGGGTGTGTTCGGTGACATCACCGTCTCCGTCGACAATCCGACCGGGGACATCTTCGCCCAGAGCTGGATCCAGAGGTTCAAATCCACATACCATCAGGGCACGGACCAGGTGATGGACCACATCAGACACGTCCTCAACCTCTCCGCATCCATGATGGCGGACCGCATGGGGACGGATGCCGTGAGGGTCGCCATCGATCCGGAGGACCCGGAGACGTTCTCCGAAACGCTCTCCAGGGTGCTCACCGAGGGCATCGACCGCTGCTCCCGGGGATTCGAGGGGATCGTGAGGGAGTCCCTGGAGTCCACGGCATCCTTCGGGGACCCGTTCTACGGTGCCATCGCCGACACCATCGACCGCCACGCATCCGACCTCGTCGACGGACAGGGTTTCATGTCCCGTCTGGAGGCCGCACTCACCGCCGCCATGCCGGAGGGGACGGACATCCAATCCCTCCTGTCATCGGACACCGCGCAGTCCATGCTGGAATCCTACCGGGGGAGGGTCCTCTCCGACCTGGAGGTCTTCGACCAACTGAGGTACGTGCCGGGAGGTGATCCCAGCGTCATGGACCGCATCCTCGCCACGGTCTGCTCCTTCGGATTGGAGACCATAGGCGTCCTGGAGCCGGTGAGGTCGTCCTTCACGAGGATGGGGGACGAGATATCCGACAGGGTGGCGGCATGTTCCGCCGACGGCATCACCGGACTCCCGGGGAACCACACCTTCCGCCTGCAGGATGCGGACGGGAACGTCACCTCCGAGAGGATCGATGCGGTCGTCACCTCCGACCCGGTCATAGGGAGGCCGATGGTCGATGACGGCCTGTGCGTCCACACCGTCGGGTTCGGAGAGGATTCATTGGCATCCTACACCACCGTCATCAGGGTCACCCTGGACGACCGCATATCCTACAGCCTCAGGGGTTCAGGGACACTCTCCGACTCCATGGGCACCCACTCCTCCGCACTGGACGGGTACAGCGAACCGCATCTGGACCTCCTGATCCCCGTGCAGAGCGCATGGGCGCTGAAGGGCGTCGACTACAGCCCCAGCTGCACCGTGGTCAGCGATGCCACCGACAGGCTCCTGGAACTGCTGGAACCGATCATCGAGCCCCTGATGGAGCTCATGTCCCTGACCAGGGACGCCATGGTCTTCCTGGGGGAGAGACTGCAGGAGGTGGCCAACCAGGTGGCGGAGGTGATAGCATCGGTGTACGACAGCTTCATGGGACCCACGGAGGAGCTCAACGCCTGGATCCTGGACGGGATGGCCGACATCGCCTCCAAAGCGGGACTGGACATCCTCACGAGCATCGGACTGGACGACCAGTTCGTATCCATCGGTCTGGGGGACTACACCCTGGTGATCTCCACCAACGCCGTCAGCTGGAACGCGAGCACCAAGACCCTCTTCTCGGCCACCCTGTCCGGACCCGTTGCGGGACTCTCGGTATCCGCCGGGATCACCGTCAAGGCCAAGGGGGAGGTGAACCGGGAGAACCTCGTCGTCACCGGACAGGGACGCATCGAGGGGGATGACTGGTCCGTGAAGGTCAACGTCGACCCCCTGATGAGGGGAGGGAAGCACCTGCTCACACTGGACGGGGAGGTGGACGACACGGACATCTCCGTCACCATCCCCGAACTGGACGAGTACCACGAACTCGGGATCGGACTGAGCGACATCCCGGGTGTCGGACAGATGCTTAGCAACATCCCCCTCCCCGCACTGGGCACCACCGCCAGCATCGATGCCGGATTCACCCTGAGGTACTCCGCACCCGTCCAGAGGGGACTGCTGATCAACGAGTTCGAGAGCAATCCTCCGGGCGATGATGCCGGCAACGAGTGGATCGAGCTGCTGAACAACGGCTCCCAATCGGTGGACCTCACAGGGTACACGCTCAGCGCATCATCCGACTGGAGGAAGAAGACCATGGACCTCTCCGGGAGCATAGCCCCGGGGGAGAGGTTGGTCGTAGTGCCGTCGTTCACCCTGGTCAACTCCTCGGGAAAGTACACCAAGAACGGGGAGGCCGTCTCGCTCAAGGACCCGGAGGGGAACACGGTGGACAAGACCCCCGTGAAGAAGGACTCCGCCAACGACGGCGACACCTGGCACCGCAGGTTCGACGGTTCCACAGAATGGGTGTTCGGCAAGGGCACCAGGGGCGAGGGCAACAGCACGGACCCGCTGGGGGAGATAATCCCGGCCACGGATGTGAAGGACCTGGTGTGGGGATCGGTGGAGAAGGCCTTCGGCGATGTGGACCGCATCACCGACACAGAATCCATGGAACGGTTCATGGAGTCCCTGATCAAACATGTCATCGACTCTGTGATCAGGAAGGTCACGGCCAGGATCGTGGACGCATCGGTGTTCGTGAAGGTGGACATCGGCGATGCCGCGGGGGTGACATCCAGCGGCGTCAGGGTCGCATTGGTCGCGGACGACGAACTGGCATCGGATGTGCTGAAGTACGCCGCTGGGAACCTCCAGTCCATGGCCCTGGGTGTGAGGAACCCGTACAGGATCGACCCCCTGGCGATGTTCACCGAGAACATCGACCTGGAGGTGATGTGCCATTCATCCATAGGGTTCCCGAAGCTCCTCTCCGCCGGTGACGACGACCTCCCGGAGATGGACCTCGCGATATCCTTCCGCACCAACATGGCATCCGTCACCAGGGTCCTGGGCACCGACACGGGGAGACCGTCCGTGACCTGCTCCGTGGGGGCACTGGACTGTCCCTTCGAGGTCATCCCGGAGAAGCTCAACCCCAACAGGAACATGGACAGGGACCTGTGGCTGATGAGGATCACCGTCACCTGGACATGACCATGGGAACAGATAACGGGCGCACGCGCGCCCTCCCATTCCCTTATTTATAGGGGGATGGGATTCCACCACACATGGCCGGAATGGATTACAAGATACCCACAGTAATGTCGTCCGAAGAGCTCATGGAGAAGGCGTTCCACAGGGCATCCAAGATCTACAAGAACGGCACCAACCCGCTGGACACCCGCAAGAAGACCGCCCTCGCCAAGGTCACCGCATCAGGGGACATCGTCGTCACCGCCCTCCAGGGCTACGTGGACAGGTTCCCCAGGATGGACAAGATGGACGATTTCTTCCCGCAGCTGGTGGACATCGTCATCGGCATCGACAGGTACAAGAAGGCCCTGGGTGCGGTGAACTGGTGCGCCATGAAGGCCGAGAAGCTCAAGAACGACACCCTGAAGGACATCAGGCGCACGAAGGACCCTGCGATCATCGAGGCCACCAGGAAGGGATTCTACGGAAGGCTCAACTCCTACGTGGACAGGATCTCGGACGACCTGCTGTTCCTGCAGGATGCCAAGAACAAGTTCAGGAAGCTCCCCGCGGTGGACCCCGACACACCCACCGTCGTCGTCGCAGGCTTCCCCAACGTGGGGAAGAGCAACCTCGTGACGGTGATGTCCACCGCCGAACCCGAGATCGCCCCCTACCCGTTCACCACCAAGGGGGTCATCGTCGGACACATCGAGGACGACTGGAGGAAGTACCAGATCGTGGACACCCCCGGACTCCTCGACAGGGAGTTCGACCAGAGGAACGACATCGAGAAGCAGGCGGTCCTCGCACTGAGGTACCTCACCGATGTCATCCTGTTCGTCATCGACCCCTCCGAGACCTGCGGATTCCACCGCGACGTCCAGGAGAAGCTCCTCGCCAACATCGAGGAGAACTTCGAGGGGGTCACGATAATCGTCGCCGAGAGCAAGTGCGACGTCATGAAGACCGGCGACAGCCGCATCTTCTTCTCAGCGCAGACGGGCGAGAACATGGACGTCCTGACGGACGCCGTCCGCACCGAGATGCGCGCAGTCTTCCGCAGGAAGGCCCTGGAGGCCGAGACGGAAGTGGAATGATGGCCGAGGGCCCGGCGTTCAGTCCGGAGATGGGGGAGTACTTCGAGAAGCTCTCATCCATGAAGGACGAGTGCTACGCCATCGCCGAACGTGCCCGTTCCCTCGGGTACGATCCGGAGACCTTCGTGGAGATCCCCCAGGCGGAGGACCTCGCATCACGTGTGGAGAAGCTCCTCAGGGACTACCAGGTCGACGGTGTCGCAGAGGACATCCGCAGGCTCACCCTCGAGTACGGGAACCGTGAGATCGTCGCGCTGATGGTGGCCAAGGAGATGGCCAAGAGGCCCGCCGAGAGCACGGAGAAGGCATTGGACAGGGCCGTCAGGGTGGGACTCGCCGTCCTCACCGAGGGTATCCTGGTGGCTCCCCTCGAGGGTATCGCCAACACCAGGATCAGGAACAACTCCGACGGCACCAACTACGTGGACCTGGTCTTCGCGGGACCCATCCGTGCCGCGGGAGGTACGGGTCAGGCCATGAGCGTCCTCATCGCGGACGTGGTCAGGACCGAGCTCGGCATAGGGAAGTACATCCCCACCGACGCGGAGATCGCCAGGTTCGACGAGGAGATCCCGCTCTACAAGCAGTGTCAGCACCTCCAGTACACACCCACATCCGACGAGATAGACCTTATCGTCCGCAACTGTCCCGTCTGCGTGGACGGGGAGGGGACGGAGCAGGTGGAGATCTCGGGATTCAGGGACCTGCCGAGGATAGACACCAACCGTGTCAGGGGAGGAGCATGCCTGGTCATAGCCGAGGGTATGTGTCAGAAGGCATCCAAGCTCAAGAAGCACGTGGACAAGATCGGACTCTCCGGATGGGACTTCATCGGCAAGTTCCTGGACGCCCACAAGACCGTGGACAAGGGAGGGGACGACACCGGGGAGAAGAAGGTCGAACCCCAGTACAAGTACCTCAAGGACATCGTCGCGGGACGTCCCATCTTCGGGCATCCCTGCCAGGTCGGAGGTTTCAGATTGAGATACGGCAGGGCCAGGACATCCGGCCTCGCCGCATTGGCATACAACACCGGCAGCATGTACGCCATGGACGAGTTCATGGCATTGGGGACACAGGTGAAGATCGAGAGACCCGGGAAGGCGTGCGTGGTCACACCCTGCGACCTGCTGGAGGGCCCCACCTTCCTTCTGAAGAACGGCGACCTGGTGTACTGCCACACCAAGGACGAGGTCCTGGCCGTCAGGAACCAGATCGCCGAGATCGTGGACAACGGGGAGATCCTGGTCCCCTTCGGGGAGTTCTGCGAGAACAACCACACACTGGTCCCCTGCGGATACCCCATCGAATGGCACAAGCTGGAGGTCCAGGCCAAGGGGGAGCTCCCCGACGACTGGAGGGACCCCACGTATCAGCGCGCCAAGGAGATGTGCGCGCAGATGGGCGTGCCCCTCCACCCCAAGTACAACCTGTTCTGGTCGGACTGGCCCCTGGACCGCATAAAGGGACTCAGGGAGCACATCCTGTCCACAGGCGCATTCGACGGCAAGACCCTGACGATGACCCTGGAACCTGTGTCCAAGAGGATGCTGGAGGACCTGGGGGCGCTCCACACCGTGGAGGGAGACAGGGTGCGCATATGCGAGAGGTACTCCGAACCCATGCTCGACTGCCTCGGGATAGATCACAACGGAGGGTCGTTGACCCCGGGAAGGCCCCTGGAGGGCAACAGGACACTCGATGCCGTAAGCAGTGCCGCGGGATACGAGGTACGTGCAAGGGCCATGACCCGCATAGGAACCAGGATGGCCCGTCCGGAGAAGGCCAAGGAACGTGAGATGACGCCCAAGGTCCACTCCCTGTTCCCCGTCGGAAAGGACGCCGATGCCGGGAAGGAGATGAACGCGGCCATATCCGTGTGTAAGAGCAGCGCATCCAACAAGATGGGCGGGAAGGCCCTGGTGAACGTGGAGGTCGGGAACAGGAAGTGCCCCGAATGCGGGAGGATGACCTACCGCAACTGGTGCAGGGACTGCAACGCCCACACCACGTACGTCCCCAAGGCCAACGCCTTCGGCAACGTCGGACCCGCACCCATGGACATCGACCTGGAGGATGAGTTCAGGGCCGCATGCGCCACACTCAACGAGAGGCCCCCGTCGGAACTGAAGTGCCTGGACACACTCGTCTCCAAGAACAAGTTCACCGAGGCGGTGGAGAAGGGTATCCTGAGACAGAAGAACGGCGTCACCACGTTCAAGGACGGGACGATCCGTTTCGACATGACCGACATCCCCATCACACACTTCAAACCCAGGGAGATCGGCCTGAGCATAGAGAAGGCCCACGAACTGGGATACACCCATGATTGGAACGGGGACCCGCTCACCGATCCGGAGCAGATCGTGGAGCTGAAGGTCCAGGACATCATCCCCGCCAAGGACTGCGGGAACTACCTCGTCAAGGTGGCGAGGTTCCTGGATGACGAGCTGGAGGAGTTCTACCACCTCCCCAGATACTACAACGTCACATCCAGGACAGACCTCATCGGCCACATCACATTCGGACTCGCACCCCACACCTCCGGAGGCATCCTCTGCAGGATCATAGGGTACGCCGACCTCAGAGGATGCTACGGACACCCGTTCTTCCACGCGGCCAAGAGGAGGAACTGCGACGGTGACGAGGACTGCGTCATCCTGGCGCTGGACGGACTGCTGAACTTCTCCATGCACTTCCTGCCGGACAGGAGGGGAGGTCTGATGGATGCACCGCTGGTCCTGACCACCAGACTGGACCCCAACGAGATCGACAAGGAGGCCCACAACGTGGACTGTCTGAGGGAGTACCCCTTGGAGTTCTACCAGGCGGCCATGGAGATGAGGGAGCCCAAGGAGATCGAGAAGAAGATGGACCTCATCGCGGGCAGGATCGGAACCCCGGACCAGTATGAGCACCTGGGCTTCACCCATGACACCTATGACATCTCCGACGGTCCGAAGTACTCCGCATACACCACCCTGGAGACCATGATGGACAAGATGGACGCCCAGCTGATGCTCGGGAAGAAGATCCGTGCGGTGGACGAGAAGGATGTGGCGACCCGTGTCCTGAACAAGCACTTCCTGCCCGACATGATCGGAAACCTCAGGAGCTTCTCCACCCAGACGGTGAGATGCACCAAATGCGGTGAAAAATACCGCAGGATACCGTTGGCCGGCAAATGCACCAGATGCGGCAACGCACTGACCCTGACGGTGCACGAGGCGAGTGTGAAGAAGTATCTGGAGATCTCCAAGGTCATCGGCGAGAAGTACGGACTGGACACCTACACCAGGGAGAGGATCGACATCCTCGAGATGAACATGGACTCCGTCTTCAACAACGACAAGGTCAAGAAGTGCAAACTGTCCGATTTCTTCTGATCACCTGGACAGTGACATGTACTTCGAGGCGATGATGTTGCATTGGGCATCCAATGTCTTCAGCAGGAGCTTGGACATCATCTTCCCGGCGACCCTCATCTGGATGCACACATTGAGCACCACCTTCAGGTCGTAGACGTAGGTCAGGGTCGGTTGGTCCGCCCACCTGTCGGCGAGAAGGTCCAGGACCTCGTCGGTGGTGTTCCCGATGATGCGGTCAACGGTGGCACAGACCCTGCCGATGAAATCGGTGTTGGTCTGGATGTACTTGGCCGCCTTCTCAGGCTCCATGAACCCGTCGGAGCTCATCTCGGCCCCGCGTTCGGACACACGTACCATGAAATCCCTCGACCCGTCACAGAGGACCTTCATGTCCCTCATATCGGTGTAGAGATTGAAGCAGTCCAACAGGAGGATCATGTGGTTCGTGGACAGATTGACCAATGTGGGCTGCGTGGTGCACTGATGGAGCCTTCCGCGGATGTCGTTCAGGAGGTCCGATGCGAACTCCCTGTCGTCCAACCTCAGATCGAGGTCAACGACACCCTGATGGTAGTCCACCTTGGATGTGGCCGAAATAACAACAAGGCATGCACCTGCCGCATCGACCATCCTGGTGTAACAGTCATCATCCGGGACGAGACCGTTCTCGACGGCCCTGTTCCAACATGCCAATCCACCGTCGTAATCACCATCGGCCATGCGGGTGAATCCGATGCCCATCAGTTCGGATGGCGACCCCTCGGGCACGGTGATGGTCTGTTGGGGCTTCGATGCCTCCGACCTCACCTCGCGTCCGCATCTGGGACAGAAACCGGCGCTCGGATCGAATGTGCCTCCGCACTCGGGGCAAATGGTGTTGGTCATGGATGTTCGTAGCCCATCCGATATAATAACCCTGCGAAAACGGGAACAGAAAAAAGGGTGGTCCCCTCCGTACGGAGGGGTGAAATGTTTCTTTCAGAGCTGCTCGAGCTGGGCCTTGAAGTCGTTCGCCTCATCGGCGAGGATCTCCACGGCCTTGTCGAGGGCCTGCTGGGCGGTCAGTGAGCCGTCGGTCTCGAACTTGAAGAAGAAGTTCGTGTCATCACCGGTGACGGTGATGCCTCCCCTCTCTCCGAGACGGTCGGTACATGCCCTGCAGAGACTGCACTCCAAGGGGTTCCTGACGACGAGCTTGCCGCCCTCCACCTCGAAGACCTTCTTGGGGCATATGTCGGCGCACTTCAGGACCTCTTCGTCGGATGCCATGCCCTCGTCGACCTCGACAACGGGCAGATACTTGTATCCGACACCGTTGGCGACCTGCCACTTGACGTGTGTCTTGGCAGTTCCCATCACCGCTGTGGCATAGATGAGGACGGCCTGACCGTCTGTGAGCTCGACTATGGGTATGAACTCATCCTTGACCCTGAGGTCGGGGTTTCCGAGGGGCTCGAGGTCCCCGGAGAGCACCGTGCACGGTCCGATCTTGTTCAGACTGTACATGATGGTGCAGTTGGGGCACCCCTCGCCACCGCAGACACACTCGCTCTGGGGGCAGAAGAGGTTCAGGTCGGTGGGCACAGGGACCATTCCCAGCCTGTGGGCGATGATCTCGTCGAACAGGGGCGTGACGCTCTCATACTCCTTGTCATCGTACATGATCGGTCCCAGGTGGAACTCGACCTTGTCGATGGCCATCTTGGGGATGTCCGAAAGGAGCGTCCTCCTGAGGGCGTTGGCCATGGCGGGGGAGGAGTTCTTGAGGATGAACTTGGCTTTCCTCTCCGCCATTTCGATTATCTCTATGTCCATGAGGATCCCACCTCAGACCCTGCGTCCTCTGCGTCCGCCCTTCTTCTTGGTACCGTCGTGCGGTATGGGTGTGACATCCTCGATACGGCCGATCTTGAGTCCGGCCCTGGTGAGGGCACGGATGGCGGCCTGGGCACCGGGACCGGGGGAGACGGATTTGTTTCCTCCGGGTGCCCTGACCCTGACGTGGATACCGACGAACTCCTTCTCCTTGGCTGCCTCGGCGACCTTCTCGGCTGCCTTCTGGGCTGCGTAGGGCGAGGACTCGTCCTTTGCCTGCTTGACGACCATTCCTCCGGTGGCCTTGGTGATTGTCTCGGCACCGGTGATGTCGGTCAGGGTGATCATGATGTTGTTGTAGCTCGCGTAGATGTTTGCGATTCCCCATTTTGCTGTCATTAGTTCGCACCGTCCTCAGCTGTGATTCCTGCTTCCTCTGCATCGGCCTTGGCGGCGGCTGCATCTGCGGCTGCTGCGTCGGCGTCGGCCTTGGCCTTGACCGCTGCGTTGGCTGCGGCCTGCTCTGCGGAGATCCTCATGGGGTGCATCTCGTCGGTGAAGGGGGATGCGGGGTTGAACTCGATGGATGACTCCTCGAGCCTGGTCACGAGGTAACCGGGGACGGTGACCCTGTGGCCGTTCATGAAGATGTGTCCGTGGGTGATCATCTGCCTTGCCTGCTTGATGGTGCTGGCGAAGCCTCTCTCGTAAACGATGGTCTGGAGACGGCGGGACAGAACGTCCTCGTTCTTCAGTCCGAGGATATCGTTCAGGTTGGCATCTGCGGGGAGGTATCCGAGACGTCCGCACTTGGCGAGCAGGGCGTCTGCCTCGATCTTCGCCTGTGCATCTCCGGTCCTGAGGCGTGCCTGCAGGTCCCTGGACTGCTTCCTCAGGTTCCTGAGGATGGTCTCTGCCTTCCAAACCTCGGTCTTGTTCTTGAGTCCGAATGCGCGGACAACCTCGACCTCGGCCTTGATCCTCTCTCCCTGCCAGGGGTGGCTGGGGGTGTCGTATGTCTTCCTTGAAAACTTAGGGTCTCCCATTCAAATCACCTTCAGCTCTTCCTCTGGACTCCCATGGTGAGTCCGGACCTTCCGTTGGACCTGGTCCTCTGTCCTCTTACCTTGTGGCGTCCCTCGTGCCTGATTCCGCGGTAGCAGCGGATCATCTTCATCCTGTTGATGTCATCCTTCTGGATGATGTCCAGGTCGTTTCCGAAGAGGTGCATGTCCGCTCCGGTCTCGTAATCCATCTGCCTGTTGATGGCCCAGCTGGGGGCGTACTCGACGTAGGACCTGACGAGTCCCTCGATCTCCTTGATCTTCTCGTCGGAGAGGGATCCGATCTTGACTGCGGGGTCAACGTTGGCCCTCTTTGCGACGACCTGTGCGACCCTCTTTCCTACACCTTTGATGCTCTGAAGACCGATGACGGTCCTCTTCTGACCGTCGATATCAGAGTTGATGATACGGACGATGAAGTTGAAGTTCTCGTCCTCGGTCTGCTGAGGCTCTTTCTTTCCTTTAGCCATTGTTCATTCCTCCGTAAATGATCCCCGTAGGGGATGTGATCAAGCTCCGGTTCCATCGGGAAGGAGCTCTCAGTTTTCACCGCGAGGGTGGGTCCTGAGTTTACGTGAATCGTCGGATGGGCTCATGGTATATAAACCCCACATGGAGGCGGATAAAAAGGGATGGTGCTGGAGACCGGATTCGAACCGGCGAACTCCTACGAGAAAGGATCTTGAGTCCTTCGCCTTTGACCAGGCTTGGCAACTCCAGCGCAATGGGGGGTAGAAGGGGTTTGAATAAAAGTTTATGGGAGGGTCGTGACCTCTCCGTGCCTTCCATCTATGTAGAAAGTGTACTCGTGTTGGGATACGATACCGCCGTCGACCTCAACGAGCTCCGCATAGCTGGAGAGGATACCGTGACGGATCAGCATCTTCACGTACTTCTCCGCATTGGGGAAGTCGCAGCTCCTCGCGCAGAACGGGAAGGTCTTGAACTCCTCCTTGACGTAGTCGAAGAACTCCTTGGCCTTCGGATCGGCGATGGGCCTCTCCCTGAGGATACGGACGATGTTACCGGGCTTCCCGTTGTCGACCTCCCCCGCACCGTTGGTGGCGAAGGGTTCGACGGCGATGACCATACCTGCTTTGACGGTGCCGGTGTCGCCGTTGTCGTAACTGGGGACGGACAGTCCCGCATGGAGGTTGTAGGGTTCGATCTGATGTCCGCAGAGGTTCATGATCGGCACGAAACCGTCGCGCCTCATGCTCATCTCCACCGCACGCCCGATCTCCCCGAGGGGGACACCGTCACCGATGAACTCCGCAACGGTGTTCCTGGCACGTTTCGAGGATTCTATGAGCTCCCTGTAGGCGTTGGTTCCGCACTCGACGGTGCCCGCGGTGTCACCGACGAAACCGTCGACCTCGGCTCCGCAGTCGATCTTGACCACGTCACCCAGCTCGAACACAAGCTTGTCATTGCAGCTGGGGGTGTAGTGGGCCGCGACCTCGTTCCTGCTGATGTTACAGGGGAACGCCAGTCCGCATCCGTGCTCACGGATGTAACCCTCCACCTCCTGGGCCACGTCGTACAGCTTGACGCCGGGCTTCACCATCTCCATTCCGAGTTCCCTGGCCGCACCTGCGACCTTCCCGGCCTTGCGGAGCTTGGACAACTGTTCCTCGTTCAGCATTCTAAGACTTCCTTGATCTTGTCCACGGGTATCGCACCGGGACGGACGATCTCGACCTCCTTGTCCATGAGCCAGACGATGGTCGAGGGCTGTCCGAGTGTGCAGGGGCCTGCATCCACGTATGTGTCCACGTTCCCTCCGAAATCGGTGATCGCCGCATCGACATTGACGGCATCGGGGTGGGAGTGGAGGTTGGCGGATGTGGCCACGATCGGACCTGTGCGCCTGATGAGCTCCAATGCGAACCTGTTGTCGGGGATACGGATACCCACCTTCTGGGAAGAGGATGTGACGATATCGGGGACATCGGGCTGCTTCTTGATGATGATCGTGAGGGGTCCGGGCAGGAACGCCTTGATGAGCTTGTCGGCGTTCTCATTGAGGACAGCGACCTTCTCGAGCATGGCCTTGTCCGAGACGGCCACGGAGAGGGGCATGTCGAAGGGCCTGTTCTTGGCCACATAGAGGTTCTTCACAGCGGATTCGTTATAGATGTCCGCCCCGATACCGTACACGGTCTCTGTAGGGTAGACGATGAGCTTGCCCGAGGCAACATCCTCTGCTGCCGCTGCGACAGCCTCCTCACAATGCATGTCGAATCCGTTCGAATAGTCACACTTGATTATCTTCAAATTGAATCACCTACCAGTCTGAGTCCCCTCTTCACATAGTCGGAACCATATTGCTCGCTGCAATTACCATGCCCCGGATACAGTCCCCTTATGTCAATATTACTGATGCCGTGTAGAGAATCGCGAAGTTGGATGAACGATCCGGAGGGAAGGTCGGTACGCCCGACACCGCCTGCGAACAGCGTGTCCCCTGATATGAGATCATGGGACGTCTCGTCGTAGAGGCATATCCCTCCGGCCGTATGGCCTGGGGTCGGCACCACACGCAACCTGTGCTCACCGTTGTCGAGGATCTGTCCGGAGACGAGGTCGGTCACAGGCACGGGACGGACATCGAGGTCCATCACACCTGCCAGAATATGTTCCCGGTCACCGCATCTGATCCGACCGGAATCGGGCGGATATGCGAATGCCTCGGAACCGAACTCCCCGAGTATGGCAGGGAGGCCGCAGACATGGTCCCCATGACAATGTGTGAGGACGACCTTGTCCAAACCTCTGCCATTCAATACGGAACGGATCCTCGGTATCACAACATCGGATCCCAATCCGGTTCCCGTATCGACGAGGATGTTCGAATCGCCTGTCAGAAGGAATATGTTCGAATCGAATGGTATCGGCGAATCTATCCTGTACAGGGTCATGGGCGTCGGAATGTTCGGACCGTATAAAAACAGTACCGGACACGGAGGATGAGATTTGAATTGTATCGAACTAACTGAAAGTGACAGAGAACGATACACAGAGAGAAATGGAAAAAGGAAAGGATTTTGCGAAGGATGAGATTTTGGTTCATACGAAACCTGTTT
>CAZWKY010000029.1:13723-20287 GCA_964634095.1 uncultured Methanomassiliicoccales archaeon | reverse complement strand
TCACCGAAGGGCCCTGATATCTCCAGCCCCTCCGTCGGGAACCTGACCGATGCACCCATGGCCACTGGGATGACGACGATCTTATCGGAACCTGCGTTGCGCATCCTCTCCACGGCCTCGGCACCCGGCTGAGGGTCCTTGGTGTTGGCACAGAACTCCACGTTGTGCCCCCTTGAGGATATGATCTCCATGCTTCTCCTCACGAGGGGCCCCGGTTCGCCTTTGTCCGAGCAGCCGCAAACCAGTAACACGCCCGCATCACCGTATCTGTCCGCCATGTCGGCAACGACATATGGTGAACCCTCCCAATCACCGAGTGTGGGTGTGATGCGGTACCTCATCTGTCCCCCTTCACCCTCGAACGTGCCCTCGGTACCTGCATCCCTCAGGCCCATGGCCCTGGGGATGGAATCGGAGTACATGTTCGCGGACATGAACATGGGTATGATCAGCACATCCGAGAACCCTTGGGAGGCTATCCTGTTCATCAGAACCTTGACCCGTTCCTCGGAGTACCTCCGGTATGCGCAGAAGACCGGGAGTCCGACGATGTCGGAGAGCGCTTCGGCCTGTCTCTCTGTTCTGCCGTTGTCCCCGGATTGGTTGCCGTGTGCCACTATAAGGATGGAATCCATGGAGTTGGATGATTATACCAGCATAAAAAGGAAAGGGAACGGACCCGTCACTGGGGGGCGGGATAGTCCATCGGGACGTCCAGGTACGGGTCGGATGGAGGGTCGACCTCCATGCGGACACCGTCGGAACCTGTCTTCACGACATATGCGGTGCCTCCGCGGGAGCTGATGGCCTCCACGACCTTCTCCGGTTCGTCCGTCAGGGCGACCATGCACCCTCCGCCTCCGGACCCGGTGAGCTTCGCACCGTATGAGTACGGGAGGGATGCGTTGACCAGTTTGTTGAGCTCCCTGCATGAGACCCCGAGGATCGACAGGAGCTTGTGGTCCCTTGTCATGAGGGAGCCAAGTTCCTCCACGTCGTTCCTCCTGATGGCGTTGTAACCCATCAGGGTCACCGCGGCGATCTCCTCCACCACGTCGCAGGCGAAGTGGTTGCTCTGGGTGTATCTTCTGACCTTGTCCACCAGTGGGCCGGTGGCTGCGCGTATCCCGGTGTTCCCGATGACGAAGGTCATGTCGGGGACGTCCATGTCCGATACCCTCCACGACCTGTCGCCCTTGGTTATGGTCCAGAGCTCCCTGTCCTCGGAACCGGGGATGTTCACCCCGATCCCCTTGCCGTGGACGCATGCGGACGCGTCCATCGGGGATCCGATGCCCTGTGCGAAGAGCTCCGCACCGTAGGCCTCGTCCACCAGGGACCTCTCGGTCCAGCATTCCCCGCGCTCCGCCCTTATGGCCATGGCCAGGGCCGCCGACAGTGCGGCGGATGAACCCATGCCCGATCCCGGGGGGATCTCGCTGCGGGTCACGTAGTCCATGGCGTAGTGGACGTCCCTGGTCAGGTAGCGGAAGTGGGGCTGTCTGTTGAAATCTATGTACTCTCCGTTGAGGGTGTTGCGGGCACTGCGTCTGATGCTGCATGATATCCTGCGGTTCACTGCCAGAACTATCGCGGGTTTGCCGTAGACCACGGCATGCTCCCCGAGGATCACGAACTTCCCCGGGGCTGAGGCGGTGTACCACTCGGACGACATCATTCGTTCAGACCGTACCTGTTCATCTCTTCCCTGATCGCATCGTCGGGGTTGCGCTGGTTCAGGAGAGGCTGGGGTATGGACCACCATGCGTCCTCGAAGTCGGCGACCCTGCGCTCGTAGTCGTCGTCGCTCTCGCCGTCCATCCTCTCGATGGCGACCATGGCCTTCCTGAGCTCGCCCAGGAGGTCCACCTCGAACTTCTTGTTGACCATGCACATGCCCAGATAGCTGTCCAGGCTGGATGCGACCTCCTCGGACATCTCCGGGGGCAGGCACTCCATGACCATGTCCAGGACGCTGTTGGCTGTCATCTTGAAGATGAGCTTCCTCTTGGCCTCCTCCGGGAGCTCCGATTCCTCGTCTATGGTGGCCATCATCTCGTTGGAGAAGAGGTCCGAGATCGCGGATGTCCTGTTGGGGTTCAGTCCGAAGATGAACTTGAGGTGCTCCTCCTCGGGGTTGGTGTCGGGTTCGTCTCCTCCGAAGAGGCCTGCGTTTGGATCGTAATCGTCTGCCATGTCGCTCACCTGAGTTTCGCTACGGTTCTCTCCAGTATGTCCATCCCTGCATTTATCTTGTTCTCGTCCGCGGCATAGGAGAACCTCAGATGTCCCTCCCCGAAGGAACCGAATGCGGACCCGGGGGTGCAGATGAGACCCTCCTTCACAAGCTCCGAGGCGAGTTCCGCGGAGGGGATGTCCATGTCGTAGCTCGGGAACGCGTAGAACGCACCCCTGGGGGGTTCGATGCTCATGCCCGGGATCTCGTTGATCCTCTTGGAGATCAGGTCCCTCCTGGCTCTGAACACCCTCCTGGCGTTCTCCAGATAGGGGTCCATGTGGGGGAGTGCGTTGAGGATACCGTACTGTGCGGGCATGTTGGGGCTGGCGCACACGTGGTACTGCATCTTGATGAGTGCCTGCATAATCTTCTCGTCCGCACAGGCGAAGCCCATCCTCCAGCCGGTGACGGCCATCATCTTGGAGAATCCGTTGACGACAACGGCCTTGTCCAGCTGGTTCATGAACGACAGGTGCCTGCCTTCGTAGACGAAGGAGTCGTAGACCTCGTCCGAGAGGATGGTGACGCCCGTGTCCTCCGCGATGTCCGAGAGCGCTCTGTAGGTCTCCTCGTTCAGGACCCCTCCGGTGGGGTTTGAGGGGTTGGTGACCACGATCATCCTAGTCTCGGGTGTGATCTTGGATTGGATGTCGTCGGTGTCCGGTTGGAAGTCCCCTTCCGTGAGCCTGTATTCTGTGAACGTGCCCCCTGCGAGCTGCGCATGGGGTCCGTAGATGACGAATCCGGGACTGGGGATCAGGACGTTGTCCCCGGGATCGATCATGCTCTGGGTGATCTCCAACAGTGCGGAGGATCCGCTGGGGGTGATGATGATGTTGTCCCCGGTGATGTCGCCGTACTTGGAGAACCTCTCCGCCACGGCGGCCCTGAGTTCGGGTATTCCGGCGGTGGGTCCGTATCTGTTGAGTCCGGCGGAGGCCGCGGCGTTCATTCCGTCTATTGCCTCCTTCGGCGGGGCGAGGTCGGGTTCGCCCAGGCCCAGGTTTATGGAGTCGGGGCCCGCGAGGTCGAACATCTTCCTTATCCCCGACATGGGGATCTCGGAAATCCTCTTGGAGATCTTCATAGGGGGTTCTTTCCCACTTCCTGTTTATAAGAGTTGCGGGAGTCCGCAGCCTCCGACCAGGATCCCCCTGAGTCCGACGCTCACGTTGACGACACTGTCCTCGGTGATGTCGATCCCGAACTCCTGGGAGAGCCTCCCGCAGGCTATGTTCACGATGTGGTGTCCCGGTGAGACCCTGTAGCGGGCGGTGCCGGCCATCATGAACGAACGGTGGTCCGACTCCCCGTCAAGACGTACCTCCACGGCGGATGTGGGTATGAATGAGAATATCTCGATCCTGAGCTCATGGTCGCCCGTTTGGACGGATCCGTCCGTGCGGACCTTCGTTCCGCAGTGTATGCAGAAACCGAAGGGTTGGGAATCATCCAGCTCGATGTCTCTCAGACACCGGGGGCATTTCAGGGCGATCGGGGCCATGGGTCCGACGATAAGGGTACTTGTATATGAGTGGTTAACATCCGAACTTCATCATCCCCGGAACGTCGGAAGGATGTCGGAACACGGTTTTTATACGGGACGGCATGAGACGGTGATATGGACAACAACGCCTGGAACAGGTTGGCTATGGGCATCTCGGTCATCTGGTTGATGTTGATCCTGTTCCGTCTCGCGATGTACTCCACGTACCTCTCCCAGACCCCCGAGGGGAGGATGTTCAACACGGTCCTGAACATCATCCTGGTCCTCGGGTTGGTGATGGTCGCGGCCATCTTCGGACGCAGGTTCATGAGGGTGACCGCGGCCAAGGTGGACAGGGAGGGGAGATGTCAGCACTGCTACGCCAAGCTGGGTCCGGAGGACACTTTCTGTCCCCGGTGCGGGGCGGATGTCGTGAGGAAGGGAAAGGATTGATCCCCTCCCACCCCCACAACCCTCTTTTCATCTTTTCCTCTCCTTTGTGACGTTTTTTCCATTCGGTCTTCCCTTGATATCACCGTCTCCCCGGTGCATTCCGGTCGTTTCATGATCATATGGTCGATATGCTCGGATTTCCGTCGGTGATGATTTTCATTACAGGGATTTCTGGTATTACAATCATTACAAGCATTACAGTTTAAAGTAAATATAGGTGTAATGCGATTGCACAAACGCACCCTGTTGCGGAACCGATGGATGGATGGGGCCGTGGCGGGGAGGATCCCGGGAGGGAACAGAGAAAGATGGATAGGAACCAGAGGAACCGTGAGGACAACGTCCGCCGCGAACGCAGAATGATGCCGTGGAACGGTGTGAAGAGGGGATGATGATGGGTGATGCAGGTAGGATAAGCGCATTGGAGCTGTGCACCCGTTGCTATCCCGACAGGAACGAGAGCTATCACGTGATGCTCGGAAGGGATTCGGTGAGGGTGGTGTACACCTGGAACACCATCTCCTATGACGCCGTGGTCACACAGGGTGATGAGGCCGCGGAGGCCAGGAGGAGGATGGAGTCGATAGACCTCCGTTCCTGGGGTGTCATAGAGTACCCGCCCTCCGAGGACGGGGAGCACTGGGACCTGGCCGTGCTCTATGACGACGGTACGGTGATGGAATGCAGGGGGAGCGTCTGCGGCGATGTCCCTCCCGGATACGAACTGCTCGTGGAGACCCTGATGGGCCTTGCGGGAGAGACCTACGAGGAGGACTGATACGGGGTTGCGGAAGGAGGGAGGGATCCCTCATACAGTGCTATCATTCAGCGGGGGGAGGACATCTCCCCTCGCACCCAAAACGGACACCAGGAGGTATCCCATGACCGCGTCGTCGTTCCTCAGGAGATGGGGGTCCCCGGCCATCAGTCTCCTGTGGCGTCTCATCATCCTGTCCGTGGACGACCTTATGTCCAACAGTCCCCTGACCTCGCGGATGTCGTGGCCGATGTTGGAGACCACATCCACCGTTCCGGCGCTCCTTCTGAAGTGTCCCCTGTCGCGTTGTTCCACACCGATCTCATCCATCATGCCGATGAGCCTGGCCTTCTCGACGGGGTCGGTGAAGCGGAACAGCCATCTCCTGTCGAAACGTCCCTTGTATGTTCTGTAATCGATGCCGTTGTGCCTCAGGTCCTGCATCTTCGGATCGGATATCGAGTCGCAGGATCCCGGGAACGGTCTCTGGACCAGGAGGTAGTCGGTCTTGAGGGAATCCAGTGCCCTGACGGTCTCCGAACAGTAGGGCATCCTGTCGGTGATGACCGTGCAGTCCATCCCCCTGAGGACATCGAACGGTTCCCATTCGTGGATCCTCCCGCATCCTATGGGTACGATCCCGGATGGTGTGCCGTCCCTGTCAGTCAGGACGAAGACGTTGGCCCAGGGGCGGCAGTCCCATTTGCCGATGTGGTTGTATCCGGGGGTGTCCCCGTAAGGTCCGGTGTACTCCATGGCCAGGGTTTGGCCATCCCCTTTCAGGAGTCTGTGGAGTCTTCCCATCCCCTCACGGTCGTGTCCCACCCTCTCCAGGACCTCCGGGATGTCCTTCACTCCGGATCCCTCCAATCCCATGTCGGAGGTCGATCTGAAGGAGATCAGGTCCATGAGGGTCGAGTGGTCGTCAGGGAAGCATTCCCGGATTGCGTTGGAGAGGTCCATACCCCATCGTACCGTCGATGTCCGCTATCATCCCTTCGGTCTCTCATCGATTACAGACATTACCGGTATTGAAATCATTACAATCATTACAGCCAGCAGTAATTATACTATGAACGCCATACAGTGTACGCACAGGGGTGCAGGTGACTATCATGGAAGGGGAAGGGAGACGTTTGGCCGTTTTCATCGATCTGAGCAACGTGGAGACCAGTATCAAAGGGTACAGGGAGTCCGGTATGATACTGGACTACGGCCGTCTGCTGAGGACGGTGTCCGAAGGCTATGGACTCGCATACGTGAGGGTCTATGACGCCATCCCCTCCGCGACCAACGATGAGCTCCTCGCACTCCACGGCAAGCTGAGGGATGCCGGGATGGAACTGGTCCTGAAGAGGCCCCAGGCCGTGGAGAACAACATGGAGAGGACCTGCGAGCAGAAGGAGGTGGACACATCCCTGGTGGTGGATGTGGTGTCCGGCGGTTACGAGGACCTCTTCGATGTCGCGATGATAATCTCCGGTGACCGTGACATGCGTCCCGCGGGGGAGTGTCTGGAGAGGATCGGGAAGGGTGTGGTCTACGCCGCATTCCACGATGTGTTCTGTTCCGAACTGAGGAACATGCCCGGGAGCCTGGTCCTGGAGGACCTCTATGTCCTCGAGGCGG
>CAZWKY010000029.1:0-13623 GCA_964634095.1 uncultured Methanomassiliicoccales archaeon | reverse complement strand
CTGAGGAACATGCCCGGGAGCCTGGTCCTGGAGGACCTCTATGTCCTCGAGGCGGCGGGTTACAAAGATGACAGGGAGTGCAGGAGCATGGCATCCTGCTTCACCGTCCTCGAGGCGGGGGGTGTGACCGATGGCGCGTAAGGACCCCGGGGCCTTCAGGGGCAGGGGAGACATCCCCAAGGCGTTCCGCAAGTCAAAGTCCAGGAAGGCCGAGGGGAGTGTGAAGGATGCGGGGCCGAGGGTTCCGGACAACGGCAACATCGACCTGGAGATCAGGGAGGATGGGAAGGGCCTGTACGTCAGGGCCGACGGTCGGAGGATACCCCCGTCATCCTACTCGGACAGGATGTTGGTCCCGGGGGAGGTCTGGACATGCATGATCGACCGTTCATCCCCGATGGGGCCGTCGTTCATAGCGGTGATGAAGGTGTCCGATGCCCCCGAACCGGTCCCGGAATCCGTTCCGGAGGATCCCGTCCCGGATGTCACAGAGGTCCCCGTCCCTGCGGCGGACGTCCCCAGGGTGACCGACCCCGAGGTGGTGAGGTCCCTGAGGAGAGAGATATCCGAACTCAAGGAACGTAACAACACACTCATGAACAAGGCCTCCAAGGTGGACGATCTCAACGGGATCATAGAGGAGAGGGACCGCACCATCGCCGACCAGAGGAGGTCGGTGGAGTCCCTCAAGAGGCAGGTGGAGGTCCTGAGCTCCAGGGACTCCTCGGGCACCATCACCAACCTGGAGTCCGAGATCGGGAGACTGAACGACATCATCGAGTCCAAGGACCTGGAGATAGAGAGGCTCAGGGCCAAGTTGAAGTCCATGGGTGTCGATGACCTGCAGGTGGTCCCGCACATGCCGAGGGTCCCGAAGGCGTTCCTGATAGGTTCGGGCACCATCCGCTGCACCATCCTGGACGACGGGAGGTACACGGTGCTCGTGAACCCCCGCGCGAAGAGGATACGCATAACGCCGGATGCTTCCGGCAGGGTATCCTGTTACAAAGGGGCCATGGATATAGGGTGCATCGCATCCTTCTCCCGTTTCGACACCGCCAGGAGCCTTCAGATCGAGGAGGTCGGCGGGTCCGTGGAGATCCAGCTGTGAGGTCCATCATATGACAAGGTATTCCAACACCCGTCTCACCCAGTTCGAGAACTGCCCCTACGCATACGACCTGAAGTACAACAAGAAGGTGGAGACGCCGTACAACACCATCGAGGCGTTCATGGGCTCCAGGGTGCATGAGGCACTGGAGAAGCTGTACACCGACCTGCAGAACGACAGGGTGGACAGTCTGGAGGAACTCCTGGCGTTCTACGACGACCGGTGGTTCACGGAGTTCGACCCGGAGACGATCATAAACAACTCGAGGTACAGCGACGACGAGCAGCTGGAGATAGGGGAGGAGTGCATCGCCCGTTACTACGAGAGGATGAAGCCCTTCGACCAGATCCACATCGCCGGCCTGGAGACCGATGACGAACTGGAGCTGCCGGACGGGAACACCTATTCGGTGAGGATCGACAAGTTCGGGTTCAGGGACGATGTGTTCTATGTGTGTGATTACAAGACCTCATCAAGGATGAAGAGTCAGTACGAGGCGGACAACGACAGGCAGCTGCAGATGTACGCCCTGTGGGTCAAGAGGAGGTACGGTGCGACCAAGAGGGTCAGGATGGTCTGGCATATGCTCAAGTTCGACGAGGATGTGACGGCGGAGAAGTCCCTGTTCATGTTGGAGGCGTGCGAGCAGCAGGTGGTCAGGGAGATCGCCGAGATAGAGTCGTGCACCGAGTGGGAGCCGAGGCAGAGCAGTCTGTGCGGATGGTGCACGTACAGGCACATGTGTCCGTGTTTCGTGAAGGTGTCCGAGGACGGGGAGGACGATCCGGGATACGTGATGGACATCTGATCGGGCAACAGATATTTTATCGATCCAGAACCTCTGTATTCCCTTATGAAACAGATAGATGTAGGCGGTCTGTCATTCAAGGAGTTGCGTGAGGGGAACAGGTACTACGTCGACAAGACGATGCTCTTGGCTGACATCCTCGGAACTAACGACCGTGGCGTCTATCTGTACACACGTCCCCGCCGTTTCGGAAAATCGACGAACCTGTCCATGTTGGATGCTTTTTTCAATATAGATTATAAGGGGAATGATTGGTTCGAGGGGTTGGAGATCTCAGATCATCACGAATACGACCGGTACAGGAACGCATTCCCCGTTATACGTATAGATATGGGGGTGTGTAAAAAAGCCCCTTTTGAAATATTCATTTCCATGTTCCGTGAGTCGATACTCAGTGCTTTCAATGGGCACAGGTATCTTCTTGATACGGAGACGTTGGATTCGCGTACCCGGAACCTTTTCGAGTCACTTAAGGAACACGTAACCATCGACATTCTGATTCTGTCGATTAGGATTCTGTCAGAGGAATTGACAAGATATCATGGAGTCAAGCCCATCATCCTCATCGATGAGTATGACCGTGCTGTTGCCGACTCCTTCGGGGATCCAGTTTGTTGTCCCATAATGGATTTCATAAGTTCCTTCATGTACGCTACGATCAAGGGCAATGAGAACAGGCAGATGGTCTATGTGACCGGAGTCATGCAGATTGCCAAAGAGGGCATTTTCTCTGGTCTTAACAACATCAGTTCGGATAATGTGCTGTTCACCCGTTCTGATGAGAGGTTCGGGTTCACGGAATCCGAGGTCAGGGATGTTTTATCCTATTATGGTCGCTCAGATGATTTTGAGACTGTGAAAGAGTGGTATGATGGTTACAGGTTCGGTGATGCGGAGGTCTACAATCCTTACAGTATCATGCAGTACCTTTCCAACAGATCGAAACCCAACACATATTGGACAAACACAGCAAAGGACGTTGTTCTCAACTGGATCCTGAACAGGATCGGTATGGGAACCTTCTCTCAGATGATGTCTCTAATCAATGGCGATTCGATCAAGGTTGAGTTGGATGCAGATATGACATATGAAGGTCTCGAGCACAGCCTGAATTCTGTGTACAGTCTGATGGTCATGGCCGGATATCTCACAGCGATTCCCAAAGAGTACGGGGTGTATGAGATTTCCATACCCAACAAAGAGGTCAGCATCCTGGTCAATAAGAAGATGAAGGATCTGAAGGTCATTGATGACGGGAAATACAATGATTTCAACACAGCAGTACTCAACGGTGATTGCGAGACCATGGTGAGGGTACTGCAATCCGTCCTCAGGGATGCCAGCTACCTCATCCTGAACGACGAACACGATTACCAGCTCGTCATGCTCACGATCATGCACACCCTCTCCCGCGCATATTCCATCAGGACCGAGTATGAGGCCGGGAACGGGAGACTGGACATGATCCTAACACCGAAGAGGGAGGGCATGACCCCGCTGATCTTCGAACTGAAGAAGGTGGATTCCGAAAGGGAACTGGATGGTGCGGTGGAGGATACCATCGCCCAGATCCACGAGAGAAGATACCATCTCGACATGTCCGGAGATGTCGTTCTGTTCGGCATCGCCTTCTGGTCGAAGATACCGAGGGGACGGTCGGAGCGGATCCAGGTTCGTGATGGTATGTTGATCCGACCATCAGTATCCTGATCAAGACTGTGGGGCTTCGGCAGTAGCCAATATGTATACACCCGACCATCCCCGATCCATGCACGATGTCGGCCCGTCGGTCATCACCAATCGCGGACACACAATGGTCCATGCGATAGACGATGTCCTCTCCACGGCGAGATCGGTCGACATCATCGTCTCGTTCCTCAAGGAGTCCGGACTCTCGCTGATCACCGAGGAGCTCGTCTCCGCCCTCGGCCGCGGCGTCCGTATCCGTGTCCTCACCGGCACCTATCTCGGCATCACCTCCCCGTTCGCATTGGAGGAGCTCATGTCCCTGGAGGGGGACATCGAGGTCAGGCTGTTCTCAGAGGATTCCGTCGCATTCCACCCTAAGGCCTACATCGTCCGTTCCGTCGATCCCGGTGATGATTGCGTCATCGTCGGTTCGTCCAACATCTCCGCCTCGGCCCTGACCGACGGGGTGGAGTGGAACTACCGCCTCCGCCGCGAGGTGGATCCCGCGTCGTTCTCATCCTTCCAGGAGGAGTTCGACCACCTGTTCTCCGAACGTTCCCGTCCGTTGACCCCGGACGTCCTCAGGGAGTACCGCGACGGTTGGAGGACCCCTTCGATCAGGGTCCCGGAACATGTGTGCGGGATGGTCCCCGAGGGCCCTCAGGTCTCGGCGCTGAACGCACTCCGTCGTACACGTTCCGAGGGTATGGACAAGGCCCTGGTGGTCGCTGCGACAGGTGTCGGGAAGACCTTCATCGCCGCCAAGGACTCCCAACCCTTCGGCCGTATACTCTTCGTGGCCCACCGCAGGGAGATACTCCTGCAGGCCGCCGAGACATTCGGCAGGGTGCATCATGGGAAGACCGTCGGGTTCCTGATGGCCGGGTCCTGCGACCTGGAGGCGGACATGCTGTTCGCAGGTGTGAGGTCCCTCTCCAACCCCGATGTCCTGGGATCATTGTCCCCTGACCGTTTCGACTACATCGTGATCGATGAGTTCCACCATGCGGTCACCGACGGCTACCGCAGGATCATGGACCATTTCACCCCCGGGTTCCTCCTGGGGCTCACCGCCACACCGGAGAGGATGGACCGTAGGGATGTGTTCATGCTGTGCGACTACAACGTACCGTTCGAGATCGGGCTGTCCGATGCCATCCGCTTCGGAAGGCTCGTGCCGTTCACATACCGCGGTATCGCCGACGATACGGACTATGATGGCATCCGTTTCTCGGGCGGACGCTATTCCAGAGAGGACCTCGACACCACCCTGAGCGACGGCAGACGTGCCGACCTGGTCCTGTCCCATTTCCTGAAGTACCCGTCGGAGAGGGCGATCGGCTTCTGTTCCGGCATCCGTCATGCGGAGTTCATGAGGGACCACTTCTCATCCCACGGCATCCCGTCTCGTGCGATAGTGTCCGGTGGCGATGACGACCGCACGGCATCTGTGGAGGATTTCGAGGACGGGAAGGTCCGTGTGCTGTTCACCGTGGACATGTTCAACGAGGGTGTGGACATCCCGTCGATAGATCTTGTGATGTTCCTCCGTCCCACCGAATCCCAGACGGTCTTCACCCAGCAGCTCGGCAGGGGACTGAGGCGTTCAGACGGGAAGGAGAGGCTTACGGTACTGGACTTCATAGGGAACTACCGCAACGTGGACCGCATACCGGAGATGCTCACCGGCGTGAAGGGTGTGGGCACCGATCCCTGCGAGATATCACTCCGGGCACCCTGTGACTGCGTCATCGATTTCGATCTGATGTCTGTCGACATCATGAGGCGGATGGCCGAACGTGAGACCGGGTGGAACGAGAGGATCGATGCCGAGTTCGATAGGATCACGGATTCATTGGGCAGGACCCCCACCAGGATGGAGTTCTTCTTAGAGGTCGACGATGCCCTGATGGAGCGCTGTAGGAGGAGGGGCGGGATCCTCAGGGACTACCTGGGGTATCTGCACCGCAGGGGTCTGACCACTCCGTTGGAGGAGTCCCTGATCGGCACCCCCGCTGCGGAGTTCATCAACCTCATCGAGACCACATCCATGAGCCGTCTCTACAAGATGCCGTTGCTGTCCTCGTTCATCAAAGGGGACCACATGGTCCTCTATGCCGGATGGGACGACATCGCACGTTCGTTCAGGGAGTTCTACTCCAACGGTTCCAACAGGGTCGACATTAGGGGTCTGAGGCATTTCGAGGGGTACGATGAGATTCCGGATTCGAAATGGGTGTCCCTCGCCAGGGAGAATCCCATCCGTTTCCTCGTCAAGGGTTCTCCTAGGTTCTTCAGGGAGGATGACGACGGATTCCATCTGTCCGATGATCTCGCACGTTATGCGGAGCAGCGTTTCTTCACGGAACATGTCCGTGATGCGATAGAGTACAGGGTTGCGGATTTCAAGCGTGCACGCTATATGAACAGGGAATGATGGATCACACCCCAAAGGGATTATATCGACATCTCCTCTCCATCACCGTGCGCTCATACAAGCTCAGGTGATGTTCCGATGTCCGAGAAACTGGTGCGTGATTGGATCCCATGGATCATAAGGTCCCAGGGAAGGGACTGCGAATGCAGGGTCGCCGACGATGACGAGTATCCGGTGATGCTCTTGGAGAAGCTCGACGAGGAGGTCGCCGAGTTCAAAAAGGAGCGGAACCTGGAGGAGCTCGCTGACATAATGGAGGTCCTCTTCGCATTGGCGAAGGAAATGGGTTATTCCGACAGCGACCTCATCGAGGAGAACGCCCGTAAGAGGGGCGAGAGGGGATCCTTCGAGGACCGTATCGTTCTGAGGATGGATTGAGGGTCGACATGGACGACGGTGAACCCGGCAGATGGTTCGTCTAGATTGGTCCGGCACCCGTGTATGATGATTGGAACCGCCCCCGAAGGGGCGTAAGTGGTTCATTTCAGATACACGATGTACCCTTCGTATCTCCTGCTGTACTCTGCGGGCATGGGTCCCTCCCCCTCGAAGGGGGAGATCTCGCCCAGTCCCGCAAGGACTATCGTCCTATCAACACACAGGACGTTCGCGGTGTTGTCCGGTCTCACCAGGAGGAACCTGTGGTCCGCACTGAGGTTCACAAAGTACCTGGCCTTCTTGAAGGACTTCGACGATATCGAATCCGGGCCGGTCCTCACGACCTCCACCTCTTTCCCGGAGAAGTCCCTCTGTTCGAAGACATCCCCGTTCTGAACCGTGGTCGTCACGGCCTTCACATTGACCTTGGCATCCTTGAGTTCGGTCTCCTTGACCTCCAGCATCCTGTTGAGCTCCTCGATCTTGTCCTCCAGACTGGATATCACGGATGCATCCTCCTCGGATCTGGTCTTCATGTCCTCGACGGCGGAGGCCATCTCGGTCATACGTTCCTCCATCTTCCTCTTGACATCCTCTGTGGCATCGGCGATCCTCTGTTCGATCGTCTCCTTGTAGCGTTCCTCGAACATCGGTTCCAGTACGCTCCTCTGTTCCCTCCATAGATGGTCCGCCACGAGGTCCAGCTGGTCCTTCCTCAGATCGAACATGAATTTGGAGTCCAGTTTCATCACCGGTTTGGCGAAGTAGTTCTTCCCGCTGTTCGGATTCTCCACCAGGTTGACGATCCATGTCTCGCCGGATTGGATCTCCATGGATGTCGAGTGTCTGAACACGACCTTCCCGTTGACCCTTCCCAGGACCGTTCCCCTGTCATCCGTTTCGAATCTGACTATGGCGGTCTTCTTGTAGGGTTCCCAATCATCGTCGGTGGTCCCGTACTTCTGGTTGTTCTCCCTGACGAAATCATAGAAGTCCATCATTCCACCTCCCCTTCAGCATCACCGGTGTCGGACACCCCCTCATCGGGGGCCGGGTTGCGCATGCTCAGGACCGGGAGCTGGTCCAGGTCGATGTACACATCCGCCACCCTCCTGAGCTCCTCGGAGAACGATCCCTCGAACGCCGCCACCTCGACCCTCTTCCCTGCGGCCTGCACCTCCTGTATCGCCGGGATGAAGTCCCTGTCGCCGCTGACCACGATCGCCACATCGTAGTTGTCCTTCAGTGCATGGACCACCATCTGGCATGCCATGGCGACGTCCACCTCCTTCTGCTGTCTGTTCTCCGCATCGTAACCGTCCCTGGCCACCACGCGGAATCCCATGTACCTCAGATAGTCATGGAATCTGCGGGAACCGTCCTCGCTGTCCAGGACACCCTTGCTGTCGAAGGCATAGGCCGCGATGAGCTTCCTCGGACCCTTGAGGTACCTGGCGGTGAACACGAAATCCACCTTGGAGAAACTGAAATCCTTGCGGGCACCGCCCATGAGGTTCCTCACATCGATGAATATCATCACCCTGTCATCGGAATCGAACGAGATCAGGGACATCTCAGACCTCCATCTCCACGAAGCTGCCCTTCTGATCGTCCTTGCGTCTGACGATGACCTTCCTGTCGATCTCCTGCTTCAGTGCCTCCACATGGGAGATTATCCCGATGAGGTTCTCCCCCTCGCTCAGCTGGACCAGCACGGATATGGCCTGCTTCAGGGCATCCGGGTCCAGGGATCCGAACCCCTCGTCCACGAACAGTGTGTCCACCCTGACACCGCCCCTCATCCTCTGGACGGCATCGGACAGTCCCAACGCCAACGACAACGCCGCGAGGAAGGACTCCCCTCCCGACAGGGTGGATGCGGGTCTCCTCTGACCGGTGTAGTTGTCCAGGATGTCGATGTCCAATCCTCCCTTGGAGCGCTTGTCCTGGTTCTCCGGTCTCCTCTTGAGCTCGTACCTCCCGTTGGTCATCCTCTTCATGCGGGTGTTGGCGTGGGTCAGGACCCTGTCGAAGTACATCCCCTGCATGAAGGATTCGAACGAGATCTTCATCCTGTTGTCGCCGTTGAGGACCTTGGACAGGAGGATGAGCTCCTCCGCCTCCCTGCCCATGGCCCTGAGGGTGTCCAGTCCGGACCTGATGGATGTGGCGCAACGTCCGTTGCCAACCATCCTCCTGTCCAGCATCCTGATCCCCTCGTCCAATGCCGATGTCTCGGAGTCCAGTTGGGTCAGGGCCTCCTCCATGACGGAGGTGTCCACCCTCTCCCTCCCCTCGGTCTCCCTCTCGTAGTTCTCCACCAGTGTCCTGGCGGAGCCCATGGCGGAGTCGAATGCGGTGATCTCCCTCTCGAGTACGGCTATCTCCGGTTCCCTCGCCATGACGGCGGTGCACTGTTCCCCGGTCATGCCCATCCCGGAGAGTTTGGAGTCCAACACGTTCTTTGAGAACATGAGCTCATTCTTTGTGTTCACCAGGTTCCTCCTCAGGGTCTCGGCCTCGGCGGTGTTGGATGCGATCCTCCTGTCATGTTCCTCCAGTGCCTTCCTGGCATCTTCGATGGCCTTGGACAGCACCGTTCTTGAATCGGTGATGCTCCCGATCTCCGAGACGAGACCGTCGAGTGAGGGGAACTCCAGTCCGTTCCTCTTGGATTCCAACAGTGCGGTGTCGGCCAACAGGGATGCCGATACGGTCTGGGACTCGGACCTGTACCTCTCCAGTTCTCTCTCCTTTCCGAGGAGTTCGGACTCCAGCCCGGGGATGAGCGCCTCGGCCGAATCCAGATCCCTGACGGTGGCCGACAGCACCCCGATCCTCTTCCCGAGTTCTCCGATCGCGATGTTGCATCTGTCGGTCTCATCCTTCACCATCTCCCCGACGGTTCCCATATCCTCGGATGCCATGCCGATCATCCCCAGGGATGCGGCCACGGATTCGGCGGATGCCGCCACCTTGGACTCCAGTTCGGAGACCCTGGCGTTGGACACGTCCAGTTCCGCGGTGGCGGAGTCCCACTGCTCCCTCAGGGACCTCAGCCCATCCCTGGTCATGACCCCCTCCAACGGGGATGCGATGCAGGGGTGGTCGGTGGACCCGCACACGGGGCAGGGGCATCCAGACTCCAGCTTGGATGCCAGGAGTCCCGCCTGGGACATGTAGAACCTGTGCTCCTCCTCGGTGTACCTGTCCCTGAGTGCGCATTGAGCCTCCAGCCTGGACGCCCTTTCCGCTCTGGCCCTGTCCAGTTCCCCCATCACCTTCCCATGGTTCCCCAGGGATGTCGTCACCTTCGTCAGGATGTCCATCCTCTTCATGGAGGAATCCCGCTCGGTCATGGCGTTGACGAGGTCCGTCCTGGCGCTTCTGTTGGAATCGATGAACGTCTTGGACTCGGAGAGTCTGCCATTGATGTCGTCGATCCCGGCGGCGATCTCCGCAAGGACCGCATCCATCCTCCCCTTCGTCTCGGTGAGGGCGGCCACCCTGGACGAGAGGGACTCGATCTCCTCATAGACCGGTCTCATGCCGTCCAACGTGGCGATCCTGGAGGTCATGACATCCAGCTCGCCCCTTCTGGAGGACATGACCGCGTCCGTCTCGGCCAATGTTGTCCTGACCTCCGCAAGCTCCTCCCCCTTCGTGGTGACGGTCCGGAACTCCGATCCGATCCTCTCCAGATCCCTCTCCAGGGATGCGACCGCTGACATGGGGGCCTTCAGCTCCTTCACGGCCCTGTCGATGGTCCTCATCTCCGTCCTCCTGGACTCGACCCTCTCCGTATCGGCCGAGAGCTCCTCCAGACGGACCCTGGCGGATGCCAGGTTGTCGAACATGGAGTTGATGTTCCTGCCCTCGGCGATGCCCCTGTTCAGCTCCGCCTTCCTGGCATCCACATCCCTCTTGGCGTTCTCCATGGATGCCATGGCATCACCGTCCACTGCGTTCTGCAGTGAGATGACCCTGAGCATGTCATCGGCGAAGGACACACCCTCCATCCTCGCGAACTCATCGTGATAGGGACTGTCCTCGGGCACATCCACCTCGTCCATGGCCATGACGATGTCGTTCTCCGTCTTCGTCCTGGTCTCCCTGGAATCGGAGGACATCTTCGAGAGCCTCTCCTGGAGGTCCTTGATGTACTCCGTGGAGAAGATGGTCCTCATGGTGGCGCCCCTGTCCTTGGAGTCGGCGGTGAGCAGTTTCCTGAACTCCCCCTGGGCCAGCATGGCGATCTGCTTCCACTGGTCGTAGGTGATCCCGAGGAGCTCCTCCACCTTCTGGGCCACGGCCTTCTCCTTGACCAGTGGCGTGCATCCGGCCCAGGTCATCTCCACCTCCGCGGGGGTGGACGTCATTCCGCTGCCCCTCTTCTTGGGGCGTTCGTACTCCGGGGACCTCCTGATCCTGTACTCCCTGTTCTCGTGGGTGAATGTGAGCTCCACGTAGGTCTCGGTGTCCGGTGATGCGAAGTGGCTCCTGATGTTCCTGGAGTCCCTGTCTCCGCTCATCCTCCCGTAGAGGGCGTAGGTGATGCCGTCGAAGATGGATGTCTTCCCCGCACCGGTGTCACCGGTGACCAGGAACAGTCCCTTCCCTCCGAACCTGTCGAAGTCGATCACCGTCCTCCCGGCATAGGGTCCGAACCCGCTCATGATGAGCATCCTCGGCTTCATTCGTCCCCACCTCCCAGTATGTCGGAGACCACCGATATCTGGTATTCCGAGGGTTCCTCCCCGGTGCAGCTCCTGTAGAACTCCCTCATGGCGGACATGGGGTCCACACCCTCCTCTCCTGCGATCTCCGGATCGAAGTCCGTCCCGTCCACCGACGGTGTGGACAGGCCGATCACATTGGGGTAGACCTCGCGGATGCGGTCCATCGGATTGTCGGGGTTGTCGGTCAGGTCCACATGGTAGTAGTCGTCCCTGTGGGGGTTGGTCTTCCCCGCGGCGATGATCTCTTCCAGGGGGCCCCTGATCCTTCTGACGTCCCTCAACGGGACCAGGGGACGGGTGCTCACGGTGATGCCGTCCCTCTCCGCATCGATGATGGTGACGCTCTTCTCGTCATCAGCCTCGGATACGGAGTACTTCAGGGGTGTGCCGCAGTATCTCGCCCTTTTCCCGACGTTCTGGGGTCTGTGGATGTGCCCCAGGGCGACGTAGTCGAAGTCATCGAACACGGACACATCCACGTTCTCGCTGGTCCCCACATAGACCTTCTCGGAATCGCACCTCTCGGGCCCGTTCCCGGCGTTGGTCACGAACTGGTGGGTGACGGCGATTCTGATATCCTCCCCATCCACGAGTTCGGTGTGTGAAACCGCGGATCTCACCGCATCCTCATAGCTGTCGATCCCGTCCTCGGGATGGGCCATGCGTGCGTGGACGGGTTTGATGAACGGCAGGAGGTAGATCCCGACGGTGGTGCCGTCCCTCCCCCTCTGCACGTACCTGACCATCTCTCCCTCGTAACGGCTGACGATGTGGATCCCCCTGGACCTGAAGAACCCGCTTCCGAAGTGGAGTCTGTCCATGGAGTCGTGGTTTCCGCTGATGATGTACGTCTCGATCCCCCGGGAGGACAGTTCCGTGAGGAACCAGTCGAAGGTGTTCACCGCGGTGATGGTGGAGGATGTCCCGTCGTCGAAGATGTCCCCCGCGACGATCAGTCCGTCCACCCTCTCTTCCTCGGCCATGTCCATGATCCGTGTCAGGATGTGCCTCTGGTCCTCGTCCAGGTCCCTTCCGCCCAGTTTCTTGCCCAGGTGGAGGTCCGATATGTGCATGTACCTCATGTCATCACCTCAATCTCAGTTCCCGTAGGCCGGAACCGTGTACGCCACTCCCATCGATGCGGACGACCTCGTACCTGTACCCCACGTTGGGGAGCACGTCGTCGACCAGGAAGTAGTTCCTGTCCGGTGTCCGTCTCTGTTCGGATATCATGAAAGGCTCCCCCGAGACCTCCAGATAGAGTCTGAGCCTGTACTCCCCGTCGGGACCGTCGAAGACCACCATGGATCTGCCGTTCTGTCCGATGGACACGGTCCTGACATCTCCGTCGGACCATTCCAGTGCGGTGCGGCGGACCCTCGGTGACACCGATGCCCTGTCCGCAAGTCTCTCCACATCCCTGGCTGTGTGGTCCATGGTCCTGTCCAGTACGGACGGGGGTACGGCCCTGTTGGTCCTCCCCTTGTACGAGAGGATGTATGCCTGGGCCTCCTCCGGTCCGCAGTCGTCGCTGCCGACGATGTCGAAGAACCTCAGCAGGTTCCCGTCGATCCCGGAGTAATCCCCCATGTCGTAACGGTCGATCATCTTGTACAGTGTGGGGCGGGAGATGTCGAACGCATCCGCCACATCCGAGAGTGACAGTTTGCGTTTGATGGCATCCCCTGTAGGGGACCTGTTCCTTTCCATGTATCGTAGAATGAAGGTCTAACTATTTAAGATTATATCTTTTGTCAATTTACAAATTCTGTAAACCGACCGGAGGGGATGTGCGACACGATTGTCGGCGGATGGCCGGCAGATGGGTTGGAGGATAGATACAACAGGTTGGAGAAGGTGATGGCCTCGGAGACAGAGGCGGTTTCGAGATCTGTGATGCTCGGGGATGCTCTCAGCCGAGCATCTTCCTGTGCGATCTCCGGTTCAGTCCGGAGGTCCCGTCGCGGAAGGACTCCATGGCCTTTATGTAGGCCTCGGAATCGACCCAATCGTAGACCGCCTGGATCGCGGTGAGCCTCACCGCATCGGCCATGGTCAGTCCGTGGGCCTCCGCATAGCACCTGATGTCCTCCGCCTCCTCGCGACTGACATCGACTTTGATCTTCATACACCGAGGCAGGATGGCATGGGATATGAACGGATGCGCGGGTAGTTCGAAGGGTCGGATTGGGGTTTACGCCGGTTCCGAGCATTTCCATCGTGTCGAAAATTTCCAGTCGGCTGGAATCATTTCCACTTTCTGTGAAGATCCTCGTGGAAGATGTCATGTCAGGGGTGGGGAGGGTGGACGTCACCACCCTGCGCCCCCTTATAGAATATCTATATGGGGACACGGGCAGGGCGGTCAATACGGATGCAGTGGCGAACGCACTCCATATCGGCAATGACACTGTGGACCGTTACCTTCGGAAGCTCACACGGGCGTTCCTGTTCCACCATG
>CAZWKY010000028.1:17005-20595 GCA_964634095.1 uncultured Methanomassiliicoccales archaeon | reverse complement strand
GAAGTGCCGACGGTGTTCCTCAAACCCTCCAGCTGCCTCATCGGCGACGGTGACGACATCGTCATACCCGAAGGTATCACCAACGTCCAGCACGAGGTGGAGTTGGCACTCGTGTTCGGAAGGGACTGCAGGAACGTCCCCGAATCCGAAGCACTCCCCTACATCTCCCATCTGGCGGTCTTCAACGACGTCTCCGCCAGGGACATGCAGTCGAAGGCCCGTGCCGAGGGCAACTCATGGGACCTCAGTAAGGGGATCGACACCTTCGGACCCATGTCCGAACCTATCCCGATAGGGGACACCGACGTCGGGAACCTCGATCTGAGACTCACGGTCAACGGCGACCTCAGACAGGAGGGCAACACACGCGATATGATCTTCAGCATCCCGTGGCTGATCTCCTACGTCTCGAGGTACATGACACTGGAAAAAGGCGACATCCTCATCACTGGCACCCCTGAAGGCGTTTCGGAGATCAGGCCCGGTGACGAGGTGTGCGCCATGATCGAAGGTGTGGGAAAGGTCACCAACCGCGTGCGGTGAACCTCAGAACCTGAACACACCGATGATGAATGATACCAACGCAACGACCATGGCCTTTTTGGCCATCTTCTGCGCCTTGTGCGGGTCCCTGAACACGTATCCCGCGCACATCACGAACATGGCATCGGCGATGACAACCGTGAGGTACAGGATCCCGTAGGTCCCGGCGACCATGGGCTGGATGCTCAGGAGCGGCCCCAGAATGAAGAACACGCAAGCGAGTATCGCGGCGTTCCTGGTGCCGATCCTCATGGGCAATGTGATCCTGCCCTCATCCGAATCCATGTCCTCTATGTCCTTGGCGATCTCCCTTCCGATGGAGACCAGTGTGGCCATCAGCGCCACGATGAGGTTATCGGACCAATGTCCGACCACCGCCGCACCCAGCAGGAACATCATCCCGGTCAGGACGGCTATGGTCAGGTTCCCCACGAACCCCCTCTGCTTCAGGAACAGCTCGTAGGCGGCCATCAGCAGGCATGCGATCACCACGATCCCGATGCACACGGGGTCGAATGTGAGAAGGGACACCGCGACGGACCCGATGAACATCAGCAGTCCCGCGTGGAGTGCCGTTTTCCTCTCCATCCTTCCGGATGGGATGGGGCGCTCCGGATGCGCCGTTCTATCGATCTCGTGGTCGATGTAATCGTTGAGCGCATTGCCTCCGCATATGAACATGAAGACCACCACGGCCGATATCAGGAGGTTCGCGCCCGCGTCAGCTATGTCGAGTCCAGCCGCCATGAAGCATGCGACCAGGACCCCCACTATACCCATGACGGCGTTGCCCGTTCTGAAAAGCTGGAGGTAGACGTTCACGTCCCTCGTAACGGGTTCACTTATATTATCATCCTCGTCCGACCACCTACCTTTATCATCGGATGCACCTATCCGCCACTGTATATCATGGAGACCCAGGACATAGTCGCGTTGCTGCTGGTGTACGCCATCATAGCCGTTTCGTTGGTCACGGCACTGGCATTGGAGAGGAAGGGCATAGAGTGCAATGTCCGCAAGGTCGTCCACATCGGGGTCGGATTCTTCGTCCTCGTATGGTGGATGTTCACCGAGGGCTGGGTGATGCTCGCGTTCTTCACCATCCCCTTCGCGCTGATCCTGCTGATCCCCATGCTGAACGAGAACGCCCTGCCCATCCAAGAGCTCAACGACCTGACCACCAAGAAGGGCCACAGGACAGGACTGTTCCTCTACGCGGTCACCGTCTCCATAATGGTGATCTTCTTCGCCGACCACTGGACCGCCGCCACCATCGGTATCGTCGCCATGACCTTCGGTGACGGTTTCGGAAGCGTTATCGGGAAGAGGTTCGGGAGGCATCCGATCATCAACGGCAAGTCCCTGGAGGGTTCCCTGGGGGTCTTCGCGGCCACCGCCGTCATGGCGGCAGTGATCATGCTCTACTACGGATGGCTCACAACCGCCGGATACTACCCCGGAGGGGACAGCATCGCCATCGTGCCCATCTGGGCCGTCTCCGCCATAGCGGGATCGGTCTCCATGGTCATGGAGGCCGTCTGCCCCGGACAGTTCGACAACATCCTGACACCCGTGACCGTCGCATTGGCCATGGTCGCCCTGGGACTGTGATACCCTGGTCTGGTACGTCGTGGACGGATTGGACGGGTGCGGAAAGAGCACCGTGGCGGACACAATAAGGAGGGAACTGGAGTCCAAAGGTCGCAGGGTGCTGCTGATGGAGCATCCCAACAGGAACCTCCTGGTCGGAAGGCTGGAGAGGGCGTTCCTCGAGGGGAACACCAAGGTCCACGTCATCATGTCCACCGTCCTGTACATCATGGATGTGCTCCACTCCCTCACATACGTCCGCGGACCCAGGGGGAAGGGGTACGACGACATCGTGTTCGTCAGGTACAGCATGGCCGCCGCCTACCTTCCGGACAGTCTGACGGAACTGGCCTACGATGTGATCTGCCATGTGCTGCCCACACCGGATGTGAGGATACTGGTCGATATCGACCCGGATGTGGCCATGTCCCGTATCGTCAGCAGGGGCGAGAACCTGGAGATCTTCGAGACCGACGAGAAACTGAGGTTGGTCCGCGGCAGGATGCTCCGCATCGCCGACGGATGGAAGGTCGTGGACAACAGTGATGGTATCGATTCCATGGTGGAGCAGGTCCGCCGCATAATGGCGGGGGTGTGACCATGGCTATACACGATCCCACACATCTGTACGAGGGAACGGTGTCTCCGAAGGCCGAGAGGCTGGCCACGGTGATATCCGCCGTGACCTATCCATCCTTCCTGGCGGCGGTGGTCTTCGTCATCCTGTCCCTTTCGGCGGATTCCGTCCCGGGGATGTTGGCGAGCATCGTCATCTCCGTCGGGGCATCGTTCGTGGTCCCAACCATCGCCACCCGTTACTACTCGCGCAAGTTCGGCAACGGGGACGGTGATGTGCCCAGGAGGGAGGACCGTATGAGGCCGTTCCTCGTCGGCATAATGTCGTACTTCGCCGGTGTGGTGCTCCTGTACCTGACCGGTGCGCCCTGGGTGTGCACCGCGATGATGATGAGCTACGCCACGAGCACGGTAATAGTCCTTCTGATAAGCACGAAGTGGAAGATCAGCGTCCATGCCACAGGGTTCATGGGTCCGGCCACCATGATGGCCATCGTGTACCCTCCGTGGTGTTCGGTCCTCCTCCTGTTCGTCATCCCCGTGGCATGGAGCCGTTACGTCAGGCGCAAGCACACCCCCGCACAGCTGATGGCGGGTGCGTGTTTCGGTGCCGTGTACACGGCACTGTTCATGCTCCTGGTGCTCTGATCAGTCCCAGAAACGCTTGTTCTTGGCGTAGAGGATCTCGGCGTTCATTATCGCCCTGAGGAAATCGTCCTCGTCCACGTACATGGACCTGAGGATCCTCGATGCCGCATCGGGGCCCACACCCCTTCCCGCGAGGACGAGGGATGCACGCTTACCTCCGTGCTCGTTGACCAGGTTGGCGCATCTGGACACCTTCTGGAGGTCCTTCTTCTCCTGCGTGGACAGTTCCTTCT
>CAZWKY010000028.1:0-16905 GCA_964634095.1 uncultured Methanomassiliicoccales archaeon | reverse complement strand
TCCTTCTTCTCCTGCGTGGACAGTTCCTTCTGCTTCAGGAGCCTGATGTTCTCCCTCTCGTATCCCTTCAGTGCGGCGACCATCCTTCCCCCGCAGTGGGGACAGATGAAGCTCTTCGGGGCATCACCGACCCTGAACCTCCACTGGGAGGCGCAGTTCATGCATGATGCGAACAGGACCTCGTCCTCCAGCCTCTTCTTCATGGCCATTAGGATGGCATGGTCCGCACGGACCGGCTGCATCAGCTCCTTGGACCTGACTATCCCCTCCAATCCTATGGCGGACACCGTTCCTGGAACGACCTGTATCCTCCCGTCGGCCATCATGGAGACCACCCTCTCGCTGTTCTCCATGTCCAGGTCCTCCCACAGGACCTTGTTCACGGCCTCGTTGTACGCGGGGGTGTCCTTGTGGAGGTCGAAGAGTCTGGAGAAGTTCATGAAACGGTGGTCGGCATCCTTCTCGATGATGCCGAACTTCTTGGCCACGAACACGAACCTCCATCTCAGGAACGATGAGTTCAGGATGGTCAGTCTGGCCAGGGCCTCCACCGTTCCCGGTTTGACGGATGCGACCGTGTCCATGATGACGTCCCTGTGGACGTTCCTCGGAAGTTCGAGGATCATGCGGTACGGGTCGGCGGTCATACCGACGCTCTCCCCCAGACGTGCGGTGAGCAGTGCGGAGTAGATCTTCCCCAGGGTCTCGTTCACCCTGGTCCCGAAGCAGGCGTTGATGATGGCCAACCTGTCCCCCACCTCCACGGTGACGACCTCGTCCGTGGGCATCACGAACCTCTCGTCCTGGTCGGCGAAGTATTTTTTCAGGACACGCACGCATCCCCCATCGCCCGGATAGTCTTCGAAGTTCCTCAGACGTCTGAGCCTCCCGACCTCCCTGGCCACCTCGAAGGGCACGGGGATGTCCGATCCCGCCCACGATGGTACGGAACCGACCTCCCTGGCCTCCTCCACCAGGATCTCGTCCTCCCGCATCTCCACTATGCGCCAGGTGCGTCCCTTGGCGATGAACATCGCATACTCCTGGGCGAAGGACGCCACGAAGCTCTCGTCCAACGTCCCGATGATGGCCCTGGTGCCGATGTCCCTGACCCTGTAGGTGCGTTCGTCGGGGATCATGGAGATGTTGCTGTAGAAGTAGTCCATCCCCTTGCGGGAGCGTTTGAACGTCCCCTCATCCTCGAATACCAGTTTGATGGACTTCAGCTGCTCCAGCACGGCATCCATCTCGGACCTCTCCAGGTCCCTGAAGACATGGGACCCCCTGAAGATCCCGAACGCGGTGTCCCGGTCCATGGCACCGCCCATGGTCATGGCTATCAGCTGGTTGGCCACCACCGAGAGGGGACAGGGGCGTCCCTCCCTGTACTCAAGCTCCTTGGCGTCGCATCTCCTTGCGATCACCATCGCCTCGGCCACCTCGTCCGGTGCGGTGGCGATGACCTTGGCTCTGATCCTCTCGCCGATCCTGTGTCCGGCGCGTCCCGCACGCTGGATCATACGGGACACCTGTCTGGGGGAGTTGTACTGGATGACCATGTCTGTGGAGCCCACGTCTATCCCCAGTTCCAGGGACGATGTGCATATGAGCGCCTTGATATCCCCCTTCTTGAAACGGTCCTCCATCTCCATCCTGTTCTCCTTGGAGAGGGAACCGTGGTGCACCTCCACGGAGATGTCCTCGTCCCACAGGTGGTAGCGTGCGGCCAGCCATTCGGCGGTCTCCCTCGTGTTCACGAAGAAGAGTGTGGACCTTCCGGAGTCGATGACCTCTCTGGCCCTCTTCATCACCGCGAGGATGTCCGGGTCGCTCTGCAGTTTGTCGAGAAGTCTCTTGTCCTCCGTGTCCGGGGCCGGACTCTCGACGGATATCTCGAAATCACGGTGGGTGTCGTGCTTGCGGACGGTCACCTCCCTCCTGGGTCCGACCAGGAACCTGGCCACATCATCGGGGTCCCCGACGGTGGCGGACAGACCTATCCTCTGGTATTCGCCGGCTATGAGTGTGAGCCTCTCCAGGGCCACGCTCATCTGTGCGCCCCTCTCCGTGTCCGCGAGCTCGTGGATCTCGTCCACAACAACCCATTCAACGTTCTTCAGGTGCTCCACGAGCCTCTTCCCGGTGAACATCACCTGGAGGGTCTCCGGGGTGGTGATGAGTATCTCCGGGGGCTTCTGCGACTGTCTGTTCCTCTCGGCCTGGGAGGTATCACCGTGTCTGACGCCGACGGTGATGTCCAACGCCCTCCCGTACTCCTCCATACGCCTGAGCATGTCCCTGTTCAGTGCCCTGAGGGGTGTGATGTAGACGCATCTGATCCCTCCGGTCCTCCCCTTGGTGCGGAATATGGTGTCGATGATCGGCAGCATCGCCGCCTCGGTCTTTCCGATACCGGTGGGT
Organism: uncultured Methanomassiliicoccales archaeon; assembly: GCA_964634095.1. Taxonomy (GTDB): domain Archaea; phylum Thermoplasmatota; class Thermoplasmata; order Methanomassiliicoccales; family Methanomethylophilaceae; genus Methanoprimaticola. The sequence goes on along the minus strand of CAZWKY010000028.1, from coordinate 14,484 downwards.
GCGACCAACAGCAGGTTCTCCCCTCTGAGGATGATCGGTATGGAGTCCTCCTGGGGAGGTGTGGGTTCCGTGATCCCCCTGGATGCCAGTACGGATACGAGCTCCGGGGACAGTTGGGGGAAGGACATGGTGTTGAAAAGATGGGTGAGGGGGATGTCCCCCTCGTGTGTTTATCGTTTGTGTGCAGATCACTCTGCGGGCTTCTCTTCCTTGGGTGCGGTGACCTGCAGGAGCACCTGGGACAGGTCCATGACCTTGATGTTGGACCCTGCCTTCTTGGCTCCGGCGGTCAGGTTCAGCACGCAGAAGGGACAGCAGGTGACGAGGATCTCGGCTCCGACGGCCTCCGCATCCCTGATCCTCTCGGCGGCGATGTTGACGGCGAAGTCACCGAATGCGCTCTTGTAACCTCCTCCTGCACCGCAGCACCTGGAGTTCTCCCTGGACTTCTCCATCTCGACGAACTCGATTCCCTTGATCTTCTTGAGGACGTTCCTGGGTGCGTCGAAGACGCCTGCGTGCCTTCCGAGGTGGCAGGGGTCGTGGTAGGTGACCTTGGCCTTGAACTCGTTGTTCAGGGGCAGTTTCCTCTCGTTGATCAGCTTCTCCACGTACTGGGAGAAGTGGTAGACGTTCTGTCCGACCTTGGAGTAGAACCTTCCGAAGTCGGAGGAGACGGTCTTGTAACATCCGGAACAGGTCATGACCATGTCCTTGGCTCCGATACCGTCCGCCTTCACGACGACGGCCTCGGCGCACATCAGGGACAGGTTGGGGTTACCGGTCCTGAGCAGGGGCGAGGAGCAGCAGTACTCCTTCTCTCCCAGACAGTTCATCTTGACGCCTGCACGGTCCAGGATGGTGACTCCGGCCTGGGGGATGTGCTGCATCCTGTAGGATCCGGTGCATCCTGCGAAGAACACGACGTCGGGGACGGCGGCCCTCTCGACATTTGCAGGCCACCATGCGTCCCTCTTCTTGGGGTCCTCGCCGAAGGAGTTGTGCTTGTTGGCGATGTTGCCTGCGATTCCCTTGTGTGCGGGGAGGGGTCCTGCTCCGTTGGCGACGATCCAATCCCTCATCTTCTCCCACAGGTCCACCAGGTGGATGTTGGCGTGGCAGACGACCTCGCAGTTTCCGCATCCGGTGCACTTGTACATGGCGTCGACGAACTCGGGGCTGAGCTGGACGTCCCTTCCCAGGAGCTTGTCCTCTGCACCGGTCCCGACCTTGTCCAGCTGGGTGATGTAGTAGATCTTCCCTCTGGGGGTGACGGACTCCCAGGGGGTCTGGTTGTGGGCCTCGCACACGTCGATGCAGTAACCGCACTGGACACATGCTGTGATCTCTTTCTGGATACGCGGCAGTTTTACCATGATTATAACCTCTCGAGACAGACGGCGATATCGCATCACCGTCCGTTTCTACATATTATAATAGAGCAAAAACTGACCCTATTTAACCGTTCATGGTCCGGAGCCCTCCGCGGCATCCTCCTGGGGACTGATTCATGAGAATAAATGAGATTATCTACATGCTCCGGGATACGCCCGTACATGGCACGGAAGTACGATGATTGGACGGGGAACGTGGTCCCCGAGGCCACGGTGAGGAGTCTAGACCCTTCGGCGGTCAGGGCTGTGAGGGCATCGTACTCGGCGGTCCACGGGGGATCCGACATGGACCGGCTGGATGACACCGGGTTCCTGACCGAGGTCGGTCTGTTCAAGAGGGGAAAGGTCACCAACGCCGCCCTGGTCCTGTTGGGGAAGCCGTCCGAACCGTACATCCCGTCCTCCGTGTGCATAAGGTGGAGGCTGATCGGCGTGGACGGGACCGAGGAGGACTCCCGCGTCATGGAGCGCCCCCTTCTCCTGGCCGCGAGACAGGTGGTCTCCATGGTCCGGAACACCACCGTGAGGATAGGCTCCGGGGGCAGGAGCACATCCACATACCGTGTCGCATCCCTCACGGAGGCGATATTCAACGCCATCCAGTTCCAGGACTACGAGTCCGGGGGGACGGTGGACGTCATCGAGAGGGAGAGGGAGTCGGTGACGGTGTCCAACGCCGGGACGTTCCCCTCCAACCGTCCGGAGGCCTTCGTGCTCGGACGTCCCACCAACGCCGACGATAGGAACATGTTCCTCAGGAGGGCCATGGCGGAATGCGGACTGGTCCCGGGGACCATGTCGGGGATCAGGGGGATGTACCTCTCCCAGGCCTACCGCCATTTCCCGTTGCCTGACTATTCCATCTCCGACGGGAGGGTGTCCGTCACATTCTCCGGGATGAGGTCCGGACCCTACGCGAGGATACTGGACTCAAGGGACGACATCCCCTTCGGGACGATAGTGGACATGGACCGTCTGTCAAAGGGCAGGTACGTGTCGGAGAAGGGCATGGCGGAACTGGTGTCCCAGGGGCTGGCGGCGGTGTTCGACGGTGTACCCTCGCTGATATGCGACGAATCCGGTGTGATGAGGAGATACAGGGGTACGGACAGGGAGGCTGTGCTGGCGCTGATCTCCGATCTCGGTACGGTGTCCAGGGCGGATGTGGCGGAGATGCTGAGGGTACGCGGAATCGGTGATATGTCCGAAGGACAGGTGTCGGTGAAGGCCACCAATCTGCTGCAGAGCATGAGGAAGGAGGGTCTGGTGGAGAAGGTCGAGGGGAGTACCCGTTCGGCCCGTTACCGCGGGGTCACCCGTCGAGGCCGAAGAGGGCCATGATCCTCAGCGCGGTCCTGTCCGGATCGGTGAGGAGCTCCCCGTCCCCCGTGTCCACGAGCATGTACTTCGATGCGAGATAGAGTGCTTCGCATGGTTCGATGCCGTATCCGTTGGACCGGAGGGTGTGGCGGATGTTGGAGAGGAGCATTGCGGTTATCGTCGTCACGAGCAGATCGAACGCATACTCCTCATCCGGGATGAGGAAATGGCCGTAGACATCGGAGGGTTCGGCCCGGAAATCCGACCTGATGCCCCTTGTGGACAGCAACATGTACACAGCTTCTTCCCAATCCTTCGATGAGGTGATGATCACGGACAGACCCAACATCCTCCTGTCACGGTCGACCCTGTCCCTGTCTATGGACGCCTTCCTCGTTCCATCAGCCGTTTCCCCGATCTTCAGGTAATGTACGAACTCCCTTGCGGTTCCGTAGAGGGGCCTTCCGGGGTCATCATCCGCCGTTCCGTCGAGATTCTTCTTTATCTCCGAGAGTTTGCGCATGAGGTCCCTGCCCTTCATGCGGTTCTCCCTCAGATCCACCGTCGGGAACACCCTGATGTGGTGATCGCATGAGTGGTAGCGTCCATCCTGCTCCGGGACGTAGGTGGAACGGCGGTCGGATCCGATGATGCCTAGTCTGCCCTCCACATACGCACCCTCGTCCCCGTTCGGTAGTATGATCCTCTTCTCCGAGAACAGTCTGTCGATCAGTGGGACCACAGGGGATATCACGGTCGATGTCACGGTCACGAGGTCCATCCCCGTTCCGAGGAACCTCGGCATCCTCCCCGCATCGGTGAACTCGTGTCCGAGGAGCAGTTCGGTCATCCCGTATCTCGCGGATAGTTCCCTCAAGAGGTCCACGGTGGCCGTGACATCGTCCGGGGTCCCCGGGACGACCATCAGTCCGAGCACCTCCCCAGTGTGCGATGCAGTGATGAGCGCGTTGTAGCCTTCGTTCCCATATGTGCCCGTTCCGGAAAACACATCCGAGCGGACCATGGACGGCCTTCTTATCGGGATGTGTTTGCAGATCAGGAAGGTGTTGTCCGAACGTTGGTAACGGGTGTCGAAGAAAGACATCATGCTGTCCGATGATGCCATGGTCCGTATCGGTATGCGTCCGTCCTCGGGATAGTCGAGGTCGAGGACGTCCGTGATGCATGTGCGGTCGATAGTGTGCATGCATCCTTCGATCGTCGAGGGTCTGATGGCACGTGCCATGGCCAGGGCGAGTATCCATTGGCCGTCATCACCGAATAGCCTTCTCAGATCCTCCCTCAGACCCAATCTGTCTGCCACGGAATCGAGGATAAGGACGTTCCCGAGCTCCATCGCCCTGATCGATCCTTCGGTTCTGCGGGGGTTCGGGATGCGTCTGCGGGGTGTGGAGATGTCCCCCGATTCGGGATCCACCCTGCCGAGGTATCCGGAACCGGGTCCGTTCCCCCTCGGCCCGTATGCGTACGTGTGCCCGTTCCTCCTCACCTTGGTGATCCCGTCATTGTTCATCGTCGATCTTCTCCGATTGTTTCTGTTTATATTAGTTATTTAATAATTGCTGAATATTTTATATAATATGTGTGACAAAAAGTTATACATTATTTGCGGGATTCTGAGCATTTTGAAATAACGACATGTGGTGACGCCCGATGCGGACATCCCCATCCGTGTCGTTAACCGAGGGGGTCCGCAGGATGATCCGATGTACGAGTCCGTGAATGCATTCCTGTCCGGTGATGTGATAGAATGAAGGGGAACACATCCGCAAGGACCAGACTCCTGTTGGCAGTGGCGTTGCTGACCGCAGTATCCCTTCTCGTCACAGACCATCTGAACACACAGGGACAATCGGATGTGGACCCCGTGCTCCCCATCGTGTACCACGACGTCTCCCACAGCGGACATCTGACCGGTGACGACGGGGAGCACCACAACTATGTGCTCGATTCCGACATTAACGTGAACTACCGGTCCGATGACGGATATCACTGCGATCTGGTCCTCCAGATAAGGCCCGATTGGACCATGGGCACCGTCCGGATGATCTACTCCTTCGTTTCGGAGGGCTGGTCGTCCCCCGTGCCCATCGGTTCGGAGACCGTCCTCGAGGAGGAGCACATGGCCGTCCACAGTCATACCGATCCGCTGACCGGTGATGTGCTCACGTTCAGGGTCATCGACGGGGAGTTGGGTGACGTGTCGTTCAGCGGCAGGACCGTTCTGGAATCATCCTCCGGACGTTCGTTCCTGGGGTTCGACATCACCGTGGGCTACAGGGCGTCCGTCGATTACGTCGGAGGGCAGGGCCTCCCGCTCCCTCGGACGATCGTATACGACGTCACCGGCACGGAGGGGGGTTCCGGGATGTCGGGTTCGGTGACCGTCCGTCCCATGTCCGCGTACACTCACTACAACGACGAGGGGGAGATGGGAAGTCCCATGGCATGGTATTCCATGGACATCGATATCCCCGGGTCCGTCATTTCGGGATACATCGACGGAACGGATTGGAGCGGACCGATCGACCCCTCGGACATGTCCGTGAGGTCCTCCTCCGAATACCTGTCCGGTGATGTCCTCATCACCGTCTCAGTGACTCTGAGGGTGGATCCGGACTCCGGTGTGACCCTGGAGGGGTACATCGTCACCGAGGTCCTCGACGGGGCCTGTTCGACCGTCTCCACTGAACGTATAGACCTTCATTACGAGGGGATTGTCGTATGATGGATCCCCTCAGGGTGGAGCATCTCACCAAGGTCTTCCCCGACGGCACGTCCGCCGTATCGGATCTGTCCTTCTCCGTGGGCAGAGGGGAGTTCAAGGCACTCCTGGGGCCAAACGGTTCCGGGAAGAGTACCACGCTGAAGATGTGCTGCAACCTCCTGGACCCCACCTCGGGGTCCGTCCTGTTCAACGGGGTGGAGGTCTCCGAGGACCCGTCCGAGGCTCTGTCCCACATGGGGTGCATCATCGAGACCCCCGCACTCTACAGGGACCGTACCGTCGGGGAGACCCTGCGCTACATCTGCAGGCTCAGGGGGATGGGCAGGGAGGCGTCCCGTGATGCGGCCCTCGTCGCCTTGGACAGGGCGGGCATGTCCGGGACGGAGGGCACCAGGTTCGGCAGGATGTCCAAGGGGATGCGGCAGCGTGTCTCCCTGGCCCAGGCCCTTCTGGGGGACCCCGACGTGCTGATCCTGGACGAACCCACCTCCGGTCTGGACCCTGCGGGCGTCAGGGAGTTGGAGGCCATAGTAATGGGACTGAACTCCGGAGGGATGTCGGTGCTGATGAGCTCCCACATGCTCCACGAGGTCACCCGCACATGCGGAAGCTATGTCTTCATCCGCAACGGACGTCTCGTGTCGGAGGGTGATGTGGCATCGGTCTCTGAGAGAGGGAGCGCCACCGTGACGTTCGTCAGACCGTTGGGTCCTGAGGAGGTCCGCATGTTGGCCTCCATCGACGGTGTCGGTGTCCCCGAAGGCGACAGGGTCCGGATCCGTGTGGGGGACAGGGGTTCTCGTGCCGAGGTCCTGAGGCGGATGGTCTCCATCGGGCTGCCCGTCTGCGGACTGACGGTGGACGATGGTCTGGAGGGCATGTTCACGGAGGTGACCGACGATGTCCGCAACTGACCGTTTCCTGTCTGTGGTTTCGTTCGAGGTCCGCAGGACCGTCATCGGATGGAGGTTCCCTCTGTGTCTGGTCGTCGCCGCAGTCCTGTTCTGGTTGTCCCTGGGGACGGCCATGACCGAGGATGTCATCGGACGTTTCCTCTATCCGATCGCGATGTGTGTCCCGTTGCTCGTCTCGATCTATGCCGTGGTGTCCTTCGCCGATAACATATCGGACGAGTTCGAGAAGGGTACGGGACTGGTGATGCTGACGCAGCCCATCGGAAGGCATCCTCTGTTCGCGGGGAAGTTCGTTGCCGCATACCTCCCGGGACTGGCCCTGGTGGCATTGTATTATGTGGCTGCCGCGGTGGTGTGCACGGTGAACTGGGATTACATCCCAGCCGTCCTCTGGGAGTCGTTCCTATTGGCCCTGCTGTATCTGTTCGCCGCATTGGGTGTCTGCGGGCTGATATCATCCATCTCCCCGGGGAGCAACGTGTCCTTCGTGGTCTGTCTCCTGCTGATGGTGGTGGCCCTGTTCTACTTCCAGAACGTGTCCTTCGGGACGGAGCCGTGGTACGTCCTCGGATACGATTCCAGGATCATCGCCAACCATGTGATGGGGGTCAGCACGGTGTTCGACGGTTCGATGTCGACGACGGACTATCAGCCGCTGGTGTCCACTGCATCGGTGATGATGTGCACATACGGGGCCGTGACGTCTGTGGTGTCTGCGATATTGTTCCGTTACAGGCAGATCTGACCGGATCCGTCAAAACGACTTAGCGGACCTCGGTTCGGGATGATATGTCCTGTGCGGGGTCCATCTTCTTTTTACATCGTTGTCCAGAAGTGGGTATGAGAGTGGGCCCTGCCGGATTTGAACCGACGGCCATCTGGTTATGAGCCAGACGCTCTACCTGGCTAAGCTAAGAGCCCACTGGGGCTCCCTTAAACGGAAAACAGATAAAAAACTATCGTGGAAACGAATGGTGATGAAGGTGAAACGCACCAATCGAAGTTATGTAGATAAGATATGGCGCCGCCGCACGGATTTGAACCGAGGACCTTGTGATTAACAGTCACACGCTCTACCTACTGAGCTACAGCGGCTTGTTGTGAATGGGCGATTCACGGACAGATATATAAAACTTTGTTTTAACCAGTGTTTATTCGAGCTTCGGGTTGGGGTCAGATGGCCGAGAACACGTGTCATTGGCCTCAGGTCTGTTGTAATGGGTGGGAAGTCCGCATTTGTCGTGATATCTCACTACCACGGCGAATACGGAACCGTCCTAGCAGGAGACACCAGTCTCTGCTGCATGTAGGAAGGCTTCACTCCAACGTGGCCTTGAGCGACTCCACCCTGGAGTAGAGGCTGTTGACGTACTCCCTGGTGGATTCCATGAATTGGTCGTACCCGTCGGTGACCACGGCGCCGTCCTGTGTTGCCCTGATGATCCCCTCCTGCTCCAGGAGCTTCAGGGAGTATCTGACCTTGTGTTTGGGGATGCCTGTCATCTCGGACAGTCTGATCAGACCTATGGGCTGGTTCCCGTGGACGGTCCTGAGGATGCTGATATGGCGTTCGAGCAGCTCGAACTCCTCGTCTATCGAACCCATGGGTCCCTTCGCGTCGTTCAGATACAGTCCTCCGGATGATACATGTGCGGTCCATCACCTTGGAAAAATAGGGAAAGCGGTTGGGTGAGGTCAATCAGAAGGGGTACGGATCAGCGTCCGTACCATTTCTGCTTGCCCCACCTGTTGTAGTTCGTCCACCATGTCTGGACGAGTGAACCACAACAGTCCAGTGCCTTCTGCTCTGCATCGGATCCCTTGAAGGTCTTGTAGCAGTTGAGGCACTGAGACCTGAGCTCAGGCTGCTTCTCAGCTTTCATTGCACTCCCTATCGGGGGAGTTGTTATTAAACCTACCCCCGGAGGGGCATATGGCCGGCACCCTACGGGGAGGGTCGGACAGCTGTCGGAAACCGCCCCTCCCCGAGTATCCCCGGGCAGAACAGTCTGGATGACCCTGCCAGGAGCGGGGCCGAATACAACTAGGTTATAAATATTTTCGAAAGCATGTAGTCGGCTCATGAATAGGATAAAGGTCATCAACGAACCGTCCGAGCTGGTTCCAATGCTCAGGTCCGTCGATTCACCCGTCAAAAGAGATGTTCTGAAGGAGGTGACGCTGGAATGGAGGACCGCCGACGAGATCGAACAGAAGTTCGGACCCGAGGGAAGGGACGCGATCATCTTCTTTGAGAAGATGAAGCTCGTGGAGACCCGCTGGCTCTCCAAGAACGGTGGATACCCCGAGAAGTCGTACCACACGTACTACACCTCGTTCAGCATCAACGCCCAGTGGCCCGTCTACGAGATCAGCGATGTCCTCACCGCTGCCATGATGGGCAACGAAGAGTACGCTCAGATAGAAGAGAAGATCCTCGCAGAGGTCGGGAAGGACGGAAGGTTCTCCGGAGATGTGGCAGAGGCCCTCGGGCTCTCCTCCACCATGCTCAAGAGCCTCGTCCGCAGGTCCGTCAAGATGGACTACCGCGGCCACAGGATCGAGCCCATCCGCGAAGAGTAACCGAAATGTCCGAAATCTGGATCATGAGGATAGGCCACCGTCCCGAGAGGGACAAGCGTGTCACCACGCACGTGGCGCTCTCGTCCAGGGCCCTCGGTGCCAAGGGCATCTACGTCGACACCTACGACGAGGTCCTGGAGGAGAACATCCGCAGTGTCGTCGGACGCTTCGGCGGGGACTACACGATCAAGACGGGTGTGAGCTGGAAGGAGGCGACGAGGGACTTCAAGGGAAAGGTCGTGCACCTGACCATGTACGGACAGGCCGTGACCGACGCCCTGCCGAAGATCCCCCGCGACGAGGACATAATGATCATCGTGGGTGCCGAGAAGGTCCCCGCGGAGGTCTATCAGAGGGCGGATTTCAACGTGTCCGTCGGGAACCAGCCCCATTCGGAGATTGCCGCCCTGGCGATATTCCTCGACCGCTTCACCGAGGGCAAGGCCCTGTACTCGGACCGCCACGGCAAACTGACCGTGGTCCCCAACGAGAGGGGGAAGACGGTTGTCGAGAATCCCGAGTGACCGCAAGTGCGTCGAGTTCCTGATCGATGCCGGGTGCAAGAAGCGTGTCATCATCCACTGCGCGACGGTCCGTGCCGTCGCCGACGAGATGACCGCGCACATCCCCGGAGCCGACAGGGACCTCGTCACCGCCGGTGCCCTCCTGCACGACATAGGCCGTTCGGTGGACCATTCGATCCTCCACGCCTACTACGGGTCTCAGATCGCCGAGCGTCTCGGACTCCCCCGTCCCATCATCGACATCATCCTGAAGCACACAGGTGCGGGATTGGATGAACAGGACGTGGAGGAGCTGGACCTGCCCCCGGCGGACTATATGCCCCGCACCCTCGAGGAGAAGATCGTCGCCCATGCGGACAACCTGGTGAGCGACAACAGGGTCGTCACCCATGAGCACTCGGTGTCCAAGCTGGTGTCCAAGGGCGCCTTCCGCGGTGCGGACAGGGTGGAGATGCTCCACATGGAGCTCTCGGACCTCTATGGAGAGGACCTGGACGTCATCCCCGAGAGGATCGGCGAGTACCCGGAACTGAGGATCGTCGGCGACTACGACCTGCAGTGAAACGATTTTCACCAAACCCATTCCATATTTCCATGTCCACTTCGGACCACCCACCAAGTTCCTTTTAAGGTCGTGACCATATCACCGTCTCAGTGAATTGATATGGTTACAGAGCTCAATGAGACCAACTTCGACAGCTTCGTAGAGTCCAACAAGATCGCCATCATCGACTGCTGGGCACCCTGGTGCGGCCCCTGCAGGAGGATGGGCCCCATCGTGGAGGAGCTCGCAACCGACCTTGCCGGGAAGGCGGGCGTCGCCAAGCTCAACACCGACGAGAACCAGGCCATCGCCATCAGGTTCAACATCAACGCCATCCCCACACTCCTCGTGTTCAAGGACCAGGTCCTGGTGGACTCCCTCGTAGGACTCAGGCCCAAGGACGACATCATCGAGTACGTCAACGGGTTGTGAAGATGGAAACCGACGTCCTCATCATCGGATGCGGTCCCGCAGGTCTGCAGGCCGCAGTACACGCCTCCCGCAGGAAATGCTCCGTCCTGGTGGTCGGGAAGGGTCGCAACAGCTCCATAGCCGGGGCGCACCTGGACAACTACCTGGGTACGGGCGTCACGGACGGTGATGCCATCCTGGAGGATGGCAGGTGCCAGGCGGGATCGACGGGTGCCGTGTTCCGTGAGGAGAACGTCATATCCTCCGCCGCAACGGACGGGGGATTCTCATTCACATTGGAGGGCGGGGAGGAGGTCACCGCCAAGGCCGTGGTTATCGCCACCGGCGTCTCCCGCACCAAGCTGGGCATCCCCGGGGAGAAGGAGCTCTACGGGAAGGGTGTCAGCTACTGTGCGATCTGCGACTGCAACTTCTACAAAGGGCGCAGGGTCGTGGTCGTCGGTAACGAATCCGAGGCCGCGGTCTCCGCGGAGCTGATGACGCACTACGCATCGGAGACGTCCTGGGTTGCATGGGACATCACCGCCAACCAATCCCTTGTGGAGCGTGCCCGCGGGGCAGGTGTCACGACATACGGGTCGAGGCCCGACCGTGTGGAGGGTGACGGGAATGTGGAGCGTCTCGTCCTGGAGGACGGGACGGTGATCCCCACCGACGGTGTCTTCATAGAGCTGGGCGCTAGGTCCGCCGCGGACATCGCCATGGACCTGGGCGTCATGCCCGAGATGGACGATTCGATCAAGGTCGGACGGGACTGTTCCACGGAGGTCCCCGGGGTGTTCGCCTGCGGTGACGTCACCGGGAAACCCTGGCAGGTGGCCAAGGCCGTCGGGGAGGGCTGTGTCGCGGGACTCAGTGCCGCTGAGTTCGTGAGGGGTGCGCAATGACCGTCTCCGACCTCATATCCGGTATGCTCAGGGAGGACGGCGGCTTTCAGAAGGCCTTCCGCAGCATCCTCGACGACGAGTTGGGGATGTCCCTGAACGAGTTCTGCCAGCTCTCGGGCATCTCCCAGAGCACCATGTACAAGATCCTGGAGGACAAGAGGGAACCCAACCTGCGCACCGTGCGTCAGGTGATCAAGGCCCTGAAGATCCTCATGGAGGCCGACGACTCCCACTTCATCGCGGTGATAGCATCCACAACGGTCGTGGAGAACCTGCCCCGGACCATAGAGATGGACGGAGGCGTGGTGATCAGCGTCCGCGAGTACCCTGTGTCCACCGTGGAGGACGCCATCATCGCGGCGGTCCGTGCGGAGAGGGACGGTGCACTCGGAGTGGTCTGTGCACCCATCGTGGCACCCACCATCGAGAAGATCCTCGCCATCCCGGTGTCCCGTGTCATCCCCACGTCCAGTGTGGTCCTGGCCATCGACCGTCTCAGGGATTTCATCTGATCAGGGTCTTTTAAGCATGTAACAGTGTTTAGTAAAACACCCACCTAAACGTTATTAATATCCCGTCGATATAATCCGGACTCAGGGGAGATTGAACTGTTCGAACTTCAGGTCGTCAGCAACACGCCAATGACGGGCGTCACGGATGTGAACGTCGTGGCGGAGACGCTTCTGGTGCAGATCGGATACCTCCCGAAGGGATACGACCCCAAGACCGGGGCCGTGACGGTCCGCGACAGTGTCCCGTACCGTCTTTTCATGGAGCACTTCATGGCCTACCCCTCCAAGGCATGGGCCGTCGAGGAGCTGGCCGCGCTTCTGGGCACCACCAAGCCGACCATCTACAGGCACATCAACAAGCTGAAGTCCATGGATCTCCTGGAGGCGATGGACGTGGAGTTCGACGGTCAGATGCGCAAGGGCTACCGCATCAGGTTCGGTGATCTGTCCAAGGCATGGAGTTTCACCGAGGCCAATGTATCGATGGCCATGGAGAACTACCGCAAGACCGTGGTTCACTTCCAGGAACTCATGTCTGGTGACAAGCAATGAACATGGACTACATGATCACAGAAGGGTCGAAGTACAGGGTCAACCACGGTGACGAGGAGCTCACCGAGGGTGTGTTCAAGGGATTCTCCGTCATGGGCAACGACACCGCCATGGTGTTCGCCCTGGACGACGGTACCCTGAGGTTCATCAACTCGTCGCAGATCATATTCCTCGACCTTCTGGAATCCGCATCCGTCGAGTCCGCACCCAAGAAATCCGAGCCCGGCAGCGTGTACTATGGATGAGCGTATCGTCCTGCTCTCCCATGAGCTCATAGATGCGGTCAAGACAGGTACCATCCGTGACCGTGACGGGCTCCAGAACCTCAAGCTCAAACTCTGCAAGAAGTACCGTCTGGAGGCCGTTCCGCCGAACTCCGACATCCTGGCGAACGTGGACCCTGCCGATGTGAAGGTCCTCACGCCATTTCTGATCAAGAAGCCCATGCGCACCATGAGCGGTGTGGCCGTCGTGGCGGTGATGACTTCGCCATTCGATTGTCCCCACGGAAAGTGCGCATACTGTCCCGGAGGGGTCCAGAACGGGTCCCCCCAGTCGTACACGGGTAAGGAGCCTGCGGCCAGGCGTGCCGGCAGGAACGAGTTCGACCCGTACAGGCAGGTCCTGGACCGTATAACGCAGCTCACGGAGATAGGTCACAAGACCGACAAGATCGACCTGATCATCATGGGGGGCACCTTCACCTGCCGCGACCCCGAGTATCAGGAGTGGTTCGTACGCAGGTGCTTCGATGCCATGAACGGTTCGGAATCACCGGACCTGGCCACGGCCCATCTCCAGAACGAGACCTCCGCACACAGATGCGTGGGGCTCACCGTGGAGACCCGTCCCGATGTGTTCGACGATGCCCAGATCGAGAGGGCGCTGTCACTGGGTGCGACCCGTGTCGAACTCGGTGTGCAGATCCTGGACGACGATGTCCTGAAGGCCGTGGACAGGGGACACGGGACCGAGGAGGTCCGCAGGTGCACCAGGGCGTGCAAGGACCACGGGCTGAAGATATGCTATCACATCATGCCCGGACTGCCCGGTTCGTCTCCGGAGAACGACATGGATTGTTTCAGGAAGGTGTTCGACGACCCCGACTACCGCCCGGACATGCTGAAGTTCTACCCCACCCTGGTGGTCGAGGGGACGAAGGTCTACGATTGGTGGGCCGAGGGCAGGTTCGAACCCCTGGATGTGGACACTGCCGTTCACCTCCTGTCCGATATGAAGGCGACGGTGCCCGAGTATGTCCGTATCCAGCGCATCCAGAGGGACATCCCCGTCCCGCAGATCACGGCGGGGATACTCAAGAGCAACATCCGCCAGCTGGTGGCCGACAACATGTCCGCCGAGGGGCGGAGGTGCAGATGCATCCGCTGCAGGGAGGTCGGTCACACCGGCACATCCCTGGACGACCCGGAGAAGGTCGTCATGAGGACGATGGAGTATGATGCCAGTGGGGGCAGGGAGTACTTCATATCGTTCGAGTACGAGGATTCCCTGATCGGCTACGTACGTGTCCGTGTGGACTCCAATCCCGTGGCCACCATAAGGGAGCTGAAGGTCTTCGGCAAGATCGCGTCCATTGGTGATGACGGGGAGGATTGGCAGCATCGCGGGTTCGGCCGCGAACTGGTGGCGGAGGCCGAGAGGGTCGCTCTGGCCAATGGGAAGGCCGGGATAAGGGTCACCAGCGGTGTGGGCGTCAGGAAGTACTACGAATCCCTCGGGTTCCGCAAGTCCCTGCCGTACATGCTCAAGGACCTGTCCTGATCATCCGTAGAACGGCACGTTGTCCCATCCGCTGCGACGTTTCCCGATGCTCTTCGACATCCGCTCATAGTTCCGGAAGGTGATGTCGTCCACAGATGGCGGGACATCCTCCAGGGCCTTCATGAAGTGGCGGTTCTCCACGTACTCCGCCCCGTGGTCCTCACGGTACGCGTTGAGCCCGGCCTCTCTGCAGAGTGCCTCCAGGTCAGCACCCACGTATCCGTCGGTCATCGATGCTATGGATCCGAGGTCGACATCCCTCAGGGGCATGCCCCTGGTATGAACTTTCAA
>CAZWKY010000027.1:0-20617 GCA_964634095.1 uncultured Methanomassiliicoccales archaeon | reverse complement strand
TTAAAAAGGAGGAACGGTCCCATCCGCCTTCCTCCGGACATCCTTCACCAGAAGCACCAATTCTCCCGGGGGATGTCCACGCTTTTCCCGTCAGAACCCACCACGCGGATGGAGACCACGTTGTTGAGTCTGCTCATGTTTATGGTATGGGACAGCGCATCCATGACGATGTCGAGGGCCTGTTTCTCGGTCTCGAAGTCCTTTGGACCGCAGTCGAAATAATCGGGAAGCTCCCAGCCTTTCTCGTTGAGGAAGTGAAGTCTCACCATGAGGAAACCAGGAGCGGATGATTAATAAGGGTTTCCGAGGGAACTTCATCCTTTTCCGATGGTTCAGATGTGGTAGTTGTGGTCCCTGTACATCTGGATCATCAGATATGATGCCATCTGGGCATCCGACAGTGCCCTGTGGTTCTGGAGTCCGTGTATCCCTGCGGGATCCCCCTCAACGATGTGGGAGTAGGCATAGTCCAGTTTGGGGTATCTGTACGACCTTCCGTAGTACTGGCTGGGGAGTTTGCAGACATCCTTGGCCGCGAGCATGATGTCGCCGCATTCGGTGAACGTCCCCTTCAGGTCCCAGGGTTCGTGGTAGAGGAACTTCCCCATGTCGTAGGCGATGTTGTATGCGGTGACGACCTTCCCCTTCAGGATCCTGCGCACATCCTCGATGACCTTCATCGCGGGAGGGGCATCGGACACCATCTCCAGGGTCATATCGGTGTTCTGGAAGATCCATGCGTTCCTGTGGTAGTCATCCCATGAATCCACATCATATCCGAGAACGGAGGAGTAGACATCCTCCACGGTCCCCCTGCGGAGGTTCACCCTCGTCATGCCTATGTCCACGACCAGGTCCCTGGGCGCACCTTCGAGACCGGTGGTCTCCGTGTCCAGGACGATGATCTCTTCCGGCGGTATGTCGTCAAGGGTGAAGTATGGGGACATGCGACCTCCATCCCCCGACTTGTATTTGAACTACGTCATCGATTCCGATGCATGCATTATGGTGATGTCGTAGGTGCCACATTCGTAGCCCGTCCCAACAGGTTCATCGCCCTGGTACAGATCGGTGACAGATTGGAGAAGGTCCATGTCAAGAACACCGGCAGATGCAGGGAGATCCTCATCCCAGGCACCAGGGTCATCCTCGTGGCCTCCGACAACCCGGAGAGGAAGACCCGTTACGACCTAATCGCCGCATACAAGGGTGACAAGCTCATCAACATCGACACCATGGCGCCCAACAAGGTTTTCCAGGAGTTCATCCCGGTATCGGGACTCTTCGGGGATTCGCCCGAGGTCCATCCGGAGAGGTTCTACGGTGATTCCCGTTTCGATTTCCACATCTCCACGGATGAGGGGGAGGCCTTCGTCGAGGTGAAGGGCGTGACCCTGGAATCCGATGGGGTCTGCAGGTTCCCGGATGCCCCCACGGAACGTGGTGTGAAGCATATCTTCGGACTGATGGATGCCGTCGAGAACGGTTATGACGCATACATCGTCTTCATCGTCCAGATGGAGGGAACGGAGTACGTCACACCGAACTATGAGACCCATGAGCAGTTCGGTGAGGCGCTGAAGGAAGCGGTTTCGAGGGGAGTGAAGGTCCTTGTCTTCGATTGCAGGGTCACAGAGGACTCCCTGACCGTGGATCGTCGTCTCCCCTTCGTCCCGTGACGGACATCATTCGTAGTCCGTCCTGTCCCTCTTCTCGGTATGGTTCTCCTCATCCAGGACGCCGATGAGCCTGATGTACTCGGACACGGCCCTCTCCTGGTCGTTGATCATCTGGTGGACAAGGTAGATGTTCTTCATCGTGGGGTTGGCGTCCATGAACTTCCCGTCCAGGGGCTCCTCCTTCATCATGCCCACGACCATGACTCTCATGCTCCTGGTTCCGGATTTGGAATCCTCGTATCCCACCACCGCATCCAATGCGGCCTCCCCATAGGATGTGGCGGTGATGTACTTCATCGCAGCCTCGGCGATCTCGGGGTAATGGGTGAAATCCACACCCTCCACAAGGTTCTCGAAGTCCTTCTTGAGCTGTCTCTGGAAGTATGCGTACCTCTTGATCTTCGATATCCCCACATCCGAGACCAGTTCCGAGGGTCCGTACATGTCCCTCATGTCCTGTATGGAGAACTTGGAATCTATCTGGAACTTCCTGACGGTCTTTCCGTTGGGTGTGACGACCATGTTCTTCCTCACAAGGTACATGTCGATGTCCGGTTGGATGATGCGGTTGTGGCGTAGGATGGTCCTGGCCTCCTCACGTTTCTTCCTGCCCTCCTTGTTGCTGGACACCAAAGTGTCCAGGAAGACCACGACGAACACCAGTGCGATGGTGTTGCAGAAGATGTTGTTCATGTAGTCCCCGAAGGTCCATGTGTCCCTTATCGCCACTATTATCAGGAACATCACCAGGCTGAGTGCGAGGATCATCGCCACAGACTTGACGACGGTGAGGTTCATATGCTCCTTCTCGACGTTTGATGCCCTCACCTTGGTGAAACTGGAATCCAATCCCTTCTCGGATGTTATCCCGGGGATCTCCGGCAGGTTGAGCTTCATCTCAGTCGCTCTCCCTGAGGATCCCTCTGATCCTTTCCTGTGTCTCGGTGGCGGAACAGACGGTGTTGACCATGTAGACGCGGCATCCGTCCAGATACCTTCTGAAGAACTCCGTGCGGATGGTCATGTGCCTCTCATCCCTGATGAGCTGATGGGGGTTGCAGAAATCGTTGGCCCTGAGGTATTCCAATGCGGAATCGGTGTCCAGTCTGCGGACGATCTCGGGGTCCTCCCTGTCCCTCTTGAGCAGGATGATGTTCCTCACTGCCGTCCTCTCGATCACCGACCCCTCTCCTGTGACCCATCTGACGTTACCGATCCCGCGGCCCCTGTTGTCGAACCTGACACAGGTCACAAGGGGTTTGTACTCCTCCCACACGTCGCCGATGTCCGCGTCGATGTAGCAGTTCTTCTCCGAACCGGAGATCTTCGGTCTCCCGTCACCGGTCCTCACGAAGTACCAATCGTCCGATATCAGGTGGGAGTTGGGCATCCTCAGAAGTCCCCAGGACTGTGTTGTCTTCCCCGTCTTGGACGGTGCGATCAGCGTCACACCCGCTCCGTCTATGTCGAGGGCCGCCCCGTGAACGGAGTATATTCCATGGGATTCCTCGAGGATGTTCCCCGCGACACCCAATGCGATGCTCTTGACCCAGCCGTAGTAGTCGAAGTTGAAGAGGAACACGATGTGCGAGTGGTTGTCGTACTCCACACGGAGCTCCGTCCCCTCCTCCTCTATGCAATAGATACGGGCATGGGACCTCACCCTGTCGGACATGTGGTAGAAGTTGTCGGTCCACATGTCGAGATAGTCCTTGTTGCAGGTGAACAGCTCCACGCAGACGCCGTTTATGTCCGCCTTGGAACGGTAGTAGTTGATCGACCCGCAGCGGTCCATAAGCTCCGCTGTACGGTCGGCTCCGATGATAGTTACCTCGTAAGCCATTCTTTTCTCCCCGTGATGATGAAGCCTTGCCCGTACATAAAGGACATCAGGTCCGCCCCTTTCTCAAAGGGCTTTTACGGTGTCTGCCGATGCCCCGTACCATGTCGGGATACGATACGATCGAGGTCGAGACCGGGAAGACGAGCATGACGGACATCACGTCACGGGTAAGGGACTGCATCAGGAGGAGCGGTGTCAGAGACGGTATATGCGTCATATTCTCCATGCACACCACCGCCGGGATAACCATAAACGAGAATGCGGACCCCGACGTCCAAAGGGACATGCTGTACGGTCTGGACAGGGCCTTCCCCATCAGGGAGGAGTACAGGCACGCCGAGGGGAACTCCCATGCGCACCTCCGCACAAGCTGCGTCGGACCGTCAGTGACGGTGATAGTGTCCGATGGTGAACCTGTCCTGGGGACATGGCAGGGCATCTACCTCTGTGAGTTCGACGGGCCACGCAGACGCAGGGTGATCGTGAAGACATTAAGCGGTTGACTCCGCATCATCCGATTCGGGGACGATGACCTGGACATACTGGTTCCGGATTCCCCATTCGGCGAGGCTCTGCAGCACGGGGATGATGGACATGCCCCTTTCCGTCAGGGAGTACTCCACCCTGATCTTCCCTTCGGTGATGGCCTCCCTGTGGATCATCCCGTCCTCCTCCAGCTCCTTGAGTTGCTTGGTCAGGATGCGGGATGTGATGGTTCCGATCCTTCTCTGAAGTTCTGAGAACCTCAGGGTACCGTTCATGTAGAGCATGCAGATGATCGTCCCCTTCCACCTGCCCTCGATCACGGACATGGTGGCATCGATGGCGCAGTTCATCCTGTGCTCGATCTCCTTCATGACCTTCAGTATCATTTTGATATTTAATTACCTTTTGTAACAACATATTAATAACATCAATGTGCTGGAATACACCGATCAATATGAGCAAGGTAGTTGCCATTGTTTCAAGTCCCAGGGCCAAAGGCCAGGGGAACGCCATCGTTGAGAAGATGTCCGAGGTCGCCAAGGCCAACGGGAACGAGGTCGAGGTCATCTACATCAACAAGATCGACAACCTCAAGGGATGTCAGGCCTGCATGGGATGCAAGAGGAACCCCGGAAAGTGTGTCAGGAACGATTCCCTCACACCCGTCCTCGATGCCGTTGCAGCAGCTGACAGTCTCATCCTCACAACCCCCGACTACTTCTCCCAGGCATGTGGACAGTACAGGATGTTCGAGGACAGGCTCTACGGATTCGTCGGTCCCGACTATCAGCCCACCATCACCCCCAAGAAGGTCGCCATCGTCGTCACCTGCGGCGGCGGCATCGACGGTGCCCATGCCATCGCCAACGCCATGCAGGGCGTCATGACAAACTTCATGAAGTGCGATGTCGTCGGACAGCTGGTCTATTCCGAGAAGGACTCCGGCAACTTCGCAGAGAATGCGGATGCCATCGCCAAGGCGGAAGAGATCGCCAACAAGCTCTGAAAACAATGAAACAAGGAGATGAACAGGATGGGAAAAGCTGTAATCTACTCTACAGGGATAACGAAGAACACCAAGAAGCTCGCAGAATACATCGCGAGGTCCACAGGTGCCGAGATTTTCAATCTCAAGGAGATCACCAAGATCGACATCTCGGGATTCGATGAGATCGTCTTCGGAACCGGCATCCACGCCGGAAAGCCCTACAAGCCCGTGAAGGACTTCATAGAGAACAACAAGGAGGGCCTTGCCGGCAAGAAGCTCTTCCTGTTCATCTCCTGCATGTTCAACGATGAGAAGGGTGACGCCCAGTGTGAGGCGGTCTCCAATGAGTTCGGGATCTCCGATGCGGTCTACTTCAACAAGAAGGCCGAGGAGATGAACGACGCGGGATTCCCCGTAGCGGTCGACGAGTTCATCAAGAGACTGTGATCGCATGGGCATACCGCTCATCCTTCTGGTCTACATCATCCTGAATGCGTTCGCGTTCATGATGTTCATCTGGGACAAGCACAAGGCCCAGACCGACAAGTGGAGGACAAAGGAGTCCACTCTTCTTCTCTGTGCCCTCTTCGGACCGTTCGGTGCCGCTGCGGGGATGGAGGTCGCAAGGCACAAGACCCGGAAGCTCAAGTTCAAACTGGTCTATGTGTTCCTCGTGCTCCACATCGTGGCCATCGTCTACATGGTCATGAAGGGCATCATCTTCTGAAACCCCAAACGAGGGGGATGTCCCCCTCATCATCATTCCAATCCGTAGATCTTCCTGACGTCGGTCTCCTCACCGGGATGACCGAGCAGTACAACACGGCTGTCGGCACGTTCCTTTATCAGTTCCATGCCGACCCTCTCTCCGAGGGATCTGGAGAAGTCCTTGATCTCGTCGAACGACGGCATGCACGACATGGAGAGCCTCTGCCTCGAACCTCCGACGAAGACGTAACCCTTGGGCTCTATCAGGTCCGGGTCGGCGATCCTGTCCAGTGCGGCGTAGTCGTCGATCCATCCGAAGTTAACATCCTTCACAAGGGTGTGCCTTATCACCGTACGAGTCTCCAACGAGGGTAGGAGCTCCAACGTCCTCATGATCCTCTGCCATCCGTCGGAGACCTTGGGTCTGCAGACGGTCCTGTAGATGTCCTCGTTGGGTGCGGCCACGGTAACATACAGCTGCATCGGAAGGGTGTCCAACTCTTCCAACCTGTCCGGATATGTTCCGTTTGTGACCATGAATGTGGTCATACCGCGGCTGTGACATTCCTTCAGGAAGTCGGACAGGTACGGGTAGGTGATGGGTTCCCCGGCAAGGGAGATCGCCACCTGGTTCGGGTTGCGTGCCTCCTCGAACATCTTCGGGTCGCAACGGGGATCGCCTTTGAACCCCCAGATGAGCTTCCTCTGATGCTCAATCAGTGCATCCAGCATCTCCTTCGGCTCGGCCCAGTCCCTGACCTCGAAGTCGTTCTCCTGGATCCTCCAGCAGAATGAGCACATGTGACTGCACTCGTTGATGGCAGGTGTCATCTGAAGACAGCGGTGGCTGCTGATGCCGTAGAAATCCTGTTTGTAGCAATGCCTCTCATGGAGCATGCTCTCCTTCATCCAGTGGCAGAGTTTCACCGCCGCATGGTCCTTGTGGAGGCGGTACTGCTGCTTGGTCAATAGGTCCTTGTACGCTTGGTCCATGGTATGCACCTCAGAAGTCGAAGAGACTGCTCTGGCCCTTCGGTTTGGTGGGAGCGCCCTTCACCTCGGGTTCGGGCTCCGGTTCCGGGACGGGTTCCGGCCTGAATATGGTGTCTAGAGGTCCGGAGGTGACCTGTTTCCTGGGCATCGCCGATGCGATCCTGCGGGCTTCGGCCCTCTCCTTGATGCCGTCGTAGATCCCCTTGATCTCCTTGGAATCCGTCTTGGCCCCAATGAGGAATGCGAGTTCATCGGGTTCGAAACCGAAGTCCTCGGCGACGGATGCCCTCAGGGCCCCGTCGTTCTTGAGCATGATCCTCATGCTGGGGAGGACGTCCATCTCGGCACGTCTGGTGGATGTGTGGAGGTTCGTGGCGATCTTCATCACGACCGCCTTCCTCATGGCCCTGACGCTCTTGCTCTTGGACATCTTCGTGAGGAACAAGGGGAACCTCATCTTCTCGTGGGATGTCCTGCTGCTCATCCTGGCGGTGGCCACACCCATTGTGTTCATGTCGTTCGCATACGACCAGAATCCGAAGTACTGGCGTCTGTGGACCCTTCCGAGGAATATGTCTCCGCGGCTCATCTTCTCGTATCCGCGGACCAGGTCTCCCGGAGCCGTGTACTCGTAGGGCATGTTCTCGTCAACCCACAGTTGGACCGTGCCGGGCTCCTCGTCGATCCTCTTCAGGACCTCCCTGGCCCCCGAGGGGTCGCCCTTCCTGAACACCGCGCCCATGAGGGCGTACATGTCGTTGCGGTTGTCCCTCTTCGACAGTCCTTCGGCCATCTCCAACGTGATCTCCGTCTGCCCCAACGCCAAGGACTCCAGGTTCCTGACGGCCGCACGCATGTCACCGTCGGCGTTGGATGCTATGATCTCCATCGCCGCGGGGTCCACTTCCACGCCCTCGTTCTCCGCTATGGCGTAGAGTGCCTTGGCGATCGACGAGGTCTTGGGTTTCATGAATTTGATCTGCAGGGTGTCGTTCTTCATCGCGGCGCTCTTCTTGCTGATCTCGTAGAATTCGTTGACGATCAGTATCAGGGGCTGCTTCGTTGTCCTGATGAGCTCGTTCACAGCGGGGATCGCACCGCGGTCGGTGTTCCCGAAGAAGTTGTCCGCCTCGTCGAGGACGATTAGCTTCCTTCCGCCCTGGCCCGTGCTCCTGTAGGAACCGTCCTCCGAGAAGGTGTTGAACATGGACCCCCTCAGGGCTATCCTCTGGATGTCCTTCTCCGTACGGTGGTCCGAAGCGTTCATCTCCACTATGTCCCAACCCATCTCCCTCGCAAGGGCTTCGGCCGAGGTGGTCTTCCCTATCCCGGGGGTTCCGATGAGCACGACGGCCCTCATCTGGGGTATACCGTTCTCCCATGATTTCGCCCACGTTCTGAGGGTGTTGACGGCCGTGGGGTTGCCTATGACGCCCTTCAGGTCCTTGGGCCTGTACTTCTCGGTCCAATCCATCATCTCATCTCCGGAGAGTAGATGTAACGCATCGCGTCGAAGACGCTGTACATGAACAATCCCACACGTAACAGCATGACGAAGACGTCCGGTGAAGGTACCCAGAACGGACACAGGATGCACAGCACCGCTGTCATGGCGAGGAACATGAATCCCCTGGACCACTGCCTCATGACGAAATGTCCGAGTCCGAACACGTTGAAGAACGCGGGTATCGTGGCCAGTATCAGGGCGAGGATACGTTTCCCATCCATCTTCACCTGTACCATGGGCCTCTCCATGACGAGTGCCGCTCCGCATTTGGTGCAGAAGCTCTCCCCTCCCTGTACAGACTCCCCGCAGACGTGGCATTTGCCCGTGTCTATGTGGCCCGAATCGTCCATCTTCAGTGCCTTGGATTTCAGACAACCGCACCAGTAGCAGAACTCCGCATCGTCCGGTATCTGGTTTCCGCATTGGGAGCAGATGTACATCATTGTATCACGTCGTCCGCCATGTGCATGCGGTAGATGCCGTTGGAGCTTTCGACCTTTATTGACTCACCGTACAGTTCGGAGATCCTTCCGTCGGTGAGCAGGGCGTCCTTGTCACCGTCTGCGAAGACCTCCCCGCCCCTGATCATGACAACGCGTCTGACGCTGGCCGGGATGTCGGTGAGCTCATGGGTGATCATCACTATGCTGACCCCCTTCTCGATGAGGATGTCGAACATCGCCCTGAACTTCGATTTCATGACTATGTCGAGACCGGTCATCGGTTCGTCCAGGACCAGGAGGTCCGGGTCGGTGACCATGGCCCTTGCTATGAGGGCCCTCCTCATCTCCCCCAGGGAGAGATGCTCGATGTCCCTGGTCAGGAGGTCGTCGATGCCCATCATCAGGGCACATGAATGCACCTTGGACACCATCTCGTCGGTGACCGTGTGGTTCCTGAACACATCGAGGCTGTTGAAGAAACCGGAGCAGATCACCTCGTATACCTTGGTGTCGTTGCGGAACATGTTCTGAAGGTCCATGGAGACTACCCCCATCCTGCTGCGGACATCGAAGAGGTTCCACCTCTCCATTCCGAATATGCGCATGACGGCAGGTGAATCCTCATCGTAGTATGGGTGGATGTCACCCCTGAGGAGTTTGATCAGTGTGGTCTTCCCGGACCCGTTGGGACCGATCACCGCCACATTCTCCCCTTTGAAGATGTCCAGGTCCACCGATCTGAGGATGTGCCTGCCATCCCTCACGACCGAGACGTTCCTGAGCTCCAGTGCCTTCTCCATGCTGACCCCTATCTTTAATCCGTACTTAAGGGGTGGGAATCACTGGACGGACCTGAGGATGGATTCTATGATGACAAGGTGTTCGGCGACCCTGCGGCCGGCATCCGTGAGCGTGACGACGGTGGACCTGAGGGCGTTGTTGTACTCCAGTTTGATGAGTCCCATGGCCTCCAGGTGCTGGACCTTGAGGTTCATGCGCGGATTGGTGGAGACGCCGTCGTACACATCGGTCTTCCTGCTGGGGCCGTTGTCGAGAAGGAACATGAGTATCGATATCAGGTGCTTCTCCTCAAGTTCCGCTACAGGGTATGACATCCTCTCCACCATTTCATCATCCTCTTTACGTATGGTGGGTGGTAGGATTCGGGTGATATAATGATTGAGTACGGTCGGTCGTATCCTCGGCGACCGTACTCTGGAAAGGAAGGTGGAGGGGACTAGCCCCTCGCGTTTACAGACGTCACTCAGTGATAGCTTCCGCCGTCTCTGTTGACCTGTTCCTCTCGATGAGGAGCACAACCGCCATCAGGATGATGGAGATAGGGAGTGCGATCACCAGGGGGTCCACCGATGCTATGAGGGAATCGGGGAACAGGACCGCGTTGCCGGTGATCAGTTTGCAGATGGGCAGGAATATGCTCATACCCGAGTTGATGAACAGGGCGAAGAACAGATAGGAGACCGTACCTCCGACGATGCTCACCAGGGCGGCCTTCTTGCAGGGCCTCTTGGAGTAGAGTGCGTGGAAGTATGTGGGCAGCAGTGCCGCGGCGCTCATACCCATGAACAGGGATGTGGCCTTGGCGATGATGTTCTGGGGCATGAGGTAGCAGTAGATGACCACAAGCACCAGGATGACCACGATGCAGATCCTGTTGACCCTGATGTTCTTGGAATCACCATCGATGGTCCCCCTCCTGTTGTGGATGAGGGTGTACAGGTCATATCCCCCTGCGGCTCCGATGGTGTGCATCAGGGCACTGATGGTGGAGATCGCGGCACAGACAAGTGACAGCAGGAAGAGCGAGATGAACACATCTCCGAACGTGATGCCGTGGAAGACCTCCAGGATGTACTGGGGGATGATGAAGTCCACATCGAGTCCGAGGGATCCGTGCACGTACTGGAATGCGCTGAGTCCCCCGTGCTCGTTTGCGAAGTAGACGTTGCTGAGGGCCCCGACGGTGTATGCGGAACCGACGATGACCAGCATGAAGATTGATCCGATGATGAGGGACTTGTCAAGGTCCTTGTCGCTCTTGGCCGACATGAACCTGACGGCCAGCTGGGGCTGTGTGAGTGCACCGATCCCGACACCGAGAAGGAAGGTGGTCACAACGGTCAACCACTCCTTGGAACCGAAGTCGGACATGGATGTCCAACCGTTGAATCCCGGAAGTACGCCCAGGTCCGTGTCACCGATCTTCTGGTCCCACATGCCGACAAGTGCATCGTGGCCGCTGCCGACACCTCCGAGGACGGAGTATGTGACGATGAGGATCACGAGCATGCCGATGAACATGATCGCTGCCTGGAGGGCATCGTTGTACATGACCGCGATGATCCCCCCGTAGACGACGTAGACGGCCACGACGAGGGACAGTGCGATCAGGATGTAGTTGTAGTAATCGGTGAGTCCGGTGATGGAGGCGAGAGAGTTCACACCTCCCTTGAGGACCGCAGCGGTGTAGATGGGCATCATCACGATGATCAGAATGGCCGTGAACGCCCTGATCCCCTTGGAATGGTACACCTTTCCGAGGAGGTCCGCGAAGGTGGATGCCCCGACCTTCCTTCCGATGCGTCTCGTTCTCTTTCCGAAGATGATGAATGCCACCATCAGACCGACGAAGAGGTTGAGGAAGCAGAGCCACATGAGGGACATACCATGGACGGCGGCCTGTCCGCCGAACCCTATGACCGCAGAGGCACTGAGGAACGTCGCTCCGTATGAGAGTGCTATGATGACCGGGC
Organism: uncultured Methanomassiliicoccales archaeon; assembly: GCA_964634095.1. Taxonomy (GTDB): domain Archaea; phylum Thermoplasmatota; class Thermoplasmata; order Methanomassiliicoccales; family Methanomethylophilaceae; genus Methanoprimaticola. The sequence goes on along the minus strand of CAZWKY010000027.1, from coordinate 9,196 downwards.
TGGTCTTGTTCCTTCCGAGGAGGAACTCCTCGTTGTTCTTCGTGTTCTTATAACCGTATATTCCGAGGAACAACGTCACCACGATGAAGATCGCGGCCATAACACCGAAGATGGTCAGGTTGACTCCTTCAGTTGCCATCCTGCTCATCCTCCTCTTCAGTCACTTTCCTCCCCTGGATGATTCCGTATACGACACAGAATGCGACGCACAGGAAGCAGCCCACATAGGACATCCATATCCACGGGTCGGGTATTCCCAAGAAGCTCATTCTCTTTCACCTTCATCCGTGCTAACACGTAGCACGGTATAGGTGATGGATGGGGACACCGTATATAACGGTATCTGGACCTTCATACATTATTGTTGAGTTGTTCGGAATGTTCTGAAACCTTCCCCGGAGATCCTCCGAATCGTGTTATGTACAGGTTCCTGTGTACGTTCAGCAGGATGGATGATATTGCCACCACTCCCATGCACAGAATATGAACGAAAAACGAACGTTTTGAATCAAGGTTCCAAAGTTATTTTATATTGGCCGATAATCAGGTGGTTGTCTGGCTTGACCGGGGAGCTTGGCGTGCCCTATACCGTAAATCGTCAATATACGGGGTGACAGCAGGGGGCGGCTCCTCTGAACATTCAAGCCCATCGAGCGACTATGAGATCTTGTCCTGTAGAGTCGGTGTTTGCAACGAAAACAGCCGGAGGGTTGTTGTTCATGCATCAATCGGGGAAACCGGGTCAGGTCCTGACGGGAGCAGCCTCACTCCGAACTACTGACGTTTACGGGGTGGCAGGGTTGAGAAGCGAAATGGTAAACTTGGACTGGGATGAGGGGTCCACCCCTGTGGCCAGGCGCTTTTTGTGAATGAGTGGGAGAACCCCGAAGGGTTGTTTGGATCATCTGGGCCTTACACCCGTTATGATGTCCTTGGAGAAGTCGAAGAGCACGGTGCTCTCCGTTCCGTCGGTGAGTCTGAGCACCTTCGTATCATCGACCTTGCCGACAACGGCACCTTCACATCCCACCTCTCTGAAGATCCCGATGATTCTCTCGGAGTTCCCGGGAGGGCAGGCGAAGACGAATCCGCATCCCTGATAGGACAGGGCCCATTTGACCTCATCCACGCCCTCGGGTTTAGGGATGGCGGTGATGTCGACAACAGCCCCTTTGCCGGAGGACTCCAGCATCATCCCCAGGGTACCGATGTGTCCGGGGTTGCTCATGTCCTTGCATGAATGGGCGAGGTGCTCCATACCAACCCTCACAACAGCCTCCATCTGTCCCTGCACGATATCGTCGGACCTATCCATGGTCGTCACGTAGGCGTAGGGCAGTTCCGGAGGGTAGAATCCCTCGAGGTCCATGACGAACACGATGTCGTCGCCGTCCTGGGCGGTGCTGCTCCTTAACAGTGCGTCCTTGGGTACGTTGCCGACTATCGCCACGTCGATGGCGTTGTAATGGCAGTCGGGATGTGTGTGGCCCCCGACTATAGGCACCCCGAACTTCCTGATCCCCTCCATCAGTCCGCGGAGGAGTTCGTCGGAGATCCTACCCTCCATGACGGACATGACATCCACCATGCCCAGGGCACGGCCGCCCATGGCCGCGATGTCGTTCACATTCACCAGGACCGCGAAGTATCCGGCATAGAACGGGTTCACCGCCAGGAGGGACTCCATTATCCCGTCCGTGGCGAAGAGGATGTACTGGTCGCCCACATCGAGTGCCGCCGCATCCTCTCCCTCTGCGGCCGCCACATGGGGGAAGCCCGCAGTGGGTAGCAGGTCGACGACCTCATGGATGGCGTTCTTCCTGGTGACGCCGGGATGTTCACGTATGGCTTCTGCGATTGATTGTACCGACATGGGTCAACACCTGGATTGAAGATCGTTACCGCCACAGTCCGCTTCTGCGGAGATGCCATATGCACACGAAGCTCAGTACGATCATCGATCCGAAGAGCACCAGGTACGTGTACGGCATATCGGTCCCCGGAAGGGGTACGTTCATACCGTAGAAACTGGCGATCATGGTCGGGATCGAGATGATCAGTGTGATCGATGTCAGGAACTTCATGGTGTTGGCCAGCGAATTGTTCAGGTCCGCCTCCACCAACTGCCTGGTTCCCTTGATGATCTGACTGTACGTGTTTGTCATCTCAAGCGCCTGGCTTGTCTCGATTATGACATCATCCATGAGGTCCCTGTCCTCCGTGGATGATATGAAACGTGATTGTTTGCTGATCCTCTCTATGATGGAGGTGTTCACGCTCAGCGACGTCTTGAAGTAGACGAGGTTGGACTCCAGTTCATGGAGCTCGAAGAGGTCGTCCCTCCTGGTGGCCTTGCGTATGGACTCCTCGATCGCCATGCGCTTGATCTCGATGTACTTGAGGTCCGCCTGGTAGTTGATGGCGATCCTGAAGAGGATCTGGAGGACGAAACGGGGACGGTTGGCCACGTTCACTATGTTCATGGTCTTGTTCTTCCCCGTGATGAGGTTGCTCAGTGCGAAGAGCTCCTGCAGACAGACGGTGATGATGGCGGTGTCTGTGACGGTGATCGAGATGGGGTAGGTGGTGAACTCCTCGCGGCCGTTCCTCCACTCCCTCGTCGGTGCATCGATCAGGATCAGTGTGTACTTGGATGTGACCTCCGCACGGGATCCCTCCTCGTCATCCAGAGCAGCTGTTAGTGCCTCCCTGTCGAGGTTGAGGGATGTCTGCACATAATCTATCTCCTCGACCGTGGGGTTGACCAGGTTGATCCAGACGTCCTCTTTGATGGCGTCCGTCTTGTAGGGTCTTCCGTCCCTCATCTCGTAGATGTCGATCGTCATTTGGTCATCCTCACAGCAGGAACGAGATGAACACCAGTATGAACATGAACAGGGTCACGCTCGACACGCTGTTCGCCACACTGTCGCTCATCTTCTTGCGCCTCTCCTCTTCGGAGATGCCGCACTTCTCCAGCAACCAGTTGATTCCTCCGGCGAATATGAACCCTCCGTCGAACGGATACGCCGGAAGGGCGTTGGATATGGCCAACAGGAGGTCCAGCCAGAAGATCCAGTACAGCAGCGATATGATCACCCAGAACACGTCGCCCAGTGGTGTGTCGTACCACCATTTCACCTCGTCGGATATGGGGTCGAAGCCGTTGAAGGGTCCGGACAGATAGGAGAATATGCAGGTTATGTGCGACCATGCATCGGTGGCACCGTAGAACGGGTCCGAGGCCTTCTCTATGAGGATCTCCGGGGTTGTGAGGGTCATCCCGCTGGTGTTGACGGACATGCCCAGGAATCCAACCCCCGATTTGTTCCCCAGTTCGACATCCCCGGATACGGAGACCTCTCCTGTGACGGAGTCTATGGTCGTGACGTACACCTTCTCCCCCGGGGATGTGGTGTTCATCAGGTCTGTGAAATCGATGGGGCTGCGTATGACGTGTGTGACGCCGTCGGATGTTCCGATGGAGTACAGCATGTCGCCGGGATTGATGCCCAGGGACTGTGCCGGGCTGTTGTTGGTGATCGTCTTGATGAACGTCCCGATGCGGAGTTCCACGGGGTCGCTGATGTCGCCCTTGTAATCGTATATGACAGAATATTGTTTCAGAGGGTCGAAGGGCCGTTCCGGATCGGCACTTTTTATTGTCACGGTCGTGCCGTTGGCCACGTACTCGTACGGGACCTCCACGCCGTCTGCGTCGGTTATCGACACGATGATGGCGGATCCGGGTATGTCCGCGAGATATGCGGGGGAATCCTGGTCCACGGCGTACACTCCGACGCTTCCGTCATGGGGTGAGGATACGAATCCGCACGAGAATATGAGGAGCAGTATCGAGGCGATGGCCACGAAGGTGTTCACCGATATGCCTGCGGTGTACATGTCCATCTGGACCCTGCGGGGCTGTGCGGACATCTCCTCCTCGTTGGGTTCCACGAAGGCCCCCAGGGGCACTACCCCGTAGAGCAGTCCAGTGGAGTCCACCTTACATCCGTTTGTCCTAGTCTGGATCCCGTGACCCATCTCGTGGACCACCATGGCCACGACCAATGCCACGATACCGTAGCTCAGGGGGAGTATGGGGTTGAATCCGGGGATCGCGAGGGCGTATTCGATGCCTATGGACGAGCTCCCGATCCTCGAGGGTATGGCCAACAGGGCCATGACCATCATGTACATCATCAGGAACAACAGGATGACCGAGATGACCTTCGATATGAATCCGAACACACGCCAGAAACGGGGATATTTGGCCAAACGGTCCATGGTCTTCATCCCGAGACGGGATTTGATCATGATCGTGGGACCGTATTTCATGAGGTGGTATTTCTCGGCCTTCTCCGGACATCTCCAGACCCATATCCAGATCGGGATGTACAGGATAAGCAATATCAGCAGAACAAGATACGCAGTGCTCATTTTCTCCCCGGATGCCCGATACACTGGTATTATAAAAGGGGTTCAGGGCCTTACAACGGGCATTCGGTGGCCGTTGTCGGATCGGTCGAGCATGTCGGGGGTGCACACGGTGTCGATTATCCTCTCGGCCCATGCCAGTTTCCTGAGTTTCATAGCAGGGTCGGAGCCCTCCTTCGGCATCGGGTGGGAGTAGTCGAACCCCCTCAGATGTATCCTGGTCGCACCGAAGTGGACGGCCATGCAGACGGCTCTGTCGCCGTCGGTGAACCCTCCGAAATCATACACGGTGTTCTCGGGGGTCGATTGCGTTGTGAGCACCACCCTGCCCCTGAACGAGGACGCATGCATGCGTATCAGATCGTGGTTGTCGCCGTGGGCGTGTATCGCAGTGACCGCACCGGATGAGGACGCCTCGATCTGCGGGCCTATGTCCCCGTCCAGGTCTGTGACCACTACATCGGGCATGATCCCCTTGGACAGCAGCCTTCCCACGGATGAGCCCGACGCGACCAATGTCCCGCTGTATCCTCCGGAACCGATGTCCTCATCCAGGCAGGGTGCGTTGCCGAAGACCGTGACCTCCTCCGAGAAAAGGCCGCCGAACTCCTCGTCATCGATCAGGTCGGAGTTCACCGTCATCATCTTGAGGATGCGTACGGCCATCTCGTCATCGTTCCTGTCGAATCCCAGGTCCTCCAGGATCTCGAGGTACATCGGTTCCCAGTCAGAGAACCTCATCCGCCGTCACCGCCCTGTCATCCTTCATGCGTGCCTTGGCGAAGTTGCCTGTGATGGATATCACCACTCCCGTGACGATCTCCAGGATCCCCAGGGAACCGTCGTAGGATGCCGTGATGTATGTCTGCAGAAGGTCCATGATCCCCAGGGCCACGAGTCCGACGCTGGCCAGGCCGAGGAATCCGAACATCTGGCTGAGCCTCAGTGTCTTGGTGGACTGGTAGCGGTCGATCATGTTGCCCGCCACGTAGACAACGATGCCGAGGATCACAGGCCATATCATCGAGGAGATGCAGTAGATCCAGGTGATGATGTTGGAGGACATGTACATGTCCCCGACCTCGTAGTAGACCCATATGGCCGATACCGCGATTATGGCGACGGCCAGACATAGGAAGATCAGACGGGTGCTGCTGCGGACGATTGAGTTGACCAGGTACTTCTGGAAACTGGCCAGTTTGTCCGAGAAGTTGTATCCGTACATCAGCAGGAGTAACCCTATCAGCAGGATCGTCAGACTTCCGGACATACCTGCGATGGTGGCCACATCCTTGTCGGTCGCATAAACCAGGGCACTGGGGATGATGAATATCAGTGAGATCAGGACCAGGACGACCCCCAAGGGTACGAGGAATCTCTTCCTCTTGGCTGGGTCCGACATCATCCTCGAGAGGATGTACACGGTACCCTCCAATCCTGGGGCCTGTTTCACATAGACCTTCCTGACCGAATCCACGTGGGCACGGGATGATATGATGGGGTAGATGTACTCATCCTCCGCCCCGTCCCCCACGAGGACGATGCTGTCTGGTTCGACCTTGTCCAGGACCTCCTCCAGCTGTGACACCAGCGCGAGGTCCGATCTGTGGCCCACCTTCTCGTCACCGCAGATGAGTGCGACATCCGCATAATGGCCGTCCTCCTGGATCTCCAGGCAGACGCTTATGGCGGCGTAGAGGGCGTTGAGGTCCGAATCCTCGGGATCGGCTATGCCGAAAGCCGTTGCTGCATCTATGCAGTTCTGAACCCCGATGACCGGCGTGTTGACCTTCCCCTTCACCCCGAAATCATCGTCCCTGTCGACGACCAGGACCAGTGTCCTCTTCATGGCGTTCATATCGACCCAGTTGTAGATAAAGTGTACGAAAAACCGTACGGGGTATGGCGGACGTCCGATGCGGTGGCAACCCTTATCATGGGGTTCCCTTCATACACCGTCCATGCGTATCAGATGGCATGGACACGCCTGTTTCGAGTTCGGTGATTCCGACCGTACCGTCGTCATAGATCCACATGACGGACGTTCCATCGGCATCAAGCCCCCCTCCGCATCCGCGGACATCGTCCTGATGACGCACAACCATTACGATCACAATGCCGTCCGTGCCATCCGCGGGAAGCACACCGACATCATGGCGAAGAACGGTCTGTTCGATGTGAAGGGGCTGACCGTCCAGGGTCTCAGCACATGTCATGATTACTCCGGCGGTACGGAGCTTGGTATGAACACCATGTACCTCTTCGAGATGGATGGGATGACCGTCTGCCACTGCGGGGACCTGGGCTGCATACCCGATGAGGATGTCATATCCCGGATCAGAGGTGTCGATTTCCTTCTGATACCTACCGGCGAGGTATGCACTATGTGTATGGATGATGTGAGGCACTTCATCGAGTTGGTCAATCCCAACATCATCATCCCCATGAGCTACAGGGTCGGGGGGTTGACGCTTCCGTTGTCCACCATAGATGATTTCCTGCAGATGATCCCCGAGGATGCGGTGGACTACATCGGCAACGAGATCGACGTCTTCCGTGAGGATGTGGGGGACATCAAGGAGTGTTGGATATTCGACCGTTGAATCCAGTCTTTTACAAAAGAATGAGAGGTTAAGTTGTTTGTCCGGACCCGCTCAGTAGAGCACGAGTCCGTCTTCGACCTTACCCATCTCGATGGGTGTGGTCTCGTCGCCCACGACAGCCCCCTTGGAGTTGGCGATGATGCCTGCCCCCACAACACGGGAACCGTGGTTGACCGTTGTCCTGACGGCCTCGACCTTGAGGACGTCCTGGATGAGTGCGAGGTCGTCATCGGAGGCATCGGCATGGCAGACGCATCCTTTGTTCGTGGCCTTGCATGCGGACCCGACGGTGCTGACACCTGCGATCGCAGAGGGCACGCATTCGACACCGAGTGCATCGGAGATCTGTCTGATGACCTCCTCCCCGTAGTAGGGGTTGACGATCGCACCGTTGTCGTTCACAAGGATGTTGTTCCCTGCGGCGTTGAGCGGGTCGTCAAGTGCGAAACAGGGGAGGTATCCGCCCAGTGTCTCGAGTTCGCGGGGCTCCGCCAGTCCGGAGACGACGGCGCCGTTGGAATTCATGGCGACGAGTGACCCGACCACGAAGGATCCGGCCACCGTCGTCATGATGGTTTTGACGTCGAGAGCCGACTCCAGAGCCCTTGTGAACTCGGGAGCGGCATCTCCGGCCACGAATGCGAAACTCTCGTTTGCCACCGCGAACACACCTATGTTGGGATTTCCACCGTAACGTGAGAGTCTCATCATTGTGACCAACTCACTCTGCGAGGGAGACCTCGACGAGACCGTCATCGAATTTGACGGCCTTCACGGTGATCTTGGAGGGAGGGTTGCGGATTCCGTTCGCCCAGATCTTCTCGTTGACACTTGCGTCGATCCAGACGTTGTCTGCGTCGACCTTCATGTGCCTCATGATGTTCTCCCTGACCTCTTTGACAGCGCGGTTGGACCTCCTGGTGCGGGGGGCCTGCTTTGTCTTCCTGAGGGGGATGACGATGATTCTCTCGATTTCATCTGCCATTGGAATCACTCCTTAAGTTTGCTCATGCGCCACGACCTTCTCTTGGGGTGGCGGAGGAACTGCCTGTTCGTTCTGATCATAACCCAGGCGGGAACACGGCGGTTCTGTTTGACCTTCTTGTTCAACCTGGCTTTCATTGCCGGGGCCTTTGTGCTTGACATGATTATCTCCTCTGTATGGTGATCTCCCTCTTCTGAGGGGTGATCTGCGCAAGGATGTTCCTCAGCATGGCGTCATCTATGACTCCCTGGAGCCTTCCGCTCTGTGCGAGCTGGATGAGCTGCATCTCGACCCCATCGGCCATCTGCGGGTTGGCAAGCTTGATGTTGGAGAGCCTGTCCCTCGCTTCGGGCGTGAGGATCTGTCTGAGAACTGACTGTTTCTGCATCTCAAACTGTTTGGCCTGCTCCTCCTGTGCAGCCTGCTGTTGTGCCTGCTGCTGGATCTCGGCCATCCTTTTCTGTCTGAGTGCTGCCAATTCGGGATCGTCCATGCTGATTCCTCCTTCAGGCCTTCATCTCGTCGTAGACCTCTTTCGCAGTGTTGTCCAGGAGGGACTGTCCTGCGGGGCTGATCGCACGGCCTTCCTTGTCCTTGGAGACCAGGAGTCCTGCTGCCTCGAGCTGCATCATGCACTTTCTGGCGATGTTGCGGCTTCCCTTGCAGGCCCTGTTGGGCATGGATCCCTTGTCGGCGTATCCACCGTACTCGGCGGCGAGCCTGGAGGTTCCCATGGGTCCCTTGACGTAGATCTTTCTCATGATGGCGGCGCACCTAGTGTACCACCAGTCGTCCTGTGAAGGAGCTCTCTCTGTGTGCCTGCCGGTTTTCACGAACTCTGCCCACTCAGGGGGAACGATGTTGGGGTTCTCCTTGAGTTTCTGGGCCGTCCTGAGAATGAGCTGCTCAGCAGGAACATCGTAGACGGTAACCATTTTAATACCTCGCAATGCCCGATATCGGGCACTAACGGAACTGCGTAATCAGAGATGGTATATAAGCATTGCTATCAAGCAATCATGTAAAACTTCAAACCCCGCACGTTCGTCCATCGACCCCGTACGGCCTGAGGGTGCAAAACCCTCCACGGTAGTATCCCGCCCAACCGGCGGAACCTAATCTCCGTACTTTCGGGGATGTGTTGGTGATATATAATAACATCCCCCGGAAC
>CAZWKY010000026.1:0-21456 GCA_964634095.1 uncultured Methanomassiliicoccales archaeon | reverse complement strand
TCGAGAAGAAGCACCACATCACGAAGCTGGACACCCCCAGACAGGAGTACAGGAGACTCTGCGAGGAGTACGCCAACGGCTTCATCGAGCAGATGACCAAGGACTTCGAGATGCTCGGAGAGTCCATGGACCCCAGCATATACTACCAGACGGACGCCCCCTACTACAGGAGGATCACCCAGCTGTCCTTCGTCAACCTCTTCGACAGGGGACTCGTCTACAAGGCGAACTTCCCCGTCAACTGGTGTCCCGGTTGTATGACCGCCCTCGCCGATGCCGAGGTCGAGTACAGGGACAACGTCAACAAGCTCAACTACATCAAGTTCCAGGTCGCCGACTCCGACGACTTCATGCTCATCGCCACCACCAGGCCCGAGCTCCTGTGCACATGCAAGGCCGTCGCGGTCCATCCCGACGATAAGGAGAAGGCCCATCTGGTCGGCAAGGAGCTCATCACCCCCCTGTTCGGCAGGAGGGTCAAGGTCATCTCCGACCCCAAGGTCCAGCTGGACTACGGTACCGGCAACGTGATGATCTGCACCATCGGTGACAAGGACGACCTCGAGTGGGTCATGAAGTACCATTTCGAGATGGAGAAAGGTATCGACGAGGCCGGAAGGATGACCGAGCTCGCCGGAAAGTACGCGGGCATGACCGTCCTGGAGGCCAGGGAGGCATCCATCGAGGACCTCCGCGCCGCCGGCATCCTGGTCAAGCAGGAGGACAACCCCCAGCAGGTCTCCATCTGCTGGAGGTGCCACACCCCCATCGAGTTCCTGCAGGTCCCCCAGTGGTTCCTGAAGACCACCACCTTCAAGGACGCCATCCTCAAGAGGGCCGAGGAGATCAACTGGTTCCCCGAGTTCATGAAGATCAGGCTCGAGGACTGGACCAACTCCCTGGAGTGGGACTGGGTCCTGAGCAGGCAGAGGGTGTTCGCCACCCCCATCCCCATCTGGGAGTGCGAGGACTGCGGACACGCGGTCTGCGCCAAGGCGGAGCAGTGCTACGTCGACCCCACCATGGACGCACCCCCCGTGGAGAGGTGTCCCAAGTGCGGCGGGAAACTGATCGGATGCACCGATGTCTTCGACACCTGGATGGACTCATCCGGTTCATCGCTGTACAACACGTTCTGGGGCAGGGACGAGGAGATGCACAGGAAACTGTTCCCCATGACCCTCAGGCCCCAGTCCCACGACATCATCAGGACCTGGGCGTTCTACTCCATCCTCAGGGCGGAGCAGATCGAGGAGTCCATCCCCTGGGAGAACATCATGATCCACGGGTTCATCATGGCCCCCGACGGGACCCCCATGCACTCGTCCATCGGAAACGTCATCGACCCCATCCCGATCCTGCAGAACTACGGTGCGGACGCACTCAGGTACTACGCAGCCACATGCTCCCTGGGTATCGACCACGCCTTCAGGGAGAAGGATGTGGTCCGCGGAAGGAAGCTGTGCAACAAGGTCTTCAACCTCGGTCAGTTCGTCAGCAGGTTCTTCAAGGACGTCCCCTCGGAGCAGCCCGAACTAAGGACATCCGACAGGTGGATCGTCAGCAGGTACTCCAAGGTCCTGGCATCCGTCACCGCCCATCTGGAGCAGTACGAGTTCGACAAGGCCATGAAGGAGGTCGAGGGATTCATCTGGCACGAGTTCGCCGACAACTACGTGGAGATGGTCAAGGCCAGGAGCGACGATGCGGTCAAGTGGACCCTGTACAACGTCTTCCTCGGAAGCATCAAGATGCTGGCGCCCTTCATGCCCCACGTCACCGAGGATGTCTACCAGGAGCACTTCCAGGCCATCGACGGATGCAGGAGCATCCACCTCACGGCATGGCCCCAGCCACTGTTCACCGACGATGCGGCGGAGGATGCCGGAGAGGTCCTGAAGGACGTCCTGGCGGCGATCCGCGCATGGAAGAGCGAGAACAAGGTCGCACTCAACGCCGAGCTCTCGATGATCGAGCTTGTGGGTGCGGACGCATCCAAGCTGGAGTCCGCCAAGGACGACATCGCGGAGACCACCAAGGCCAGGGAGCTCAGGATCGCACCCGAGGCGAAGCTTACCGAGGAGGTCGTCGGGGTCAAACCCGTGCACGCGAAGCTCGGACCCGCGTTCAAGGCACAGGCCAAGGCCATCGTTGCAGGCATCAGCGCCATGTCCGTCGCGGATGTGGCGGCACAGCTGACAGGCGGTGCGGTTGAGATCGACGTCGACGGCGAGAAGGTCTCCGTCGGTGCCGAGTTCTTCGAGCTCGACAAGCGCCTGATGCTCGACGGAAAGGCCGTTCAGACCATCCAGGTCGGAAACGTCCTGATCCTGATCGAGCAGTGAAACGATAAAGGGCCGGTTTCGGCCGGCCCATCCCAATACAAGGTTGGCCCCTGTCGGAGACAGGGGTAAGGGGTTGGGGAAAGGGTTCGGACCTTTCGGAGCATCTTATGCGGACCCGGATCTCTCCCTGGCCTCGTGCCTCTGCTCCCTTGCGGCCTTCCTCTCCTTTCTCCTAGCCTTTGCATCTGCGACTTTTCCCATACGTGTCACTTCCTTCGTTTCAGGGTCTGTGATGCCGGTACTCCCTTACGGTGTTGGCCTCACCCGCAAACTCCGGACAGTGACTCTGTCGGGGACGGATATAAAACCGACCATCCGACATCGGAAGATGACGAAGGCAGAATGGGAACCCGTAAATACCGCCATATCACCGTATATATGCGGGGTTCCACGCACCGTATCCCGGGTGGTTCAGACCAGACGGAACGGGATCCCCTCTCCGTCGGCCATCCTCCTCATGCCGAGGAGCGAGTTGTACACCATATCCCTCACGGCCGCATCGTAGTAGAACGCCATATGATGGGTGATCAGGACGTTGCCCATCCCTCTGAGCCTGTCCATGTATGTGCCTTCCAGGTCCATGTCCCGACAGTCGTTGTAGTAGAGTCCGAACTCCCCCTCGACCACATCCAGGGCGGCACCCGCCAGCTTCCCGTTCCCGAGGTTCTCCAACAGGGCCTCCGTGTCCACGAGCGCACCCCTGGCGGTGTTCACGATGTACGCCCCATCCCTCATCTTCGACATGGCATCCCTTCCGATGATGTGGTGTGTGTCGTCGTTGAGCTCCAGATGGAGCGAAACCACATCGCTCATCTCCAGGAGTTCGTCCATCCCCACCCTCTCACCGTATCCGTCGGCCTCCGGAGATGGGCTGTGGTTGCAGTAGACGATCCTGCATCCGAATCCCGACAGGTTCCTCATGACTGCCCTTCCGATCCTCCCGGCACCGATGATCCCGACGGTCATGTCACTGAGCTTCCTGGAGATCAAACCGTCCAGAGTGAAGTCGTTCCTCCTGTTCCTCACGCATATGGCCTCCAGGTTCCTGACCGCGGCGAGGATCATCATGACGTTGTACTCCGCCACACCCTCGGGGTCATAGGTCACATGGGTCACGGTCATGCCGATGTCCTCCGCATGGGACAGGTCGATGTGGTCGTATCCGATGGTGCGGGTGGATATCATGCGGACACCGCCCTCGGAGAAACGGTCCATCATCTCCGCGGTGATCGGTGTCGTTATGATGGATATGAAGTCGCTCCCGTCCGCGAGATGGCAGTTCCCAAGGCACGGGGAATCCTCTGTGTAACCGAGTTCCATGCCCAACTCCTCCGTGAACCTCTCGAAATAGGCCAGTTCATCGAAATCACGCATGTTGTAGACGAAAACCCTCATAGGATCACCGTCTCCTCCGATTCACAAGGAGGGATAAAAAGCGGTCGTGTCAGATGTCCGAACGTCCCCTCATGGAGAACACGGACCTGACATCCCTGTCCAACGTCCCCGCCCTCAGGTTGATGACAAGGTCCTCCAAGGCCGTGACCGTGGTCACCGAACACAGTACGAGCATCAGGTCGCCCAGGTCCACCATGGTCAGGATGAACGGTGCCACATACCTCAGGAACGCGGACACCTTGTTCCCGTAGGTGTGGAGCAACGCGATCTGTCCGAAACGGGCCGCACCTATGCCCAGGGACAGGATCCTTATCACGGCTATCACCGTGATCCAGGTGATCATCCACCCCTCCCACGGGAGGAACGGTATGAGACATGCCAGCAGGCACACGGTCAGGACGATGTCCGCCGTGCTGTCGAGCACCTGCCCTGTACGGTCCTCGGTACCGGAACGTCTGGCCAGGAACCCGTCCAGAACATCGGTCACACAGCAGTATCCGTAGATTATCAGGAAAAGATGGGATAAAGGGGTTGTGAAGAGGAGCAGGACCGCCCCGACCATCCTGGAAACGGACAGTATGTCGGGGAGTCCCGGCTCCGTCTCAGTCCTGGATGACACGGACCTGGACCCTTTTGTTCTTGAACTTGGCCTTGGTGAGGTCCATGGTCATCCTGTTCCCGAAGTCCTTGTGGACCTCGACGATGGAGGAATCGGGGCCGACGGTGATCTTTCCGATGGACACGTCCCTGACTCTGGCGTTCCTTATGATGAAGTCCGCAAGGCCGACCTTCCCGAATCCGTCGTTCTTCCCGAGGTTGACCTCGAACCTGCACATACCGAAGACATCGGAGATCTGGTCGTAGTCCACGACCCTCCTGATGGTGTCCTTGGTGCCGGGCTCGGCATCGGGGACGTCCCTCTTCTCGATCTCCATACCCGTGCGCATCTCGAACTCCCTGACCAGGTGCTCCTCCTCGGAGGTGACGAAGGAGACCGCTGTCCCCTCCCTTCCGGCCCTTCCGGTACGTCCGATACGGTGGATGTAGGTGTCGATGTCGTCGGGCATGTCGTAGTTGATGACATACGAGATGTCGTCTATGTCCAGTCCCCTGGCGGCCACATCCGTGGCGATGAGGACGTCGGTCACATCGTTCTTGAAGTCCCTGATGACCTTCTCCCTCTTGCTCTGGGGCATGTCCCCGTGGATGGCCTCCGCCTTGTACTCCAGTTTGGTGAGCCTCTCGTCCAGCACATCCACCATCTTCTTGGTCTGGCAGAAGATGATGGCCTTCGGCTTGTCGAGGTCCAGGATCCTGCACAGTGCCCAGGACTTGTTCCTCCTTCCGACGGAGATGTAGTACTGCTTGGTGAGGTCCAGGACGACCTCGTCCTTTGAGACGGAGATCTCCTTGGGGTTCCTCATGTAGTCGAATGCGAGCTGCTTGACGTTCTCCTGCATGGTGGCGGAGAACAGCATGGTGTGCCTCTCCGAGGGCATGGCCCTCAGGATGAACTCGATGTCCTCCACGAACCCCATGTCCAGCATCCTGTCGGCCTCGTCCAGGACCATGACCTTGATCTCGGACAGGTTGAGGACGCCCCTGGTGATCATGTCCCTGACACGTCCCGGGGTTCCGGCCACGATGTCGCATCCGCTCTGGAGCTTCTTGATCTGCCCCTCGATGCTGGCACCTCCGTAGATGGGGAGTGCCCTGTGTCCGGAGTACTTGGAGAGTTTCTTGAGTTCCTCGGCCACCTGGTTGGCGAGCTCCCTCGTGGGGACGAGGATGAGCGCCGTGGGGTACTGCCTTCCGGCCGGGATGGTACCGAGGACGATGGATCCGTATGCGCCGGTCTTACCCGTACCGGTCTGGGCCTGTGCGAACATGTCGGTGCCCTTGAGTCCGAGGGGGACAGAACTGACCTGGATCGGGGTGGGTTCCTCCCATCCCATGTCGTCCATGGCCTTTGCGACGTCTTCGGGTATGCCGATTTCCGTGAATTTTGAGATCATATCAATCACTGATCTGAAACCTAACTGCCTGCGACTTCACACAGACAACAACGTTCCTTTTCATCTGTCGTATATATTTAATATTTAAATAAGTGACAGTCACGACGCTCCGTCACCTGCTCTTATCGGCGAGCTTGTCCTTGCATCTCCTTTTCTCGGGTGCGTAGGATGCCCTCAGCTTCTTCCCGTTTATCCTGGAGCCGTTCACCGACTTGAGCACATCCCCCGCGACCGATGTCTCCACCTCCACGAAGGACGAGTTCCCGCCCATCCCGATGCGTCCGATGGAGTCCTCGGTGATCCCCGCACAGCGGGTGATGTGGGAGATCAGGTCGGTACGGGTGGTCCCCGCGGTCTTCCCGATGTCCAGTGACAGGACGGTCACATCCTCCAGGACCCTGGTGGTCTCCTTGGGGATGGTCGCCTTCACCTTCTTCTTGCGCGGTTTCTCCTCCCTCCTCTCGTCGGCATGGAGGGCCTTCAGCTCGGGGTTGGCGATCTGCATGCCCTGGATCTGCTTCCTGGAGACCCTTTCGACCTTCCTCTCCATGTACTCCTCGTACACGCCGATGCGCCTGTCCTCTCTGGGGGTGATGAACGTTATGGACACACCCGTCCTTCCCGCACGTCCCGCACGTCCGATGCGGTGCGTGTAGGTCTCCGGGTCCAGGGGTGCGTCGTAGTTGACCACGACCTCGATGTTGTCGATGTCCAGTCCCCTGGCGGCGACGTCGGTGGCGATGAGCATGTTCATCCTGTCGTTCTTAAATCCGCGGATGGTCCTGTCCCTGCGGAGCTGGGGCATGTCGCCGTGGAGGGCACCGACCTTGACCCCTTCGACGCTCAGTCCGGAGTAGAGGTCGTCCACCATCTTCTTGGTGGAGCAGAACACGACCATCTTGGGGTCGCCGTTGGCCATGATATCCCTGAGGACATCCATCTTGCCGTTCCTCTTGACCTCCACATAATATTGTTTTACAAGGTCTGAGACCAGTTCGTCCTGGGAAACGGAGACTTCGACGGGGTCCCTCATGGACTTCTCGGCTATGGAACGGACCTCGTCGGAGAGTGTGGCGGAGAACATAAGGGTCTGGCGCTCGGTGGGTGCGAGGGAGATGATGGTCTCCATGTCCTCCATGAACCCCATGTCCAGCATCCTGTCGGCCTCGTCTATGACGAGCTCCTTGACCGCATCAAGCTTCAGGTTCCCGCGTCTCTGAAGGTCCAGGACCCTCCCGGGGGTTCCGACCACCACGTCGCATCCCGATTCCAGCCTTCTGATCTGGTCGGTGATGCTGGCGCCTCCGTAGACGGCTACGATGCGGTGACGGGAGCTGGCGGACATCTGTCTCATCTCCTTGGAGACCTGTTCGGCCAGTTCGCGGGTGGGTGTCAGGACAAGTGTGGTCGGGATGTCCGATCCGGGACGGGTGCGTCCGAGGGCGATCATGGAATATGCCCCGGTCTTTCCGGTACCGGTCTGGGCCTGTCCGAACATATCCTTCCCGGCCATCCCCTCGGGGACGGATTGGACCTGGATCGGTGTGGGTTCGGTCCATCCCATCTCTTTGATGGATGCGCATAATCTCTTACCGATTCCCAACTCGCTGAATGTCGTCATGATAAGCACCTTTCAGAATATGTCGATCACGACAACTTCCAAGGGTCTGTTTCTCAACTTATATTTAATACATTCCATCAAAAATGGTTGTAGTTGAAGAAAGTATTATATATTAGTACTGTGATGAGGGCATGTTGCGAGTGTGGTGTAGGGGTTAACACTTGACCTTGCCAAGGTTAGACCTCGGGTTCGATTCCCGACACTCGCACCATTCTTGTATCCTTTGATTAAGATGTTTCTTGCTGCATTCTCATCTCTATCCATCTCCAATCCGCAGAAAGGGCATGAGTGCACACGTTCCGTTATGTCCTTTTTGACATAGTTCCCACATTCTGAGCATAATTGTGAGGTGTTCCTCGGATCCACATATATGACCTCTGTACCCGTAGGGACCGCTTTATAATCCACCATGTCTGTGAGTTTCCTCCACGATGCCTCCGATTGACCGAACCTCAGATCCTTGTTTTTCTCCTTGGACATCAGTTTCCTGATGTTTATGTCCTCGAATACAATGACATCATGTCTTCTCACAAGGTCAAGGCTCAATTTATGGAGTTTGTCCTTCTGACGGTTATTGTAGTGTTTATAGAGGTGGGCGATCCTGGACCTGTGTCTCTTCCATTCCTGTGAACCAGGTTCGAATCTAGACATGCGGGATTGTTCCCTCGCTATACACTCTTTGATCTTTGAGAGTTCCCTGAAATTGGGGATGTGTTCGCCATCTGATGTTGTTATGAGGTCTGTTACCCCCATATCTATTCCGACAGGCGTCCGGGGATTGTCTGGAATGAATGAACTTGGAGCGGATCTGTCCGAGAGATAGGTGATCTGGAAAGACCATTGTCCGGTGTTATTCTTGATGATCCTGCACATCTTCATGGTCCCGGGAACCGGATTCTCGAACGGAACTCTGCGACCGGTTTTGCTGATGCGTTTCCCATCAGTCATCACCGTATGTCCGTCGTAGCGGATCTCACCGATCTTGCTGAGTCTGATCACCTTCCTCGATCCCTCTGGTTGGGAGGGGAAGCTCACGCCGTTTCCGACCTGCATATAAAGGAATGAGCGGATCTTCCTCTTGGGTTTGCGGTTTACAGTTTTTTCTTCTGGAGGACGGTCGTTCAACCTGTACAGGCTCATATGGACCCTGTTGCAGACATCGGTCAGGACGGAGGCCGGCGCATCTTTGTAACGTGGGCCGTTGACACTCTCTTTCTTGAGGACATGAGTCATGTAGTCGCGGACCTCATAGAATGATGGAACCTTCTCCGATCCGTTGGCCAGGAAATGGTCTCTGAGTTCGTTGAACAGGATCAGGCAGGTGTCCAGAACATACTGAAGATGCCTTTTCTGGGTCCTGTTCGGGTATAATCTGAACGTCTCTGTCCTGTAGTCGAGAGGTATGCGGGGACCTTCATAGGGCATCATCGCAAGGATGAGTTCGGTGATATCACCGAATCTCTCCTGCAGTGTCTGTCTCCCGGGCCACCCTTTGCACCCAAGGCCCCTGACGACCCTGTGAAGGTTCCTCACGAATCCGTTGTCCGGAACGACCCTGCCGAGATTCCCGATCAGATAATCTATGGTCCTCAGACGGAGGTCAGGGTCATCCGTGGCATCGCATATGCGTACCGCATCATCGAAGATGGCCTGTTCATCCAATGGACTCTCGGATGTTGTGTAGAACACCCTGTCATCATCGACGCCGTCATCGAAGACGGAGAACGCCGTCCTCTGATACGGTTCGCCCTGTCCTCCGGAGAACAGTATCCTCTCACCATCCATCGCGATCACCATGGAACCTTCGGGCAGGCGTCCATCGGCTTTCCTGGACTCTGTGTCCATGATGTCCAACAGTCCATCCAATCCGGGCCACACATCGTGGTCGATCCTGTGAACACCATCCTCCGAGACCACTATGCCCGTCGGGACGACCGCCCTGTACCAATCGAAGTATGTGGCCTCGGAGACACCTGTGCGTTCGGCTACGATCCTGCCGGGAGCAGGGTCCCTCAGGGCCATAAGGAATCTGAGTCCCATGTTCGCAATGGCATCTGCCCTCTCCAAGGATGCCGACAGGAAGGATGTGAGCCTCCTCGACAGTTCATTGTCGGCTGGATGTATCCCTCTGCGGTCCTCGAGTACGCCCCGTTTTTTCAGTGTGAGGGCCCGGGCGTAGATCTGTTTGGTCGACAGTCCGATCTCCGCTTCGATGTCCTTCGCATCCGTTATGCCCCTGCCTATGCAGTGGAGGATCCTCGCATCCGCTCTGCTGAGGAGCGTGAGGTCCCCACCTATGCCCGACGGTCTTATCAACGATATCACCTGAGAATTAAGGGGGCGTTGACCATCCCATGCCAGAGGATGCACGCCCCGGACATCCTCTCGAACACTCTATCCGTCCGAGATTCGAACTAATGTAGCGGTTGACAGTGTCGGGAGTCCCCTCCTGACCATCTCCATCCTTCCGGATGGGGGTTCGCTGCCCCGAGCCCCGTTCCCCTTGCGGGTCACGGTACGTCCGTGGTTCTGTCGGTATAAAAAGAGGGTACTGTGCGGTTATACTAACCTATGCATCAGTCCTTTCTTGACAGTAGGTCTTTAACAACACTATCATCGATGTCAATCCACGGACCTTCTCCTTCTACAATCTTTCTGTATTCAGGATCAACTAATTCATTTAGGAATGCAGCACAAAACAAAGGGTAGTGTTCAACTCCATCTTCGTCTATGCGTATGTCTCCATCTTCAAGGAGTATTCTACGATCTATACTGAAGAAATCAGATACTTTCTTCAGGGATGCAGCATTCCTGCTTTTGCCAGATTTGACTTCGATTACTGTTAGATCTGGTCCAAGTTCTAGGACGAAATCTAGTTCCATTTGCCCCTTTCCATTGGTTTTTCTGTAATAGCGTGGTTTCATCTCTGATTTCATCAGGCATTCTGCTACTACATTCTCCATCAGGGCACCTTGATTGAATCCCGTATCATTTCTCATGATTGCTAAGCGTGCGGGATTACCATATAGGTGAGTGAGCATTCCCGTATCAGAGAGATAAACCTTGAAGACATCTGGATTAACATTTCCTTCCACGGGTTTAGCTGGTTGATTGAGGCTGTAGCAAAAATTTCCAATCCCAGAGTACATGATCCATAGCAGATTCTCCCTGTATGAATCCATGCAGGCGCGGATATTGTCTTTATTATCTATGCGAGATAGCATGAACCTCTTATTCGTATCGGATAATTGGTTTTCGATGGATCTGAAGCAGGCAAGGGTCTTTGTGCTCTCTTTCTCATCATTGTAGCGGTTGATGTCTCCTACAATCGTGTCTATTATGGCAGACATGCTTTCATCGGTGTCGCGAGGATTTCTACGGATTACATAATTGTTGACACATTGTGGCATCCCGCCTACACCCATAAATTCTCTGAATCTGGACATAAGTCCATCTACTATGGCGAAGCCTAACGGTTTCTTATCTGATATCATCTCCCGAATACGATCTGTCATTTCATTATCGTATCCGAGTGCCCATAGAAATTCTTCAAAGTCCAGCCCATGCATGGTGATATGTTCTTCATATCCAACCGGAAGGAGGGGCGGCAATTCTCCGTTTTTTCTATATTTCCTTTTGTAGAGGCGAGAATCTTCAACTCCTAAAAGTGATCCTGATGCTATGACATCATAGCGTTTGTCCTGAGAGAAGCTTTTCAGAGAGGAACGTGCTTTAGGACAATCCTGTATCTCGTCGAAGAAGAGGAGTGTGTTCTCAGGAGTGATGGTTCTATCTAAAATAATGCCGAGTCTGGAGATGATTGTGTTTACATCCAGATTGGATTCGAACGCTTCGTGTGCCTCCGTATTTTCATGGAAATTGATTTCCACTAGTTCTTTGTAATTGTTTTTGGCGAATTCTCTGATTATGAATGTTTTACCGATTTGACGTTGACCTTTGATTAGCAGGCAATTGTGGTCACGTTTTTTCCATTTCACTAGGTCGTCGTAGATCTTTCTCCTCAGCATATTCGAGTGAGGTGTTTCCTGATATAATATTACATCGAAACCAGATTTTTTATGATAAATAATTGTATTAAACCCGATGTTTCTGTTATAATTATTGTTTGAAACCAGATTTATGCCGACAGTCGAATCATAAAAACCAGAAGCTTTTAGAGAGAAAAATGTTTGAAACCAGATTATTAAAGGGATGGTCGTGTTCTAAACCAGAGCAACCTTATGGTCGATCTCATACAAGTTCAATAAGGGATCCGCACCGGTCCCCCGGTGCGTAAGGCGTTTCAGGTGATGATCCTCAGTTCTTGGCCGCGATGGCGGCGTCCACGTAACCCTGCCAGGCGGACTCGAGGTCGGGTCTCTGGATGGTGTCGAGGACGTACTGTGCGAACTCGTCGCCGGTGGCACCGTTGGACCTTCCGGTCATGACCAGTTTCCTCTCGAACTGGCAACAGATGTCCAGTGCCATCTCCAGCTTCCTTCCCTTCTCGTTCTCGCCGATATGGTTCATCATCAGGGCGACGGCCTTGATCATGGAGCAGGGGTCTGCGTACTGTGCGCGTCCCTCGGTGACCATCCTGGGTGCGGAACCGTGGATGGCCTCGAACATTGCGTACCTCTTTCCGATGTTGGCGGAACCGGCGGTACCGACACCTCCCTGGATCTGTGCGGCCTCGTCGGTGATGATGTCACCGTAGAGGTTGGGCAGGACGAAGACCTTGAAGTCGCTCCTCCTGGCGGGGTCGATGAGCTTGGCGGTGGTGATGTCCACGAACCAGACGTCGTGCTTGACCTCGGGGTACTCCTCACCGATCTTGTCGGCCAGGTCCACGAACAGTCCGTCGGTGGTCTTGATGATGTTGGCCTTGACGATGATGGAGACGTAGTTCTTGCCGGTCTTCCTGGCGTGCTCGAATCCGGCGCGGATGATCCTCTCGGTACCCTGCTGGGTTGCGACGCAGAAGTCCATGGCCAGGTCGTCGGAGACGAAGAAACCGTCGCTTCCCAGTGCGTAGGAACCCTCGGTGTTCTCCCTGTAGAACGTCCAGTCGATGCCGAGCTCGG
The DNA here is from genome assembly GCA_964634095.1 of uncultured Methanomassiliicoccales archaeon. Classification (GTDB taxonomy): domain Archaea; phylum Thermoplasmatota; class Thermoplasmata; order Methanomassiliicoccales; family Methanomethylophilaceae; genus Methanoprimaticola. Next base: position 8,996 of record CAZWKY010000026.1, on the reverse strand, counting down.
GGACGGAGACGGGTCTGACGTTGGCGAACAGGTCCAGTTCCTTCCTCATGGCCACGTTGGCGGACTCGATGTTGGGCCAGGGGTCCCCCTTGGCGGGCGTGGTGGTGGGTCCCTTGAGGATCACATGGCACTTCTTCAGCTCGGCCAGTGTGTCGTCGGGGATGGCCTTCATGACCTCCACCCTCCTCTCGATGGTGAGTCCGTCGATCTGCCTGATCTCCACCTTTCCGGCGGCGATCCTGTCGGCCAGGAGGAACTCCATGACCTTCTGGGCGGATGCGCAGATGTAGGGTCCGATACCGTCCCCTCCGCAGACACCGATGATGAGCTTGTCGAGCTTGGAGTAGTCGGTCCAGTCGCCCTCGTTCTTGAGGACCTCGACCCTCTCCAGCTGCTTCCTGAGAAGGGCACCGAATCTCTCCTGTGCCGTCTGGATGGCTTTCTCGTCAACCATTGTTATCGGCCGTGTATCGGGTTATGTTAGATAAAGTGTGGTCTCCGGGTCGGAGGAGGGGCAGGATACGGTGATATTGGATGTATACTCCAATATATTTTATACCTGATAAGGGGATGATGGTGACCGAGCGGGCGGGACTTCCATATCCGTTTTGCACCACGACATGTTCCGTCCATTCTCCTCGCCTCCATGCATCGGTGATGTCGGAGAAGGGGACACGACCATGGTCCGGGACCACGGCCATGTCGTTTCCGAAAGGTGTTGTCAGATGGTGACCCTCTTGGACCTCTTCACCAGCATGTAGAGGAACAGAGGGCTTCCGATTATGGCCGTTATCACACCCACGGGCAGTCCCGTCGCCCCTATGACCCTGCCGACACAGTCACAGACGATCAGGAATGCACCTCCGAACGCCGCGGATGCGGGAAGGAGGTATCTGTTATCGGAGCCCATGAAGAGCCTGACGATCTGAGGTGCCACTAATCCCACGAATCCGATGACCCCGGTGAAACTCACCACTACCGCGGTCATGAACGAGACTATGATCAGGCATACGACCCTCACCCTCCACGGGTCGGTACCCATGGTCAGTGCGGGTTTGTCGCCCACCGAGAGCAGGTTGAGGTCGCTTCTGAACCTGTACAGGATGAGTCCGCATATCAGGCATACCACCAGGACGATGGCCACATCCTGGAGGTTGCATTCCGCCAATGTCCCCAGTTGCCATCTGTACAGCTGTTGCATCTGCAACGGGTCGGCCCTCACCTTCAGGAGCTGGGTGAGTGCACTGAACATGTACATCACACCGATCCCGATGAGGATCATCGTGGTCGATGTGATCCTCTTGAAAACGGACAGGAGAAGTATCAGGAATGCGGGGATGAGTGCGAACACGAATGCGTTCCCGATTATCCCTATCGTTCCCTGGATCGGGATCACGGATATTCCGAGGACGATGAACACCGCGGCACCGAAGGACGCTCCGGACGATACCCCTGTTGTGTACGGATCGGCCAACGGGTTGTGCAGCATGCTCTGCATGACCGCCCCAGCTATGGCCAATCCCGCTCCGACGGTGACCGATACGATCGCCCTGGGGACGAGGTCGCCGTAGACGATCATCTCCTTCACAGTGTCCGATGGACCTATGGTCAGTCTGTCCCATACTATGCGCAGGGACTCGAAGAACGAAAGGGGGTATTTGCTTACGCACAGGGAGTAGAGCATGGTGACGGCGATCACCGCCACCATCACCAGGATGAACATCCTCTTCATCCTGTTCTGACGACGGTATGATTGGATGCCGTCCTCATCCGGGTGCAGGAATCTGTTGATTATCACGTCACCACGCCCCTTTGAACTGGCTGTTGCGTCTCATGATGAGATAGAGGAAGACTGGTGCACCGATCAGGGCCATGACGGAGCCCACCGGGACGGCATCCGCGGTGCAGATGCGTGCTATGCTGTCGGCGGCCAAGAGGACGAATGCCCCGAGGACCATCGATCCCGGTATGACGAACCTGTTGTCACTGCCGATAACGTATCTGACCATATGGGGTGCTATCAGTCCGACGAATCCGATGATACCCACGAACGCCACCACCGACATGGTCATCAGTGCGAGGAGGGCCATCATGAGGATCCTGAACCTCTCCACATCGACACCCATGGTCTTGGCGCTGTCCTCGCCGAGGGAGAGGACGTTGAACTTCCATGACATGGCATACAGAATGATGGAGCCTATCACCATGAGGATGGCCATCAGGCGGAAGTCCGCCCAGGTGACGTTAAGGAGGTCGCCGATGCTCCACAGGTATGCGGCTTCGACACTCCCCTCGTCGGCACCGATGAAGACGAGTGTGCTCATGGACCCGAAGAACTCCGAGATGGCTATACCGATCAGGATCAGGGTCACGGGGGACAGCCTGACGAATTTGGAGATCATCAGGACGACGACAACCGGGACCATACCGAACGCGAATGCACTGATGGTAGTCCCGTACATCCCCAGGGATGTTCCCATGGAGAATCCCATGACTATCGCCATGGTGGCTCCGAAATCGGCTCCGGATGACATTCCGAGGGTGTACGGTGATGCCAGCGGATTGTTCATCAGACTCTGGACCGCGGTACCGCATATCGCCAACGTCGCTCCGGCGATGCATGCGATCAGTACCCTCGGGAGTCTGACATCGCATACAATGTAGTCGTCCCACCAGATCTCGGATGGGTAGTCGTAGGTCGTTCCGTTGATGTGGTCCCAGATCAGACCCGGGATCGACAGGACATCGACATGCCTGCCTCCCATCGAGCAGGAGATGCATACGGCCGCGAAGAGGATGACCAGCATCCCTACGATGAATGTGACCTTCCTCGTTATGGATGCGTTGTACTCCTCGACGATGCGTATGCCCTCGTCATCCTGTACGAATTCCATAGTTGGATGTATTATCCAATCAATATAAATAGCGTCGTCAGCATGGAGATCCCGATGAGTCCATTGGATATCGATGTGGAAGGGCTGTGTTTCGGATACGGGGAGACCCTGAAGATCCTAGAGGATGTGGATCTGAAGGTCGGAGGGGCTCAGATGATATCCATAATCGGACCGAACGGTGTCGGCAAGTCCACATTGATCTACTGCCTCAACAAGATCCTGTCCCCAACGGAGGGGAAGGTGATGATCCAGGGGAAGGGGATCGACGGGATCCCAATCAAGGAGTTGGCCAAGGTCATGGGATTCGTTCCACATGCCACCAGCGATGCGTTCCCCATGACCGTCATGGACACCGTCCTGATGGGGAGGCACCCCCATTCCGGACACAAGATCACCGATGACGATGTCCAGGAGGCCTATTCCATCCTGAAGATGTTGGGTATGGAATCATTCGCCATGAGGTCCTTCGACGAACTGTCCGCCGGACAGCATCAGAAGATCGTCCTTGCAAGGGGATTGGCCCAGAAACCGAAGATACTCCTGTTGGACGAACCGACCTCCAACCTGGACATAAAACATCAGATGGATGTGACCCGTATCCTGAAGGAACTCTCCGTCAGGGATGGTATCACCGTGATCATGATCTCCCATGATCTGAACATCGCATCCAGATACTCGGACAAGGTCATCATGCTCTACAACAAGGGTGTTTTCAGGGTCGGAACCCCAGAAGAGGTCATCACCGAGGAGAACATCCGCGAGGTGTACAAGGTCGATTCCCAGGTGATAACCGATTCCGGACGTCCCTACGTCATTCTGAGGGATCCCCTGTTCGATGCAGGTCCCGTTCCCGAGGGAACCGTCTGCAGCCGTTGAATTGGAGGATATAACCTACAATCAATAGGTTCATTCCACATCGTCATATCATCAATAAGATCATTATTTCAGACCATTTTTATGAATAAAGTGGTCGTAGTGCCGCCATTTCTCTGATATCCAGCGGTACGAATAACTATTTATTAAGTTGGATACATAATCCAACATGGCTGATACGACAAAGATACTTGCCATAGCTGTCGTCGCTGTGATCGCGATAGGCGGGATATCCGCATATCTTCTGATCGGTGATGACGACGAGGTAGTGAAGAACTACAGCGGACGTCTGCAGATCTTCGGAAACGCGGACAATGACGACCATATAGATTCGGACGATCTGAAAGCGTTCGACGAGATGTACGAGTCGAACTCATGGGACAAGACGAAGAACCCCTATGCGGATGCCAACCGTAACGGTGTCCTCGATGACGGGGACAGGGAGATCATCCAGAAACTCGTCAACAAGGAGAGCTGCAAGGTCTCCTACATCAACGGACTCGGGGATGTCGCCACAGTCGAATATCCACTCAAGAAGATCGCGATCGCAGGGACCTCGATCCACCCCGTGATCAACGCACTGGGTGCAGCAGATCTGGCGAAGGCCAAGGCCGGAGGCACCAAGTCCCTCAACCCGGTCCTCGATGAACCCACATTCGACCTGCCCAGTATCGGGTCCAGTCCCTACAAGATAGACAAGGAGCTCATGTCCAACTATGACATCGATGCGGTCATCACATTGTACAGTTCCACCTATGACCAGGTGGAGACCGCACTCGCAGGTACCCCTGTCCAGTGTGTCAGGATCGATCCCGAGAGCACGGATTCCTCTCTGAACACCTATCTTCTGATGGGATTCCTCCTTCAGAAGACCGAGCGTGCCGATGTCATCGTCGGATTCTACGACAAATACAACAAGATCATCGCGGACAAGGTTGCGAAGATCGAGGACAAGAAGACATCCATCACAATGTACTCCTTCTCCATGTGCGGTACCAAGTACTATCTCACGGAGAACTCCGTCTCCGCAGGGACCATCAACCTGTCGGATTTCGAGAAGAACACCCAGTCCATGAAGGACGACATGGGTGCATGGGCCGCGGTTCCGAAGTACCAGGCCGATTACATCATCCAGTACGAGGGGATGAGCCTTAGGAACGATGATGCTGCGAACAAGGTTGACAAGTACACGGCATACGGACAGTACGCCGCCAAGATGGATGCGTACCCTGAGCACTACTTCGTAGTGAACAAGAACATGCATGATATTGCAAGGATAGCATTCACCGCCGGAGTGATCTACGAGGAGGAGTTCGGATTGGATTTCGCATACGATCTCTATCAGGAGCTCATCGAGGTCTTCTATCCGTACGTGACCGATTACGATGTCAGGGTGGACACGACCTGTGTCGTCACATACGACATGGTGAAGGACCAGATCAAGATCTGATGGTCATCTGAAACAGTATCCTTTCTCCGACAAACAGGGCCCCGTGGTCATCCGCATCACCGGGGTCCGTCTTCCCCCGACGACCCTTCGCATCCCGTGAAGCTGTTTTCCCAACGTTATTAATCCGACCTGTTGTCCGGACCGGCATGATATTCGACAGATTGGCAGATGCCATCGTCGGACATGCCAAGCTCATCCTGGCCATGTGGATCGTCATCCTGGTGGTGGCGGCTCCCTTCGCCCTCAAGGCGGGGTCGGTCATGAGCTATGACACCAACGACATGGCGGATTCGGATTCCGAATCCATGCAGGGGTTCGCCGTCATCGGCGAGTACTTCCCGAGTACGGATGCCGACGTGTCCACCGTCCCGATCCTGGTGATGCACTACACCGACGGGGACGGTCTGATACAGGCGGAGGGCCTGTTGGACGCCCTGAACGCATCCGTGGACGACTACAAGGACGATACCGGCGGACGCAAGCTCATGCAGTTCCTGGCCATGTCCCCCCAGGAAGGGGAGGACGGTTCCGGTATCCTGATGGTCGGCGTGGTCTACAACCCCGAGCTCGATGTGGACGTCACCAACGACACGCCCCTCCTCAGGGATTTCATCCGCGGTGTGGAGTCCGATTACACCTCCACCCTCTCCGGGGACTACGGTGTGGACATCTACCTCACCGGAAATCCTGCGATCATGTACGACATGTCCACCGGCGCCGCCCAGGACATCGCGCGCATCGATCCGTTCACCATCCTCCTGATCCTGATCCTGGTCGGACTGTTCTTCAGGTCGTTCATATCCTCCGCCACACCCCCGATCACCATCGGGTTCGCCTTCGTGGTGGTCATGGGACTGATATTCGGTCTCGGTCAGCTGTTCAGCATCTACTTCATCACCGAGATGATGCTCCTGGTGTCCATGATGGGTGCCGGTTGCGACTACTGCATCTTCATCATCGCGAGGTACAGGGAGGAGCTCCGCTCCGGAAGGTCCCATGAGGATGCTCTGCACCAGGCCGTGGTCTGGGCCGGGGAGTCCATCGCCGTGTCCGGAGCCGCTGTGATCATCGGGTTCGGTGCCATGTGCATCTGCTCCTTCAGCATGGTCTCCACCATGGGTATCTGCCTCGCGTTGGGCATCCTCGTGGCGCTGCTCGCCGCACTGACCCTCATACCCTCGATCCTCGCCCTGTTGGGTGACAGGATCTTCTGGCCCTCCACCATGAGGGCCTATCAGGAGGGCGGTAAGGCCACGAAGGGATGGTTCGCGGCATGCGGACGCATCGGACACAGGTACTTCGAGGCATCCTCCAGGTTCTCACTGAAGCATGCGAAGGCCATCGTCATCGCAGCGGTCCTGGTGACCGTCCCCGCCGCATATGTGGCGATGACCGCGGAGACATCCTATGACATGGCGGGGGCCATGCAGACCGGTGAGTCCGGTGACGGTATGGACCTGATCGGGGAGTATGCGAACCAGGGTCTGCTGATGCCGGATTATGTGATACTGGACTACTCGTCGGACATCGCCACGGTCGCCGTGGACCCGGCATCGGGTGCGGACGTCCTGCTGTGGAACGACCATTGGAGGAACGATGTGAGGCCTTCCCTGACATCGCTGTCGGATTCGATATCCGGTGATGACAACATCGCCTATGTGCTGCTGCCCTACGAGTGGGACGAGCAGGTGGCGGATGCGGCATCCGTCGTGGGTATGGACGATCCCGCCGCGATGATGGCGTACATAGAGTCCGTTGCACCGGCGACGGTATCACAGTACCTCGAGGTCGCCATCCCCATGCTCCAGGCGAAGTACATCGAGGCCCTGGTTTCTCAGGGTATGACCGTGGAGCAGGCGGTCCCCGTTGCGGATTCCATGATCCTGAACACCGGCGGACCCGTGATCGACTACATCGTCAACTGCAACGGGGGGATCCTGGGAGGTTCCTACGTGCAGGACGGACAGGCAGGTGCCGGCGGCGTGGATATCATCAAACTGTCCGTCGCCACGAGGGATTCCGCCATGTCCCCCACATCGATGGAGTCCATCTCCCATGTGAAGGGATGCGTGAACGATTACGTCACCGCATATGACGGACTGGTCACGGAGAAGTGGATCACAGGTTCGGCCGTGGTCCTGTTCGAGGTGTCCGAGGTCATCAGCGACGAGTTCAACACCATAGAGGTCCTGGTCATCCTGCTGATCATCGTGCTGCTGTTCTTCGTGATGAGGTCGTATACGATCCCGTTCAGGTCGGTCCTGACGATCATGATGTCCATCTGCTGGACCCTCGCACTGGTGCATGTGGTGTTCGGAAGTCTCATGGATGCCGAGGTCATGTGGCTGATCCCGCTGATCCTGCTCGTGATATGCCTCGGTCTGGGAATGGACTACGATATCCTGCTGACCACCAGGATCAGGGAGAACGTCATGGCCCACGGTATGGACAACGATGAGGCGATCCATCAGGCCGTGGTCCACACCGGTTCCGTCATCACCATCTGCGGACTGATCATGGGAGGTGCATTCGGTACACTGATGCTGTCCTCAATGGTCATGATGCAGCAGTTCGGATTCGCACTGTGCTTCGCCATCCTGGTGGATGCGCTGGTGGTCCGTACCTACATCGTGCCCGCGGTGATGCATCTGCTGGGCGATTGGAACTGGAAGTGTCCCGGGTTCATGCGCAGCAGGATCGGAAGGTCCGAGTGAAACATCAAAGGGGTGGGGGCTGTTCCCCATCCCACCTTCATGTCCTGTCGCTTGCGATACAAAAATATTTGTGAATCATATTAAAAAATCTATTTAATATATCCATAATCGGATATACAATTATATTTAGATACAAACTTCTAAATACTGTCCAATGGTTGCTGAGAATGCCGATAAGACGGGAAGTCTCGAATCTGTCGTGATTTTTTCGCCAATCGGCAGATTCGAAACCGTCCCGGTAGGAGGTGTTTAACATATACGTTGTTAACATTGAATACCGGTCCAACGATATTCGCATCGTGATCAAGGTCGGTGAGATTGAGATCACGATTGACATCCCATAAGGGATGTGAACGGGTGATGCCCCGTAAAGCATCCGGCCCTTCGGGGCCGTTACACTTCCTTATGACTTGTAACACTCATCTGAAACTTAATTGTTTCGATGGTGTCTGTCGCCGGTATTCGTGATCGTTTCTCAGAGTCAGGGTGCGAGGATCCTGAGCGATGGCCCCTATGCATCCCATGAGGTCTGTCTGAAGGTCTTAAGGAAGATTGGTGTCGTGATGTCCAGTAACCTGCGTTACGATGCCACATTTCATAACGAGGCTATGTACGACAAACTGATTTGTGCATACAATAAAATCCACAACGAACCGGATTTCGAGTCATCGAAACACATCAATCCAGACCAGATGTTGAGATACCTCTCCAGTCACGGATACGAGGGGAAGGTGGGGTGGTTCCAGAAGGACATCTGACGCGGCGCAGAATCCATAGGGAAGATTCCCAAAGAGATACATCTGTGAGATGGTGCACCGTGCGACGAAGTGTGGGGTTAATATGGACGTGCGCGGACTGCACAAGAAGTATGTGGGAAAGTCCCTACCCGCTGTTTTTACAGTATCACCGAGGACAATGTCGAGTTGTCTAAGGATGAGAGATATTTCCACATTGTCATCAGATAGTTAATCTCATAGATGAATTACTCTGTTCGGTAATTCGTTCTGACCTTCTGTGATCTTTTCGAAGGTCGTATCATCTCAGTCACGGGGGCGATGCCCCGAG